>NZ_FNXZ01000010.1:0-4963 GCF_900108865.1 Streptococcus sp. 45 | reverse complement strand
TGCTAAGCGACTACCATATCTAACAGGGGGCAACCCCCAACTACATCAGGCGTGCTAGGGCTTAACTTCTGTGTTCGGCATGGGAACAGGTGTATCTCCTAGGCTATCGTCACTTAACTATGATTGATTATCCAATCAAAATTGAATACCTATATATTCTAACAAGAAACCGACTCGCTGTCAATATTGACTCGTTTCTTTTTTGGATAAGTCCTCGAGCTATTAGTATTAGTCCGCTACATGTGTCACCACACTTACACTTCTAACCTATCTACCTGATCATCTCTCAGGGCTCTTACTGATATAAAATCATGGGAAATCTCATCTTGAGGTGGGCTTCACACTTAGATGCTTTCAGCGTTTATCCCTTCCCTACATAGCTACCCAGCGATGCCTTTGGCAAGACAACTGGTACACCAGCGGTAAGTCCACTCTGGTCCTCTCGTACTAGGAGCAGATCCTCTCAAATTTCCTACGCCCGCGACGGATAGGGACCGAACTGTCTCACGACGTTCTGAACCCAGCTCGCGTGCCGCTTTAATGGGCGAACAGCCCAACCCTTGGGACCGACTACAGCCCCAGGATGCGACGAGCCGACATCGAGGTGCCAAACCTCCCCGTCGATGTGAACTCTTGGGGGAGATAAGCCTGTTATCCCCAGGGTAGCTTTTATCCGTTGAGCGATGGCCCTTCCATGCGGAACCACCGGATCACTAAGCCCGACTTTCGTCCCTGCTCGAGTTGTAGCTCTCGCAGTCAAGCTCCCTTATACCTTTACACTCTGCGAATGATTTCCAACCATTCTGAGGGAACCTTTGGGCGCCTCCGTTACCTTTTAGGAGGCGACCGCCCCAGTCAAACTGCCCGTCAGACACTGTCTCCGATAGGGATAACCTATCTAGGTTAGAGTAGCCATAACACAAGGGTAGTATCCCAACAACGCCTCCACCGAAACTAGCGTCCCGATTTCATAGGCTCCTACCTATCCTGTACATGTGGTACAGATACTCAATATCAAACTGCAGTAAAGCTCCATGGGGTCTTTCCGTCCTGTCGCGGGTAACCTGCATCTTCACAGGTACTAAAATTTCACCGAGTCTCTCGTTGAGACAGTGCCCAAATCATTACGCCTTTCGTGCGGGTCGGAACTTACCCGACAAGGAATTTCGCTACCTTAGGACCGTTATAGTTACGGCCGCCGTTTACTGGGGCTTCAATTCACACCTTCGCTAATGCTAAGCGCTCCTCTTAACCTTCCAGCACCGGGCAGGCGTCACCCCCTATACATCATCTTACGATTTAGCAGAGAGCTGTGTTTTTGATAAACAGTTGCTTGGGCCTATTCACTGCGGCTGACTTAAAGCCAGCGCCCCTTCTCCCGAAGTTACGGGGCCATTTTGCCGAGTTCCTTAACGAGAGTTCTCTCGCTCACCTGAGGCTACTCGCCTCGACTACCTGTGTCGGTTTGCGGTACGGGTAGAGTATAATTAACGCTAGAAGCTTTTCTTGGCAGTGTGACATCACTAACTTCGCTACTTAACTTCGCTCCCCATCACAGCTCAATGTTAGAGATATAAGCATTTGACTCATATCACACCTCACTGCTTAGACGTGCACTTCCAATCGCACGCTTTAGTTAGCCTACTGCGTCCCTCCATCACTATATACTCTAGTACAGGAATATCAACCTGTTGTCCATCGGATACACCTTTCGGTCTCTCCTTAGGTCCCGACTAACCCAGGGAGGACGAGCCTTCCCCTGGAAACCTTAGTCATACGGTGGACAGGATTCTCACCTGTCTTTCGCTACTCATACCGGCATTCTCACTTCTATGCGTTCCAGCGCTCCTCACGGTACACCTTCATCACACATAGAACGCTCTCCTACCATACCTAAAAGGTATCCACAGCTTCGGTAATATGTTTTAGCCCCGGTACATTTTCGGCGCAGGGTCACTCGACTAGTGAGCTATTACGCACTCTTTGAATGAATAGCTGCTTCTAAGCTAACATCCTAGTTGTCTGTGCAACCCCACATCCTTTTCCACTTAACATATATTTTGGGACCTTAGCTGGTGGTCTGGGCTGTTTCCCTTTCGACTACGGATCTTAGCACTCGCAGTCTGACTGCCGATTATATCTCATTGGCATTCGGAGTTTATCTGATATTGGTAATCCGGGATGGACCCCTCAATCAAACAGTGCTCTACCTCCAAGAGACTTAACATCGACGCTAGCCCTAAAGCTATTTCGGAGAGAACCAGCTATCTCCAAGTTCGTTTGGAATTTCTCCGCTACCCACAAGTCATCCAAGCACTTTTCAACGTGCCCTGGTTCGGGCCTCCAGTGAGTTTTACCTCACCTTCACCCTGCTCATGGGTAGGTCACATGGTTTCGGGTCTACGACATGATACTAATGCGCCCTATTAAGACTCGGTTTCCCTACGGCTCCGTCTCTTCAACTTAACCTCGCATCATATCGTAACTCGCCGGTTCATTCTACAAAAGGCACGCTCTCACCCATTAACGGGCTCGAACTTGTTGTAGGCACACGGTTTCAGGTTCTATTTCACTCCCCTCCCGGGGTGCTTTTCACCTTTCCCTCACGGTACTGGTTCACTATCGGTCACTAGAGAGTATTTAGGGTTAGGAGATGGTCCTCCCAGATTCCGACGAGATTTCTCGTGTCTCGCCGTACTCAGGATACTGCTAGGGTTAAAGACTATTTCGAATACGAGGCTGTTACTCTCTTTGGCTTACCTTCCCAGGTAATTCTTCTATAATCTTGTCGTCCCACGTCGCAGTCCTACAACCCCGATGTGTAAACACATCGGTTTGCCCTCTTGCCATTTCGCTCGCCGCTACTAAGGCAATCGCGTTTGCTTTCTCTTCCTGCAGCTACTTAGATGTTTCAGTTCACTGCGTCTTCCTCTTCATTACCTTAACAGTAATGAGTGACATGCATTACATGCCGGGTTCCCCCATTCGGACATCTCTGGATCAATGTTTACTTACAACTCCCCAAAGCATTTCGTCGTTAGTCACGTCCTTCATCGGCTTCTAGTGCCAAGGCATCCACCGTGCGCCCTTATTAACTTAACCTTATTTTGGTCTGTTGACCTTAAACTCATTAAATCACAGCGTTTCGGTTTATTTCTTGTTACTATCTACAATTCAATTTCTTGAATCGTGGAATTTGATATAGATATTCAATTTTCAATGGACAATCTTTTGAATCTTTCGATTCAATGGAGCCTAGCGGGATCGAACCGCTGACCTCCTGCGTGCAAAGCAGGCGCTCTCCCAGCTGAGCTAAGGCCCCACAAGACCTCTCAAAACTAAACAATACCCAAACGTGCTTCCGTTTATCCTTAGAAAGGAGGTGATCCAGCCGCACCTTCCGATACGGCTACCTTGTTACGACTTCACCCCAATCATCTATCCCACCTTAGGCGGCTGGCTCCTAAAAGGTTACCTCACCGACTTCGGGTGTTACAAACTCTCGTGGTGTGACGGGCGGTGTGTACAAGGCCCGGGAACGTATTCACCGCGGCGTGCTGATCCGCGATTACTAGCGATTCCGACTTCATGTAGGCGAGTTGCAGCCTACAATCCGAACTGAGATTGGCTTTAAGAGATTTGCTTGCCGTCACCGACTCGCGACTCGTTGTACCAACCATTGTAGCACGTGTGTAGCCCAGGTCATAAGGGGCATGATGATTTGACGTCATCCCCACCTTCCTCCGGTTTATTACCGGCAGTCTCGCTAGAGTGCCCAACTTAATGATGGCAACTAACAATAGGGGTTGCGCTCGTTGCGGGACTTAACCCAACATCTCACGACACGAGCTGACGACAACCATGCACCACCTGTCACCGATGTTCCGAAGAAACTTCCTATCTCTAGGAATAGCATCGGGATGTCAAGACCTGGTAAGGTTCTTCGCGTTGCTTCGAATTAAACCACATGCTCCACCGCTTGTGCGGGCCCCCGTCAATTCCTTTGAGTTTCAACCTTGCGGTCGTACTCCCCAGGCGGAGTGCTTAATGCGTTAGCTGCGGCACTAAGCCCCGGAAAGGGCCTAACACCTAGCACTCATCGTTTACGGCGTGGACTACCAGGGTATCTAATCCTGTTTGCTCCCCACGCTTTCGAGCCTCAGCGTCAGTTACAGACCAGAGAGCCGCTTTCGCCACCGGTGTTCCTCCATATATCTACGCATTTCACCGCTACACATGGAATTCCACTCTCCCCTTCTGCACTCAAGTCTAACAGTTTCCAAAGCGAACAATGGTTAAGCCACTGCCTTTAACTTCAGACTTATTAAACCGCCTGCGCTCGCTTTACGCCCAATAAATCCGGACAACGCTCGGGACCTACGTATTACCGCGGCTGCTGGCACGTAGTTAGCCGTCCCTTTCTGGTAAGTTACCGTCACTGTGTGAACTTTCCACTCTCACACACGTTCTTCTCTTACAACAGAGCTTTACGATCCGAAAACCTTCTTCACTCACGCGGCGTTGCTCGGTCAGGGTTGCCCCCATTGCCGAAGATTCCCTACTGCTGCCTCCCGTAGGAGTCTGGGCCGTGTCTCAGTCCCAGTGTGGCCGATCACCCTCTCAGGTCGGCTATGTATCGTCGCCTTGGTGAGCCGTTACCTCACCAACTAGCTAATACAACGCAGGTCCATCTACTAGTGAAGCAATTGCTCCTTTCAAGCATCTAACATGGGTTAAATGCTGTTATGCGGTATTAGCTATCGTTTCCAATAGTTATCCCCCGCTAGTAGGCAGGTTACCTACGCGTTACTCACCCGTTCGCAACTCTTCCAACTTTAGCAAGCTAAAGTCTTCAGCGTTCTACTTGCATGTATTAGGCACGCCGCCAGCGTTCGTCCTGAGCCAGGATCAAACTCTCATTTAATCTTGTTCTCATTCTGTCACTGACAGATTTATCGTTTTT
>NZ_FNXZ01000009.1:0-24221 GCF_900108865.1 Streptococcus sp. 45 | reverse complement strand
TATGGAGGATTACCCAAGTCCGGCTGAAGGGAACGGTCTTGAAAACCGTCAGGCGTGTAAAAGCGTGCGTGGGTTCGAATCCCACATCCTCCTTTAATATTGTTAGCGCGGGATGGAGCAGCTCGGTAGCTCGTCGGGCTCATAACCCGAAGGTCGTAGGTTCAAATCCTGCTCCCGCAATAGATTGGCTCGGTAGCTCAGTTGGTAGAGCAATGGATTGAAGCTCCATGTGTCGGCGGTTCGATTCCGTCTCGCGCCATTAAAATTTAATATTTTGGAAGGGTAGCGAAGAGGCTAAACGCGGCGGACTGTAAATCCGCTCCTTCGGGTTCGGGGGTTCGAATCCCTCCCCTTCCATATTACGGGCATAGTTTAAAGGTAGAACTAAGGTCTCCAAAACCTTCAGTGTGGGTTCAATTCCTACTGCCCGTGTTAAAGTTATGGCGAATGTGGTGAAGTGGTTAACACACCAGATTGTGGCTCTGGCACGCGTGGGTTCGATTCCCATCATTCGCCTTTATATTATTGGGGTATAGCCAAGCGGTAAGGCAAGGGACTTTGACTCCCTCATGCGTTGGTTCGAATCCAGCTACCCCAGTTACTAGCCGGCGTGGCGGAATTGGCAGACGCGCTGGACTCAAAATCCAGTGTCCGCAAGGACGTGCCGGTTCGACCCCGGCCGCCGGTATAGTATAGCGTAGATGAAAGTCCTATTAAATAGGGCTTTTTTGCTACCTTTTTTATTTTCTTTCCCAAAATCTTTCCCAAATTATATTTTATTCATAATTTCCTCAACTACTTTGAACTCTTTATCAATTTTTTCAGTCATTGTATGTCCATATACTTCTATTAGCATTTGAATATCTTTGTGTCCCAATATTTTGGCTACCACTCCCATGTCTACGTTTTTATGGAGTAAATATGATCCATAAGTGTGTCGAAGTCCTTTGGTTGTAATTAGTGGTTCAATTTTGAGTTCTTTCAGTATTTTTTTTAAGGCTTTGTTTACAGTAGCTACCGAGGGTATTCCATGTTCTAGTCCGTAGTGGAAGAAGAGAAAGTTTTCTGTGTTTTTTATCTTTAGGACTGAATTTATTCTTTTCCTTTCTATTATCATTTT
The DNA here is from genome assembly GCF_900108865.1 of Streptococcus sp. 45. Taxonomy (NCBI): domain Bacteria; kingdom Bacillati; phylum Bacillota; class Bacilli; order Lactobacillales; family Streptococcaceae; genus Streptococcus; species Streptococcus sp. 45. The sequence continues at coordinate 23,101 of NZ_FNXZ01000009.1, read as the reverse complement.
CGATAAGACTTCTATTGTTTTCTTATCTATTGGTACGTATCTTTTTGAAGACTCATTTTTGGCTTTTGTCCATTTCCAACTTGACGTATTGTACCTTTTATCAGTGTGTATGTAGTATTCTTCAAAGTTTGAATCATTATCTAATAATCCTATAGCTTCTCCATATCTCATACCAGTTTTTGCTATTGTATAGATAATATAGTTTACGATGGAGTCTTCATAATTTAAGTTATTTTCCAGATACTTTATTAACTTCTGATAATCTTCAACTTTATGTATGTACTTATCTTCTGGTTTTTGTCCTTCTTTACCTGCAAACAATTCTACATTACTTGTAAAATCATCAATTACAATCTTATCTAATTGTGCTAATTTTATTGTTTTTCTAATAACTGAATTTATCCTACTTAGGTAATCATATCCAACTGTTTCACCATAGATATTCATAATTCTTTGGTATTGACTTGCTTTAATTTCAACAATCGGTCTATCACCAAAGAGACGTTTGATTGTTTCTCCATATGTTTGATAATTCTTTTTTGTTTCTTGAGATATTTTTTTCTTTGGAAGAATTTTTAAATCATACCATGTTTGAAACCACTCATAAAGCGAAGTATGTCTATCTAGTGTATATCCTTGCCTTAGTTTTTGTTGAATTTCTAAAGCAGCATTTTCGGCTTCTCTTTTACTATTAAAACCTGATTGACATGCGACTGTTCTTCCTTTATTATCCCTAATTTCAAAATAAAACTTTTTTGATTTTTTACTTTTTCTCACACGTGGATTGAATTGTGGTATATACAAGAAAGAACCTCCTTAAAATTTCACATTTAGAATTTTTTCAACTATGCTAATTGGTACAGCTCCCAGTCGTCTATTGTCGTAAAATTTAAAGCCTTGACTAACTAGAGTAATTTTAGCTTCATGAATTACTTTTCTAGCTGTTCCTTCTTTTAAGCCCTGCTCTATTAAATCATCTTTAGTGATAAGTGATTTTTCCATGTTTTTCCTCCTTAAAAATAAAAAAGGAAGCAAGCTGGTGCTTACTTCCGTGGAGATTATGAAAAAGAAAAGTTTTAGGATAATTATATTATAGCATATAGCATCTTAAACTAGTCTTAATCATAAATAGTGTTTCATATTACTTGGTCGCAAAGCTATAGTAGCTTTGTGGTGATAAAACTTGATAATGTGGTTTGTCTTGAATGTGATTATAATTACATTCTGATATTAGAAATGTGCCATCTTTATTGACAGCTTCAACAAAGGCAACGTGTCCGTATTGTGCTAATGTTTCTCCATATCCTCCTTTTACTGACATAACCGCACCGACTTGTGGTGAGTTACTTTGTTTCCAACCTTTTGAGACAAGTGCCGAAACCCAATCTTGCCCATTACCATTATTATTGTAAATAGCAGGGTCGGTACAAATACCTGTCTCAATTAGTCTATTGCAAACATACCAAGTACATTGACCAGTAGGATAAGAGTTCCCTCCTTGTGTGGTGACGCTTTTGGAAGTTGGTTGTCCGTATTTTAGTTTACCATTATATTCACTTGGAAAATCAAAGGAGGATAGTAGTGTTCCTTTAGATAATCCAGTGTTACCCGAAAAAGCTATTGTTGTTTTGCTGTTTTTTAATGTTCCATTGAAGATGTTATACCATTTTCGGGCATTCACTTTGAGTTGGTCAGCTTTAGTTTGTCCATCAGATAAAGCCACTCCCTCATAATGTTCTGACCAATATAAACTTGCTTCTCCCGCATCACTAGCTGATTGCATTTTACTTTTGACATTTGCATAAGCACCACTGAGTTCAGTAGACATTAATTTTAATTCTACTTGAGATTCTAGTGCTCTTTGTGGAGCAGAAGCCCAGCGATTACCATTGACTGAACTTGACCACCCAGACCATTGGAAATAACCTGCCACACCTCCACTAGTATTAATAGCTTTAGGGTCAAAGCCACTTTCCCGTTCAGCTACTGCAAGACTTCCGGCACTGCCAGCTAGAGAAAAGCCCTCGTGAGAGAGTTGATAATTAAGAATTTGAATGACGTCTTTAGCACGTTCTTCAGAAATATTGGCTTTATTGGCTACCTCTTTGGCTGTCAAGGAAGTTTCTTGTCCATTTTGAGAAGTTGTAGTATCATCAGACAGATTTCCTGCAATAAGTATCAGTAAAGTAGCTGGTAGAAGAAAAGGAAGTAATAACCCTAAAATGAGTATTTTTTTCTTCATTGGCTTACCTCAGATATTAGTGTTTTAGGTAGACTGTAAAAATCAGACTATCAAATCGCCACTTAGCATCTAATACTACGGGATAAGAGCGACAAATATCGATGATTGTTGAAGCTTCCTTATCAGTAATTGGAAATAAGACGAGAAAGTCCAATGACCTCTCATTATTTTGATAGGCTTCATAAACATTATTTTCAATAATAGGTTTTAAAGCTCTTTTAGAATTGATATGGATATTCATTAAAGTTCACCTCTTAATCGTTTGAGTTCTTCTGTTAAACGTTCCTTTCTTTTTAAATTTGCTCGTAGCTTGTTATCTCTAGTCAAAGTCTTTCGGAAGTTTTTGGTAAATGCATTAGAACCTTGCGCCTTATACATAGCTTCATTGTCCTTATAATCTTCTAAACGTTTTTCAAGATGGTTAATACGTCTTTTAGTAAGTGGTGATATTCGTTTTTCTTTTAACGATTTAAATTCTTCCTCTAGATTTAGTGAGGACGTTGACATATTATTTTCTTTTGTGAGCTCCTCTGTTAGTAATTGTGGTTCTTTAAAGGTTGCTGAAGTTTCAGGAATATCCTCTTGGTTAGGAGTTATTGAATTGCTATTTTTATCTTCTTGTTGTCGAGGTTGTAGATTTGTTTCATGCTCACTGTCTAAATTAGGATTGTGTGGCGTTTCTTCAGGTTTTCCTTTAGAAAAATAATCTTTTACATTTTTTAAATGGGATAGAGAATTAATAACTGCACCAGATGCTAAACCACTGGAAGCCAAGGCGAAGTTTCCAAGATTTTGAGCGGTAGAAAATCCCTTATTAGGAACTTGTTGAATTATTTCTTTACCAGAAGTTAACTTATCTTGAACAGAATGACCAATATTATCCATTTTTAGTCTAGCCCTAGATCCAAGGATAATTCCTATCAGTTCACCTTTATATTTCCAAAGATAATAATAGATTAAGGCTTTGGCCATGACGACCACCATAAGTTTAAAAAGTAATGCAAAGACTACAAGCGATGCAAAGCCTTTTATTGCATTGTCAAAACCAGAGGTCATCATATTTTCAATGATTTTTTCTAAATAAAAAATTATTAAGGTAAGAAGACTTGTGATAGCAGGAAAGGCTAAACCCCCCATCATTACTTTTAGGACTCCAAAAATAATATCTTGCATGCGAGGAATAAAGGAAATTAATAAAGCTATTGGAAAGAGCAACATCATTATTAAAACTAGTAGCTGAGCAATGACGTTTAGAATTTGCACAAGGATGATTGGAATTGCAATGACAATAGCTTCAACGATTTTAAAGATAACATAGAAACACTTGATAAAAAGATAATCATAGACAGCTGATACCCAGCGGTCTTTTTCACCATCTTCATCCGCATTATCACCTAATTCCTCTAGATAATTCTTTCGGTCGCTATTTTTAACTTTTGTAAAAGTGTTCCCATTTAATTGACCGAGTACTTTTGAGTCATCGAATTTTTCTTCTTTACCTGTTTGACTGTTGGTATATTTTCCATTTTCTTGACCAGTATTGACAAAAAGGTAAGCAGTATAAGAAGTTTCTGCGATATAACTATCTGCCATTGAATCGCCAATTTTTAACTCTTTACCATCACCATAGGAGACCGAGATATTTGAAATTTTTTGAGTGACTGTTTTAGAGACATTATCAATAGTATCAAGAAGGTAAAGCCCACCTGAAGTTGATGCCACTGTTCCAAAGTAAGAGAAACCAAGAATAAGTACAACACAAACATGAATGACTTTCCTCATGAAGTTCCCTTTTGAAAAGAAGAATTGGTAAAAGAGATAAAAAGCAATGATACTAATTAGAAGGCCAATTAGTGATTGATTGGCTAGTCCATCAGAAGTTGATCCTGTAAATCCTTGCCACATCGATTTACCAGCTTGATAAACATAAGTCTTGTAGTTATTGTATAGGTTAATCTTTTCGAGAATTCGCATAAGAAGCGAGAAGAATCCAACAACAAGATTGAGAATGAAGAATAATAAATTAACGAAGATTTCATTAAATGCAACAATGACAGAGGTTTCAACAGATGATGTTTTTTCCAAATAGGCCTTTAAAGCAAAGATATCAACGCCTCTTAGCTTTTCAAAAGCTTCTTGCATGAATATCCCTCCTTACGATGCGTATTTATTTTCAAGACTTGAAGAAACTGTTGCTTTCATTGGTTTTAAAAGCATATCAATATCTTCGAATAAGTTATGGACAGAAATCATATTGAGATTGCCGTAAACATCATAGTAAAGGCACTGTCCTGAAATCATATTATCAATCCATTCTAAATTTTGTTCAGTAGGTTCTAGTCCAACGTGTCTTAAAATATCTTCACGTTCGGATTTTTCATAGAAAGCAAAGATAGTACCAAAACCTGTTGTATCGTCATCGTTTTCAGCGTCATGAACAGATTGGGTAATAAGTGCTAAGGTATTATTTTTAGATCGTCCAATACGTCTCATATTTTTAATAACGGCTTGCCCTTCAGCTGATTTCATTAAAATCCATGCTTCATCAAAGAATTCAAGAGTATCTTCGTTTTCGTGACGTTCACCAAAGTGAGTACAAAAAGCTCCTAAAGCAAACATTAGAGCAACTGAATTTCGTTCATGGTCAGATATTTTAGAAGCATCAGTTTTGGGAAGTTTTAAATTAGCAACTTCAAGAACGGTTACCTGAGATTCATAATTCAATCCCTTTGTTGTGCCATCTGAAAAAGCTAACTCAAGGATAGAATTATGAACAATAGAAGTTAGATAACGACCAACAGAAGCGATTTGTTCGCTATCGCTGTTTTTAAGAGCTTTAAGAACATGCTTAAAACCGACTATTTGCCCAGCTTGTCGTTTGTTAACAATATCATTAATCGTTTCAGTAATGGCAGTTTTTTGGTCCATAGAGACATTCTCAACTGCTTGAAGAAGGAACTCTAGCATATTTTTAGCAACTTCGACGGCTTGTTCTTTGTCTAGGACTACAATAGGGTCTAACACTCCGTGATTTGATTCTAGTGAGCTATCTAAGGTAACAAAGTTAAAAGCTTCAATTTGACGTTTCCGTTCTGGATAGTTTTTTTCAAATTCGGGATTTGAGATAATCTCTTGATAGTGATGGCGCAGTTCTCGTTTAGGGTCAATATAAAGTGTTTTAACATTTTGGAGTGCAACGCTTAAAAAAATGATTTGTGCTAAAAATGATTTCCCTTGTCCAGTGGCTCCTGTAATAATGATATGAGGATTTTTGGTAATTTTACCTGCAATATCTTCTTTATTCCCAACAGTAGGATTAAAAAGGACGATGTTTTTGGAAGCCTGTATGGCTTTTTGTAGATTGTCCCACCGTCCTGTCCAGTTATCAACTCGTCCAATGTACCAGCCAATGCGATTACCAGAAGTTGTATTAGTGAATGGCATTAACTCGGCAAAACCTCTAGCAGTGACTAAATGTGTCCAAGTACGAGTTTTCTTTTGAAGTTTTTGACCATAAAGTAGAGCTTGAAAGAGATATGGAGCATCATGACTTGCTTCACTAATTTCAACCCCCATATCGTCAAAATAATTTAGAACAACTTGACGTCGACTCCGTAATTGAGAAAGTGAAGAAGCAGATACAATAAGATAAGCGCCATATTCAATAATGTCTTCTTTATTTCCGACTTTTTTCATAAGGTCTTTTAAAGATAACGCACCTGTAATAATGTCATCCTGTTGAACAGTGTTTGTGTTATCAGCTTCTTCCATAATGTTAAGAAATCGTGTGTTTGACCGTCCCATTTTACCTTTAATTTTATTACGATCAATGAATTCTGCTTTGATTCGTAATTCAACAGGAAAATTCAATCGTTGAATGAATTCTCCGAGGTGGAAACCATTAAAGATAGTACTGAACTTTCCAACTGGTAGAATCGTAACAAATGAAGTTCCATAGGGGCTTTCTAATTTTAGAAAGCCTCCTTTGAGAACTTTGATAAGGGTATCTGTAACATTGAAGAGAGAACGATTAGCAATGACTTCTTGCTTAAGATGTGGAATATAACGCAGGTATTGCATTCGTTGGTAGTAGAAGAGTTCCTCATCAGTAAGACGTTGACATCTTAAAGTTGAAAGGACTTGGTAGACAGCTGTTTCATCACTTAAATAATCGTCATACCAATTTTTTTCCAGTTGTAGTTCATAACCAATACCGTTAGCCACCATTTCGGATAATTCAGAAAAGCGTTCATAAGCTAAATCTGAAATAGAACCAGACTTATCTTGCTTTCGTAAGGTAACTCCAATAACCCAATCAAACTGATAAGGAATTTCCATTTCTTGTGTTAGTTTATCAACGGAATAGGCTAATAATGCTTCTCCAAGAATACGGTTATTTGGTGCTAAAGCTTTAGAGAAGTCATTCATTTTTTCTTCTAAAAGATAATCTTTAGGAATAAGCGAAATATCAAAAGTTTTATTTTTGGCTAGTTTATTAACCGTTTGAGCAACAGTTTGTTTGTGTTTTTCTTTTTTCTCGTCATCTGTAATGGTAATAGGAGTATTTGGAATACGATAATAAGCAATGACACTTTTATCGTGACAGATGACAATATTATTATGAGTCGTCATAATAGGGTACTGTAATTTGATTGCCATGGTTCCTCCTTTCAAAGTTTTGTTTTTTCAAAAACAATTTCATCATATGTTGGTACGCGATCATTATGATAAATGGCTTTCTTATTTAAGCGAAATTCAAATAGATAACAAAGATAATCTGCAATAAAAAGATGCATCTTTTTGCCATGTGGTTCGTATTCTGTATAAGCTTTAGCTAGTTTATAGGGGACATACCAGTAGAGTAGAAATGAAATAGAATGTGTTAGTTTTGCTAGAGGAACTAAAATAAACGATAACCCAAGTATCATGAAAACGAAGACAATTGCAAAAACAATAAAAAAGGACAGTTGCATTGGTGTAGCAAAATACCAAAGACGTGTCCCTTTTTGTGTCTTTATTTCTTGAATCCAATAAGGAGCGTTTAGACCTCTAGAGTAATCATAAAGTTTTTCATTAGTCATAAGTTTAAAGTCCTGTTTCAACGCCGATTAAGCGAAGGAGCCACCCAAAGAAGCTAAGAATCTGTTGCCCTTTTGTGAGAGAGACAATAACTGAATAAAAACCAACAACCGAAAATAGTTGAAGCCAAGAGCTATTCTTCCAAGCTTTAATGGCAAGGATAACAGCAATTGCTGTTAGAACCCAAGTACCATCGCCGTGCATAAAACTTTGTAGTGAACTAGTATTCATAGAACTTATTCTCCTTTTTCAGTAGCGTAATTTTGTGGGATGTTGTGAGAGAGGGACGATACATAGTAAGATTTACCTTTTGGAATTAAAGTAAGTGTAAAGTTTTCAGAATGTGTATTCCCAGCTATTGCAAATGTAACTTGTACATAAGCGATGATTGACTTACCATTTTGTTTGAAATAAGTGTAATCAATACTTTTGAATTCAGTATCGTCAAGAACAACAAGGTTTTTAGAAATTAAGTCTAAATTATCTTGATCACTTGTATAGTTAGTGAAGAAAACATTTAGAAATTTAGTTAGTTTTTTATGAGTTGTAGTGGAAAAATTATCGGAAGCTGTTAATTTTAAATCATCCTTTTTATCAAAAGAAGTAGCCTGATTAGAAGTTAACGTTGAAAACCAAGGAAGACCAGAAATGTAATATTTACCACCTTTTTGACCATATGGAATATTGAAACCAGTAGTAATTTCTTCGGTATTATCTCCATGCTTTTGCTTGTATGTAACTTGATATAAAGCACTTTTATTGTTGAGGGTAATAAGTCTTGAGGATTCTAAGCTAGAAGCTGTTTTTAATTGACCTTGTGACTTAATATCAGGTTCAAAGTTATAAAAACTATTTAATTTTTTAGTTTGTTCTGTTTGTGTATTTCCATCATCAGAAAAATTGAAGTAAGCTGAGATAAAATCGTTTAGATAGTATGATAAGCGATTATCTACATCGCTTGAGTTAATTGTTACTGTAGTAGGTTTTGTTTGAACTGACTTTTGGAGTTTGGTCATTTTATTAGATAGTGTTATTGCTTTTAGGCATCCGATTAAACCAATTAATAAAAAGAAGCTAATGCCTGAAAGAACGAGTACATTAGCTGTCTTTTGATCAGCTTTTATCAGTTTAGGAGAACCACGTTTTTTATCAGTTTTTTTAAATTTTGTTAGGAAGTATTTGTAGTGTTTTAGTAATTCAGCTATTTGTTTCATAGGTCTCCTTTAAAGATTTGCGATTTCTAGGAGTTTGTTCCCTTTAGCGTAGAGTTGTTTTTGAAGTTTGTTAAGCTCACTATTGACGTAATAATAGCCTCTTAGTTCATGACGAATGGCTTCTAAAAATTCAACAGGCAGTGTTTGAGCCTCTTCAGTTTTTAGCACACTGTTCAATTCGCCAGCTTTTGTCCATGCTTCTTTGGTGTTATGTTCTTTCATAAACTGCCCAAGTTCAGAAGTGATTGTTCTTACTTTCTTTTCAAGTGTACTTTTAGTTGCCATGATAAGTTCCTCCATAAAATCTTTTTGTTTTGAGTTGATAATTTGTTTAAAGATAAGTGTAAGTTGTGATGACATTTTTCTATCAATTTCAAGAATATTTCCTGATAAAGAGAAATAGGCATGTTGATAGTTAAATGAGTTTCCGTCACTATCAGTTGCTAATTTTCGAGCGAATGTATCATAATAAAACTGTTTATCTTTCATTAACACGATACCAAGCTTCCAGTTTTCATTTGTACGTGGAAGATTAGCAATACCTTCGTAAATCTTTTTAATAATCATTCATCTAGTAACTCCGTATATCCAAGGGAGCGAAAAATAAAGTCATCATCAAACCAGAGCCAGTCATTGATTTCTTCTTCTGTTGGAACTGTTCCTGAGAAGACTTCCTCACAAAGTGTCGTTAGTTGATCAGTGCCACCACGTTTACGAACAGATTCGAGTGTAGAAGCACCACCTGACCATGCTTTAAAGTGGTCAATAGAGTTCAATTCAACTTTGTATTCCATATTTCCTCCTTATTATTTGTTTAATAAGTGATGGGAAGCTTTAAGATTTTTTAGGATAGCTTCTCCACGTTCATTGATTTCTCCGCAGTTTTGGATGGTCTTGAGATATTCAGTTTGCATGATTTTATCAGCCTCACTGACAAGTCGTAATGAATTTGATACTTGATACATGAGCCATTTTATTGTTCGTTCGATAGTATAAGGTTCAGGTTTCATGCTTAGTTTTAAAGGAGCTGTTCCACCAAAAAGACGTTGCCATTTCAAGTCGGGTTGATAAGCACCATAACGGTTAATTCCATCATAGACCTCTAACTCATGGTTAATCACACCACGGGCAATTTCTGCTAAATCAACACCATTAATATATTCTTCGATAGCTAGTTGGGCTTTTTCGTTGGCAAACCGTAACTCGTAGCGATTCCAAATACCAAAAATCTCCAAGGATTCTTCCAAGGAGATTTGTTCAGCTTTAGCTAATTCATAACGTTTTTCATAGAAGTTGAAGTAGAGGTTACTTTGACGGCTTCCAAAATAGATGGAAATTCCTTGGTTTCCTTCTCTATCTTCAATCTCTTGTAAACTACCACCTCCAATGTGGTTCCAATTTCTTAAGGTATGACAAATAACTTCGTGATTATAAACCTTGGTAATCATATCTGATAAGAGGAATTGTTCTTCTTCACGGTCATTTCCTAAATACCGTTCATCTATTGCAATATCAAGTCGTTTGACTCGCATATCAGGTATGTCATAGGACATTTTTTGAAGAAGTTCTTGCCATGTAAGATGGTATGTTTCAAGAATAAGTTCCATTTCTCGACAACCTTGACCAGATAGTTGTAAGGTTATTTGGTCATTTCCTGTTTCGACTTTATCAAAAAAGTCAAATATCCAAATATTTCCTCGTTTCCACAGATGAGTGTAATTAAGAAGTCTAGTTTCAGATTCGGTAAATTCCTTTAACTCACAATGAAGATAAGTATGACAAAAATGTTTTAAATCACGAATTGTCATAAACGTAATTCTTAAGTAGTCAATGTGTACTTCTAGTCGTTCTTTATCAGCTTCTTTCAGATATCCTAATCGGTGTTTAAATTCCCGAAATTTATCAAGACTTAAACCACGTGAGCCATCTTCATAACTTCTATAGGTGCGATGACTAATTCCAATACTCTTAGCAAATTCTTTTTGGGTCATTCCTGTTTTTTTGCGAAACTTTTTCAGCATAACAGGATTTAATCTATCCATTCATTGAATTCCCTCCAATCTATCAGTAGGTGACACACTTTTTTGGCAAAAGTGACACAGTTCTCAAAACTTGTAAAACCTTGATATCATTGGCATTAGGGCGGTTGGCTTTCGCTATTTTGAAATCTGCTACCCCCCTATTAGAATAGCGGGGGTTAAAACGCGTCATGGACTAGAACTTCGAGACTTCGGGACTTCGCCCGAACGCTGTTCAGGCTTGCCCTTGCTCTTGTTCTAGCCCATGACGACTTAAGCACGTTTCAACCGCTTGTGCATAGGAGCTGCATCCGCCATGATAAGTTTCTAAAGCTTCAAGAAGGAGCACCTCTTGTTTTGGTGTCACTACTAAAGAGTTGCTCACTTTGGTAAAGCTAATTCCTCTTTCATCAAAAAGATAAGCTAATTTTCGTAATGTCTTTAAAGAAAGTTCTTTTTCTTTAGCAAAGTCAGAAAGTAATTTTGATGAAGCCTGTACATTCTTTGTTTCTTCTTGTTTATCGGGTATTTGTTTAACACCGAAGGCCTCAAATTCTTCTCCTTTCATTTCTAAAACAGGAAGTTTCATAAAGGCTTCATAGAAAGAAAATCCTTTTTCAAAAGGCACGTAAGGAGAGAAAAATTCTCCAGCCAGTTCACCATTAGAAGCGATATAGCCTCGTCCCTTAACAGTTTTTCCATTGATTTTATCTAGTTTTTTAAATTCTTTGTTTCGATTAGCATCTCCAAACATCATAGTGTAGCCTGTATCTTCTAAATGACCAACCGACAAGCGTTTCATAAAGTTATCTCTCAAAGCAGTTTTAATATATTCACCATCGGGACGTTGCATGGCAAAAATGATAAACACGCCTGATTGACGACCTTCTAAAACTAATTGGGTAAGATATTCTGTTACTTGGGCTTGTAGGCGATAATCACTATCAATTTTTGCCATAAGGGCTGCCCATTCATCAATCACGATAAATTTCGGTTTCATGCCATAGTCACTAAAACTTTTACCGATTTTGTAGTTTGGGTGATTTTGAATGGCTTGATAACGATTTTCCATGAACGTCACATTATCTTTTAGACATTGGATAATTTCTTCTTTGGTGCTAAAGACTCTTTCGTGAAAGACAGGAACATCTTTCAAACCAGCTAAGTCAGCATTCTTCGGGTCACAAAGGTCAATGAAACCAACTTTAGCTAATGCCCAGACAATAGACATTAGAACAACAGTTTTCCCGCCACCAGTTCCTCCACCAATCAATAAGTGTGGCTCAGCAATATAATCCCAAAAGACATCTGCCATTAATTTCAAGGAGTGGTTGTTGATGGCTACGTCTGAAATATCAATACGACTATTAATCCGATTAATACTGATATCGTACTGAATAAAACGCTCATCAAAAGTTTTGTTTTTAAAGTCACCGTTAAACATAACTTCTAGTGTTGAACCAAGGTTGATAAAACGGTCTTGAAATTTATTCCCTTCAAGGATAAAGCTGATTAAAAGATGATAGTTAGTTTGTTTAACAAGGACTTTAGGAAGGGTAATTTTTTCAATTGCTTTTCCATCACGCTTAACAGTTTTAGAAAGATAATAGCGATTTTCTATTAAGAAATTTGCTAGAATTCTTAAGGTATTGAGACGTTTAAAGAAGAGGAACTTTTGATAACAGAGATGATGAAATCCTAAGAGAAGGAGTGTGGGGAGTAAAAGTGTTAATGAGAATTTAAGTGAATAGGTGAGTGGTGTTTTTAATATCTCTTGATAGGAAATGTAGGCATAGTAAGCATTACCAAGTAAAAAAGGTAATAACATGATACTATATGTTATTACCTTAATTTTTTGATAGTATTTTCGAACCCGCCAACCACGATAGGTAAATAATCGCATATTTACCTCCTAATTTTATTTTTTAGTGTCACTTTTAACATCATTCTTAATAGGAGTTGTATCTGATTTTGCTTTTAGTTTAGAAGCATAGAGTTTGTAATTATCGTTACGTCCGATAGATGAATAGGTCACAACAATATCTTCAAGTTCCACTTCCTCACGGTATTTTAAACCAAGGTCTTCAATTTCTTGTTCACTCATATCAGCAATGGTAAAGAAAAGTGTTTCGTGTTGGACCGAAGAGTGGATACCAACCACAATTCCGCGTGCTTCACCTGTGGCGATTTGAGCATACGAACCGTCATCATTACGTTGCGTACGGTCTTCTTCGTAGATAAGATCAGCGCCTTCAATCCCACGAAAAGTTAATTTTCCAAAGACTTCAGGGATATCTAATCCTTCTGTGATTACACGGTATGATTTGTCAGCGATTTGTAGTTTGTCACCATAGTTTAATCCGATTTTAGCCATAAGTTAAATCCTCTTTTCTATTATTTAGATACTTTCAAGTTTTCAGCAAAGACGTTAAGAGCAGGAGCAACGTTGTTTCCATTAAGACTACGATCAGGAAGGAAGATAGGGTTCACCACTTCAACGATTGCATCTTCATCAAATACTTGAGATAAGGCTGGGGTAATCACGTGGAAAGAGCCGTGCTTTTCACTGTTTAAAATGTGACGTTGATATTTTCCTGCTTTTCCAAAGACAGTACGAGGTGCTGTTCCAAGTTTTTCATAATAAGCTTTTCCAATAAAGTTAGGGTTCATTTTTAAAGTTTCAGGAATCATAGATATTCTCCATTTCTAGTAATAAAATAAAAGAGTCAGTGACTTAGACTGACTCTAGAAAAGTAAAAATGTTTGATTTTACGACTGTATAAGCGGCTATAAAAGTGTAATTCAGAATAAGTATAGCCTGCTTCTTGAAATTTGTTAGCTAATTGTTTGATTTCTTCTAGAGCATCATGATAGAGACACTCTACTAATTTTGAACTATAAGCGTACATTTTATAGGTAAAGATAAAATTCTGGTAGTGCCGTTCAAGGACACTTTCAAAATAAGAAGTCATGTCAGACCTCCTTTCCTTTATTGTAAGAAAAAAGCCACTAGTAGAAACCAGTGGCTCATAGGTGTGTTGCTTGGTAGCAACGGTTTGAGAAAAAAGTTATTTGGTTAAAAGACTAATTTTTAAAACTAGTCTTTTACGGTGGCAACGTTTAACAAGGTGCTTTGTATCAATTACCATCGCTGTCCCAGCCAATCTGTCAGGGAGAACGAATCACACCCACAAGATTCTCTTACGCTTAATTAGCGAAGCCAGTTCACTTTACTATTCGGAAAAGTGCTAAAGTCCGAAATGCGTGTAAGCCCACCAAAAAAGTTTTAAATCTTAACTTCAACCATCAATGGACTTGACTTTAAAACTCAAACACGTTACAATAAAGGTACGAAGTTTATTGTGTGGTTTGATAGTCAGGTATCTGGTTGTCAGACGCACTTTTTTATTAAATTATCAATGGACAATGCCAATTGATTAGTTGGTATTAAATTTTGCCACTTCATATAACCATTGGCTATATCTATATTATATAACTGGTAGTTATATTTGTCAACGGTTTTTTGAAAAAATTTAAAAATTTTTTAAAGGACAAAACTATGGAATTTTCAGAACGCTTGAAAACATTGAGAAAACAGGCCCATTTAACACAAAAAGAAATTGCAGAAAAATTAGGTATATCTCAACCAGCATATGGTGATTGGGAACGTGGAGTAAAAATGCCTACTCACGAAAATTCTAAAAAATTAGCAAGATTATTTAATGTAACTCTAGATACCTTGATGGGAAATCAGGAAGTTGATGAAGAAATTGATTTGTCAGATGTTGAAATGTTGTTTAGAACGACATCTGATGGAATGACGGAAGAAGAAAAAGCAGTCTTTCGAAAAGAGTTAATTGAATTCATGAAAGAACGTAAAAAAGCTTTTGAAAAGGATAAAAATTCTCGATAATTCTTTAGACTTTCTCTGGTTTTATTATTTCTTTTACGAATAGTAGAGTAAAAGGAATAATAGTGTGAGGAAACGTATGAAACTTAAAGAATTAAGACAAGCCAAGGGAATGACTCAAGAAGAATTAGCAAAAGTGATTGATGTCAATGTCAGATCTGTTAATCGTTGGGAAAAGGGACAAAGTGATATTTATCTACAAAAAGCAATAAAAATTGCTAGATTTTTTGAAGTAAGTTTGGATGAATTTGTTAAATAAACATAAATTTTTTAGTGGGCGAGAGTCCACTTTTTTATTTAATTAGGTCTGATGGATGATGATTCTATATGACAAAACCTTTTCTTAATTTTTGTTATACTACATATTATTTACAAAGCTATTAATACTCGATTCTAAAATAGACAACGTTTTCTAATTTTTATACAATTTAAACAATTGGAAGCTAATCAGTAATAGAATTGGAGATGTTAATTTTGAATGGAAATTATTTTAAAATTGCTAGAATAGCTAAACAAGATATTTATCAATTTATAAAGAATACGGGTGAATCATTGATAGATTATCATTTTAGTTCATACTTAAATTACTATTTGAAGCGTTACAATATCAAAATACTTGAACATCATTTTTCTTGTAGAAAAATTGAAGGCCTTACTTTGATTAATGAAGATGGGGTATCTTTTTCATATGAAAAGTATAATTCTACTGAAAAACAAAATTTTACAATGTGTCATGAATTAGGACATTTTGTTTTAGGGCATTCAGGGAAATGTTTCACAGAATTACGTGGTAAGAGTGATTCTGTAAAAGAAAGGGAAGCAAATATTTTCTCTGCTACTGTATTAATGCCAGATATTGTACTATTATCTAAAATTTTTTATCGTCAGGATAGCTTTCAGAGAGTGAAAGCAGATTTAGTAGTATCATGTGAAGCACTTATTTATAGGTTGATAAATCTATTTGTGAACTTATTACTTGATAGTAGAGATAAAGTTTATCAAGTGGTTTATCACTATTATCATGGTAATAATCAATATATTTTAGATTATTTTAGGATAGCTAAAGAAAAAATTATTAAAGAATATCAAGAAGTAAGCGGTGATGTTTTTATTAGGATTAAACAAAAGTTACTAGTATGTGGTTTTGTAGCTAGTGATCAAATACCTGAATTATTAGATGATAAGTTTCGAAAAGAGCTAGAAATAAATCTACCAAATGTGAAAACATGGATAGAATATAATTTTGGAAAGACAATTGGCTATGCTTGGTTAACCAATCAAATGACAAAACAAGAAGCAAGAAATAGAGCGAAAAGGATAATATTATTATCCGATTGATAGTACATAATTATATAAAAATACGGTTTGAAAATGGAATGTTTTTTATAAGTTATTTTATATAAAGAGTATACAATCTTCAGTGACGATGGGTGCAACTTTAATATCTGGATTTCGTTTATATATTCAAAATATGTATATTAGAACTCAAGTTAATAGTGTTCAAGAAAACAAGTTCTCTTTTTAAGTTTATCCGGAGAATTTATCACATAAAATAATAAAAACTGATAAGAGTTCTTATCAGTTTTTATTATTCAAGTGTTATTTTGGGGATGTAGTGTTAGAACTTTCTAGAAAATAGATCTTTTTCAGAAAAAAGTGGCAATAATAGTGCTTTTAGCGTATATATTTATTGGAAAAAATAAAAAATCTAGAACACCAGATATTGATGTTCCAGAATGATATACTATTTTTTACTAGAAATTTTGAAATAAAACGATTATAGCTGATAATATCATAGCTACACCACCGATGTAGGCAATCCACTTTTCAGAATGTTTTCCTAGTGCGCTTCCAATATTTGAAGCAAAAAAGCTATATAAATAATCGTTGATTAAACCAACAATTAGATATGTCAAACTTAGTATTGTAGTTTGTAATAAAAATGGAGAGTTGTGGTTAATGAATTGAGGTAAAAATGAAGCAAAGAAAATGATATTTTTAGGATTTAAAAATATCAGTAAAAATCCATTTTTAAAAGCCTCTCCTTTTTCAGGAGGTACCATTTTTTCGGTTTTATCTTTTACCGTATTAGCATCGATAAAACTTTTGATTCCTAAATAGATAAGATAAGCAATCCCAAGTAGACGTAAAATTGCATACAAGGTTTCTGAAGTTTTAAGTATAGCTCCAATTCCAATAAAGGAAAGGATTAGACAAACAAGTCCTCCCCAGAAACTTCCCCAAACGATTTCATAGGCTGTTTTTTTTCCATGAGTCATACTAGTAGTTATAAGATAAGTTACTGTTGGTCCAGGAGGAGAAATAAGTAGAATGCAAGCGATAGTATATGATATCCAAGTAGGTAGTGACATATTATTTTTCCTTTATATCTCGGTATTTTATTTCGTTTTTATTTAAGTTCAGCAATGCGACTGGAAGATTAGTATGTACAAACTGACTAGGAGTTAATGCTGGTGTCATATTCGATAAAAAACTTAAAAGATTATTTTTGCTATTAGATGCGTAGACTGTATAGAAATTCCCAGAATTCCAATTTATGACAGCATATTTAAAGAAGTCAGCTAAAATGTTTTTAAATGTGTCAATTGTAACAAGACCATTATTCATATCTGTTAATACATTGTCTTTTTTCAATTGAATGGCTTTTTGTGAGAAAAATCTATTTTTAAAAAGTGAGTCTTTGATATGTTCTCTTTTTAGAAATTCCGTAATATCTTTATTGGAAAATTTCTCAATAAAACCAATTATACCATCTTTTTTAAGCTTTTCTTTTGTAAATTTTATTTGTTTAGCTCTATCTGGGCTGTACATCTGAAATGTTGTATCTTCTATTATGACGTCAAAACCATTGAAATTAGGGAATAATTCTCTGATATTTGAATTGGTTATTTTATTGTAAGGGGATAGGATAAATTTGGAATGTAGTGGTTTACCATATCTAAAAAAATTATCCTGATTAGCCTTTGTTGGACTACAAGATAAAGTTTTTATCTTACCATTACTCAAATTTCCAATTGTTCTAGCCATTGTTCCCTCAGCAGCTCCAAGAACATATAAGTATTGTGTACCGTCTCTTTTTTCTAAGTAATCTTTTAATGCTGAGCCAGCACGACATTCTTCTTCTAATATAAAGGGAATACTAGAGTAGAAATGCTTGTCAAATTGTCCTTGTAATTTTCTATGATTTAAATAAAAAGATGACATTTTTTCATCATTTTTAAATAAACTAATATCACCTAAATAAGTATTGTCTGGTTCTCCGAACTCGCCAGATGCAGTTTTTTCAAAAAAATCTGCAAGTACCCCCGTTCTAGGATTGGTGGTAAGGTTGTCTTCAAAGTTTTTCATAAATATCTCCCCGTATGATATAATTATACTCAAAGAAGGACTTGTTTCAACAAAAAGATGGAATTTTCCGAAAATTCAGGATGAATAGAGTCCTTTTTTAAAGATAGCTGAAGCTGCCCAGCTTGAAGAATAAAAAAATTAATCGTAAAATGTGTGAAAATCTTCAGGATGTAATTGATTTTTTGTGGTAAAATATAATAATTTTATTAAGAATAAATCACCTCTAAGTATATATAGGAGTGCTTAGGGGTGATTGTTAGCAGCTAGTAATTGAGTTTGCTCATTATCATGAGGATAATGAGCAAAAGTTTTATCCTACGCCAATAACTATAATGGTACTTAAAAGGGATAGGAAAGTAATTAGTAATTTATTTGTTTTCATGTTCACACCTCCATACTCATGATACGATAAATTTTATGAAGTCATAATGATTTCCCATATATGCTGTTTAGGAGGAAAATATGGAAAATTTTGGAAAAATTTTTAAAAAATTTAGAGAGTCACGAGGTCTAAAATTAAAGGATTTTGTTGGTTCTGGGTTATCAACTTCCCAATTATCTCGATTTGAAAAGGGAGAAAGTGATTTAACAATTACGAAATTCATATTAGCTTTAAATGAACTTAATATGCCGATAAGTGAATTTATGTATGCGGCTAATGATTTTCATCGTGATGAACTTAATGAAATTTTAGAACAAATTAGAATTTTTGTTTCACATAATGATATTCAAGGTATGAAGTTATTGTTGATTTCACAACTTGAAAAAAACAGTCCACAGAAAAAATTTCATAAATTGAATGTAATTCTTATAAAAATAAGACTTCAAGAGTTATCTGGAGAGACTTATTATACAGATGAAGATTTAGATTATCTATCTGATTACTTATTTAGTGTTGATTATTGGGGATGCTATGAATTGTTGTTATTTATGAATACTTTGGATGTATTTAATCATGATATGTTTATGGTTTTATCAAAAGAAATGAGTAGACGATCAGATTTTTATAAAGAAATTCCCAATCATAGAAGGTTAATTTCAACAATGTTACTCAATGGTTATATTACTTGTATAGATAGAGAAGAATTTATCGATGCACTTTATTTTGAAAAACAACTCAATTCATGCTTTTTTATAGAAACGGAGGTATATGAGCGGTTAGTATTTTTATATGCGAAAAACTTATATAAGTTGAAAAAACGAAATGATAAGCGGGCAATTTTAGAAATGCAAAAATGTATTGGAATGATGAAATTACTATCTTGTAATCATTTAGCTGAAACGTTTGAAAAGCACTTGAAAAAAATTCTCGAAGAAAAACATTAGTTCGCATATACGGGAAAATATAAATAGGAATTCTTTTTTGGGTTATACTTTCACTATCAAATATGGAGGTACATGCTATGTTGACTAAAAAAGAGTTTCGTTCTCCCAAAACAACAAAAGTAAACAGTTGGGGTAAGAACTAAAAAACAAGGTCTGTGAGTCTATGTTGACTTACAGATTTTTTTGGGAGGTATTTTAATGAGAGCATATTCACCGTATCCACTATTAATTGATGTTTGTGTAACAAATCGCTGCAATCTACATTGTTCATATTGTTCAGCAGAAGCAGGACCTTTTGCAAGTAAGAAAGATGAGATGAGTGTTGAAAAATTAGATTCAATTTTTCAGGAATTAGATTTAATGGGAGTGCCTCGAGTAGGTGTTACGGGGGGTGAACCATTTATTAGAAAAGATATTTTAGATATTTTGAAATCTTTTGATAAGTATCGCTTTGCCAAGATTTTAAATACTAATGGTAACCTTATTACAGATTCCATCGCTAGAGAGTTAGCAAAATTACATTTAGATAGAATTTGTGTAACTATTGATGGAAGTTGTTCAAAGGTTCATGATAGTCAGCGGGGAAAAGGAAGCTTTAAAAAAGCTATCGAAGGAATTAAAAATTTACAAAGGTATAATTTACCTGTTTCAACGCTATTTACCCTAGGTAAACACAATGTTGATGATTTAATCAATACTATTAAATTGAATGATATGCTGGGAATTGAATATATGTCAGTAATGGTTATTTGCCCAACAGGTCGAGCCAATGATGGAAGTATTCTTACGGATAAAAAGCATTGGTATCCAGTCTTTTTAGATTTAACAGAAAGGATAGCTCGGGGAGAATTTAAAGTAAAATTCAAAATTGTCCCACCGAATGAGAGCGATGTTTTTTGGACACATTATTTTCCGCTGGCTTATTATAATCGTTTAGATCTGCTTGAAAGTGTATGGCATCAAAATATTAATTTAAATATAAATAAAAAAAGGGTAATATCATGTCAGGCAGGAGTAAGAGCTTGTTCAATTAACCATAAAGGAAATGTGTATGGTTGTGACTTGATGAATGGTTTGGATGAGCTGGTTGCAGGTAATGTTAATGATAGTTCTTTTGCTGATATCTGGCATAATTCTCCTGTTTTTAACAAATTAAGAAATATTACATTTGATGATTTATCTGGTAAGTGTGCAGAGTGTCCGCTTCCTTGGTGTGGAGGAGGTTGTAGATGTAGTGCATTAGAGCTAGATCAGACATTATTAGGTTCTGAGTTAGCTTGCTTTTATAATAGAGATGAGATGGAAAACGTATGAAAACACATTTTACAATAAAAGGAAGAAAAGATTTTGTTGTTGATAAAGTTGGCGATGAATATATTGGATACGATAGGTTAGATTTGGAATATTATTCTTTTGATGATATAGGAGCAGAAATATTGTATTGTATTTCAAAAAATTTTTCTTTAGATATGATTATTGAGGATATTCAATCAGAATATGATGTTACACATTCTGATTGTAAGAAAGCAATTATTGATTTTTTAGAGGAAACACCTATTTTACATATAATATATGCTAATCTTGTCCAATCAGATATATATTTGTATTTGAAACCATTTAGGGAGGGATAATGGATTATTCAAAAAGAGTTAATAAATACGTTTTTCCATTAATCGCAACTAATATAGCTCAATTGCTAATTAATCAATTATCTCTTCATTTTGCAGTTAATAATTCTGCTGTAGCACTTTCAGGAATTTCAATTATCCAGAACTTTTTATTTGCGTTTGGGGGAATTTTAGGTGCATTTAGTTTAGGGTTTAATATTAAAGGGGCTAGAGCGTATGTTAATAATGAGCAAAGCCGATTTCAAGATTTACTAAAATCTTCATTGCTGTTAGACTTGATAATTGGCTTTGCCTTTTTAATACTATGTTTACTATTTGGCGAATTCTTTTTGAGACATTTTTACGGTTTTGAAGGTGAACTTTTAAGGTTATCTTCTGTTTATTTGAAGATAATGTCTCCGTATATTTTATTGACCTTATTAACATTTTTATTAACTAATTTACTAAAGGTTGAAAAGAAAACTAAGCCAATTTTCGGTATTGGGGTGACTAGTTCAATATTAGACGTTTTACTTAATTACTATCTTGTACCACTATTTGGAATACAAGGAGCAGCTTTTTCAGCCATCACTTCACTCTTCTTAGTCGTACTTAGTTATACTGTATTGGTTTATCCAGTTATTTTTAAGTCCTTATCAAGGGAATCTACAACAAAGTTAGAATTATTTAAGTTTGGTATCCCTTTAACAGGTCAGGAAATATTAGAGAGTGTTCTATTTATTATGGTATTTGACGCATTAATGGGACGCCAAGGAATTGATACTTTAGCCATTTATGCGGTTATTAGTCAACTTTTTTCAATTGCTAGGATGCCAGCTTTTATGTATTCTGGAGCAGTATCTATTTTTTTACCTGAATCACAAAAAAGAAATGAGACTAAAAAAATAATGAATATAATATATAGGAACACCTATTTGGTCAGTGGAGTGTTTGTAATAATAATTGTGTTAGGTTCAAATTTTTTTGCACAGTTTCTTTCTGATAAAATCACCCAAGATATTATGTCCACAACTTTGTTTACAATGATTATTATGGGAGCAACACCGTTGTACGAAACGACTAAAATGTTACTACAGAGTACAGATGATAGTAAGTGGGTATTAAAAGTAACAACTATTATTAATGTGCTAAGTGTATCGTTGCTTTTGTTGATACAGGTGGTTGGTTTTCAGAGTTATTACACTTTGTATTTTGTTTACGGGCTTAGTCAACTTATTCTGAGTTACAGTTTCTTGAAGCATCAGTATAGGAAAAGTGTTATTTCGTAGACTGTTTGTAGATTATTTTTAGAGAAAGTTGTTTTAGTATATTAGGGATATATAAAGAATTAAGAAGTTTTTTTATCCCAAATTTTATCCCAAAAATAATTTATAATAGTAGAAAATAAAGTATTTAAAATTGTCAAAATGCCTTAAAATCAACGATTTAATCTAAAAATAAATGTACGAATATCGGCCGCCGGTATAGTATAGCGTAGATGAAAGTCCTATTAAATAGGGCTTTTTTGCTACCTTTTTATTCTTTTCCCAAAAGATATCTCAAATTATTGGTTAAATTTTATTATTAGCGAGCAAGAAATTGTTTTTTGTTTCAAAATTTTTAAAAAGTACTTTCTGATTTAATTACTTAAAGAGTGAAGACTGCAATATTTTTTATGCTTAAGTATGTTATTTGATAGTCAGTACCAGTTTACTAACAAGAAAGAAATATTGGATGTGTTTAGTAAGATGACCATTTTTGTTGATATTAGTGTTTTTTTCAATTTACCTATTGACATAGGAAACGATAGATGATAAATTAATATAGTTGCTGCTTGAGAGCGAGCCTTTCAAGAGATTTAAGTTAATAACAAAAAAACTTAAAAAAGTTATTGACAAAAGTAAACGGCAATGCTAAACTAGTATAGCTGTTGTTTGAGAAGACAGCGGCAACAAGTTTGAAACAAACTTGAAAATTTCTTGAAAAAAGATGTTGACAAAGCGTTTCAAATTTGATAGAATATAGAAGTTGTCTCGAGTGAGACAAAGACCTTTGAAAACTGAACAATACGAACCAAACGTGTGGGTTACGGAAGTAACCTGTCAAAAAACGATAAATCTGTCAGTGACAGAATGAGAACAAGATTAAATGAGAGTTTGATCCTGGCTCAGGACGAACGCTGGCGGCGTGCCTAATACATGCAAGTAGAACGCTGAAGACTTTAGCTTGCTAAAGTTGGAAGAGTTGCGAACGGGTGAGTAACGCGTAGGTAACCTGCCTACTAGCGGGGGATAACTATTGGAAACGATAGCTAATACCGCATAACAGCATTTAAC
>NZ_FNXZ01000008.1:0-38647 GCF_900108865.1 Streptococcus sp. 45 | reverse complement strand
AACTTTTTCACAAGTTTTAGCAACAGCATTCCAAGCATCTGCATCAAGAGCTATTAGTCTAGTGCCAAACTCACTGGCAGCCATCACATTGTTCCAAGCACCAGTCACATCGGCTTTAACCCATTGAGGTGTTTTTTGCTTAAATAAGGTATTTCCACCCCATTCAATCCCTTCGAAAGCTAGTTGGCCAAGTTGAGCAGCGCCAAGGGCTAGTTGGTCAATGGTTTCACAAACACCATCGACAAAACCTAAGGCTGTCAGAGCTACCGATTTGTCAAGTTGTCCACCAAAAAAGTCCCAGTTTTGTTTTTCTAGTGTTTTTCGAGCTCCTTCAAAGAAATTGGCGTCTAAGTCTGCTTGACTTTGTAACCAGGCCACCACGGGATGCTGCTTAGCCCATTCTTTTCGGGCTTTTTGCTCAGCTTGTTCTTTAGCTAGTTTTTCTTGTTGTGTGATTTGTTTGTCAACAGATTTGATGCCTTTAGCGAAATTGACATCACTGATAAAGCTAAGGTACTGGCTGTCGGTGTATGGTAAATCAGTAGTCTGGCTAACTTGATTAACTTCTGTATCAATGGCAGCAAGCAAGTCAGCAGAAGTAGGTGCAGTTCCACTACTATCAAAACTTGTGACTTTATCAATCGTCGTGCTTAGGAGCTGGCTTGCGGTGTCGCTATCTGCATCGTAGTTACTCTGAGGACCTGATAGTGAGATTAAATCACTAATACTAGCATAGATGCTAGAAATATTCTCCTCTTGCGCTCCATGTTGGTTTTTGAAATTGTTTAGATTATCTTTTAGTTGATTGAGATAATCTTCGTCTAGTACTGCGCTATTTGAAGTTTCTCCGATGCTTGAGTGAAAGCTTGATAGCAGACTTGAAAACTCACTAGCCATGACTTTTGATGTATCTGCTAAACCAACAAGGACAGCAGCATCAACGTTGTTCAGTTGTTGGTAGATAGCTTGTCCGGTCTTTCCTTGGAGAGCTTCAGATGTGATGATTTTGTTGACGCTATTTTTTGCGTCTGTTAATTGTGTCTCTATTCGGCTGGCTTCTTGATTGAGTTTGTTAGCAGCCTTGTGGAGTTCTTCGAGGTCAACGTGAAATCCCATCTAGTCACCTCCCCCAGCTTTTTTGAGGAAAGCATAAGCTTCGTTTTTTGTCATAAATGACGTTGATAAACGTTTTTCTTGAAGCTGTGTTTGTTTTAATTTTTGACTAAATGATTTTTCGTAGTCGTCTTCATAACCACGCGCAACGACCTTTCCAATCATCATGTTTGTGATTGTCATTGGAGTGATTGGTGGGAAGCCGCCAAGCGGCCATAGCTGTGCTTGATAATCAACGACGTAATTTCCGATGCTATCAGCAACAGGTAGTTTGCGACCTGTGATAATCACCTTTGCTCCAGGAGTATGTGAGAACATTTCTCTGAGTTGATCTGGAAAGAGTCGCGTATCAAGTTCGATGACACTTCCTAGTGGCAGAATCTTGCTGTAAACTAAGTCAATCAATCCCATAAAAATGAGAAAGTTTTCCAAAGACAGGGTGATTTTATATTGTTTATCACGTGTGATAATAACATTATCTTCTTTATAATGAAAGTTTATTTCGATAGGGGCACCTAAAAATGCTTGATAGATGTAGCTTTCTTGATTTTGACAAAAAGCTATGTAGCATTCTCTAAGAATATCTAATTGTCCCCCAACGTATGTCCCAAATTGTATTAAGTCATCTGTTACCAAGTCAGAAAGCGCATCGTTTTCTGACAAAAGCTTAGTAAAAATTGTATTCAAATCTTCATTCATCATTTAAACCTAACCGTATTCTTCTTAATTTGATTAGCAGCTTTTTTATCTTCTGCGACAATCTTATCAGCTACTTTGGTCATTTTTTTAGCATTTGCTGCAGAATATGTTTTGAAGTGTTCTAAAGTCGTGTTGAAGTTATTTTCAATATCAACAAAGGTTTTAAAACGTGTTAAGGTTGTCTTACCAATAGAAGAAACCTTAATGTCTTCAATATCTGAAATGCCATTAGCCGCCGTAGAAACGAGGCTTTTCCAATTCTTTTCATCAAGACTAACTTTTACCATAAAGCACCTCAACGAATTAAAGCTAGGCAATCGCTAGCTGATTTATTAAAGGCGCTAATCAGACCGCTGAGAGAATTTTGCGATGCTTGACGTTTTTGAATTTCGTTAGTCAATGTGTCCACATTAGCTTTATGAGTGCTGATGTCTGACGTAATATCAGATACAATCGTTGTTGCATGACCATCAAATGTTGTTCGAATACTTCCCTTGAAGTTGGCATTATCCATATTATCAACAAGGGTTGAGTTGATAGATTTTTTGACTTCTTTGTAAGAAGTGATGGCAGTTTTTAATGAAGATTTTGCGGCTTTTAAACGCTCAATTTCTTCTTGTTTAGCATTATAGGTCGATTGAAGTTCATTGGCTCTTTGCTGAAAAGTAGTAGCGAGAGCACGGTTGACAGCATTATTTTTCTGCCTTTGAACTTCATCGTTAAATGACTTCTCCATAAAATATCTCCTAATTCCCATTTTTACCCTAGATTATACCATATTTTCTTTTTTAATTTTAATTTTTAGATAACTTTTAGTTTAAAAAATAAAAAAAGCGCCCTCAGCAGAGAGCGTTTAGATAGTGTATTATTTCGTACTTTCGCGAAGGGTTAATGTGGTTGCGAGTCGTGTCATGGTTGGGACGGTATGACGTTTGATCAGTTGATGATTTAAGATATCTACGGCTGTGCGTCCCATTTCTTCGGTATAAACAGTGATACTTGATAAAGCAGGAAAGACTTGCTTAGTTAGGGCTGTATCATTAAAAGAAATGAGGCTGACGCGGTCAGGTACGGAAATGTTAGCTTCTTGAAGGGCACGAAGGGCACCAATGGCTAGGGTGTCGTTTGCTACAAAGAAAGCTTGTGGAAGGTCGTCACCTAGTTCGGTGATGGCTTTTTTCATCAAAGCATATCCTGAAGGCGCTGAAAAATCACCGACAAAGACATAGTCAGGGTTATAAAGATTATTTTCGTAAGCGTAGTTTTTAAAAGTACGGAAACGTTGGTCGACAATGAGTTCTTTCTGGTCAGTCGTACGTTCTTCACCAGCAATCATACCGATTTTTGTAAAGCCTTGTTGCATGAAGTAGTCAAGGACTTTAACAACGGCATTATCAAAATCAGTTGTCACACAAGGGTGACCAGCATTTAAGGTGTCGCTATCAACGAAGACAAGATTTTTTGAAAGATTTTCGAGGCGGTTAATTTGTTCACTAGAAAATTTACCAATGGCAATAATACCACTGACATTTTCTGAAATGGTTAAAATGTCGTTATTAAAGTAACGAACCACATCGTAGCCCAATTCTTGGGCGCGTTTTTCAAGACCGATACGAATGCTGTAGTAGTAAAGGTCGTTTAACTCTTCTTGCTCGCTATACCACTGCACGATAGCGATTTTTTGACGTTCTTGGTTGCTGTTTGTGCTGCGTTTGTGTTTTTCATAACCCAACTCTTCAGCAACGGTTAAAATACGGTGTCTTGTTTCTTCACCAACGGAGAGGGTTTTGTCTTTGTTAAGGACTCGTGAGACAGTCGCTGATGAGACATTTGCTAACTTTGCGATATCTTTTAATGTAGCCATAGGTATCCCTTCTTTCTTAGTAGTATTATATCACATTATCAGAAAAAACAAAAATTTTAAGTAAAACTTTAGTAAACATTATTGACTTAGTTTAACTAGGAGGTTAAAATGAAACCGTAATCATAAAAGAAACAAGAAAAAAGGAGACCCTCATGAATACTAAAGAACTTAACCAAGCTTTTACTAATGTTTTTGGAAGCGACGCAGACGCAACTTTCTTCTCACCAGGTCGTATCAACTTAATCGGTGAACACACTGACTACAATGGTGGTCATGTTTTCCCAGCAGCGATTACGCTTGGAACATACGGCGCCGCTCGTAAACGTGATGATAAGCTGCTTCGTTTTTACTCAGCTAACTTTGATGACTTAGGCATTATTGATGTTGATCTTGACAATCTTGTCTACGATAAAAAAGATAGCTGGACAAACTATCCAAAAGGCGTTATCAAATTCTTGAAAGAAGCTGGACACAAGATTGAATCTGGTTTTGAACTTTATGTTAATGGGAATATTCCAAATGGCTCTGGTTTGTCATCATCAGCTTCACTAGAACTTTTGGTAGGGATTGTTGCTGAAGAATTATTCGACCTAAAATTAGACCGTTTGGATTTGGTAAAAATTGGTAAACAAACTGAAAATGAGTTTATTGGGGTAAACTCAGGAATCATGGACCAATTTGCCATCGGTATGGGAGCTGAAAAGCAAGCCATCTACCTTGATACCAATACTCTAGAATATGACCTTGTTCCTTTGGATCTTGGTGACAATGTCATTGTGATTATGAATACCAATAAACGCCGTGAATTAGCCGATTCAAAATACAATGAACGTCGTGCGGAATGTGAAAAAGCTGTAGAAGAACTTAATCAAGTGCTTGATATCAAGACTCTCGGTGAACTTGATTTGCAAACATTTGACGAATATAGTTACCTTATTAAAGATGACAATCGTCTAAAACGTGCTCGCCACGCTGTCTGGGAAAATCAACGTACCCTTCAAGCCAAAGAAGCTTTGACTGCTGGTCAGCTTGAAAAATTTGGTCGCTTGGTTAATGCCTCACACGTTTCACTTGAACATGACTACGAAGTAACTGGTATCGAACTTGATACCCTTGCTCACACAGCTTGGCAACAAGAAGGTGTCCTCGGAGCTCGTATGACAGGAGCGGGATTCGGTGGCTGTGGTATTGCTATTGTTGCTAAAGATAAAGTTGATGATTTTACAAAAGCTGTTGGACAAGTTTATACAGAAACAATTGGATATGCGCCAGCCTTCTATATCGCTGAAATCGCTGGTGGTTCACGTGTCCTTTCACGAAAATAAAGAATAAAAAGAAGACGATAAAATGATGAAACTTTTAGATACCTTTGTCGCTAAAGTGATTGAAGCTAGCGACTATACTGAAGATGATATGTTTTACTTGCGCAATCGCATCCTTGCCCTTGTGGGCGAGGATGGTGCAGAGCAAGAGACAAATCAAACAGATTTGATTGCTCTTAAAGAAGAACTGGTTAACCTAGCTGTGAAAAATGGTAAGGTTGGTGACTTAATGGCTGAAAGAGATTGTTTGGGTGCTGAATTGATGAACTTCATCACACCTGTCCCAAGTCAGGTGAATCGCAATTTCTGGGATATGTATGCTCAATCTCCTCAACAAGCTGTCGCAGATTTTTACGAGCTCAGCAAACGAAATGACTACATTAAAGTAGCTGCAATCGCAAAAAATATTGCTTTTACGGTGCCATCACAGTATGGCGATATTCAAATTACCATTAATTTATCAAAACCTGAAAAAGATCCCAAGGCCATTGCTGCAGCTAAGTTAGCCAAGGCATCTTCTTATCCAAAATGTCAGCTATGTATGGAAAATGAAGGCTATCAAGGTCGCCTTAATCACCCAGCGCGTGCTAATCACCGTATCATTCGCTTAAATCTAGGTGATGAAAAATGGGGTTTCCAATATTCGCCTTATGCTTACTTCAACGAACATTGTATTATTTTAAATACTGAGCATGTTCCGATGGTTATCAGTAAAGCTACTTTCGAACAGCTCTTAGATATTGTCGATATTTTCCCAGGCTATTTTGCTGGGTCAAATGCCGACTTGCCAATTGTTGGTGGGTCAATTTTGACTCACAATCACTATCAAGGTGGACGTCATGTCTTTCCGATGGAAATAGCAGAGCTAGACAATGAGTTTCATTTTAAAGGCTTTTTAGATGTAACAGCTGGTATTGTGAAATGGCCAATGTCAGTCATTCGCCTTCGCAGCAAAGATAAAGACCGCTTGGTTGAACTCGCTGAAAAAATTCGTTTGGCTTGGCGAGATTATTCTGACGCGAGTGTTGATGTGGTGGCTTATACAGGCGATACGCCACACCACACAGTGACTCCGATTGCGCGCAAACGTGATGGGCAATTTGAACTAGATATCGTTCTTCGCGACAATCACACCACTGCTGAATTTCCTGATGGTGTTTATCATCCACATGCTGATGTGCAACACATTAAAAAGGAAAATATTGGACTAATTGAGGTAATGGGCTTAGCTATTTTGCCACCTCGTCTTAAAAATGAACTGCTAGAAGTTGAAAAATATCTTTTGAACCAGTATAATGAAATCGCTGCCTATCATAAGGATTGGGCAGATGAGATTAAAAAACGTTCGGATATTACGGCTGATAACGTACATGATATCGTACAAGAAGAAGTCGGTCACGTTTTTGTTCGCGTTTTAGAAGATGCAGGTGTTTACAAACGTGATGAAAAAGGAAAAAAAGCCTTTATGCGCTTTGTGAACAGTGTGGGGTTAGAATAGGAGAAAAATAAATGTCAATTTTAGTGCTTGGTGGGGCTGGTTACATCGGTTCTCACATGGTTGATCGTTTAATTGAAAAAGGTGAAGAAAAAGTTGTTGTTGTCGATAGTTTGG
Source organism: Streptococcus sp. 45 (assembly GCF_900108865.1). Taxonomy (NCBI): domain Bacteria; kingdom Bacillati; phylum Bacillota; class Bacilli; order Lactobacillales; family Streptococcaceae; genus Streptococcus; species Streptococcus sp. 45. Next base: position 32,037 of record NZ_FNXZ01000008.1, on the reverse strand, counting down.
TAACAGGGCACCGTGCAGCGGTTCATCCTGATGCGACATTCTATCAAGGAGATCTTGCTGATCAAGATTTCATGCGTAAAGTCTTTACAGAAAATCCTGATATTGATGCTGTAATCCACTTTGCTGCTTATTCATTGGTTGCTGAATCAATGGAAAAACCACTTAAATACTTCGATAACAACACTGCTGGTATGATTAAATTGCTTGAAGTGATGAATGAATTTGGTGTTAAATACATTGTCTTCTCATCAACTGCAGCAACTTATGGTATCCCAGATGAACTTCCAATTAAGGAAACAACACCTCAACGTCCAATCAATCCATACGGTGAAAGTAAACTCATGATGGAAACAATCATGAAATGGTCTGACCAAGCTTACGGCATTAAATTTGTTCCACTTCGTTACTTTAACGTGGCTGGTGCTAAACCAGATGGTTCTATCGGTGAAGACCACGGCCCTGAAACACACTTGTTGCCAATTATCTTGCAAGTGGCACAAGGTGTTCGTGAAAAAATCATGATTTTCGGTAATGATTACAACACACCGGATGGTACAAATGTGCGTGACTACGTTCACCCATTTGACTTGGCAGATGCTCATTTACTTGCTGTAAAATATCTTCGCGAAGGTAACCCATCAACAGCCTTTAACCTAGGTTCTTCCACTGGTTTTTCAAACCTTCAAATCCTTGAAGCAGCTCGTAAAGTAACGGGTAAAGAAATTCCTGCAGAACTTGCTGACCGTCGTCCTGGTGACCCAGATACCCTTATTGCGTCATCAGATAAAGCGCGTGAAATTCTTGGTTGGAAACCACAATTTGATGATATTGAAAAAATCATTGCTTCTGCTTGGGCATGGCATTCAAGTCATCCAAACGGATACAATGACCGTTAATAAATGATTATAGTCTGAGGCAAGTGCCTCAGGTTTTTTGTGCATCATGAGGATGTGCTAGAAAAAGGAAAAAGATGATGTCAATAATTAAGACACCTTGTTTAGATAAAGAGCAAAAATTACAGGTAGAAGCATTAATCAAAGAAGTTCAGACTTTTGATGGGACTCACCGCATCCCGTATTTATCGAATAATCTCAATTTTGATCAGGAGATGCCAGCTTTCTTTTTAGCTTATGAGAAGAATCAACTTGTGGGGGTGTTGACAGTCTATGCTGATGAGCCAGACGAGGCAGAACTTACTATTTTGGTTCACCCAAACTATCGCCGTCTAGGATATGCTAAGCAATTATTTCGTGTTTTCCGTGAAACCATGAAAGAGTATCAGTTGAGTTTTACAGTAATGTCGGAGCAATCTTTCTTAGCAAAACACCCAGATGTGCTGGCTAATCTTGGCATGACTTTAGAAGATGATTTTGAGTATTGGCTTAGTCGACAACGAAAAGCCTATTTGTTTGAAAAGCGTGACGATTTGTCGGTCATCAAAGCTAGTAGAGAACACCTTGAAGCGATTGCAGACTTTCAAGCAAAAGCTTTTGGAGATCCTTATGAGGTTGCACTGCGCTATGCCAAAGAAGCTCTAGTTGATGAGACTGAAAAACTTTATATTGTGATGAAAGATGACAAAGTTGTTGCTTCTTGCACGGTGGATTTTAGCACGACTTACAATTATCTTTATGGCTTAGTAGTTGCCGAAGGCTACCGTGGTCAAGGGATTGGGACTTATTTTATGAAAGTGCTTATCAATAGCCTGTTAGCTGAAAATGAGAAGGTCTTTCAAATTGCGGTTGAATCAGATAATTTAGCAGCTAAACGTCTTTATGAAAGTTTAGGTTTTGAATAACAAACGCAGGTTGTCTACGCTAAGGTGACTGACGCTAGTAAACTTTGGGAGATTTAACGGTCATTTCTTGCGTTGTCAAGGGGAATTTGGTATAGTTGTCATTAAGCTTATATTTATGGAGGATTCTTATGCCAACAGTTATTATGTTGCTCGTTATGGTTGGTTTGATTTGGTTCATGCAACGTTCTCAAAAGAAACAAGCACAAGCCCGTCAAGATCAACTTAAAGCATTGCAAAAAGGTGATGAAATCGTAACAATCGGTGGTCTTTACGGTGTTGTTGATGAAGTTGACACTGCTAACCAAAAAATGGTTTTGGACATCGATGGTGTTTATCTAACATTTGAACTTGGTGCTTTAAAACGTGTTGTTAACAGAGCTGAACAAGAAGTTGTTGAAGCTGCACCTGTTGAAGAAGCAGTTGAAGAAACAACTGAAGCAGCTCAAGATACTGCCGTTGAAAGTGAAGACTAATCATAGAAATTACCAGATGAGAAATCATCTGGCTTTTTTTATGCCAATATTCCCTAAAAGCCATCAATTAAGTAGAGAAAAAATAGCTATTTTATGGTAAAATATTGTGATGAGTATGCTTTTAAGGAAATTGTATGTTTAAATTTAATTTTAGAAAAAAGAAAGAGGCTGTAAGCCTTGACAAGATTCCAAATCATATTGGAATTATCATGGATGGAAATGGCCGTTGGGCCAAAAAACGCATGCAGCCACGTGTCATGGGACACAAAGCTGGTATGGATGCTTTGCAGGAAGTGACGATTGCTAGTTCAGAACTTGGTGTAAAAGTTTTGACAGTTTATGCTTTCTCAACAGAAAACTGGTCACGACCCGAGGACGAAGTCAAATTCATTATGAACTTACCCGTTGAGTTCTTCGATAAATATGTCCCTGAATTGGACGCTAATAATGTCAAAGTTCAAGTTATCGGTGAGACAAATCGTTTGCCAAAAGCAACTTTTGATGCGATGAAACGTGCTTGTGAACAAACGAAGCACAATTCTGGTCTTATCTTGAATTTTGCGCTTAACTATGGTGGCCGTTCAGAAATTACAGAAGCGGTTAAAAATATTGCCCAAGAAGTGCTTGAAGCAAAAATCAGCCCAGATGATATTACAGAAGATGTGATTTCAAATCATTTGATGACGAATCACTTGCCGTACTTGTATCGTGATCCGGATTTGATTATTCGAACAAGTGGTGAACTTCGTCTTAGTAATTTTCTACCATGGCAATCAGCATATAGTGAATTTTACTTCACACCTGTTTTATGGCCTGATTTCAAAAAAGACGAGTTGATTAAGGCGATTGCTGAATACAATCAACGCCATCGCCGTTTTGGTGGAATCTAGAAAGGAAATATCATGAAACAACGTGTGATTTGGGGGGCGATTGCCCTATTGATTATGCTGCCGTTTCTATTGCATGGAGGCCTACCGTTTCAAGTCTTTGTAGGCTTTTTAGCAATGATTGGTGTGGCAGAAATGTTACGCATGAAACATCTCGAATTTTTCTCAATTGAAGGTGTTTTGTCAATGCTTGGTGCTTTTGTTTTGACAGTGCCTTTGGATAACTACTTTACATCACTACCGATAGATTCTAACTTTGCCGTCTATGGGTTGTTGGTTTTCTTGCTTTTGGCAGGAACAGTTATCAATTGTGATGATTATTCATTCGATGATGTCTCTTATCCGATTGCAGCTAGCCTTTATGTGGGAATTGGTTTCCAAAACTTGGTCAATGCTCGTATGGGGGGCTTAGATAAAGTGCTCTTTGCTTTATTTATCGTATGGGCGACTGATATCGGTGCTTATATGATTGGTCGTCGCTTTGGTCAACGTAAATTGATGCCGAAGGTTTCTCCAAATAAAACTATCGAAGGTAGTCTTGGCGGGATTGCTTGCGCTGTTGTCGTTTCATTTATCTTTATGTTGATTGATAAAGCTGTTTACGCTCCGCACAATCTCTTTGTTATGTTAATTTGCGTTATTTTGTTTAGTATTTTTGGTCAATTCGGTGATTTGGTTGAAAGTGCTATTAAACGTCACTTTGGCGTTAAAGATTCTGGAAAACTTATTCCTGGTCACGGTGGTATTTTAGACCGCTTTGATTCAATGATTTTTGTTTTCCCAATTATGCATCTATTTGGTCTTTTCTAATTGACTTGTTTGGCAGCTGCCACAAACTTTTGGAGTTTGCTTACTAGTGAATGGTTATTAGGATAATAATGTTACTGGTATAGAGAGGAGCAAAATGCTCGGAATTATAACGTTTATTATTGTTTTTGGAATCTTAGTTATTGTCCACGAATTTGGTCACTTATACTTTGCCAAAAAATCAGGCATTCTGGTGAGAGAATTTTCTATCGGGATGGGCCCGAAAATCTTCTCTCATTTTGATAAGGAAGGGACAGCTTATACGTTTCGTATTCTTCCTTTAGGTGGTTATGTCCGCATGGCTGGTTGGGGAGATGATACCACTGAAATTAAGACTGGTACGCCAGCTAGCTTGAGTTTGAACAAAGACGGCTTGGTGACACGTATTAATCTATCACATAAACGGTTGGATAATACAGCTCTTCCTATGAACGTGACTTCTTATGATTTGGAAGATAAATTAGAAATCACTGGATTGGTTCTAGATGAGCAAAAGACATATAAAGTTCATCACGATGCCACAATCGTTGAAGAAGATGGCACAGAGATTCGCATTGCGCCCCTTGATGTGCAGTATCAAAATGCTACTGTCTGGGGACGTTTGATGACAAACTTTGCTGGTCCGATGAATAATTTTATTCTAGGAACGCTAGCTTTCATCTTACTTGTCTTTATGCAAGGTGGAGTCCCGAATCCCTCGACAAATGCTGTGCGAGTGACTGACGGTGGTGCCATGCAAGCTGCAGGTGTCAAAGATGGTGACAAAGTCTTAGCTGTCGGAAAATACAAAGTCTCAAATTGGTCTGAATTGACTGAGGCTGTTGCCAAATCGACAAAAGGTATTTCAAAAGATACCACGATTCCTGTGACTGTAAAAGATACTTCTGGCAAAACAAAGACTCTTGATATTAAGCCAGTCAAAAATCATGGCAGCTATCTTATCGGAGTTTCTTCAGCTTTGAAAACAGGCTTTTGGGACAAGATTACTGGTGGCTTCCAAATGTCTTGGCAAAGTGCCATGTTAATTTTAAATGCTTTGAAAGGCATTGTCTCAAATTTCAGCTTGGATAAACTTGGTGGTCCCGTCGCTATGTACCAGGCATCAAGTCAAGCAGCTTCTTATGGATTGCCATCAGTGATTAATCTTTTGGCCCTCTTGTCAATCAACCTTGGAATTGTTAACCTTATCCCGATTCCAGCTTTGGATGGTGGAAAAATCTTGATGAACCTCATTGAGATTGTTCGTCGTAAACCACTCAAACAAGAAACAGAAACTTATGTCACTCTGGTTGGCGTGGTCATCATGATTATTCTGATGATTGCCGTTACTTGGAATGATATCATGCGAGTTTTCTTCTAACTTACATCAAGACTAATCAATAATTTAGTACATCATATTTTTAAATACACATTTTTTAGAAAGGAATTGATACGGTCTTCTCTAAAGATGCGAATAAGTGAGCTACTTGCCTAAACAACAAGCGGCTTACTTATTTTCGTGATTTGACCGCAATATTTTATTATGAAACAATCACAAATGCTTATCCCAACGCTTCGCGAAATGCCAAGCGACGCTCAAGTTATCAGCCACGCTCTTATGGTTCGTGCTGGTTATGTTCGCCAAGTCTCAGCAGGTATCTACGCTTACCTACCACTTGCTAACCGCACAATTGAAAAATTCAAAAAAATCATGCGTGAAGAGTTTGAAAAAATTGGTGCCGTTGAAATGCTTGCACCAGCACTTTTGAATGCTGACCTTTGGCGTGAATCAGGTCGTTACGAAACTTACGGTGAAGACCTTTATAAACTTAAAAACCGCGATAAATCAGACTTTATCCTTGGTCCAACTCACGAAGAAACATTTACAAGCCTTGTTCGTGATGCGGTTAAATCATACAAACAATTACCACTTAACCTTTATCAAATCCAATCTAAATACCGTGATGAAAAACGTCCACGTAACGGACTTCTTCGTACACGTGAATTTATCATGAAAGATGGTTACAGTTTCCACGCAGACTACGAAGGTTTGGATGAAACTTACGAAGAATACCGCAAAGCTTATGAAGCAGTCTTCACACGTGCAGGACTTGACTTCAAAGGTATCATCGGTGACGGTGGTGCTATGGGTGGTAAAGACTCTCAAGAGTTTATGGCAATCACTCCAGACCGTACAGACCTTGACCGTTGGGTTGTTCTTGACAAATCAATCGCTTCAATCGATGAAATTCCAGAAGATGTATTAGAAGACATCAAAAAAGAATTGTCATCATGGTTGGTTTCAGGTGAAGATACTGTTGCCTACTCAACAGAATCAAGCTACGCAGCTAACCTTGAAATGGCAAGCAACGAATACAAACCATCAACAAAAGTTGTTGCTCAAGAAGATGTTAAACGTGTGGAAACACCTAACTGTAAATCAATCGATGAAGTGGCTGCTTTCTTGAATGTTGATGAAGAACAAACAATCAAAACACTTCTATTCATCGCTGATAAAGAACCAGTTGTTGCGCTTCTTGTCGGAAACGACCAAGTCAACGATGTTAAATTGAAAAACTACCTTGGTGCTGACTTCCTTGACCCAGCAACTGAAGAAGATGCTGTTAAAGTCTTCGGTGCAAACTTTGGTTCACTTGGCCCAGTTAACCTTCCTGAAAACGTTCGTATCGTTGCTGACCGCAAAGTACAAGACGTTGCTAATGCAGTTGTTGGTGCTAACGAAGATGGTTACCACTTGACTGGTGTTAACCCAGGACGTGACTTCGAAGCAGAATATGTTGATATTCGTGAAGTTAAAGAAGGTGAAATTTCACCAGACGGTAAAGGTGTTCTTAAATTCGCTCGTGGTATCGAAATCGGACACATCTTTAAACTTGGTACTCGCTACTCAGAAAGCATGGGTGCAACAATTCTTGACCAAAACGGTCGTGCTGTGCCAATCATCATGGGATGCTATGGTATCGGTGTTAGCCGTATCTTGTCAGCCGTTATTGAACAACACGCTCGTCTCTTCGTTTCTAAAACACCAAAAGGTGCTTACCGCTTTGCATGGGGTATCAACTTCCCTAAAGAATTGGCACCATTTGACGTTCACGTCATCACTGTTAACGTGAAAGACGAAGAAGCACAAGCTTTGACAGCTAAAGTAGAAGCTGAATTGGTTGAAAAAGGTTACGAAGTTTTGGTTGATGACCGTAACGAACGTGTCGGATCAAAATTCTCAGATAGCGACCTTATCGGACTTCCAATCCGTGTGACAGTTGGTAAAAAAGCTGCTGATGGTATCGTAGAAGTTAAAATCAAAGCAACTGGTGATACAATCGAAGTTAACGCTGAAAACCTTATTGAAACACTTGAAATTTTGACAAAAGAAAACTAATAAGATTTAGGTCGAGGGCTTAGCCCCGACCTTTTTCTTTTGTCTCGAAAAATGCTCATTTTTATGATAAAATTGAAAGACGATATTGATAGAAAAAAAGTAAAAGGGCGACTGATGTCCCTCTTTTACTTAGGATAGAAAGTTAGATTTTTGGAATTGAGGTAATTGACGTTTTATGTCAGAGTTATTTAAAAAATTGATGGAGCAAATCGATATGCCGCTTGAAATGCGACAATCTTCTGCTTTTTCATCTGCAGATATTCGTGAAGTTAAGGTACACTCAGTATCCCGCCTCTGGGAATTCCATTTTTCATTTGCAGAGATTTTGCCGATTGAGATTTATCGTGAGTTAGCTTATCGCTTGGTTAATACCTTTAAGCAAGCGGATATTACAGCGACTTTTGATATTCAGGCAGAAAATATTGATTTCTCACAACCGCTTTTGCAAGCTTATTATGAAGAAGCTTTTGAGCACGCTCCTTGTGACAGCGCCAGCTTTAAAGCCTCTTTTAGCAAGTTGAAAGTCTCTTATGATGGTGAAAAATTATTGATTGAAGCGCCAGCTTTTGTCAATAATGACCATTTTCGTAAAAATCATTTGCCAAATTTGGCACGTCAATTTGAAGCCTTTGGTTTCGGAAAAGTGATGGTTGACATGGTTTCTGATGAAGCCATGACTCAAGCGCTTCGAGAAGATTTTACAACTAATCGTGAAGCCATGGTGGAAAAAGCGGTGCAAGAAAACCGTGAAGCCGTTAAGTCTCTAGAAGCGTCAATGCCACCAGCTGAAGAAGCTCCAAAACCAAAATTTGATTTCAAAGAACGCACTAAACAACGCCGTGCAGGTTTTGAAAATGCCGAAATCACGCCGATGGTTGAAATCACAACAGAAGAAAACCGTATTGTCTTTGAAGGAATGGTTTTTGATGTTGAAAAGAAAACCACTCGTACAGGTCGTCATATCATCAATTTCAAGATGACAGACTATACGTCAAGTTTTGCCATGCAAAAATGGGCAAAAGATGATGAAGAGTTGAAAAAATATGACATGATTGCTAAGGGGTCATGGCTTCGTGTTCGCGGAAATATTGAGAACAATAATTTCACCCATGCCCTTACTATGAATGTGCAAGATGTTAAAGAAATTGTTCACCATGACCGCAAGGATTTGATGCCAGAGGATCAAAAGCGTGTAGAATTTCATGCGCATACGAACATGTCAACCATGGATGCTTTGCCAACGGTTGAGGAGTTGATTGATACAGCTGCTAAATGGGGTCACAAGGCTGTTGCCATCACTGACCATGGAAATGTTCAAAGTTTCCCTCACGGCTATCACAGAGCTCGTAAGGATGGTATTAAGGCTATTTTCGGATTGGAAGCCAATATCGTTGAAGATAAGGTGCCGATTGCTTACAATCCTGTTGATTTGGAGCTAAATGAAGCAACGTATGTCGTATTTGACGTGGAAACAACAGGACTTTCTGCGGTGCACAATGATTTGATTCAGATTGCCGCTTCAAAAATGTACAAAGGTAACATTGTTGAGCAGTTTGATGAATTCATCAACCCAGGTCACCATTTGTCAGCCTTTACGACAGAATTGACAGGGATTACGGATAATCATGTTCGCAATGCGAAGCCTATCGAACAAGTGCTTCAAATGTTCCAAGATTTCTGTAAAGATACTGTACTTGTTGCCCACAATGCGACCTTTGACGTTGGCTTTATGAATGCTAACTATAAACGTCATGGCATGCCAACCATCACGCAGCCAGTTATTGATACCCTTGAATTGGCACGAAATCTTTATCCAGAATACAAACGTCATGGTTTGGGACCGTTGACTAAACGTTTCCAAGTGTCTCTTGAACACCACCATATGGCCAACTACGATGCCGAAGCAACTGGTCGCTTGCTCTTTATCTTCTTGAAAGAAGCGCGTGAAAATCATGGCCTTACCAACATGATGGACTTGAATACCAAGTTGGTGGCTGAAGATTCATATAAAAAAGCCCGTGTCAAACACGCAACTATTTATGTTCAAAACCAGACAGGGTTGAAAAATATCTTCAAGCTTGTCAGTCTTTCAAATGTTAAATATTTTGAAGGTGTGGCTCGTATTCCAAGAACAGTTCTTGATGCGCACCGTGAAGGGCTTTTGCTAGGAACAGCCTGCTCAGAAGGTGAAGTTTTTGATGCGGTTTTGACATCAGGTGTGGAAAAAGCTGTTGAAGTGGCTAAATACTATGATTTCATCGAAGTCATGCCGCCTGCCATTTATGCGCCGCTATTGGCACAAGGAACAATCAAAGATGAAGAAGGTATTCGTCAAGTCATTCGTGATTTGATTGAGGTTGGACGTCGTTTGAACAAGCCTGTTCTTGCTACTGGTAATGTTCACTACATTGAACCAGAAGATGAAATTTACCGTGAAATCATCGTCCGTAGTTTGGGACAAGGGGCACCGATTAACCGTCCGATTGGTCGTGGTGAAGATGCTCAACCAGCTCCACTACCAAAAGCCCATTTCCGCACAACCAATGAAATGTTAGACGAGTTTTCTTTCCTTGGTGAAGATTTAGCTTATGAAATCGTCGTTAAGAACACAAGTGATTTTGCTGAGCGCTTTGAAGAAATCGAAGTGGTTAAGAAAGATTTGTACACGCCTTTCCTTGAAAAATCAGAAGAACGTGTCGCAGAGATGACTTACCAAAAAGCCTTTGAAATCTATGGAAACCCACTACCAGATATTGTTGACCGACGTATCGAAAAAGAATTGACTTCGATTTTGGGTAATGGATTTGCCGTGATTTACCTGGCGTCTCAAATGTTGGTTATTCGTTCTAATAAACGTGGTTACTTGGTTGGTTCACGTGGGTCTGTTGGATCTAGTTTCGTGGCAACCATGATTGGGATTACCGAAGTTAACCCAATGCCGCCACACTATGTCTGCCCAAATTGTCAGCATTCAGAGTTCATTACTGATGGTTCTGTCGGATCTGGTTATGACCTTCCTGACAAGGATTGTCCAAAATGTGGCACACGTTATAAGAAAGATGGACATGATATCCCGTTTGAAACCTTCCTTGGATTTGATGGAGATAAAGTTCCCGATATCGATTTGAACTTCTCTGGTGATGACCAACCATCAGCTCACTTGGACGTTCGTGATATTTTTGGAGAACAATATGCCTTTCGTGCCGGAACCGTTGGTACGGTCGCTGACCGTACAGCTTACGGATTTGTTAAAGGTTATGAACGTGATTACGGGAAAATGTACCCAGAAGCAGAAGTTGAACGCTTGGCACAGGGAGCTGCTGGGGTGAAACGTACAACTGGACAACACCCGGGTGGTATCGTTGTTATTCCAAACTATATGGATGTTTATGACTTTACGCCAGTTCAGTATCCAGCCGATGATTTGTCAGCTGAATGGCAAACCACTCACTTTAACTTCCACGATATCGACGAAAACGTCTTGAAACTTGATATCCTCGGTCATGATGATCCGACGATGATTCGTAAGTTGCAAGACTTGTCTGGTATTGATCCCAAAGATATTCCTGCGGATGACCCAGATGTTATGGCACTCTTCTCAGGTACTGAAGTGCTTGGTGTAACGCCTGAACAAATCGGAACACCGACAGGTATGCTTGGTATTCCAGAATTCGGAACAAACTTCGTTCGTGGCATGGTTGAAGAAACACATCCAACGACCTTTGCTGAATTACTTCAGTTATCAGGTCTATCACATGGTACCGATGTTTGGCTTGGAAATGCCCAAGATTTGATCAAAGAAGGTATTGCCACACTGAAAACCGTTATCGGTTGTCGTGACGATATCATGGTTTACCTCATGCACGCGGGACTAGATCCAAAAATGGCCTTTACCATCATGGAACGTGTGCGTAAAGGACGCTGGTTGAAGATTTCTGATGAAGAACGTAATGGCTACATTCAAGCGATGCGTGACAATAATGTGCCTGATTGGTACATCGAATCTTGTGGTAAAATCAAGTACATGTTCCCGAAAGCCCACGCGGCAGCCTACGTATTGATGGCCCTTCGTGTGGCCTACTTCAAGGTTCACTACCCACTTTATTATTACTGCGCTTATTTCTCAATTCGTGCCAAAGCCTTTGATATCAAAACAATGAGTGCTGGTCTTGATGCCGTTAAAGAACGCATGGCTGAGATTTCAACCAAACGTAAAAATAATGAAGCTTCAAACGTTGAAATTGACCTTTACACAACACTTGAATTGGTCAATGAAATGCTTGAACGTGGTTATAAATTTGGTCAATTGGACCTTTACCGCAGTGATGCGACAGAGTTCATCATTGATGGTGATACCCTTATTCCACCATTTGTAGCTATGGATGGTCTCGGAGAAAACGTTGCAAAACAAATCGTTAAAGCGCGTGAAGAAGGTGAATTCCTATCTAAAATGGAACTTCGCAAACGCGGTGGTGTTTCAGCAACACTAGTTGAAAAAATGGATGAAATGGGAATCCTAGGCAACATGCCAGAAGATAACCAACTCAGTTTGTTTGACGATTTCTTTTAATAAGCCAATTTTAGAGAAGCTCTCAAAGTGAGGGCTTCTTTTTTGAGCTCTGCTATTTGTAAAAGATACTAGTTAGTGATACTATGTAAAAAAAGATAGAAAGGAGTAGCAATGAGCGACTTCAAAAATAAAGCTGTTAAGGTTATGGTTGTTTTGCGAAAAGCTTTTAGAACTATCGATGCTAAAACATCAGAGTCTTTCAAGGAAGATGATTTAACACAAACACAATTTGCAGTCTTGGACGTTCTTTATAGCAAAGGAGCGATGAAGGTTGGCCAATTAATTGATAGTATCCTAGCGACTTCGGGGAATATGACAGTGGTTATCCGTAATATGGAGAAAAAAGGCTGGGTAGTACGCCACACTTGTCCTGACGACAAACGTGCTTATCTAGTAACTCTAACAGACGCAGGTCGTCAAGTCATTGAACATGCTTTGCCACTACACATCGAGAAAATCGAAGAGACTTTTTCGGTGCTCACTGAAGAAGAACAAGAAGAGCTTATCCGACTTCTAAAAAAATTTAAACCGCGTGAGCATATTAATTTACAAAAGTAGCAATAATTCGTACAATGACAATATAGAGAAAGTACTATTTAGTGATAAATAACTTTTAACAGACTAATTAACCTTAAAAGGGAGATATATCATGAAAAAAATTCTATTTGTTGTTGGTTCATTGCGTGAGGGATCTTTTGATCAACAATTTGCTCAAAACGCTGAAAAAGCACTTGAAGGCAAAGCAGAAGTATCATACCTAGACTGGTCACAGGTTCCGGTCTTTTCACAAGATTTGGAAGCTAACACACCAGCTGCTGTGCAAGCTGCACGTGACGCTGTCTTGGCAGCTGATGCTATCTGGTTCTTCTCACCAGTTTATAACTTTGCGATTCCTGGTTCAGTGAAGAACTTGCTTGACTGGTTGAGCCGTGCGCTTGATCTTTCAGACCCAACAGGTCCATCAGCCCTTAATGAAAAAGTAACAACTGTTTCTATCCTTGCAAATGGAGGACACGAAGCTGTAGCCGATGCTTACCGTGCTTTGTTCCCATTCATCCGCACACAATTTGTTGATGAAATCACAACAACACGTGTGAACGACTCTGCTTGGGCAGATGGCAAATTTATCGCAACTGATGAGGTTCTTGCTAACCTTGACAAACAAGCTCAAGCACTTCTTGCTGCGCTTGATTAATCTAAGTTTTACCATTTAACAAATTCATAGGTGAGTCAGCTTTTCCTATTTTCAGCTTAGCTCACCTTTATCACAGTCATATTGGTTTAGCCTTTCAATATCAAAAAACTGTGAGATAAAAATGGCCTAGGATTTTGACATCCTAGGCTTTTTTAGTCACAAAAAAAGAGAGGATTTCCTCTCTTTATGGTTTATTCGACAATTAGCATACCATCTTTAACAGCAAATGGGTTCTTTTCGTTGATGCGGTCGTAGAACATGATACCATTTGTGTGGTCAATTTCGTGTTGGACAACGATTGAGTTGTAACCTTTAAGTTTGATGCGGTGTTTTTCACCGTTTTTATCAAAGTATTCAACAGTAACACGAGAGTGACGGACAACGTATCCTTCCACAACACGGTCAACTGACAAGCATCCTTCACCATCAGCAAGCGCAGCGTCTTGAACAGAGTGTGAGACAACTTTTGGGTTGTACATCACTTCTTGTAAGCTGTAAGCTTCTTTTGGTGGGTTACCATCTTTGTCTTCCATGTTTGGAACAAGAACAGCAATAATACGTTTTGAAACGTTCAATTGTGGTGCTGCCAAACCAACGCCTCCGCGCAAGCCCATTTTTTCAGCTGTTACAGGATCTTGAGAGTTTTTCAAGAACTGCATCATTTTTTCACCTAAGATGATTTCTTCATCAGATAATGGGAATGTGACATCGTCACAAACTTTACGCAAAGTTGGATGACCTTCACGAATAATATCGTTCATATTGATTAAATGACTTGGTTTTGCTAATTTTTCAATAACTGACATATTTTCTCCTCAAATTATTCTATATAACACTATAGCATAAAAATGCTTAACGAGAAAGTTATTGGCTTAGTTAGTGATCTTCAAGTCAATGAGTTGTGCCATATCTTTGATATAATAGTTAGGGCGACGTTTTTCAATAATGCCTAAATCGATAAATTCATGAATCACACGAAGTAAATGACGGTAGCTAACGCTGAATGAATCAGCAAGGCTAGTCAATTCTAACTTGAAGACGCCTTTGTCTTCAATCGCCAAGATGTGAGTGGCTAGACGTTCTTTAAGTGTGTAATTCAAATTCGTAGAAGCACGGATATTTTGCTCATAAAGTGATTGAGCGAGTCCTCTACTAAGATTTAGAAGCAAATCATTATCAGCTAATAATTCCTCGCGAATCCCAGTTAAAGGGAGTTGGATGACTAGGGTATCCTCAAGAGCGACAACTGAAGACACGATTGGCTGATCGGTTAATAATTCAATATCTCCGATAAGCGTTGGTTTTTCTTTGATATCTAAAATATGCTCTTTTCCGTTAAATAAGCGACGAACAATTTTTAATTTTCCTTTTGCAAAATAAGAGAGTGCTGTCAAAGCTTCTCCTTGATGACAAATGGCATCTCCAGCAACTAATTCGCGGACTTGCAATTTATCAAAATAATGTCTCGGAAAGATTTTTTCAAGCTGATAGTCTTGGATATATTTTTCTAAAGACACACAGACCTCCTTTGTTATGACAAAAGTCATATTTTTATGCGCTAACTTTGATTATACTGGAAATGGAGAAAAAAACAAGTAAGGAGTTTCTATGAAAACATTTTTGGAGAAATTTAGTCTCCTATCTCTATCTTTGATGCTGGTTTCGACGTTATCTCCGTCGACAGCATTACCCCAAATGATTACAACATTTCATCAGCAAGGATACGCTGCTAGTCAGGTGGAATTTCTATTTTCACTATCATCTTTTGCGATTCTTGCCATGTTGTTACTAAATCCAATTATCGAACGTCTAATCTCTGAACGTCTCAGTATCATCTTAGGTCTTCTTTTGATTGCCTTTGGTGGTAGTATGCCAGTCGTTTTTCAGACATATTCATTAGTTTTTGTATCACGTATTTTGCTTGGTATCGGGATTGGTTTGATCAATTCTCGTGCCATCAGTATTATCAGTGAGACTTATGCTGGACGTGAGCAAGCACAGATGCTCGGTCTTCGTGGTTCTTTTGAAATTATTGGTAATGCCTTGTTGACCATGATTGTTGGTTTCATCGTTGTTCTTGGTTGGTCATGGACATTTAGTGTTTATCTATTTGCTTTGCCAATTCTTGCTGTTTACCTTATTTTTGCACCCAAACCTAAGGTTGAAATAGAAGAAGTTCAACAAGATGAGACTCGTGCTAAATTTAGAAAAGAAGATATCTTGTATATCGTCGGACTATCTTTATTGGCAGGCTTTGTTATTAACATCAATAGTGCGAACAGCCTTCGAATCCCAGTTATTGTTGACCAATTGCATCTTGGAAGTCCTCGTCAAGCCAGCTTAATCTTGAGTGGCATGATGCTTATGGGAATTCTTTCAGGAATTTGTTTTGAAGGTTTGCTTGGACGCTTTAGCAAAAACTTGATTACCATTTCAATGATTCCATTTGCTCTTGGACTATTTATGGTAGGTTTTGCTAACAATCTTTGGGTGATGCTAATCGGTGCAATGCTATCAGGCTTCTGGTACAGTATTGTGGTTACCTGCGTCTTTAGTGATGTTTCAACTAACGTTTCACCGCAATTAATCGGAAATGCGACTACGCTTATCTTGATTTTCTGTAATCTTGGTGGGGCAAGCGCAGCAATTGTTTTGAACCTCTTCTCAAAATTTAGCCCACAACCAGGCTTTGCCTTTATCATTTACGCTGTTATCAGCTTGGTTATTTGCCTAGGTTTGATTATTAAAACACGTTTTTCAAAGAAAAATTAATTTGTGTTAAAGTCACGTTAAATTAAGGGAAAACCTTTGACAAAAGCAGAAGTAATCTGCTACAATAAGGACTGTCGTAAGACAAGTAACTTCTTCTTGGTCGTAGGATCCGCCAAAAACCTACCACTCGGATGAAGCAATATAAAGGAGAAAAATTATGGCAATCTCAAAAGAGAAAAAAAATGAAATCATCGCTCAATACGCACGTCACGAAGGTGACACAGGTTCAGTTGAAGTTCAAGTAGCTGTTCTTACTTGGGAAATCAACCACCTTAACGAACACATTAAACAACACAAAAAAGACCACGCTACTTACCGTGGATTGATGAAAAAAATCGGTCACCGTCGTAACTTGTTGGCATACCTTCGCCGCACAGACGTTAACCGTTACCGCGAATTGATCGCATCACTTGGTCTTCGTCGTTAATTTGACGTTCGGTCGAGCAAAAGCTTCTTGGGTTTTCCAAGGAGCTTTTTTAGTGTGCAAATGCTTCGTTTGATTAACAAAATTAATCAACTTCCCATTGGGTTGATTTTAATGAAAATGAGGTTTTACAGAAGATGAAAATGTCAAAAGTGGCAAAAGTATTAGTGTAAAAGGAAAAGATAGGTACATAAATGTATCCCCTTACATTGGCTTTACAATAAAAATGAAAAAGCTTACAAAAAATACTTGACCTTTTTTTGAAAAAGGGTTAGTATGGTTGGTGAGGAATATCACAATGATATGATGATTAAAGAATTTAACTTTTGATTTTGTGTAGTTTATGTAGTGAAGAGAACCTCAAGTAATAACGTTGAGTTTTGAAATTCCAGACTATACGGTCTTGTTTTTATTTTAGTATCAATCATTAATATAGTTCTTCTCAAAAAATGAGGCACTTATTTTTAAGGGTACTTATAAGGAGGTTTTCTTAATGGCTAAAGCAACAAATGCAGATGTAAAGAATAACGAGTTGAGCGCAGAAGAATTGGCTCAACAGTACACTGGAGCTCTTGTCGAAAAAGCTCTTGAAGCTGAACGTGTTTATGCAACTTATTCACAAGAACAAGTTGATAACATTGTCGCAGCGATGGCTCTTGCAGGTTCAGAAGCTTCGCTTGAATTAGCAAAAGAAGCTCATGCAGAAACTGGTCGTGGTGTCGTTGAAGATAAAGATATTAAGAACCACTTCGCTACTGAGTACGTTTATGAACGTATTAAAAATGAAAAAACAGTAGGTATCATTGGGGAAGATAAGGTTTCAGGAAGTATCCAAATCGCAGCACCTCTTGGTGTTTTGGCTGGTATTGTTCCAACAACAAACCCAACTTCAACAACAATGTTCAAGATTTTGGTGGCTCTTAAAACACGTAATGCGATTGTCTTTGCTTTCCACCCACAAGCGCAAAACTGTTCAGCACATGCCGCACAAATTCTTTATGATGCCGCAGTGAAAGCTGGTGCTCCAGAAAACATTGTTCAATGGATTGAAACACCATCTCTTGCAAATACATCAGCGCTTATCCAAAATCCGAAGATTGCTTCTATTTTGGCAACTGGTGGACCTGGTATGGTAAATGCCGCTCTTAAATCAGGTAACCCATCAATGGGTGTTGGTGCTGGTAATGGTGCTATCTACGTTGATGCAACAGCACACGTTGACCGCGCTGTTGAAGACTTATTGTTATCAAAACGTTTTGATAACGGTATGATTTGTGCCACTGAAAACTCTGCAGTTGTTGAAGCACCGATTTATGATGAATGGCTTCAAAAAATGCAGGATAAAGGTGCCTACCTTGTGCCTAAGAAGGACTATAAAAAACTCGAAGATTTTGTCTTTAATGACAGACACGGTGTTAACGGTCCAGTTGCTGGTATGCCAGCTCGCTGGATTTGTGAACAAGCCGGTGTGAAATTGCCAGAAGGTAAAGATGTTCTCTTATTTGAACTTGATAAGAAAAATATCGGTGAAAAACTATCTTCTGAAAAACTTTCTCCACTCCTTTCAGTTTATAAAGCTAAAGACCGTAAAGAAGGTGTTGAAATTGTTGAAGCACTTCTTGACTACCAAGGTGCAGGACACAATGCTGGTATTCAAATTGGTTCACAAGCAGACCCATTTGTTGCTGAATATGGTGATGCTGTGAAAGCATCTCGTGTCTTGGTTAACCAACCAGATTCAGTTGGAGGTATCGGTGATGTCTACACAGACGCACTTAAAGCTAGCTTAACACTTGGAACAGGATCATGGGGGAAAAATTCATTGTCACACAATCTTTCAACTGGCGATCTCTTAAATGTTAAGACAGTTGCCAAACGTCGCAACCGTCCTCAATGGATTCGCCTACCAGAAAAAACTTACTACGAAAAAAATGCCATTTCTTACTTGCAAGATGAATACGAACCAATGCAACGCGCTTTGATTGTTGCAGACCCAGGTATGGTTCAATTTGGTTTTGTTGATACTGTCCTTGCTCAATTGGCATTGCGTGATGAAAAAGTTGCGACATCAATTTACGGTACAATCAAACCAGACCCAACACTTGGTCAAACGATTGAAATTGCCAAACAAATGCGTGATTTCAAACCAGACACAGTTATCGCAGTCGGTGGTGGTTCTGCTCTTGATGCAGCTAAAATTGCACGTTACATCTACGAATACTCACTTGATCAAGAAGCTGATTTCCTTGACAGCTACGAAAATGTCAGCGAACTCTTCTTACGTTTGCAACAAAAATTCATTGATATCCGTAAACGTATCGTAAAATTCAAACATCAAACAGCAACTCGTCTCTTCTGTATCCCAACAACATCTGGTACAGGTTCAGAAGTAACACCTTACGCTGTTATTACTGATGATCATACTCACGTTAAATATCCATTGACTGACTATGAATTGACACCACAAGTTGCTATCGTGGACCCAGAATTTGTTATGACAGTGCCAAAACGCACAGTAGCTCTATCTGGTCTTGATACTTTGTCACATGCCCTTGAAGCTTATGTTTCAGTTATGGCATCTGATTTGACTCGTCCATGGTCACTTGAAGCTATCAAGTTGGTTATCGAAAACTTGGAAGATTCATATAACTATGATCCTAAACACCCAACACTTCGTGGTGAACAAGCGCGTGAAAATATGCACTACGCAGCAACACTTGCTGGTATGGCCTTCTCAAATGCCTTCCTAGGTATTAACCACTCAATCGCACACAAAACTGGTGGTGAATTTGGTCTTCCACATGGTCTAGCTATTTCAATCGCTATGCAACATGTTATTCGTTACAATGGTGTTGCAGGAAATGTGAAACGTTCAGTCTTCCCACGTTATGAAGAATATCGTGCACAACGTGATTACGCTGATATTGCTCGTAGCCTTGGTCTTCAAGGTAAAGATGATGCAGCATTAGTAGAAGCACTTTGCCAACGTATTGATGCTTTGATGAAAGCAGTTGATGTTGATCCACGTCTTTCTGCAAATGGTGTTACAAAAGAAGCCTTTGATGCAGCAGTTGATAAATTAGCATCACTTGCATACGATGATCAATGTACACCTGCTAACCCACGTCAACCTTACATTGCTGAGTTGAAACAATTATTGATTGACATGTTCTAATACCTCTTCTTAACAATTGTATTAGTTGACATTTTTAAGCCTCCCTTTGGGAGGCTTTTGTGGTAGAATGAAGGTGTTAATAAAAACGGTTAATCAGGGATTTTTGTAAGACCTGTCTAGAGATATTGCATTAAAGGAGACTGTTATGATTGGATCATTAATTGTTGGGGCTTTGATTGGGATAATTGCAGGAGCTATCACTAAGAAAGGTGAGTCAATGGGCTGCATTTATAATATTTTTGCTGGACTTGTGGGCTCATTTGTTGGTCAAAGTTTGTTTGGTTATTGGGGACCTAGTCTTGCTGGCATGGCAATTTTACCATCTGTACTTGGGGCCATTATCGTTATTGCAGTTGTTGATTTATTTTTTGGGTAATTATTTGATAAAACGCTATAAGAAGAAGCAGTTACTGTTTGGTAGCTGCTTTTTAATGATTCTTAAAAAACTGTGCTGCAAGCTCTGCTATTTCCTATAAAATGTGATAAAATAATGGAGATACGTGGTTTTATGCAAAGACGAGTTTATAAGTCTTTTACAGACTGGTTTTTGTAGAAAACAGACGTATCAAAATAAAATGTTAGAGGAATAAAAATGTCAAAACAAACTTTTGAAACGACTTTTGCAGGTCGTCCACTTGTTGTTGAAATTGGTCAAGTTGCTAAACAAGCTAACGGTGCTGCAGTGATTCGTTACGGTGAATCAACTGTTCTTAGTGCAGCTGTCATGTCTAAAAAAATGTCAACTGGTGACTTCTTCCCACTTCAAGTAAACTACGAAGAAAAAATGTATGCTGCTGGGAAATTTCCTGGTGGTTTCAACAAACGTGAAGGTCGTCCAACAACTGATGCGACATTGACAGCGCGTTTGATTGACCGTCCAATTCGTCCAATGTTTGCTGAAGGTTTCCGTAACGAAGTTCAAGTGATTAACACTGTTCTTTCTTATGATGAAGATGCTAGCGCACCAATGGCAGCCATGTTTGGTAGCTCACTTGCTTTGTCTATTTCAGACATTCCATTTAACGGACCTATCGCTGGTGTTCAAGTGGCTTACATCGATGGTGAATTCATCATTAACCCATCAGCTGAACAAAAAGAAGCATCACTTCTTGAATTGACTGTTGCCGGTACAAAAGAAGCCATCAACATGGTTGAATCTGGTGCTAAAGAATTGTCAGAAGACATTATGCTTGAAGCTCTTCTTAAAGGACATGAAGCAGTTCAAGAATTGATTGCCTTCCAAGAAGAAATCGTTGCAGCTGTTGGTAAAGAAAAAGCAGAAGTTGAATTGCTACAAGTTGACCCAGAATTGCAAGCTGAAATCATTGCAGCCTACAATGCGGACCTTCAAAAAGCTGTTCAAGTCGAAGAGAAAAAAGCGCGTGAAGCAGCAACAGAAGCTGTCAAAGAAGAAGTAACTGCTGTTTACGAAGAACGCTACGCAGACGATGAAAATTATGAAACAATCATGCGTGATGTGGCTGAAATTCTGGAACAAATGGAACACGCTGAAGTTCGTCGTTTGATTACAGAAGATAAGATTCGTCCTGATGGCCGTCGTGTTGACGAAATCCGTCCATTGGATGCTGAGATTGACTACCTTCCAAAAGTTCATGGTTCAGGTCTCTTCACACGTGGACAAACACAAGCCTTGTCAGTATTAACACTTGCTCCGATGGGAGAAACACAAATCGTTGATGGACTTGGTGCTGAGTACAAGAAACGTTTCTTGCACCACTACAATTTCCCACAATTCTCTG
The DNA here is from genome assembly GCF_900108865.1 of Streptococcus sp. 45. Classification (NCBI taxonomy): domain Bacteria; kingdom Bacillati; phylum Bacillota; class Bacilli; order Lactobacillales; family Streptococcaceae; genus Streptococcus; species Streptococcus sp. 45. The sequence continues at coordinate 10,797 of NZ_FNXZ01000008.1, read as the reverse complement.
TTGGTGAAACTGGACGTTATGGTGCACCAGGCCGTCGTGAAATTGGTCACGGTGCTCTTGGAGAACGTGCCCTTGCTCAAGTTCTACCAAGTCTTGAAGAATTCCCATATGCTATCCGCCTTGTAGCTGAAGTTTTGGAATCAAATGGTTCATCTTCACAAGCCTCAATCTGTGCAGGTACCCTTGCTCTTATGGCTGGTGGTGTGCCAATCAAAGCACCAGTTGCTGGTATTGCCATGGGATTGATTTCAGATGGTAGCAACTACACAATCTTGACAGATATCCAAGGTCTTGAAGACCACTTTGGTGATATGGACTTTAAAGTTGCAGGTACACGTGAAGGTATTACGGCACTTCAAATGGATATCAAGATTGAAGGTATCACACCACAAATCTTGAAAGAAGCTCTTGCCCAAGCTAAGAAAGCTCGTTTTGAAATCCTTGATTTGATTGAAGCAACTATCCCAGCACCTCGTACTCACTTGGCACCAACAGCACCAAAAATTGATACAATCAAGATTGATGTTGATAAAATCAAAGTGGTTATTGGTAAAGGTGGTGAAACCATCGATAAAATTATCGAAGAAACTGGTGTTAAAATTGACATTGACGATGAAGGAAATGTTTCAATTTACTCATCAGACCAAGCAGCTATCGACCGTGCCAAAGAAATTATTGCTGGTTTAGTTCGTGAAGCTAAAGTTGGTGAAGTTTACCACGCTAAAGTTGTTCGTATTGAAAAATTCGGTGCTTTTGTTAACCTCTTTGATAAGACAGATGCCCTTGTTCACATTTCAGAAATTGCATGGACACGTACAGCTAACGTTTCTGATGTACTTGAAGTTGGTGACGAAGTTGATGTTAAAGTTATCAAAGTAGATGACAAAGGACGTGTTGATGCGTCAATGAAAGCTCTTCTTCCACGTCCACCAAGAGCTGAAAAACATGAAAAAGAACACAAAGGGCACTCACCATTTGGCGGACACTTGCGTGATCACAAAGAAAAACACGATAAAATCGACTAATCACTTTTTGGCTTGCTCATCTTTTTATAAATGTGGAGTTTAACGATGACAAATTTAAATGAACTTGATATTCGTTTGCGCGCGTTTGTTAACGCACCAGACAACTTTTTAGATAGCATTGCGCTTGTCAATGCCTTGCACAACATCCCAGTTTTGGCTAGTGATCAACCTTATGCTCTTGATATTGAAGGGCAAAAGGTGACTCCTGTCTTTTCTGATAAGGAAGATTTGGAAACTTTCAAATCTGAACAAGCTAGTGCCAATGATCAAAATTGGGTTGAACGTCCAACTTTGGATGTTTTAAAAGAAGTCATTGAAAAAGGATTAACTGGAATTGTCTTTAACCTTAAGAAAACAGGCGATTTTGGCAATTCAACTATCTTCAAAAGTAGTGAATTAATCCAATTTTTGAATGCATACACAACTATTTTAAATAAACTTATGGGTGAAGAAAACCTTGCGGCGGATACTTTGGATAAATACTATCTTGTCCCAGCTTTTGTTCACCCACGTGATGATAAAAGCTTTGACCGTATGTTCCCAACAATGTCTACACCAGAAGGTAAAAGCTATGTCCCAGCCTTTTCAAATCTTCAAAGCTTTGCTAAATGGTATAATCATAAAGACTTTGGAACACCATTTCGCAATGCTCAAGGAAGTATTTTGACGTGGCGTTTGGCTGATATTTATCAACCTGGACACGGTGAAAACGACATTGATGAAACGGTCGGAGTTGCCATTAATCCCTTTGATGACCAACAAATTCTTGTTGATTGGTCTGAAATCGACGAAGACGAATAAAAGAAAGGAGAAGATATGGGTTGGTGGAAAGAAACCATTGATATTGTAAAGAAAAACGATCCAGCGGCTCGTAGCTCTCTGGAGATTATACTAACTTACCCTGGTGTCAAAGCCTTGGCTGCGCATCGTATCTCACATTTCTTGTGGAAACATGGCTTGAAATTATTAGCGCGCATGCATAGCCAATTCTGGCGCTTTTGGACACAAATTGAAATTCACCCAGGAGCTGAAATTGCTGAGGGTGTCTTTATCGACCATGGTTCTGGTCTTGTTATTGGTGAAACAGCAATTGTAGAAAAAGGAGTTATGCTTTATCATGGTGTGACTCTGGGCGGAACGGGTAAGGATGTCGGAAAACGTCACCCAACCGTTCGCGAAGGAGCACTTGTTTCAGCGCACGCACAGGTTATTGGACCAATCGAAATTGGAAAAAATTCCAAAGTCGGTGCGGCAGCTGTCGTTGTATCGGATGTTCCAGCAGATGTAACAGTAGTCGGAGTACCAGCGAAAGTTGTTCGTGTTCATGGTAAAAAAGATGAAAATGCCATTCATGACCTTGAAGAACACCGTGAGTACTATACTTCAAAACTTGAAGCAGCTTGCTACGAAAGTTTACATTCATCAAAACTTTAATAAAAACTAAGATGAGATTGGAGGAAGGAACATGACAATTAAAATTTACGATACAATGACCAGAAGTCTTCGTGACTTTGCCCCAATTACTGAAAATACAGTTAACATGTATGTTTGTGGACCGACTGTTTATAACTATATTCACATTGGGAATGCTCGAAGCGTCGTTGCTTTTGACACCATTCGCCGTTATTTTGAATACCGTGGCTACAAAGTAAATTATATTTCTAACTTTACTGACGTCGATGATAAAATCATCAAAGGTGCGGCAGCGGCTGGCATGGACACAAAGGCGTTTTCTGATAAATTCATTGCAGCCTTTATGGAAGATGTCAAAGAACTTGGTGTTGAACCAGCAACAAAAAATCCACGTGTCATTGATTACATGGATGAAATCATTGCTTTTGTCAAAGACCTAGTGGACAAAGGTTTTGCTTATGAAGCAAATGGCGATGTGTATTTCCGTGTGGCTAAAAGCAAAAACTATGCTAAATTAGCAAATAAAACTTTGGAAGACCTTGAAGTTGGTGCCAGCGGTCGTGTTGATGGCGAAGGCGACATCAAAGAAAATCCGCTTGATTTTGCCCTTTGGAAAGCTGCTAAACCAGGTGAAGTTTCATGGAAAAGCCCTTGGGGACAAGGACGTCCTGGTTGGCACATTGAATGTTCTGTAATGGCGACAAGTATCTTGGGTGATACCATTGATATTCATGGTGGTGGAGCTGATTTGGAATTTCCACACCACACTAATGAAATTGCTCAATCAGAAGCCAAAACTGGAAAAACATTTGCTAATTACTGGATGCACAATGGTTTTGTCAATGTTGACAATGAAAAAATGTCAAAATCACTTGGAAACTTCGTAACAGTTCATGATATGTTAAAAACTGTCGATGGCCAAGTACTACGTTTTTTCCTTGCGACACAACAATACCGCAAACCAGTGAACTTTACCGAAAAAGCTGTTCATGATGCATCTGTTAACCTTAAGTATTTGAAAAATACCTTTACCTTGCCACTTGGAGAAGCTGTTGATGCAGCTGAACTTGCAAAATTCAAGGCTGATTTTGAAGCAGCTATGGATGATGATTTCAACACAGCAAATGGTATTACAGTTGTCTTTGACATGGCGAAATGGATTAATTCAGGGAATTATGACCAAGTAACCAAAGATACTTTTGCTAAAATGCTTGCTGTATTTGGTATTGTTTTTGAAGAAGAAGTGCTTGATGCGGATATCGAAGCATTGATTGAAAAACGCCAAGAAGCCCGTGCAAATCGTGATTTTGCAACAGCAGATGCTATTCGTGATCAGCTAGCAGCTCAAGGTATCAAATTGCTTGATACTAAAGATGGTGTGAGGTGGACACGTGACTAAGGTAGATGTCAATCTTATTAATGGTATTGCTCTTGCTTTTGAAGGAGATGCCATTTATTCGACTTATATTCGTAAACACTTGATTTTTCAAGGTATGACAAAACCTAATCAATTGCACCGCAAAGCAACGATGTATGTTTCAGCCAAAGCTCAAGCAATGCTGATTAATATGATGTTAGAAGCGCAGCTATTGACGGAAAAAGAAGAAGAAATCTATAAGCGCGGCCGCAATACAAATAGTCATACCAAAGCTAAAAATGCTGACGTTGTGACTTACCGCATGTCGACAGGTTTTGAAGCTGTCATGGGCTATCTTCACATGACTGAGCAGATTGATCGTCTCGAAGAGCTTATCGATTGGTGTATCCAAGCGGTTGAAAAAATTGAAGATTAAGTAAAAAATAAAAATAGCCAGTTCTCGCATGAGAGCTGGTTTTCATGTTATAATAGCACTATGAAGAACAAAGAATTTAATGATCAAAATGACATCGTTTATGGTGTACATGCAGTAACAGAAGCCCTTCAAGCTAATACAGGAAATAAACTCTACATCCAAGACGACTTGCGTGGAAAAAATGTTGATAAAATCAAAAGCTTAGCCACAGAGAAAAAAGTCTCTATTTCTTGGACACCTAAAAAAACACTTAGTGACATGACAAATGGTGCCGTTCACCAAGGTTTTGTTTTACGCGTTTCAGAATTTGCTTATGCTGAATTAGATAGCATTTTGGAAAAAGCTGCGCAGGAAGAAAATCCACTAATTCTGATTTTGGATGGACTCAACGACCCGCATAATTTTGGCTCAATTTTGCGAACAGCTGACGCAACAAATGTCACTGGTGTGATTATTCCAAAACATCGTGCGGTTGGTGTGACACCTGTGGTTGCTAAAACGTCAACTGGCGCTGTCGAACATGTTCCGATTGCTCGTGTGACAAACCTCAGCCAAACACTTGATAAATTGAAAGAACAAGGGTTCTGGGTATTTGGTACTGATATGAACGGAACGCCATCACACAAATGGAATACAGCTGGCAAACTAGCCCTAATCATTGGTAATGAAGGAAAAGGCATTTCGCCAAACATCAAAAAACAAGTGGATGAAATGATTACGATTCCGATGAACGGTCACGTTCAAAGTTTAAATGCTAGTGTGGCAGCAGCGGTATTGATGTACGAAGTTTTCCGTCATAAAGTGGATTAATTTTTGTAAGACTTGATGAGCCATCTGTGAAAGGACTAAAAAATGAAGAAAAGAATCCTCTTAGTTGATGGTTATAATATGATTGCCTTTTGGCAGGAAACACGTCAACTCTTTAAGACAAATCGATTAGACGAAGCACGCAATATTTTGCTGCGTAAGCTTAATAACTATGCCCATTTTGAAAATCTGGATATTATTTGTGTCTTTGATGCCCAGTATGTTCCGGGTTTGCGTCAACGTTATGACCAATATAAAATCCAAGTTATCTTTACTGAAGAAGATGAAACAGCTGATTCTTATATTGAACGTACAGCAGCTGAACTAAATACACCACGCCATCTTGTGGAAGTTGCAACCAGTGATTTAAACGAACAATGGACGGTCTTTTCACAAGGTGCCCTTCGGGTGTCAGCTCGTGAATTGGAGCGGCGCGTAAATACGGTTAAATCAGACTTAGACAAAATGTCGAAACACATTGACTTAACCACACCAAAACTCAGTCCATGGAATGATGGACAAATGGATAAATTAAAACAATTACTTGATGATATTTAAAACATCAAAGGACTTTTTTTAAAGGAGCTCGCTAATTGCGGGCTTTTTTGTTATAATGAAAAAGAATTCATTTGATTATCAAAGTATTTTTGGTGACAATGATTGATAACATTGAACGTATGATTGTTTTTATAGTAAAGGGAGAATTATGACTTTTAAATTACTAACGGATTCAACAGCAGACTTAGATGAAAATTGGGCAACTGCTCATGATGTTGAAATCCTAGGACTAACCATTCAATTAGACGGGGAAATCTATGAAACGGTTGGTCCAAATCGTTTGACTAGTGAAAAATTACTAGAAAGCATGAAAAATGGTGGTAAACCAACGACTAGTCAAGTTAATGTGGGACAATTTGAAGAAAGTTTCCGTCGTCATGCACAAAATGGTGATGCGGTGCTTTACCTAGCTTTTTCTTCTGTCTTATCAGGAACTTACCAAAGTTCAATGATTGCGCGTGATCTTGTTTTAGAAGAATTTCCAGATGCGACTATCGAAATCGTTGATACCTTGGCAGCAGCAGGTGGAGAAGGGTATTTATCTGTCCTAGCAGCTGCAGCGCGTGATGAAGGCAAGACACTCGAAGAAACTAAAGCGATGATTATTGATATTTTGCCTCGCTTACGAACATATTTCCTAGTTGATGACCTTTATCATTTGATGCGTGGCGGTCGTTTATCAAAAACATCTGCTATCATGGGAAGTTTAGCTAATATCAAACCTCTTTTGTGGTTGGATGCCACAGGAAAACTTGTTCCACTAGCAAAAATTCGTGGACGCAAAAAAGCACTAAAAGAAGTTGTTTCTCAAGCGACCAAATCTATCGCTCATAGAACAGCTGTTGTTGCCTATGCTAATGATTTAGAAGGTGCTGAAAGCTTGAAAGAATCATTGCTCGAACATGACATGATTGATGAGGTTCTTATTATGCCATTAGGTCCAGTTATCTCAGCTCACGTAGGGCCTGGAACGTTAGCTGTCTTTACAATCGGAAAAGACGCACGATAAAATCAAAAAAGTGGACTTAGTCTGCTTTTTTTGTAAAACATAATGACGGTGGTATTTAATATTTGAATTGGAGTGAGGGAAGATGGTTGTAGCTATTGAGACGGTTGGTTTGTGTCTGTTCTTTTTTATCTTGTGCTTTTTAGGGACAGGAACTGATGATAAAAATTTAAAAAGTTTTTCATCGTATCCAGATGAAGTTCAGACTTTGATAAGAAATAATGAGGATTATCGAGCAAAAGTTAAAACAACTAATAAGTGTGTGGCATTCTTGCTAAATTTTTTAATCTTTTTGGTAATATTATTTATTTTGGGAATAGCTATTAGAAAGCCAAACTTTTTACACAATTTCATTTGTTTAAGCATTATAGGACAAGGATTGAATTTATTTGATTTACTTGTGATTGATTTAATTTGGTGGAGACGTACAAAACGCATTCGTTTTACAAAAATCCCTGAAAAAGACCTATATCAGAATCCTAGAAAACATATAGAATCATTTACAAGAGCTTTTGTGATGTATCTTCTAATTGCCGTAATAGATGGTTATTTGCTGCAATTTTTGTAACGTCAAATTGATGAATGGGCTATGTCAAAGAGTTTTGCTATGATGTCAAAAGGTATTTGCTAGTATTCAAATGAAAAAAAGAGGATAATTTTGGTGAAAGGTGGAAAAAATGAATATCAGTGAATTACGAAAACAATATCAGATGAGTCAAGATGATTTTGCCAATATTTTTCATGTATCAAGGCAGACTGTATCAAATTGGGAAAATGGGAAAAGCTATCCAGATGTAGAAATGCTGGTTAAAATTAGTGATTATTTTGGCATCTCTGTTGACCAATTAATTAAAAAAGAAACTATACCAAGTGTAGCAAAAAATTCTGATAAGCAGAAGAAGCTGTGGCCAATGCTTGCTGTAATTACCACAGTGGTTTGCCTTATCGGAGCATTCTTTTTGTATAACTATAATGAAGAACACTCAGTCAAGTTTTCAATGAAAAAAGATAAGACTTATGGTCAAAGTGCAACTAGCCAAAAAACTTTAGAAGTTGCTAAAGGTTATTTTAAATTGCCAGAAGATAAAAAGTTGAATCTTAAAGTAAATGGGATGACAGACGATGGAGATTTACATTTAAGTATTGTTGATGAAAATAACAAGTGTTGCTATCAACTTGATGGCGATGAATTAAAAGATAGCCAAAAACTTTACTTCAAAAAAGGTTCTTATCAAGTTCAAATCACTGCCAATCATTATCATGAAAAGGTTGTTAGTTTGGACTATAATGTGAGTGTTAAGGGGTAGATTTCACAATAGTTATAACCAGTCATAAAAAAATTCAATACCCACAATTTGCCTTCTTCCTTGAGAGAAGTGATATAATTTTAAAAAATCAAGGGAGGTAGATTGATGACTTTATCGTATGCTGTACTTGGAAGTGGTGCGATGGGACTACGCTTTGGCCTATTGCTGAAGGAACATTTGAAAGCTCAAGTTGATTTTATCGATACTTGGCAAGAACAAGTTGATACAATTCAAAAACAAGGTGGTGTCTACCAGTCACGTGATGGCAAGAATCGTCATTTGGTTCCAATTGATATTTATCTACCAGAAAACTATCGTGGAAAACCAGATGTCTTGATTATTTTTGACAAACAAATGCATCTGCAAGAATTATTGGAGCGAAGCAAACACTTCTTCAATAGTAGTCAGTATGTTTTTACCGGTATGAATGGCATGGGACATATTGAGAAAATCAATCATTATTTTGCACCTGAAAAAGTATTAGCTGGAACCTGTTTGATTGGGACAGTTTTAAAAGCAGCAGGAGACGTGGATTTTATCGGAAAAGCTGGAGTAGGTTCTATTAATGTTGCAGCACAGTCAGGAAAACTTGATGTGGTTCAAGAAGAAATTTTAGCAGATTTTAAAGCCGCAAACCTAAATCCAAATGTGACAGATAATTTCTTAGGAACTCTTTATACAAAGGTAGTTTTCAATTCTGTGATTAATACAATTTGTACTCTTTTTGAAATCCGAATGGGTCAATTTATTGATTATCAGGGAGCAGAGAAACTGGGGAGACAACTAATTGATGAAGCGTATGATGTAGCAAGTCTAGCAGGTATTGAACCACTTAATAACCGCGAAAAAGAGTGGGAAACTATCCGTTATGTCAGTGAGGAAACCAGTCCACTTCACTATCCATCAATGTATCAAGATATGAGCAAAGGGCGTCAGACAGAAGTAGATTATATTAATGGCTATATTTATGAGTTGGGCTTAGTAAACGGCTACCAAGCCAAGACACATGACTTCTTGCGTCACCTAGTTCATCTAGCTGAAAACACGCGAAAATACCGCTAAGCGTTTTCTTTTAAAAAGACGAAAAAACTTAGAAAAGATTAGTCATAACTGTTGACTTACTACCACTTTTTTTGGTATTATAATAAACGGTATTGTTTACCCCATTTGTAAGGCCCCGGAACCTTTCAAATAACTCGTGGACCGGAACATCCACACTTTGTAAACAAAAACGAATTCGTATAGGAGAACTCATGAACAAAACAACATTCATGGCTAAACCAGGCCAAGTTGAACGTAAATGGTACGTTGTTGACGCAACAGATGTACCTCTTGGACGTCTTTCTGCAGTAGTTGCTAGCGTACTTCGCGGAAAAAACAAACCAACATTCACACCACACACTGATACAGGTGACTTCGTTATCGTTATCAATGCTGAAAAAGTTAAATTAACTGGTAAAAAAGCAACTGATAAAATCTACTACACTCACTCAATGTATCCAGGTGGATTGAAACAAATCTCAGCAGGTGAACTTCGTTCTAAAAATGCTGTTCGCTTGATTGAAAAATCAGTTAAAGGCATGCTTCCACACAACACTCTTGGACGTGCACAAGGCATGAAATTGAAAGTCTTCGTTGGTAGCGAACACACACACGCTGCTCAACAACCAGAAGTACTTGATATTAAAGGACTTATCTAAGAGAGAAAGGAGCATCTATTAAATGGCACAAGCACAATACACAGGTACTGGTCGTCGTAAAAACGCTGTTGCACGCGTACGTTTGGTCCCAGGTACTGGTAAAATCACAGTTAACAAAAAAGATGTAGAAGAATACATCCCACATGCTGACCTTCGTCTTGTTATCAACCAACCATTCGCAGTTACTTCAACTGTTGGTTCATACGACGTTTTCGTTAACGTTGTAGGTGGTGGTTACGCAGGTCAATCAGGAGCTATCCGTCACGGTATCGCTCGCGCATTGCTTCAAGTAGACCCAGACTTCCGTGATTCATTGAAACGCGCTGGTCTTCTTACACGTGATGCACGTATGGTTGAACGTAAAAAACCAGGTCTTAAAAAAGCTCGTAAAGCTTCACAATTCTCAAAACGTTAATCCGTTTTCCAGATTTGTACAAAAGAACACTCTTTGGAGTGTTCTTTTTTTGCTTTTGAAAAAATTGTTGGAGCAGAATTTTAGAAAAGGACTCAGAATGCATTCATGTGCCTCTTAAAATGCCTGAAAGAGCCTTACTGCCCTATAAAAGGGAAAAGTGATAGAACGTGATTTGATGCTTAAATAGAGCCTGTGAGAGCGTCTGATCGAATAAATCAAAAAAAGCTAAAAAACCTGTTGACAGAGGAAATGAAGTTTAGTATACTAAATAAGCTGTTGTTTGAGGCAGCAAACATTTCAAAAGGCTTTGAAAAAAAGTTAAAAAAACTTCTTGACAAAGCGTTAAAGAAATGCTAAACTAATATAGCTGTTGTTCGAGAGAGCGACGGAAACAAGTTTGAAACAAAGTTGAAAAAAACTGTTGACAACGAGTTTCAGATTTGATAGAATATAGAAGTTGTCTCGAGTGAGACAAAGACCTTTGAAAACTGAACAATACGAACCAAACGTGTGGGTTACGGAAGTAACCTGTCAAAAAACGATAAATCTGTCAGTGACAGAATGAGAACAAGATTAAATGAGAGTTTGATCCTGGCTCAGGACGAACGCTGGCGGCGTGCCTAATACATGCAAGTAGAACGCTGAAGACTTTAGCTTGCTAAAGTTGGAAGAGTTGCGAACGGGTGAGTAACGCGTAGGTAACCTGCCTACTAGCGGGGGATAACTATTGGAAACGATAGCTAATACCGCATAACAGCATTTAACCCATGTTA
>NZ_FNXZ01000007.1:0-48709 GCF_900108865.1 Streptococcus sp. 45 | reverse complement strand
AGCTATCGTTTCCAATAGTTATCCCCCGCTAGTAGGCAGGTTACCTACGCGTTACTCACCCGTTCGCAACTCTTCCAACTTTAGCAAGCTAAAGTCTTCAGCGTTCTACTTGCATGTATTAGGCACGCCGCCAGCGTTCGTCCTGAGCCAGGATCAAACTCTCATTTAATCTTGTTCTCATTCTGTCACTGACAGATTTATCGTTTTTGACAGGTTACTTCCGTAACCCGCACGTTTGGTTCGTATTGTTCAGTTTTCAAAGGTCTTTGTCTCACTCGAGACAACTTCTATATTCTATCAAATTTGAAACGCTTTGTCAACATCTTTTTCAAGAAATTTTCAAGTTTGTTTCAAACTTGTTGCCGCTGTCCTCTCAAACAACAGCTATATTAGTTTAGCATTTCTAGTGAACTTTGTCAAGAAGTTTTTTGAACTTTTTTCAAAGCCTTTTGAAATGTTTGCTGCCTCAAACAACAGCTTATTTAGTATACTAAACTTCATCTACACTGTCAACATGTTTTTTAAGTTTTTTTGATATTTTTTTGTAACAATGTCATAAAAACTGTCATATAAACTGAGTTTATGAGCTTCACCATTATAACTAAGCCGTTTTCATATTTTTTTCTGATAATAACAGCTTAGTTAGTTGACAATTTTTTTCAAAATAAAGAAATCGATGCTCGTTAGAATTTCCTTCCCAGTTAAAAAGATGACACTTCGATTATTCTCCATAAAATACCAAATAAGGTCTCTACAGGCTTCTCGCTTGGATTTTTACTCCCCCAACAGCGAAATTCATCCAAACCGCCCTCAGAGCGTCTCAGGAGCTTTTTAAGCGTTATTTGATACATCCTTGATAAAAATCCTATCTTTCCCGTATAAAGAGGGCATTTTTAGGTATAAACTCGCTATTATAAAGTCTATGCAAAAGATTCTTATTTCGATTGCATTAAATTATTGCTGAGTAGTATATGGTATTGGGTTCTATTATCCATAAATTGAAGGTAGTTGCAGTTTTTAAATAGAAAAACGCCTGCTTACGAAGTGTTTCTAATCTAGAGACATTTCGTAAACAAGCGTTACTCAATCACCAATATGATGAGTGTTCCCGCTGGGGAAAAATCCCCAGCGGTAGACCAGAGCTAGACTAAGAACCAAAAGGTTCCATCATCATAACACTCAACAAAATTGATAAAAATTATACTAATTCAATGATTGCCATTGGAGCAGCGTCACCACGGCGAGGTTCAGTTTTAAGAATACGAGTGTATCCACCGTTGCGTTCTGCATAGCGAGGTGCGATTTCATCGAAAAGTTTTTGAAGAGCTGTTTGTGAAGAGTATTTTTCAGTAGCTTCATCAAAGTTTTCAGATGCAATTTCATTACGTACGAAAGCAGCAGCTTGACGACGTGCATGAAGGTCACCACGTTTACCTAAAGTAATCATTTTTTCAACTGTTTTACGGATTTCTTTAGCACGAGCTTCAGTTGTTACAATAGATTCGTTAATCAAAAGATCTGTTGTCAAATCACGAAGCATTGCTTTACGTTGTGAGCTAGTGCGTCCTAGTTTACGGTAAGCCATTTTATCCTCCTATATTATTTATCGTTTTTGAGTCCGAGTCCAAGATCAGCAAGTTTAACTTTGACTTCTTCAAGGCTCTTACGACCAAGGTTACGGACTTTCATCATTTCAGGCTCAGTTTTTTCTGTCAAATCAAATACAGTGTTGATACCTGCACGTTTAAGACAGTTATATGAGCGGACTGACAAATCAAGTTCTTCGATAGTACGGTCAAGCACTTTTTCATCGTTAACTTTTTCAGTTTCTTTCATTACGTCAGTGTTTTTAGCCACCTCTGTAAGGTCAGTAAACAGATTCAAGTGTTCAATCAAAACGCGTGCTGATAGACCTAAAGCATCTTCAGGAATGATTGTGCCATTTGTCATGATTTCGATTGTTAATTTATCAAAGCCGTCATTGCTACCTACACGAGCAGGTTCAACTTGATAATTAACTTTTTTCACTGGTGTGTAGATAGAGTCTACAGCCAATGTTCCCACTGGAGCATCTTCTTTTTTATTACCTTCGGCTGGAACGTAACCACGTTTTTTAGCAACAGTCATTGTTGCTTTCAAACTGTGTCCTTCAGCGATTGTAAAGAGATAGTGGTCTGGGTTGACGATTTCAACATCACTATCAGTTAAAATATCCCCGGCAGTAACTTCTGCTGGACCTTCAACGTCAAGTTCGATAATTTTTTCATCATCAACATAAGATTTTACTGCAAGTCCTTTAATATTAAGGATAATTTGCATAACATCTTCGCGTACACCTGGAATAGTGTCAAATTCGTGGAGTACTCCATCAATTTTAATTGATGTTACTGCCGCACCTGGGAGTGAAGACAAGAGTACACGACGAAGAGAATTACCTAGAGTTGTACCGTATCCACGTTCAAGTGGTTCGATAACAAATCTGCCGTAATCTTTATTTTCATCAATTTTTGTTATTATTGGTTTTTCAAACTCAATCATTTATTATACTCCCTCGAAACGAATCTTGTGTACTATTAACAATTATGATTACACACGACGACGTTTTGGAGGACGAGCACCATTGTGTGGCACAGGAGTAACGTCACGGATTGAAGTCACTTCAAGACCAGCAGCAGCAAGAGCACGAATAGCAGACTCACGACCTGAACCAGGACCTTTTACAGTAACTTCAACAGTTTTAAGACCATGTTCTTGTGCAGATTTAGCAGCAGCTTCAGCAGCCATTTGTGCAGCGAATGGAGTAGATTTACGAGAACCTTTGAATCCAAGAGCACCAGCTGATGACCAAGCAATTGCATTACCATGCACATCTGTAATCATAACAATAGTGTTATTGAATGTAGCGTGAATATGAGCAACACCAGATTCGATGTTCTTTTTCACACGACGTTTACGTGTTGGTTTAGCCAATTTTTTTACCTCCTATTTTATTTTTTCTTACCTGCAATCGCAACAGCTTTACCTTTACGAGTGCGAGCGTTATTTTTAGTGTTTTGACCACGGACAGGAAGTCCACGACGGTGACGGATACCACGGTATGAACCAATTTCCATCAAGCGTTTGATGTTCATGTTCACTTCACGACGAAGGTCACCTTCAACTTTAATTGCATCAACTTCACGACGGATAGCATCTTCTTGGTCTGATGTTAAATCTTTAACACGGATGTCTTCAGAAATACCAGCAGCTGCTAAGATTTTCTTAGAAGTTGCAAGACCGATACCATATACATAAGTAAGTGAAATTACTACACGTTTTTCATTTGGAATATCAACTCCAGCAATACGAGCCATTTTTTCTCCTTTCTATATTATCCTTGACGTTGTTTGTGTTTTGGATTTGATGGACAAATTACCATAACACGACCGTTACGACGAATTACTTTACAGTATTCGCAAATTGGTTTGACTGATGGTCTTACCTTCATTTTTTAATCCCTCCAATTATTTCGATTATTTAAAGCGGTATGTGATACGTCCACGTGTTAAATCGTAAGGACTCATTTCAACAGTAACACGGTCACCTACCAAAATACGAATGTAGTTTTTACGGATTTTTCCTGATACAGTTGCCAAGATTTGGTGTCCATTTTCTAATTCAACAGTAAACATAGCGTTAGGCATCGTCTCAACAACTTTACCTTCAATTTCAATCACATCTTCTTTTGCCACGCAAAAGTACCCCCTAAATTTCGATTTGATGTCCTCTGAGCACAGAGGTAACAATTATAAGCCAGACTAGCCTATTATATCACGACTCTTCTACTTGTGCAAGTAGAAACTCTTAAATTATTTTAATGATGAGATTGCTTTTTCAATGTCAGCAAATACATCATCGATGTCTTGGTTACCTTGGATATCGAAAACAATACCAGCTTTACGATAGTGTTCGATGATTGGTGCACCTTGAGCGATGTTAACATCAAGACGACGTTTTACAGTTTCAGGTTTGTCATCTTCACGTTGGTAGAATTCATGTCCGCCACATGCATCACAAGTTCCTTCAACTTTTGTTGGATTGAATACTTTGTGGTATGTTGCTCCACAAGAACGGCAAATAAAGCGGCCAGATAAGCGTTCAATCAAGCTGTCTGGATTAACATCAATGTTAATAACACCGTCTAATTTAAGATCCAAATTTTTAAGTGTTTCATCCAAAGCATGTGCTTGTTCGATAGTACGTGGGTAACCATCAAGCAAGAAACCTTTTTCAGCGATATCAGCTTGTGCCAAACGTTCTTTAACAATACCGTTAGTTACTTCGTCAGGTACAAGTTCACCTTTATCGATGAATGATTTAGCAAGAACACCCATTTCAGTTTTATTTGCCATTGCAGCACGGAACATATCTCCGGTAGAAATGTGTGCAACGCCGAATTCTTCAACGATTTTTGCTGCTTGAGTCCCTTTACCAGCCCCTGGTAAACCCATGATTAAAAGATTCATGATACTCTCCTTATTTTATTTTTAAATAAATTTAACACCGAAGTGCTAAACTTATTCAAAAACAAAATAGAAAGGTTGACTAGGTCAACCTATATTCTATTCTGCTGTGTTCATGAAACCAACATACTGTCTCTTCAAGAGATAACCTTCAAGTTGTTTCATTCCTTCAATACCTGTTGAAATCAAGATAAGAAGACTTGTTCCTCCAAGAGCAATACTGCTAGATAAGTTCATTGCTTGTTGTGCAATAATTGGTGTTAATGAAATAAACGCCAAGAAAATTGAACCTACAGTAGCTAATTTCTTCAACAATGAAGAAAGATATTCTTCTGTTTCGCGTCCAGGTCGAACACTAGGAATATATGACGCACCTTTTTGCAAGTTTTCTGCTGTTTTTTCAGGATTAACTTGAACAAAAGTATAGAAGAATGAGAATAAAATAATTAGTACTGCGTAAATTACCATTCCGATCGGTGTTTGGTAATTCAAATATGATTCTAGAGTTGTAAGCCAAGGAATATCATGTCCATTTGAAATCAACGGAATAATCGTACTTGGAATCGTTGTAATCGAGCTGGCAAAGATAACGGGAATGACGCCAGCCGGATTAATTTTTAAAGGAAGATAAGAACTTGTTGGTGCACCTTGAACCAATTTTGTATATTGGATTGGAATTTTGTATTCTGCTTGTTGGACAAAGGTTGTAAAGAACACAATTGCCAATACAGCTACAATCAACAAAGCTACAAAGATGTATGAAGATATTAAATCACTTGAACGAACGTTAACAAAGAAATCTTCGTAGATTGTTGAAATAGCATTTGGAATTGATGAAATGATACCCGCAAAGATAATCATTGAAACACCATTTCCGAAACCTTTGTCGGTGATTTGTTCACCAAGCCATGTCACAATCATACTACCTGTTGTGAGCAAGGCACCAATCAGGATATAAGTTTTCACATTCGGTGTAGAAACCAATGAGATACTTGATAAAGTATTAAATCCTGCTGTAATCCCGATAGATTGAATGAAGGCTAAGACAAGTGAAATGTAGCGAGTCGCTTGATTTAACTTACGACGTCCAACTTCACCTTGTTTACTCCACTCAACAAATTTAGGCAAAATATCCATTTGTAACAGTTGAACAATGATAGATGCTGTGATATACGGGCTAACACCCATTGAGAATACAGAGAAGTTGCTCATAGCATTACCAGAGACAAGGTTCAACATGTTTAGAAAGGGAAGTTCACCTAATTGATCAAGACTCTTAGCGTTGATACCTGGCACAGTAATATGTGTTCCAACGCGGAAAACAAAGATGATAAAAAGTGTAAAGAAAATTTTATTTCTAACATTTTTTACCTTAAGTGCATCTTTAAGTAATTTAAAGAACATACCGAGTCCTCCTTAATTAGATGACTTCGATTGAACCACCTTTTGCAGTGATAGCTGCTTCAGCAGATTTTGAGAATTTAGCTGCTTTAACAGTCAATTTTTTAGTCAATTCGCCGTTACCAAGAACTTTAACGCCTGATTTTTCAGCACGAATGATTCCAGCTTCTTTAAGAACAACTGGAGTTACTTCTGTACCATCTTCGAAAACGTTAAGTTGGTCAAGGTTTACAAGAGCGTATTCTTTAGCGTTAACGTTCAAGAAACCACGTTTTGGCATACGACGGAACAATGGAGTTTGTCCACCTTCAAAACCAAGACGTACTTTACCACCGCTACGAGCTTTTTGACCTTTTTGACCGCGTCCTGCAGTTTTACCGTTACCAGATGATGTACCACGACCTACACGGTTACGTACTTTACGAGAACCTTCAGCAGGTTTAAGTTCATGAAGTTTCATTATTAATTTCTCCTTTTTTGTAAAATGCTAGCGCCTCTATGAGGGGAAAGGACTCCCCATAGAAACTCGCCTATACTATATCTAGTTTAAGTCGCAAGAGAATCCCTTGCGACTTAAACCTAAAATTTATTTAATGTTAATTATTTAACATCTTCAACAGTTACCAAGTGTGAAACTGAAGTAACCATTCCACGGATAGCTGGAGTGTCTTCTTTGACAACTGAGCTATGTAATTTACCAAGTCCAAGAGCAGCAACTGTTTTACGTTGTGCAGGAATGCGTCCGATTGGAGACTTAGTCAAAGTAATTTTAATTTGAGCCATTATTATCCCCTTTCTTATGCTAAATCAGAAACTGAAACACCGCGAAGAGCAGCAACGTCTTCTGCACGTTTAAGTTGTTTCAAACCTTCAACAGTTGCACGAACAATGTTGATTGGAGTGTTTGAACCAAGTGATTTAGATGTAACATCTGCAACACCGGCCAATTCGATGACGGCACGAACAGCACCACCAGCAGCGACCCCAGCACCTTCTACAGCAGGTTTCAACAATACTTTAGCTCCACCAAATTCTGAACGAACTTCGTGAGGAATTGTTGTACCAACCATAGGTACTTCGATCAAGTTTTTCTTAGCGTCTTCAACAGCTTTACGAATAGCTTCTGGTACTTCTTGAGCTTTACCAGTACCGAAACCAACACGACCATTACGGTCACCAACAACTACAAGAGCTGCAAAACGAAGACGACGTCCACCTTTAACAACTTTTGTAACACGGTTGATCGCAACAACGCGTTCTTCAAGTTCAACTGCATTATCTTTAAATGCCATTATTTAGTGTCCTCCCTATTAGAATTTCAATCCGTTTTCACGAGCTGAGTCAGCCAAAGCTTTAACACGTCCGTGATAGAGATATCCACCGCGGTCAAACACCACTTCAGAAATACCTTTAGCTACTGCGCGTTCAGCAACAAGTTTACCGACAACAACGGCTTGTTCTGTTTTAGTTCCTTTAGAAACTTCTTTATCAAGAGTTGATGCACTTGCGAGCGTTACACCCGCTACGTCATCAATAACTTGAGCGTAGATGCCTGTATTAGAACGGAAAACGTTCAAACGTGGGCGATCAGCAGTTCCAGAGAGTTTACCGCGAACGCGACGGTGGCGTTTTTGGCGGATTTTGTTTTTATCTGGTTTCGAAATCACAATTTTCACCTCTTAATTAATTGATTAATGTCAAAACGACATTGTTTTTATAAATGTTAGCATATGAGTTCTGCGAGAAAAAATCTCGCAAGACATCCCATAAACTATTATTTACCTGTTTTACCTTCTTTACGACGTACGTATTCACCAACGTAACGGATACCTTTACCTTTGTAAGGTTCTGGAGCACGAAGGCTACGGATGTAAGCAGCTGTTTGACCAACAACTTCTTTGCTGATACCGTTAACGATGATTGAAGTTGCAGATGGTACTTCAAATGAAATTCCTTCTGGAGCTTCTACTTCGTCTTGGTGAGATTTACCTACAGAAAGTACAAGTTTTGAACCTTGAAGTTGTGCACGGTAACCAACCCCGCGCATTTCAAGTTCTTTTTTGAAACCTTCAGAAACACCAATTACCATGTTGTTCAAGTTAGCACGAGCTGTACCATGGATTGTTTTCATTTCTTTTGAGTCGTTTGGACGGTGAAGTGAAACTTCAGTTCCTTCAACTTTGATTTCAATGTTTTTGTTAAACTCACGAGTGAGTTCGCCTTTAGGTCCTTTAACAGTTACTACGTTGTTGTTGTTAGTAACTTCTACACCAGCAGGCAAGTTGATAACTTTATTACCAATACGTGACATAGTTTTATTTTTCTCCTGTTAAATTGTCAGGCCGCATAAAGCGACGAGTTTTCACGGGGCGACTAATACACAAATTTGTGCTTAATAGTCCATTAGATGGTTAAGTAAGATTTCCTCTCCATAAATGGAGAGATGAAAAACTTCTTACCAAACGTAAGCAATAACTTCTCCACCAACGTTCTTTTGACGAGCTTCTTTGTCAGTCAAAAGACCTTCTGATGTAGAGATGATTGCAATTCCAAGTCCGTTAAGAACTTTAGGAACATCTTCACGTTTTGCGTAAACACGAAGACCTGGTTTTGAGATACGTTTCAAGTTAGTGATAACACGTTCACCGTTTTGTCCGTATTTAAGGAATACACGGATGATACCTTGTTTGTCATCTTCGATAACTTCAACGTTTTTCACGAAACCTTCGCGTTTAAGGATTTCAGCAATACCTTTTTTGATGTTTGATGCAGGTACTTCAAGCACTTCGTGTTTTGCTTGGTTAGCATTACGAATGCGTGTCAAAAAGTCTGCAATTGGGTCAGTCATAACCATTTATATATTCTCCTCTTACTAGTAGTTTGAATTGTTCACTTGCTAGTTAATGTCGCCCGAAGGCTTAATTAAATTCAAGTTTATCACTTGAACCCCATCATGAACCACGCCAAATAGAAAATTGAATAACAATTTACTAAATGGCTTGTCCAATCAGGTTTCTTATATCATCGACTTACCAAGAAGCTTTGGTAACGCCTGGGATTTGTCCTTTGTAAGCTAACTCACGGAAGCAAACACGGCAAAGTTTGAATTTGCGGTAAACTGAGTGTGGACGGCCACAACGTTCGCAACGAGTGTAAGCTTGCGTAGAGAATTTCGCAGGGCGATGATTCTTAGCAATCATAGATTTTTTAGCCAATTGATTTACCTCCTAAATTATTTTGCAAAAGGCATTCCAAGGCCTTTAAGCAATTCACGACCTTCTTCGTCAGTGTTAGCAGTAGTTACGATAACGATATCGAGACCACGTACTTTATCAACGTCATCAAAGTTGATTTCTGGGAAGATCAATTGTTCTTTCACACCAAGTGTGTAGTTACCACGTCCGTCAAATGATTTTGTTGGAACACCGTGGAAGTCACGAACACGTGGAAGTGAAACTGTTACCAATTTATCTAAGAATTCGTACATACGTTCACCACGAAGGGTAACTTTTGCACCGATCGCTACACCTTCACGAAGACGGAAGCCAGCGATTGATTTCTTAGCTTTAGTAATCAATGGTTTTTGACCTGAAATAAGTGCCAATTCAGCAGCAGCTTTTTCAAGGTTTTTAGCGTTATTTACAGCATCACCAACACCCATGTTAAGAACGATTTTCTCAACTTTTGGGACAGCCATAACTGAAGAATAATTGAATTTTTCAGTCAAAGCAGAAACAACTTCGTTAGTGTATTTTTCTTTTAAGCGATTTGCCATTATATACTTTCTCCTTTCCTTCGTGATTAATCAAGCACTTCGCCTGATTTTTTGTTGTAACGAACTTTTTTGCCGTCTACAACTTTGTAACCAACACGTCCTGCAACACCATTTTTGTCAAGAACTTGAACGTTAGACACATGGATTGGTGCTTCTTTTTCCACGATAGCACCTTGAGGGTTTACGTTGTTTGGTTTTTGATGTTTTTTAACAATAGCAACACCTTCAACAACAACTTTGTTGACTTTAGGAAGGGCTTTAAGAACTACAGCTTCAACGCCTTTGTCCTTACCAGCAATAACGCGAACTTTATCGCCTTTTTTTACAAACATTTGGTTTTTCTCCTATTATTTCTTACGCCCTAATGGGCACCCTGCAAAAGCAGGGGACTTAGTTTGTGTTTATGAATTAAAGTACTTCTGGTGCAAGTGAAACGATCTTCATGAAGCCACCTTCACGCAATTCACGTGCAACAGGGCCGAAGATACGAGTTCCGCGAGGAGTTTTGTCATCACGGATGATTACAGCAGCGTTGTCGTCAAATTTGATGTATGAACCGTCTGGACGGCGTGCACCAGTTTTAGTACGAACAACTACAGCTTTTACGACATCACCTTTTTTAACAGCTCCACCAGGAGTAGCTTGTTTTACAGAAGCAACGATTACGTCACCGATGTTAGCGAATTTACGTCCTGAACCACCAAGAACTTTGATAGTCAAGATCTCACGAGCACCGCTATTATCAGCAACTTTCAAGCGAGTTTCTTGTTGAATCATTTCAAATTTCTCCTTTTAGTTTGATTAGATAATAACAGCTTCTTCCACAACTTCTACAAGACGGAAGCGTTTTGTAGCTGAAAGTGGACGAGTTTCCATGATACGAACGATATCGCCTTCTTTAGCAACGTTGTTTTCATCATGTGCTTTGTATTTTTTAGAATAGTTGATACGTTTACCATAGACTGGGTGGTTACGTTTAGTTTCAACTACAACAGTGATTGTTTTATCCATTTTGTCAGATACTACGCGTCCAACAAGGGTTTTACGTTGATTACGTTCCATTATTAGAATTTCTCCTTTCCCAATCTATTATTTCTTTTCAGATTGCACTGTTTTAACACGTGCAATTTGTTTTTTAACTTCGTTCAAACGAGCAGTTTGATCAAGTTGACCTGCTGCAGCTTGGAAACGAAGATCAAAAAGTTCTTTCTTAAGTTCGTTTTCTTTCTTAGCAAGTTCTTCTTGAGAAAGACCACGAAGCTCTTTAACAAAATCTTTAATTTCTTGAAGTTTCATGATTTCTCCTTATTCTGCTTCACGTTTCACGAATTTAGTCTTAACTGGCAATTTGTGGCTAGCAAGACGAAGTGCTTCACGTGCAACTTCTTCAGGTACACCAGCGATTTCGAACATAACTTTACCACGTTTAACCGGTGCTACCCAACCTTCAGGTGCCCCTTTACCAGAACCCATACGTACACCGATAGCTTTAGCAGTGTATGATTTGTGTGGGAAGATTTTAATCCAAACTTTACCACCACGTTTCATGTAACGAGTCATTGCGATACGGGCAGCTTCGATTTGACGGTTTGTGATCCAGTGGCTAGTAGTAGCTTGAAGACCGTATTCACCGAATGCGACTTCTTTACCACCTTTAGCTTCACCGCGCATTTTTCCACGGAATTCGCGACGGTGTTTAACACGTTTAGGTACTAACATTTGTTATTTGCCTCCTTTAGTGTTTTTACGAGCTGGAAGAACTTCACCACGGTAGATCCAAACTTTAACACCAAGTTTACCGTAAGTAGTGTCAGCTTCTTCCCAAGCGTAGTCGATATCTGCACGAAGTGTGTGAAGTGGAACAGTTCCTTCTGAGTAACCTTCAGCACGAGCGATATCAGCACCGTTCAAACGACCAGATACTTGAGTTTTAATACCTTTAGCACCTGCACGCATTGTACGTTGGATAGCTTGTTTTTGAGCACGACGGAAAGCAACACGTTGTTCAAGTTGACGTGCAATGTTTTCACCAACAAGGTGAGCGTCCAAATCAGGTTGTTTGATTTCAACGATGTTGATGTGAACTTGTTTTCCTGTCAATTTGTTAAGTTTAACGCGAAGAGCGTCAACGTTAGCTCCACCTTTACCGATAACCATACCTGGTTTAGCAGTGTGAAGTGAAACAATTACTTTGTTTACAGCACGTTCAATTTCAATACGTGAAACTGAAGCGTCTGCCAATTCTGTTTGGATGAATTTGCGGATTGCAAGATCTTCATGAAGGTAATCCGCGTATTCTTTTTCAGCATACCATTTCGCATCCCAATCACGGATGATTCCGACACGCATACCAATTGGATGTACTTTTTGACCCACGATTTTACCTCCTTATTTTTCTGACACAACTACTGTTACGTGAGTTGTGCGTTTGTTGATTGGTGAAGCTGAACCTTTAGCACGTGGACGGAAACGTTTCATAGTTGGTCCTTCGTTTGCGAAAGTTTCAGATACTACCAAGTTAGCTTTTTCCAAACCAAAGTTGTTTTCTGCGTTAGCGATAGCAGAGTTAAGAACTTTTTCAACTACACGAGCTGCTTTGTTTGGAGTGAATTTCAAGATTGCGATTGCGTCAGCAACGTTCTTACCACGGATAAGATCAAGTACAAGACGTGTTTTACGAGGTGAAACACGGACTGTACGAGCCATTGCTTTAGCTGAAGTAATTTCTGCCATTGTGTCCTCCTCTTATTAACGTGTTTTCTTATCGTCAGCAGCGTGACCTTTGTAAGTACGAGTTGGTGCGAATTCACCAAGTTTGTGACCTACCATGTCTTCTTGAATGTAAACTGGTACGTGTTTACGTCCATCATAAACTGCGATTGTATATCCGATGAAACTTGGGAAAATCGTTGAACGACGTGACCAAGTTTTAATTACTTTTTTCTTTTCGTCGTTTGCTTGAGCTTCAACTTTTTTCATCAAATGCTCATCGACGAAAGGTCCTTTTTTAAGACTACGTCCCATTTTGTAGTTTTCTCCTTTAAATTATAGTACCACAGCGGCCTGTGTGCATAAATGCACACTACCGAGCTGGCGGATGATTAATAAGCTAAGCGACTAATAAATTATTTGTCGTTACGACGACGAATAATAAGTTTGTCTGATTGAGCTTTTTTGTTACGAGTTTTAAGACCAAGCGCAGGTTTACCCCAAGGAGTAGATGGCGCTTTACGTCCAACTGGTGCTTTACCTTCACCACCACCGTGTGGGTGATCATTAGGGTTCATTACAGAACCACGAACTGTAGGACGGACACCCATCCAACGGCTGCGACCAGCTTTACCAAGGTTAACAAGGACTTGTTGTTCGTTACCAACTGTACCGATTGTAGCACGGCAAGTTCCAAGAATCATACGAACTTCGCCTGATTGAAGACGAACAAGAACGTATTTACCTTCTTGACCAAGAACTTGTGCAGATGCACCAGCAGCACGGATCAATTCAGCACCTTTACCTGGTTGAAGTTCGATGTTGTGAATAACTGTACCAACAGGGATGTTAGCAAGTGGAAGTGCGTTACCAACTTTGATATCTGCATCTGGACCTGAAACGATACGTTGACCAACTTCAAGACCTTTAGGTGCAAGGATGTAAGCTTTCACACCATCAGTGTAGTGTACAAGAGCGATGTTTGCTGTACGGTTTGGATCGTACTCGATAGTTTTAACAACTGCTTCAACGCCATCTTTGTTACGTTTGAAGTCGATCAAACGGTAGTGACGTTTGTGACCGCCACCTTGGTGACGAACAGTGATGCGACCGTTGTTGTTACGACCAGCTTTGTTTTTAAGTGAAACAAGCAATGATTTCTCAGGAGTGCTTGTAGTGATTTCAGCAAAATCCAAAGAAGTCATATTACGACGACCATTTGTCGTTGGTTTATAAGCTTTAATACCCACGTTATTTCCTCCTTAGATTATTCAGCTTCAGCTGCAAACAACTCGATTGCTTTAGAATCAGCTGTAAGAGTGATGATAGCTTTTTTAGTTTTTGAAGTGAAACCAGTGTAACGACCAACACGTTTAGCTTTTGGTTTAACTGTTACAGTGTTCACGTTTGCAACTTTAACTCCATCAAAAGCAGCTTCAACAGCTTGTTTGATCAAAAGTTTGTGCGCACGAGAGTCAACTTCAAATGTATATTTACCTGCTTCGAGGTCGTACATTGATTTTTCAGTGATAACTGGTTTTTTGATTACGTCGTACAAATTCATTATGCAAGAACCTCCTCGATTGTAGAGATTGCTTCTTTAGTAACAAGAAGTTTGTCGCTGTTTACGATATCAAGAACACTTGCAGTTGTTGCAGTTGCAACTTTAACGTTTGGAAGGTTACGTGCAGAAAGTGCTGCAAATTCATTACCTTCTTCAAGGATTACAAGTACTTTTGAGTCAACGTTAAGAGCTGAAAGTACGTTTGCGAATTCAGCAGTTTTTGGAGCTGCAAATGAAAGGCTTTCTACAGCTACAAATTTTTCTTCAGCAACTTTAGCTGAGTAAACTGATTTCAATGCAAGGCGACGAACTTTTTGTGGAAGTTTGTATCCGTATGAACGTGGAGTTGGTCCGAAGACTACACCACCACCACGCCATTGTGGTGAGCGGATAGAACCTTGACGAGCGCGTCCAGTTCCTTTTTGACGCCATGGTTTACGACCACCACCAGATACTGCTGAGCGGTTTTTAACTGCGTGAGTACCTTGGCGAAGGCTAGCGCGTTGGCTGATAACAACATCAAACACTACTGATTCGTTTGGTTCGATACCGAAGATAGCGTCGTTCAATTCAACTGAGCTAACTTCTTTACCAGTTTGGTCAAATAGTTTTACGTTTGCCATTTTAACTGTTTTCTCCTTTCTTATTATTTAGCAGCCTTAACTGCTGATTTGATAGTGATAAGAGATTTCTTAGCACCTGGTACGTTACCTTTGATAAGGATAACGTTTTTCTCTGGGATAACTTGGACAACTTCAAGGTTTTGGATTGTCACACGGTTACCACCCATACGTCCTGCCAAGTGTTTGTTTTTGAAAACACGGTTAGGCGCAACAGGTCCCATAGAACCTGGACGACGGTGATAACGAGAACCGTGAGCCATTGGTCCACGAGCTTGACCATGGCGTTTGATAACACCTTGGAAACCTTTACCTTTAGATGTACCAGTTACATCAACAACATCTCCAGCTTCGAATGTATCAACTGTGATTTCTTGACCAACTTCCAAGCCTTCAATGTTTTTGAATTCACGAATGAAGCGCTTAGGAGCTGTGTTAGCTTTTGCTACATGGCCTTTGGCAGGTTTGTTGCTCAATACTTCACGTTTGTCGTCAAAACCAACTTGAACAGCTTCATAACCGTCTGTTTCAACAGTTTTCACTTGAAGCACAACGTTTGGAGTTGCTTCGATGACAGTAACAGGGATGAATTCACCAGATTCAGTGAAGATTTGAGTCATTCCCACTTTTTTCCCTAAGATTCCTTTTGTCATGAGAAAATATTTCCTTTACTTTATTTATTTAAAAAGTTTTTAATGAGCGTTTTTTATGCTCAAAAAAGTTTTTAACGAGCGTTTTTTGTGCTCAAGAATCAAATCCTTATTAAAGTTTGATTTCTACGTTAACACCACTTGGAAGATCCAATTTCATCAAAGCGTCAACTGTTTTTTGAGTTGGGTTGATGATATCGATCAAGCGTTTGTGAGTACGCATTTCAAATTGTTCGCGAGAATCTTTGTATTTGTGAGTCGCACGAATAATTGTGTACAAGCTACGTTCAGTTGGAAGTGGAACTGGTCCAGCTACTGAAGCACCTGTACGTGTTGCAGTTTCAACAATTTTTTCTGCCGCTGTGTCAAGTGTACGATGTTCGTATGCTTTCAAACGGATACGGATTTTTTTGTTTGCCATCTTTTTCTCCTTTTCGTCTATTTAAGATAATAGGCTAGCTCCTCAAGAAAACCAACACGTCTTTGCGTGGCAATGCAACCGAGCGTGTCGCAACCTCTTGTATCATAGCTAAAGTCACTGTATTAACAGCACCAGTATATAATATCAGATTTAACAGTGGTTTGCAAGGATTTTGCTCCCTTTTTTTCGATTTTTTAGAAGAAAATGTTTTCAGCTTATTCTTTTATTTTTCACAACAAAAAAACCAGACTTTCGTCTGGCTAAAAATCCTGTTATTTAATAGTAGATTTTTGAAAATAATTCATATGTTTTCTGTAAAGAATATATAGAAAAATCCAACGGAAAATATTATCTGCCACGGTCGCTAACCACACTCCAGTTAGACCTAAGTGCAGACTCACACCAAGCACGTAACCCGAAATAATTCGAATAATCCACATTCCAAATGTCGTTGCATAAAACGGGAGTTTTGCATTTCCTAACCCTTGCCAAGCTGCCGTAAATATCAAGGTTCCCGCTGTTGCCGGCCCACCAACGAACGAATAAAACAAAACAACAAGGCTAGCATCTAGAGCAGCTTGATTAGAGGTAAACAAGTGCGTTAAGTAACCTCCAGAAAAGTAAATCGTAGCTCCAACAAGAAGCATAAGAGCAACAGAAATTAGATAGGATTCCTTAATCAATTGCTTGATTTCTTGGATATTCTTCTGCCCGAGGCTATGCGCCACAAGGATTACTGTAGCCGTAGCCATCCCCATCCCTGGCATGTAATTAAATTGTGTCAACGTTTCTCCAATAGCGTTACCAGCTACCACTTCCGTTCCAAACTTAACGATAATTGCCACAATAACCACATCACCTGCGCGCATCATTAAGCGCTCACCAGCAGCTGGCAAAGCAATTTTAATTAAATCACTATCCAGTGTCCACCGGATGTTTTTGATAATCTTTTTAATCGGTAACTGACTGGCTAGCAACAGCGTTCCAACCAAGCGTGCCAGAACTGTTGAACAAGCCACACCAACAATCCCCCAATGCAGAATAAATACCGCTACAGCTGACAAACCTGCATTTAAGACATTGGTCAGCAAACTGATATACATTGGTAGTTGTGGTTTTCCCAAAGCCCGTAAAAAAGCACTCAAGGTCGTCATCAGCCCTAAACTAACAATCAAACCACCGACAATCGAAAGATAAAGACCGCCAGCTTGCGTGACTGCCGCATCTGTCCCAAGCCAAGTTAGAATCGTTTTCCCAAAGCCAAGAGAAACTAGACCAAGAACTAAACTCAATCCAAGAGTAATCAATAAAGACTCAGATTGATAGTGAAGTGATTTTTGAGCGTTCTTTTCCCCAAGACTTTTGGCAACTAGACTTGAGACCGCCGCACCAAGAGCAATGAAAATCGCTTGATAAATGGTAATAATATTATTAGCTACAGAGACCCCAGAGACAGCAATTAAACCAACTTGTGCAACAAGATAGTTATCTACTACCCCCATAAGCATCTGCAAAAGATTTTCCATCATGGCCGGAAAAGCCAATCGAATAATTTTCTTTGTTTGTTTCATGATTCTATCGTAACAAAAAAAAAAGAAAAGCCGAGAACCAGCCTCAGCTCTTACTTTATAATTTTTAAAGTCCTAAATAATCTTCAACAGCTTTTTGCATGTCACTTGTAGCAACTACTGTTTTGTGGCGAACCTCAGCTGTCTCAAGTCCGTTGACAGCTTTTGGAATAGCGATACCTGACAATTTTTCAAGTTCTTTTACCGCAGCAAAGTCATCTGCTGGTGCTTGTCCACTAACAGCTTCTACGGCAACACGTGGGAATTTATAAGGACTTGCTGTAGACGCAATAACAGTTGGCGTATGATCACCAGTTCGTTCAACATATTTTTGATAAACAGCTGACGCAACAGCTGTGTGTGGGTCTTCAACATAGTCACAAGCATCATAAACACGTTTGATTTCAGCTGATGTTTCAGCTTCCGTTGCAAAACCAGCTTCAAACATATCAAGAATAGCTTGGTTAGCACCTGAAAGAGTGTACTCTCCTTCAGATACAAGTTTTTCCATCAAGTCTTTTGTTTTAGCAGCATCGTTGCCCAAAAGGTGGAAAATCAAACGTTCCAAGTTAGATGATACCAAGATATCCATTGATGGACTTGTTGTCACCTTAAACTCACGTTTTTTATCATATGTACCTGTTGTGAAGAAATCAGTTAAAACTTTATTTTCATTTGAAGCACAGATTAATTTACCAACTGGAACACCAATTTGACTAGCGTAGTATGCTGCTAAGATATTACCAAAGTTACCTGTTGGTACTGTAAAGTTAACTTTTTCGCCTGCTTTAATATGACCTGCTTTAACCAATTGTGCATAAGCGTAGACATAGTAAACAACTTGTGGCACCAAGCGACCTACGTTCATTGAGTTAGCTGATGAGAATTGTGTCTTGTGCGCAAGCAATTTTTCACGTAAAGCCACGTCATTAAACATACGTTTAACATCTGTTTGAGCATCATCAAAGTTACCAGTAATAGCCACCACATGCGTGTTGTTACCAGTTTGTGTAGTCATTTGAAGTTCTTGAATTTTGCTGACACCATCTTTTGGATAAAAGACAATGATTTCAGTTCCTGGAACATCCGCAAAGCCAGCCATGGCAGCTTTACCAGTGTCTCCTGATGTCGCTGTCAAAATCACAATTTTATTATCAACACCTTGTTTTTTAGCTGATGTTGTCAAAAGGTATGGCAAGATTGACAAAGCCATATCTTTAAAGGCAATCGTTGAACCATGGAAAAGCTCAAGGTTATATTGGTCTGCTAGTTTAACGACTGGAGCAATGGCAGATGTGTCAAATTTTTCATCATAAGCTGAATTGATACAGTAATCTAATTCTTCTTCTGTAAAATCATCCAAAAACGCTGATAGAACCAGTTTAGCCACTTCTTGGTATGAAGCATCTTTTAAAGCATCAAAGTCCAAAGCCACTTCTGGAAGTGACGTTGGGGTGAAGAGTCCGCCGTCAGTTGCCAATCCTTGTAAAATAGCTTGGCTAGCAGTCACTTTGTTATTTTCGTCGCGAGTTGATTGGTAAATTAACGTCATCACAAATTCCTCATATTAATAGATAGTCTTGCACCCATTGTATCATAATTATCAGAAAATTTATACAAATTTATGCAATTTATCAAAAAAAGAGTAAGGCAAAGCTATTTCCTACCAAGTAACAGCTTCATCCCTTACTCTACAAACGCTCAATAACTATTTGAAAACTTTGACAACATCAGTTTTTTCTAAGTTTCCTTGTTTTTATAATTTGATTATTTTCCCCAACGTGAATCAACACCAGCAATAGAAATCCAGACGCTTGCTAAGACGTCATAGAACAATTCAGCCACCTTTTTCGCTCCCTTCTTCTCACGTTTAATGTCATATGTATTATAACGCTACGAACCGTTGATGTAAAGGGATTTTTGCAGATTTTTTAACGTCATATTTTCTAACATAAAACGGTAGCTTTACACACAAAAAAGCCAACCGAAGTTGACTTTTGATATTAACTATTAGATTCACCTTTGGCAGGTCTCTTAGCAGATTTATCAATTGCTTTTTGAATAGTTTTAACATAGAGGTCAGCACCTGTCGTATTAGCATCACTGTAGTGAACACCGTCAGTACCATTCCAAATTTCTGGATGACTCGTTGCTGTCTTGTACCAATCAGCAATAGTAATGTAATTGTACGTTTTCGGTAAACTCAATTCATAATCACGCGCCTGCTTAACTTTCGCTTCGTCGCTAGCGTTATAAGGCGTCACAATAATCAAGCGATAGCCGTCTGGCAAAGCATCAATAAATTGTTGAATGTCTTCTTGATAATGATCGAGTGAATTCACACCAATCGCAAGCACTGTTGTCTTAGAAAGTGTTCCGCTCGAAATCTCATTTTGGAAAATTTCAAACGCATTATCAAAACTACGACTTACCGCTGCATCTAATTGAGCATTAGAAAGCAAGCTTGAGAACGCAGCACTTGAACGTAGTGCAACAGAATCTCCAATCACAGTTATATCGCTTAAAGCTCCCGCATCACCAGCTGTCACAGTATGCGTACGATTCAAATTCGTTTGAGCTTGTTGTAGTGAGTTAACCAAGAGTCCTGTTTCAAAATTCCCCATAGCTGGTGCTGTAGCAACAGTTATCAAAGTTATCAAAACTAAAACTGCTGAACTACCATATAGCCATTTCTTGTAAGGAGATAAATCCAAAGAGATACCAAATGGTTTAACTGGCTTACCAGCAAGAAATGGTTCAATCACATAATAAGACAAGGTTGAAAATACTAGAGATAGAATAACTGTCAACACAACAGCCAGTCCATTTGACATCAACTGTGTAAAGATAATGTAAAATGGCCAGTGGAAAAGATAAACACCATAACTAACATCAGCTAGATAGTTGATAATAGCAGGTTCTTTTGCATTTGGCGTTTGGTCATTTAGGACACGCGCCGCATAAATCATTACCGTAGCAAATAAACTTGCTAAAACAAATCCAAATAAATAAGTGATGCGTTGGTCAAATTTCAAAGTAAACATCAATAAAACTAAGAGAGCTGCGCTCACTAGCATTGTGAGGATACTACGTTTTGTAGACCACAGGCGAACATTCTTTTTAAAACGAATAGTTGTTTCTCTGATACCAGTCATCGTTGCCGCCATAGCCCCTAAGAAGAATGGGAAACTATGCGTCAAAGATGAGAAGTAAATCGTTGAAACATTATCAACGAAGAAAGCTCGGACAAACATCGTTAGGAAACTTCCAGCAAAAAAGGCTGCCGAAATCGCAAAAATCAAACTACGGAATTTTGCCAAATTATCCTGATGTCTTCCCAATAACCAAACTATGAATCCCCAGATTAAATAGAAATGCATCTCAATTGCCAAACTCCACGTGTGAACAAAGAGATGTGGGATAAATTGCGTTTCGTAATTACCACCTGTGATAATTTCAAAGAAATTTGTTGTAAAACCAATCGCCGCAGCAACTTGACTACCAATACTTGCCACATAATCTCTGCGAACCAAGTAAGTAAATGGCATGACAATCAAAATCATCAAAATTAACGGTGGAACAATCCGATAAAAACGTCTTTTATAAAAACCTAAAAGATCAATTTTCTTATTTCTCGAATACTCATCAATCAGCAAAGCTGTAATCAAATACCCTGAGAAAGTAAAGAAAATGTCAACACCAATAAAACCACCTGGAAAGGCCGTTTTAAAGAAATGATAGAGCAGAACTAGGAAAAGCCCAGTCACCCTAACCATTGAAAACCATTTTATTCTCATTTTTGAAAAATCCCCTGTTTAAAGGTTCCTGTATATACTTTACCATTTTGTGCTGTTAGAGTACCGTCACCATCTGGTTGACCATTTTTAAATTCACCTTTATAAATCCAACCAGAATGTGAAGTAAAGACGCCCTGACCTTCAAACACACCATCATTAAAATTACCTTCGTAGCGATCACCATTTTCATAAGTCAACTTACCTTGACCATTCATACGGTGATTGACCACATAGCCTGTGTATGTGATTTTACCATTGTCATACGTTAAGGTTGTCTTTGATTTCACCGATAAAGTAAAGACCGACAAACCACAAATGATAAGAATTAAAACCGTCAGAAGCTCAAGGCGTCCTCTGGTTATTTTGATTTTTTTCATTTTCACTCAACTTCTCTTTAAGAATTTCTTAGTCGCGCTAGCCATTGCTCACAGCCACGCTTAACCAACTCATAGGTAGCATCAAAATCACCTGTAAACCATGGATCTGGTACACCGCCATCTACAAAAAGAAAGATTTTTTCATCAAAGCGTCCTCGTGACATTTCTTTTAAATCTGCCACATTATTCCTATCCATCCCAATGATGACATCAAAATCTCGAAAATCTTGATAAGAAATCTGTTGTGATGATTTTTGATAATCATAAGCAATATGATGCTTTTTAAAAATACCTTGTGTCCCGTGATGAATAGGATTGCCATGTTCCCAGTTAGAAGTCGCACGACTTTCAATTAATAGATTTTCACTAGAAACTAAATCCTTCATCACAAATTCAGCCATCGGACTACGACAGATATTTCCTAAGCAAACAAAACAAACTTTTTTCATGTTCTCTCCTACGTAGTCAGTAACTGATTGTTTAAAACTTCTTTTATCATTATAACAAAAAAAGAAGTCTTATCACATGCAAATTCCTTTATCTGCTGACTTTAAGAAAAAATTAAGGCAGGCTTCCTATAATATAGACAATCCTAAAACTTTTCTTTTTCATAATCTCCTGAGAGGGCTCCGCTTGCGGGGCCCTCTCGTTTTTTATAAAAAGTTCTTAGACAACTAAGAACCTTTAATTATTTATTCGCATTTAGCTCAACTTGTAGTAGCATGGCAAAAACAATCTCCAAAAATACCATCACTAAACTAAGACATGTCATGCTCGCCATGTGACCTAAGACAAGTGCAAGTATCGGAATCAAAATAGCAAAAACAAAATATGTTCTTGATTTATATAGCCATGAATAGGGTAAAAGATGCGCTCCAAAAACCATTGTATAAACCATAAGCATTTTTTCAGGTACCGCACTAAAGACCCACATAACAATCAATAAATAAATCAATTGGTTACAAGTAAATAAGAAACCTAAATTCGTTAAAGGATTTTCTTTGGAGAAGATATCAACATTCAGCCATTTCCCAACAAACCAAGAAAGTGGCAACAATGGACATGAACAACAAAAAATCAAAAGATTTTGAAAAGGAAGTGATACCTTCATCATAGTTACCAAGGTTATTAAAACCCAGATAATGATGGACGCAACAATAAAAGGTTGCCCTTTTCTCTGACTAACAATCATATCTTTTCGTAAAACTTCTAAATCCATAATCTTGCTCCTATAAGCACTTTTTCTCAATTATACCACACTCCATAGCCATTTATAAAACAAAGAAAGAACCTTGGAAAACCAAGGTTCTTTCCGGAGATTATGAAAAAGAAAAGTTTTAGGATGGTTATAGTATATAAAGACTTGCTTAAACTTTCCTTAAGATAATATTTTATTTTTCGGCATAAGGATATCCCAAATGGTCATAAGCTTTAGCAGTGGCTACACGACCTGTACGTGTACGCATAATAAAGCCTTTTTGAATCAAATAAGGTTCATACATATCCTCAACCGTATCACGTTCTTCAGCGATATTAACAGAAAGAGTTCCCAAACCAACAGGACCACCATTGTAAACTTCAATCATGGTACGCAAGATTTTTTGGTCAATATAATCAAGCCCCTCATGATCGACATCCAGCATCGTTAAAGCTTTATCTGTAATATCTTTTGTAATAATACCATCACCCATAATTTGAGCATAGTCGCGAACACGTTTTAACAAACGGTTAGCAATACGCGGTGTGCCTCGGCTACGTCGCGCCAATTCTTGTGCAGCTTCATGCACAATTTCCATTTCGAAAATATCAGCTGTGCGTTCAACAATTTCTGTCAAATCGTCGACCGCATAATATTCCATATGCCCCGTAATTCCAAAACGCGCACGCAATGGATTAGAAAGCATACCTGCTCGAGTTGTTGCTCCAATTAGCGTAAAAGGTGGCAAATCCAAATGAACACTACGACTAGTCTCACCATTACCAATCATAATATCAATATAGAAATCTTCCATAGCGCTATAAAGCACTTCTTCTACCGCCATCGGCATACGATGAATTTCATCGATAAACAAAACATCCCCAGGTTCCAAATCATTCAAAATAGCAACCAAATCGCCAGCTTTTTCAATAGCTGGGCCAGAAGTTTGTTTGAGATTCACCCCTAATTCGTTAGCAATCACAAATGCCATTGTCGTCTTACCAAGACCCGGAGGTCCAAACA
This sequence comes from Streptococcus sp. 45, assembly GCF_900108865.1. Lineage (NCBI taxonomy): Bacteria > Bacillati > Bacillota > Bacilli > Lactobacillales > Streptococcaceae > Streptococcus > Streptococcus sp. 45. The sequence continues at coordinate 25,104 of NZ_FNXZ01000007.1, read as the reverse complement.
ATAGCACATGGTCAAGTGATTCATCACGTAATTTTGCAGCTTCTATAAAAATTTTCAGCTGATTTTTAACCTTATCCTGTCCAATATATTCTTTTAAATATTGAGGACGAAGCGTACGTTCCACAAATTCTTCGTCACCCATGATATCATTATCTAAAATTCTACTCATAGCCTTATTATACCAAAACAAGAGCTGTCAGTGAATTGTTTTGATGAGAGTCTATAATCCCCACCAAGCTGTCAATAAAACCGTAAATCCCTTTAACATTTGCTCCTTCTCCCCTTTCCCTAATTTCTAATATTATTGTAAAAGGTTCGAAGAAAAAACAACATGACAAAAATGTCATGTTATTTTTATTATCTACATAAACTACTCCACAGCATCGATATCAAGTTGCCATTCTTCTTTAAGTTTATTTTCTAAATAAGTATCACCAACCAACCGTGCAAATAATGTTGCATTCGTAAATGATTGTTCTGCCAAAGCAAAATCATGTTTAAATTTCAAATAATACTTCCACTCCACCAAACTTAAAATCGGACGGCGTTGAAAATCATGAATCTCTGTCATAATTTTTTCACTGATTACAATAACACGCTCAATATAATATTCTCGTTTAAATTGGAACGCTAAGTCGATATTATTTAACAATACATTATTTAAAATTAAATCAGTCTCAGGTGAAATATGCTTCTGATTTACCAACCTTTTCATCAAATCGTCGTAAAAATCCAAGCTATAAATTCCTTCAAACTTCTTAGCAGAAGAAAGACAAGCAAAGTAAAGATCAATCAAAATTAAATCATTAATGGTAAAAACTTTCTTTCGATTAACTTGACCAAAATAATCATTTAAAATTCCCTCTCCAAAATTGACATCTTCACTAAAATGAACATCGAATTTTGATTGTAAACAATCAATGATTAACCTTTCTTCTTCTGGAATAACATCATAAAATGATTCAGCAATCTCATCAAAATAGTCATTTTTTCGATCAAGTCGTACCTGGTCTCCATATGTAGGTGTTCGAAGAAGTAAATACTTCAACTCTTTATACCGCTTAGGTAGTTCTAAACTGTCACCATCAGTTAAGGTACCTAATTTTACTCCCAGACGATTGGCAATGAAGCTTGCTTTACTGAGATTGGGTATTGATTGATTCAACTCGATTCTAGCTAATTGTCTTACCGATAATTCTGTTTCATCCCCACAGAATTCTTCGCGTGAGATTCCCTTTTCCTCCCGCATCAAGCGGATCTTCTCCCCAAATTTTTCCACTTCAATCTCCTGTTTTATTAAAAAAATTTGCTTATTTCATATTTTAACATACCGCTTTCATTTGACAAACTATTTTCATTAAAAATAATAAATTTTCTAATAAAACATTTAATAAAAAATACCCAAGACTTTCGTCTCAGGCACTTTTTTGATTAAATTAATCTCCTAAACCGATGCGGTTAAAGATTTCATCAACACGTTTAGTGTAGTAAGATGGGTTAAACAATTCATCGATTTCGTCTTGAGTCAAACGTGAAGTGACTTCTTCATCAGCTTCAAGAAGTGGTTTGAAGTCAACTTGGTTATCCCAAGAGTAGGCTGTCTTAGGTTGAACAAGGTCGTAAGCTTGTTCACGTGTCATACCTTTTTCAATCAATTTAAGCATAACACGTTGGCTGAAGATAAGTCCAAAAGTAGAACCCATGTTGCGAATCATGTTTTCTGGGAAAACAGTCAAGTTTTTAACAATGTTTCCGAAACGGTTAAGCATGTAGTCGATAAGGATTGTTGTATCAGGTGAAATGATACGTTCAGCAGATGAATGTGAGATGTCACGTTCATGCCAAAGTGACACGTTTTCATAAGCTGTTACCATGTGACCGCGGATAACACGCGCAAGACCTGTCATATTTTCTGAACCGATTGGGTTACGTTTGTGAGGCATAGCTGAGCTACCTTTTTGGCCTTTAGCAAAGTATTCTTCAACTTCACGTTGTTCAGATTTTTGAAGACCGCGAATTTCAGTTGCCATACGTTCAATTGAAGTTGCGATGCTAGCAAGAACAGCGAAATATTCAGCATGAAGATCACGTGGAAGAACTTGTGTTGAGATTTCTTGAGCACGGATACCAAGTTTTTCACATACGTATGCTTCAACAAATGGTGGAATGTTAGCGAAGTTACCAACAGCACCTGAGATTTTACCAGCTTCAACACCAGCAGCAGCATGTTCGAAACGTTCGATGTTACGTTTCATTTCGCTGTACCATGTTGCCAATTTCAAACCAAATGTAGTTGGTTCTGCGTGGACACCGTGAGTACGTCCCATCATGATAGTGAATTTATGTTCTTTAGCTTTGTTAGCAATGATTTCAAGGAAATTGTGCAAATCTTTGCGGATGATTTCGTTAGCTTGTTTGTAAAGGTAACCGTAAGCTGTATCAACAACGTCAGTTGATGTCAAACCATAGTGAACCCATTTACGTTCTTGACCAAGACTTTCAGAAACAGCACGTGTGAAGGCAACAACGTCATGACGTGTTTGTTGTTCGATTTCTAAGATACGGTCAACGTCAAAGCTTGCATTGGCACGGATTTTAGCGACATCTTCTTTAGGAATTTCGCCTAGTTCAGCCCATGCTTCGTCAGCCAGAATTTCAACTTCAAGCCAAGCTTTGTATTTATTTTCTTCACTCCAAATTGCCGCCATCTCAGGGCGTGAATAACGATCGATCATGTTTATGATGTTAAGGGCATTAAGCAAATTGATTAATACCCTATCTCCTTTCCTTTTTTAAGTTATATATCAAATAATAACTAACGCATTTAATTAAAATCTTCTTTACCAATTTCAACAGATGGATAGTGAGGTAAGCTTGTCAAATCTGTATCAAGTGGTAAATCATAAGTAGCAAGGTAATCATTAGGGTACTTACTTTCCAGCTCTGTCATTTTTGCAGAAATTCTAGACTCATCAGAAGAAGCAAAAACCACTTCAACAATAGCCTTATTTTCGCAATTAACATAGGCATGAACAATAATTTTTATCATAAGTACCTCCAAGTTAATCCCTTAAAAATCCATTCCTTCACCCATTTCCGCAATGGTATCAGGTTCACTACTAAACAAAGTAATGTGTCCCATTTTGCGGTTATGTTTCGCCTCTAGTTTACCATAAAGGTGGAGGTGAGCGCTAGGATTTTCCTTAACATAAGCTTGCGCTTTTTCCATATGTTGTCCGAGAACATTGAGCATTACAGCTGGTTGATGCAAATGAATTTTAGGAAGTGGCAAACCAAGAATTCCTAAAATATGTGTATCAAATTGTGAAAAATCACAAGCTTCGATTGAATAGTGTCCAGAGTTGTGTGGACGCGGTGCAATTTCGTTGACAATAATGTCATCTGATGTCGCGAACATCTCAACACAAAGTGTCCCAGACAATTCCAATTGTTCAGCAATTTGCATTGCCATAGCTTGTGCTTTTTTGGCAAGTTCATCAGAAATGCGAGCAGGTACGATAGTTTTTGACAAGATGTTGTTGCGATGAATATTTTCTTGAACTGGGAAAACAGTCATCTCCTTACCATTACCTGACACAATCACTGAAATTTCAAGGTCAAAATTCACAAATTCTTCTAGCACACATTCACAAGAGTTGGCTAATTTATTTGCAGCTTCCAAATCAGCGGCTGATTTAATGACGATTTGACCATGACCGTCGTAACCGCCAGTTGCAGTTTTCAAGACATAATTCTTAGACAAATCAATATCTTCAAGATCAAGACTTGATGTCACAACTTTATAAGGCGCTACGGTAACACCAGCTTTTTGAGATAAAAAGTTTTTCTCAAAAATACGATTTTGTGAAATTCTAAGCAGATCAGTTCCTTGTGGTAATTGATTTGCTTTTACCACTGCATCTAAAGCATCCGCATCGACATTTTCAAACTCATAAGTAAGCACATCGCAACGCTCTGCCAATTCACGCATCGCATCAACATCATCGTACGGTGCCACAATCATATCACTAACACGTGATGCTGGGCAATCCGCCGTCGGGTCAAGGGTAACCACCTTGTGCCCCATATAAATAGCTGAAATAGCCATCATCTGACCTAATTGTCCACCACCGATAATACCAATTGTTTTAGTCGAGTTCATCTGTTGATGCCTCCGCAACCTTACCTTGTTCGATAGCAAAGTTTTCTAGTTTTTCTGCCAAAGCTGCATCTTCAATCGCCAAAATACGAAGAGCTGTCAAAGCTGCATTTTTAGCTCCTGATTCACCAATCGCCATTGTCGCAACTGGTACACCACCAGGCATTTGAACGATTGAATAAAGAGAATCAAGTCCACTAAGGGCACGTGATTTCACAGGAACACCAATAACTGGAAGTGTTGTTTTTGCTGCGACCATACCAGGTAAATGCGCAGCACCACCAGCACCAGCAATAATCACCTTGATGCCGCGACCTCTTGCTTCTTCGGCATGTTTAAACATCAAATCTGGTGTACGGTGAGCTGAAACAACTTTCTTTTCATAAGCCACACCAAATTCATCAAGTACTTCTGCTGTTTTTTTCATGGTAGCCCAATCTGATTTGCTTCCCATGATAACTGAAATTAATGGTTTCATTATTTTCCTTCCAATTGTTTTATATCTTCAACATCAAGAACAGGATAGCCAAGTGCTTTTAACTTTTGGGCAAAAAGACCACTACCTGCCACTTTCTTGCCAGAAAAGTTTCCATCGTAAATCTGATTAACACCACATGACGGGCTGCGCGATTGCAAAATAGCTAAATCAATAGACTTTTTAGCAAGCTCATTGACACAGCGCTCAATGCCTTTTTCAAACAGGTCATCGTAACAATTTCCTCTCTTATCAAGAACATGTCCATCAACTAATTCAACAGGTTCTCGTGGTGTAGGCAGACCAGCTAAAACTTCTGGACAAATGGCTACCACTTCTTTGTCAGCAACATAATCAACCAGAGCTTGATTGTAATTATGACCTCCGTTATACTTACACTTCTCACCCAAGAGACAAGCGCTGACTAAAACACATTTAGGTTTAACGTCCAAGAGCTTTACTTCCGATATCGTTGCGATAGAAAAGACCTGTTGTATCTTGCTTAGCAAGCTCTGCATAAATAACATCCTGAGCAGATTTGACATCAGATTTTGTTGTGACTAGCATGTACACACGTCCACCATTTGAAAGCAATGCTTTATCATCAGCGAACTTAGCTCCTGCGTAATAAGTAATCACATCACCTGATGTTTTTTCTGGAAGACGAACACCTTTTTCGTAAGCAACGGGGTAACCTTCTGAAGCGACTACCACACCTAAAGTAACGCCCTTGTCTGTCCAAGTGATTTCTGGCTCTTTACCATCTAAAATATCAGTAATGTTTTGAGCGAAATCAGATGTCAAACGTGGCAAGATAACTTGAGTTTCAGGGTCACCAAAGCGTGAATTAAATTCGATAACTTTAGGACCATCAGCTGTTAAAATAAGTCCTGCATAAAGAACACCAAGGTACGGACGTCCTTCTGCAATCATCCCATTAAGAACAGGCTTAACGATTGTTTCAACGGCTGTATCAACAACACTTTGTGGCAAATGCGGTACCGGTGCGTAAGCTCCCATACCACCAGTATTAGGACCTTTATCACCATCAAAAGCACGTTTGTGGTCTTGCGCAGTTGGCATGATATAGAAGTTATCGCCATTGACAAAAGCAAACAATGAGAATTCTTCGCCATCAAGGAATTCTTCAATGACCACACGCGCACCAGAATCACCAAATTTATTATCAAGCAACATTTCATGTGCAGCTTCCACAGCTTGCTCAACTGTTTCAGCAACTACCACACCTTTACCCAAAGCCAAACCGTCAGCTTTGACAACAATCGGTGCACCATGTTCTTCAATATAACTCTTTGCTTGCTCAAAATCTGAGAAAGTGCTGTAAGCCGCTGTTGGAACATGATATTTAGCCATGATTGATTTAGCAAAGTCTTTAGACCATTCAAGCTCCGCAGCAGCTTTACTTGGACCGAAGGCTTTCAAACCTGCAGCATTAAAATCATCAACAATTCCTGCAGCCAAAGCATCATCAGGTCCGATAAATGCCCAAGCGATATCATTTGCTTTTGCAAAGTCAATAAGCTTAGAATGTTCGGAAATTCCGATATTTACCAAATCAAGTCCATCAAGTGTCATCCCATCATTTCCAGGTGCTACAAAAACCTGGCTCACTTGAGGAGATTCCAACAACTTCTTAGCAATAGCGTGCTCGCGCCCGCCAGAGCCAACAACTAAAAGTTTCATAAGTAAAAATACCTCAATAGAAAACAATCACAGGAGCCCAAGCTCCAAAATCAACAAAGCACGTAAAAACAAAATATTTTCACGAATTATCTAGATATATTATAACATATTTGTTCGGAAATAGATGGAAATCCTGTGATAAGTTTAGAAAAAATACCATAAAAATAAAAAAATCCCAATCTAGATAGACTGGGACTTGGTTGGATTATGAAAAAAAGTTTATTTAGGAGTTATTGTTAGTATAGTAAGCCTTACTTAAGTAAGACTTAAGCATAACTTTCAAAAAGCTTAAAGTAAAAGCATCCTAGCCTTAGCCAAGATGCTTCATGAAATATTTATTAAAGGAAGTTTGCCTATTTATCTTAGTGACGGAAGTGACGAACACCTGTGAATACCATGGCAATGCCGTATTTATCAGCCATATCAATAGATTCTTGGTCACGAACTGAACCACCAGGTTGGATGATAGCTTTCACACCTGCAGCAGCAATTTCTTCAACGTTGTCCGCAAATGGGAAGAAAGCATCACTAGCAAGGACAGCACCGTCAAGACGGTCTTTGGCTTGGTCAAGTGCGATACGAACAGAAGCCACACGGTTTGTTTGACCAGGACCAACACCAAGTGTCATGTGGTCATTTGTTACGATGATACCGTTAGATTTAACGTATTTGATTGATTTCCAAGCAAATTCAAGCGCAGCTTTTTCTTGTTCAGTTGGTTGACGTTTTGTGACAACTTTCCAATCTGCTGGATTTTCTTCGATAACATCTTGGTTTTGAACCAAAAGTCCACCAACAACACCAGTGTATTCTTTTTCAACTTGGCTAGCTTCTTGAGCATCAAATGGCAATTGAAGAATACGCATGTTTTTCTTCTTAGTTGTCAAGATTTCAAGAGCTTCATCAGAATAACTTGGAGCAATGATGATTTCAAGGAAGATAGCGTGCATTTTCTTAGCTGTTGCAGCGTCAACTTCACGGTTCAACACAACAATACCACCAAAGATTGATACTGGGTCTGATTCATAAGCGTAATCCCAAGCAGTTTCAATGTCATCAGCTTGTCCGATACCACATGGGTTCATGTGTTTAAGAGCAACAACAGTTGGACGGTCTTTGAAATCACGGATGATACGAATAGCTGCATCAGCATCGCGGATGTTATTAAATGACAATTCTTTACCGTTCAATTGTTTAGCAGAAGCAATTGAGTAATCTGTTGGCAATGCTTTTTGGTAGAAATCCGCATCTTGTTGTGGGTTTTCACCATAACGCATTGGTTGTTTAAGATCGTAAGTGATGGTAAGTTTTTCAGGTTTTGTTTCACCGACTTGTTTTGTAAAGTATTCCGCAATCAAAGCATCGTATGCTGCTGTGTGACGGAAGACTTTCGCTGCCAAACGTTGACGAGTTTCAAATGTTGTTTCACCATTAGCTGACAATTCATCCAAAACAACAGCGTAATCAGCTGGGTCAACGACAACTGTAACACTAGCGTGGTTTTTAGCTGCAGAGCGAAGCATTGAAGGACCACCGATATCAATGTTTTCAACCGCATCAGCGTAAGTCACATCTGGTTTCAAGATTGTTTCTTTGAATGGGTAAAGGTTAACCACAACAAGGTCAATCAATTCAATGTGATTATCTTTTGCTGCTTGAAGGTGGCTATCAAGGTCACGACGAGCCAAAAGACCACCGTGGATATTTGGGTGAAGTGTCTTCACACGTCCATCCATCATTTCTGGAAAACCAGTTACATCATCAATCGCAATAGTATCAACACCTGCTTTATCAAGCGCAACTTTTGTTCCACCAGTTGAGATGATATCCCAACCAAGTTTTTTCAATTCTTGAGCAAATTCAACAATGCCCGCTTTGTCAGAAACACTAATTAGTGCACGTTTTGTCATTTTTTCTCCTTTAAAAAGATGTTACTGTTATGTTTAGCCTTCAAAGTTATCACAAAATCTAACTTTTGAGATTACTTTTTCTCAACTCCCAAGCTCTCTAAAACCTCAGGATAAAGCTTATACTCATTTTCATGAATGCGAGCTTCAAAGCTTTCAATGGTATCACCTGCTAGACGAGGCACACGAACTTGTTTAATCACTGTCCCTGTATCGACACCACTGTCAACCCAATGAATGGTAACGCCAGATTGGTCAACTCCTGCTTCCCAAGCATCATCAATACCATGAGCACCTGGAAATTCAGGAAGATAAGCTGGATGAATATTGATAATACGACCTTCGTAAGCTTTTAACAAAGTCGGCCCAACAATTTTCATATAACCAGCCAAGCAAACCAAATCAATGTCATATTTTTCAAGCAAAGCTACAATTGCTTTTTCATAATCTACTTTACTATCAAACTCTTTAAGTTCAAAAGCATGAGCTGTCACACCGAGTTTTTCAGCACGTTCTAAGACATAAGCATCTCGGTGGTCTGAAAAGACAAACTCAACAGGAAATTGCTCAGCAATAACTTGAAAATTTGACCCGTTACCACTCGCAAATACTGCGATTTTTTTCATTATTTAATCACCACACTTGCATCTGCTTTTTTAACGATGCGACCAAGTTCGTAAACTGGTTCGTCAAGTAATTCTTTAACGCGTTCAACTTTGTCAGGGCTAACTGCCATCATCAAACCAATACCCATGTTGAAGATTTCAAACATTTCTTCGTGTTTGATGTTACCGTATTTTTCAAGAGCTTTGAAAATTGGAAGAACTGGAATTTTATCTTCTTCGATTTCAGCAGCCAAATCATCAGCGAACATACGTGGAACATTTTCGATGAAACCACCGCCAGTAATGTGGGCAATACCATTGACCAATTCTTCTTTGATAAGTGGAAGCACCGCTTTAACGTAGATACGAGTTGGTTCAAGAAGAACTTCTTTCAATTTTTTACCTTCAAGTTCTGGAAGAACTTCTTCACCTGAATAATCAGCAAAAACTCGACGAACAAGTGAGTAACCATTTGAGTGAATACCGCTTGAAGCAAGTCCAAGAAGAACGTCGCCATCAGAAACTTTTGAACCATCAATGATTTGTGATTTTTCAGCAACACCTACTGCAAAACCAGCCAAATCATAATCATCTTCGCCGTACATACCAGGCATTTCAGCAGTTTCACCACCGATAAGAGCTGCACCAGATTGCACACAACCTTCAGCAACACCTGCAACGACTTGTTCAAGTTTTGCAGGTTCATTTTTACCAGTTGCGATGTAATCTAGGAAGTAAAGTGGTTCTGCACCAGCAGCAATGATATCATTGACACACATTGCTACACAGTCTTGACCGATGGTATCGTGTTTGTCATATTTAATGGCAAGCATGAGTTTTGTTCCCACACCATCAGTTCCTGAAATCAAAACAGGTTCTTTAACGCCAGTTTTAGTAAGGTCAAACATACCACCAAAACCACCAAGAGCGCCCATAACACCAGCACGTTCAGTACGTGCCACGTGTTTTTTGATACGTGCAACAACTTCATAACCCGCTTCAACATCAACACCAGACTGAGCGTAAGCATTTTTTGACATAATATTTTCTCCTTTTTGGGAAATAGCAGAGCTATTTAAACATTTTTCCAGATAAGTTTATTTGACTTTTCCAAAGTATCGTTGATTAACTTATTATAACCATCGACAGCTTTAGAAATAGCAGTTCTAACTTCTTCTTGAGAAGCATCAACATCTTGATAAGCATAATTGATAGCTCTTGAACATGGAATAATAACACCAGTTCCTTTATCATCAAATGCTGATTCAAGCAAAGTGACATCTCCACCTTGATATCCAATACCAGGCATCAAGAACAATGAGTTCGGTAATAGTTTTCTAAATTTAGCAACTTCTTCTGGATAAGTTGCACCGATAACTGCACCTAAATCAGAATATCCATACCTACCAACTTTTGTTCCATGATTATTAATGTAATCACAAACAAGTTCTGATACTGTAGCACCATTAACTGTTTCCATGTCTTGTAACTCACCAGAAGAGGGATTGCTAGTTTTAACAAGAATAATTGTTCCATTACCAGTTTCATGACCAACTTCTACAAATGGTGTCACCCCATCACTTCCTAGAAAAGGATTTACTGTAACAGCATCAACATAACTTGTTTCATCCATCCATTCATCACAAGAACCTTTGAAGAAAGCTTTAGCATAAGCTTCAGAAGTCGTTCCGATATCCCCACGCTTGGCATCTGCAATAACCAACAATCCTTTCTCATGAGCATAAGCAACAGTATCCCAGAAAGCTTGTAAACCTTCTGCACCATATTTTTCAAAATAGGCAAGCTGTGGTTTGATAGCAGGAACCTTACCATCAATTAAATCAATAACCATTTTATTAAAAGTCAAGATAGCATATGCAGCACCTTTCGGAGTTTTACCATACTTTTCTGTAGCCTCTTGCAAAAGATAAGTTGGATACTTGTCTAAAATCGGATCTAAACCAACACAAAGATGTGAGTGAGTTGCTATAACTTTTTCAATATATTTATCTGAAAACATTAGTTCCTCATTTCCTCTAACCAAAAGCTATTTATTCTCATTAACTTCGTGAATATAGAAACTTGTTTTTTCTTCCAAGCTCTTGAGGTATGCTTCTTCATAATCATAGAGTGGTGTTGGATACTTACCGTCAAAGTATGCCACACAAAGACCACCATTTGGAGCATCTGTATCAAGACCGATTGATTCAATCAAACCATCAATTGACAAGTAAGTTAGACTATCTGCACCGATAATTTCACAAACTTCATCTTTGGTATGATTAGCCGAAATCAATTCACGACGATTTTGAATGTCGATACCGTAGAAACATGGGTATTTCAACTCTGGACTACCAATAGCCACGTGAACTTCTGTCGCACCTGCTTCACGAAGAAGACGAACAATGCGACGTGAAGTTGTTCCACGTACGATAGAATCATCTACCATGACCACGCGCTTACCTTTAACAACACCTGAAACAGCTGAAAGTTTCATACGAACACCTTGCTCACGCAATTCTTGTGTCGGTTGAATGAAGGTACGTTGTGTGTATTGGTTTTTCACCAAGCCCATTTCATTAGGAAGACCTGATTCTTCAGCAAATCCCATGGCTGCTGAAAGCGATGAATTTGGCACACCAACAACGATATCAGCTTCATGATGAAACTCTTGTGCCAAACGTTTCCCCATATTTTTACGAGCTGTGTGAACATTGACACCGTAAATGTCACTATCAGGGCGGGCAAAGTAAATGTATTCCATTGAACAAATGGCAAGTTGAGTGTCATTTGTGTAAGAGTCATAGCGAATACCACTGTCATCGATAATCACCATTTCACCAGGTTTTACATCACGAACCCACTTAGCACCAATCACTTCAAAAGCACATGTTTCACTTGAAACCACCCAAGCGCCATTTTCCATTTGACCAATTGACAATGGACGAAAACCATTTGGATCAAGCGCAGCAATTAACTTATCTTTTGTCATCAACAGATAAGCAAAGCCACCTTTGACAGTGTTAAGGGCTTCTTTAACTTTCCCAAGGAACTCTGGATTGTGACTACGACGAATCAAATGCATCAAAATTTCAGTATCTGATGAGGCATTGAAAATCGCACCTTCATCTTCAAGTTCTTTCTTCAATGATACGGCATTTGTCAAATTACCATTGTGGCAAAGACCAAACTGTTCGTCTGTGAAGTTGTAAAGGAAAGGTTGGATGTTATTAATAGATGCTGAGCCAGCAGTCGCGTAACGAACGTGACCGATAGCTGCAGTCCCTGTCAATTTTTCCAAATCAGCAGGATTTTTAAACACATCTGAAAGGAGACCTGTATTGCGATGTTGAAGAAGTTTGCCGTTATCGTTAGTTACGATACCAGCACCTTCTTGACCGCGGTGTTGAAGACTGTGGAGTCCAAAATAAGTGACGTGAGCAGCTTGAGGATGTCCCCAAATCCCAAACACACCACACTCTTCATTAAGAGATTTAACTTCGTATGTCATTCTTTTTTATTACCTAAATTTACTCGTCAGAATTTTTCTCTGATAAGTTGACAAAAGGTACTCACGTACCCTGTCACTATCAATTCTATAAAATATATTTTTGTGGATATTAAGCTTTAGTGAAATACTCAACCGCGCTACGGAACAAGTGTTGGTCTTTATTTCCTGGAATATTTTGGAAAAGACCATCTTCGTAACGTTCTGAGTGTCCCATCTTACCGATGATTTGTCCGTTCTTGCTTGTGATACCTTCAATAGCATTCACAGAGCCATTCGGATTGTATTTAGAATCCATGCTTGGTTTGCCATCGAAGTCAACGTATTGACTAAAGATTTGTCCGTTATCACGAAGTTCAGCAAACTCTTCATCAGTCACAACAAATTTACCTTCACCATGTGAAACTGGAATAGCGTAAACATCACCAACTTCAACACCAGCAAGCCAAGGTGAGTTTGTATTTGCAATACGTGTTTCAACCATTTTCGCCACGTGTTGGTTAGCATCGTTGTAGAAAAGAGTTGGACTTGTTTCAGTAGCATCTTCAAAGTTACCGTATGGAAGAAGACCTGATTTAACAAGAGCTTGGAATCCATTACAGATACCAATGATAAGACCACCTTTTTCGATAAAGCTATCAATAGCTGCGCGAACTTTTTGGTTAAGCAAGATGTTCACGATAAATTTAGCAGAACCATCTGGTTCATCAGCAGCTGAGAATCCTCCAGCAAAGAAGATAATGTTAGCTTTACTGATGTTGTCAACCATTGTGTCAACTGAAGCTTCGATTGCTGCTTCGTTAAGTGTCACAAATGGTACCAAATTAACTTTTGCACCAGCTTGTTCAAAGGCTTTAGCTGAATCGTATTCTGAGTTTGTGCCAGGGAAAACTGGGATGTAAACAAGTGGTTCAGCAACTTTTTCACTTGCTTTAATGACAGCGTCTGAAGCGACAGCTGGAACATCTTCAAGCTTAGTACTTTGTTCAAATTCAGTTGGGTAAACTTCTTCAAGTGTTCCTTCAAAGGCTGAAAGAAGTTTGTCACCAGCAAGGTTGATATCGTTGACAGTAAGTGTAAAATCAGCTGTTGTTTCACCAATTTTAACAGCGTCAGCAATTTCTTCATCTGAAGTAAAGACAAAGCCACCAAGTTGTGCTGTCAAGCTTGTTGCAAGCTCGGCCAATTCAACCTTAGCACCGATATGATTACCAAAGCTAGCAAGTGCCAAGCTTTCCATCACACCACCGTATTTAACAGCTGACGCTGCTGTAATGTGATGTGCTTTTTGAATGGCTTCAAATTTAGCAAAGTTACCTTTGATTAGGTCAAAATCAATATCTTGTGAAATAGCTTGACCTGGAATATAGTAAACATTTTCGCCAGCTGCTTTAAATTCAGGTGAAAGAACTTTACGGCTATCGGCTGTTGTTACCCCAAAAGCAACCAATGTTGGTGGTACTGTCAATTCTTCAAAAGTACCAGACATTGAATCTTTACCACCAATTGATGGTAAACCAAGTTGAATTTGAGCTTCGATTGAACCAAGAAGAGCTGAGACAGGTTGACCAAAGCGTTCAGCTTTTTTATCCATACGTTGGAAGTATTCTTGATAAGAAAAACGTGCTTTAGACCAATTAGCTCCAGTTGCCACCAAACGTGCTGTCGCTTCAATCACAGCATAAGCAGCACCGTGATATGGTGACCATTCAGCAATGTAAGGATTGAATCCTTGAGCCATGACTGAAGCTGTTGTTGTTACACCATTTTGAACAGGAAGTTTTTGAACAGAACTTTCTGTTGGTGTGATTTGGTAACGACCACCAATTGGATGGTTAACTGTTGAACGACCAACAGAGCTATCAAAGATTGTTTGTAAACCTTTTTGGCTAGCATGGTTAAGGTCTGAAAGGACTTTAGTTGTATCAGTTTCAAGAGTTGCTGCTGAAGTTGTACGTTGTTCTGGCATGTCAACTTGACTGTCAACGACATCAGCATCAACGACCACGCGCACACCGTTAGTATCAAGGAAACGACGTTCAATATCGACAATGGTTTGACCATTCCAAGTCATGACAAGGTTTGGTTTTTCTGTAACTGTCGCAACAACAACAGCATCGATATTTTCTTTGTGACATTCAGCTACGAAAGCTTCAACGTCTTTCGGACGAACTACAACAGCCATACGTTCTTGTGATTCTGAGATAGCAATTTCAGTTCCGTTAAGCCCTTGATATTTAAGTGGCACTTTATTAAGGTCAATTTCAAGACCATCAGCCAATTCACCAATCGCAACACAGACACCACCAGCACCAAAGTCATTTGATTTTTTGATGAGGCGAGTCACATTGCCATTACGGAAAAGACGTTGAATTTTACGTTCTTCGATGGCATTACCTTTTTGAACTTCTGCGCCAGCTGTTTCAACAGATTCAACCGTTTGAACTTTAGAAGAACCCGTTGCACCACCGACACCATCACGACCAGTTTTACCACCAAGAAGGATAACTACATCACCAGCTTCTGGTTTTTCACGAACAACATTACCTTTAGGAGCTGCACCAACAACAGCACCAAGTTCCATACGTTTAGCAACAAATCCTGGGTGGAAGTATTCTTTAACGTAAGTTGTTGCAAGACCGATTTGGTTACCATATGAAGAATAACCATGAGCTGCTGTTTTAGAAATCACTTGTTGTGGCAATTTACCAAGACGAGTTTCTGCAATTGGTGTTGTGATATCACCAGCACCTGAGATACGCATAGCTTGGTAAACATAAGAACGTCCTGACAATGGGTCGCGAATAGCACCACCAATACATGTTGCAGCACCACCAAATGGTTCAATTTCTGTTGGGTGATTATGTGTTTCATTCTTGAACATAAGAAGCCAAGGTTCTTTAACACCATTCACATCTACTTCGATTTCAACAGAACATGCGTTGATTTCATCTGAGACTTCCATGTCGTCCAAACGTCCGTTAGCACGTTCGTAACGACCAAAAATAGTCGCCATATCCATCAATGTTTGTGGTTTTTCAGAACGTCCTAGTTCGTCACGCATAGCAATGTATTTATCATAAGTTGCTTGCAATTGTTTTTGGAATTTAGACGCTGAGAAATCAATATGTTTAAGCTCAGTTTCAAAGGTTGTGTGACGGCAGTGGTCTGACCAGTAAGTGTCCAAAACTTTCAATTCAGTTTCAGTTGGCACACGACCAATTGATTTGAAATAATCTTGGATGAAAAGAAGGTCATCAACTTCCATCGCCAAACTTTGTTCAGCTTTGTAGTCAGCAAATTCAGCTGCTGTATAAGTTTTAAAGAAATCAAGATTTGGAATTGTTTTGTCAGATTCTGAAAATGCTTGTGGGGCAATTCCTGTTGTAATATCTTTAAAACGAGAATCAACAGGATTAAGCAAATAATTCTTAACCGCATCAAGTTCAGCTGCAGCGATATTTTTATTAACGAGATAAAGTTGAGCAGTATTAACAGTCACGTCACTATTGCTACCAAGCAAAAGCAAGGCTTCTTGTGATGAGGCTGCACGTTGGTCAAACTGACCAGGAAGTGATTCAATCGCAAAGAAAGCATAATTAGCAAGTTCAGCAACCAAATCATTTTCAGCTAAAATATTATCTGTTACTTGTTCAGAAAAAATATGTTTTTCCGCACGTTCAAAAAGTGCTTTGTCTAGCCCAAAAACATCATAAACTTGAATGATACGTAGATCAGTCAAACTTGTTAATTGAAGATTATGTTTAAGCTCTTTAACAAGCGCTTGAGCTTTAATATTGAAATTTGATTTTTTCTCAACGAAAATTCGTTTATCCATTTTTTACCCTTTTTAGAATTCTTCTTTTACCTACTAGCAAATGTTGCAGATTATTTAAGTCCTTTTAGTTTTTCAAGAACAACTTCATAAACATCTGTTAAGCTACCAAGATCACGACGGAAGACATCTTTGTCCATGTGGTGACCTTCAGCATCCCAAAGACGGCAGTTATCAGGTGAAAATTCATCAGCAAGAATGATTTTACCGTCTTTATCTTTACCAAATTCCAATTTGAAATCAATCAAAGTAAGTCCGATTTGTTTGAACCAATCTTTCAAAAGTTCATTAATACGACGTGTTTCAGCTTTGATGTAAGCAATATCTTCATCGCTTGCAATACCAAGGAATTTCACATGTTCATCATTAATGAATGGGTCATCCAATTCATCGTTTTTGTAATAAAACTCAACAATTGGTGTGTCCAATTTGATACCTTCTTCGACACCAAAACGTTTTGAGAATGAACCTGCTGTAACATTACGCAAAACAACTTCAAGAGGAACAATATCAACTTTTTTGTTCAATTGTTCGGTTTCTGACAATTGTTTAACAAAGTGAGTTGCCACACCTGCTTCATTCAATTTAGTAAAAATTAAAGATGAGATTTGATTATTAAGAACGCCTTTACCTTTAATAGTCTCTTTACGAGCACCATTAAGCATTGTTGCTTGGTCTTTGTAGACTGAAATAATCAAGTTCTCATCTTCTGAAGTTGTGTAAATATCTTTAGCTTTTCCCGTATAAATTAGTTGTCGTGACATGTTTTTGTTCGCCTTTCGCTTTTATTCTACTAAATTTTAACACATGCTCTAACCAATTTCAATATTTAACAGACTTTTTAATAAAATAAAAATAAAAACGTCCGCTTTTAGCGAACGTTTTTGCTTAATTTACTCTATTATAGAGATATTCCATCATTTCTCCCATACATTTCATGTCTTCAACATCTTCATCAGGGATTTCCAAATGAAACTCATCTTCCAAGTTGATGATAAATTCCATCAAGGCAATTGAATCAACTCCCAAATCATCATGAAGACTCGTTGTTTGCGTAATCTCCATATCTGGTTTATTCATTTGCTCCTTAATGATGAAACTAATCCTTTCAAAAATAGCCTCTTTTGTCATTTCATCCTCCCTTTTCATTAGTCTTTTGGTGTGAATGCTTCAACCAATTGACCAACAACATTTGTATCTAACATCTTACGAGCTTGTCTAATAGTATAGTAAACAGCTTGCGCGTCACTTGAACCATGACATTTCACAACAGGTGCTTTAAGCCCAAAGAGAACCGCACCACCTGCACTTGAATAATCCATAGTATCTTTTAGACTATACAAACTGTCTTTTAGTAGAAGGGCTCCTAATTTTGCTTTCCATCCACCTGATTTAATAGAAGATTTCAAGCTTCCCATAATGTTAAGAGCAGTTCCTTCCATCGTTTTAAGAACAGCGTTTCCTGTGAAACCATCTGATACCACAACATCAGCAACACCATTCATCAAATCACGCGCTTCGACATTTCCAACAAAGTTTAGACTAGCGTCTTCTGCCAAAAGAGCGTAAGTTTCTTTATGAAGTGGATCACCTTTAGTAGCTTCTGTTCCGTTATTTAGCAGACCCACACGTGGTTTATCAATACCACGAACATTTTTAGCATAAAATGACCCTAAAATAGCATATTGGTGCAAGTGTTTAGGGGTATTTTCAGCATTCGCACCAAGGTCTAACATATCATAACCTTTACCATCAAGAGTTGGTAAAGTAGACATCAAACCTGGACGATCAATTCCTTTAATACGTCCGACAACAAAAAGTCCTGCTGCCAAAAGAGCACCTGTATTACCTGCAGAAATCACAGCATCTGCTGTTCCTTCCTTAACGGCTTGAGCACCAAGTACCATACTAGCTTTCTTTTTACGACGAATCGCTTTTGCTGGTTCATCGTCCGAATTGATTTTTTCATCTGTATGAATAATTGACACACGCTCTGTTGCTGTCAAATATTCCTTAATTTTTGCTTCATCTCCATAAAGTTGAATCTCAATATCTGAGAATTCAGCCAAGGCACGATTAACTCCCTCAACAATAGCTTTAGGAGCATTATCTCCGCCCATAGCATCAATAGCAATTTTCTTCATATGAATTTCCTCACAAAACATTATCGCCTTATTATAGCATGATTCGCGATTTTTTTCATTTTTTGAAAATCCTCGCATGCTTTCAGAAAAAAAGCCATCTGATAAACACTCTAAAATTGGTGCTCATCAAATGACCTTATTTCATAATATTTCCCCAAGTTCCTAAATCATCGATGAATTTCTTACTCTTCAAACGAAGACCAACATAATTGTCATAAATATCATCAATGAACAACCGTAATTTTCGCTTCATCTCTGGCTTGACAGAGATTGTCTTCAAATCATCAAATTGAATTGCTTGAAAACGATCCACCAGATAAAGAACATTCGGATCCAAATGACTGCGATGATCATCTTTCACATAATGTTCAGGACAAAGCAAACCAGAATACTTGTGTGAAAAATCAAAAGGAAGCCCTACACGATGACAAAAAGCACACTCATGAAAATTAAGACTAACACCAAAACGTTCTAAAATCTGAATCTCAAAAATATTAGTCAAAATTTCATAGTCAAGCCCCTCTTCCATCAACAAAAGAGTCTTCTTTAAAAAGGCAAATAACTGCGGATCTGCAACACCATCTGGTACAGCAGCATCAGCTAGGGACGTCACATAAGACGCATAAGATAGCTTAAATAAATCCGCATTAATCTCCTTGAAAGAATCAACTTCCTTATAATCTTCAATAAAAGATAAACCAGTCTCATTGATTTTTAAAATAAATTTAGCTACCGTTAACGGTTGAATAGCCGAATTAAAGCGAGATTTACTAGCATGTTTCACAAAAAACATGTGTTTCCCATTGGTTTCAGTAAAAATCTTAACTAACTTATCATCCTCACGATAATTACGATTATAAAGGACAAGACCGTAAGTTTCCTTATTTTGCATGTTCTTCCATAAATTCTTTCAAACGATCCATGGCTGTTGTGATTGTTTCCATACTTGCCGCATATGACAAACGAAGATAGCCTTCACCATATTTACCAAAAGCTACACCAGGAATGAAAGCAACAGCTTTTTCACGCGCAAAATCTTGACAGAATTTAAATGAATCTTGTTCATAGCCAGCTGGAATCTTAGCAAAAATGTAAAAGGCACCATCTGGTTTGATAATCTTAAAGCCAAGCGCAGACATTTTATCAATGATGTAATCACGACGTTTCATATACTCTGCTTTCATAGGAAGAGCATCATCCTTACCAGCTGAAAGAGCTTCAATCGCAGCAAACTGTGCCATTGTTGCAGCAGCTGTAACCAAGTATTGGTGACTCTTAATCAACTGTGCTGTAAAATTAGCTGGTGCAAAAATCATACCAATTCGCCAACCAGTCATAGCGTGAGATTTAGAAAGACCATTAATTAAAATCGTTTGTTCTGGAAGATATTCTGCAATTGATACATGAGGTTCATCACTATAAGTCAACTCAGAATAAACTTCATCTGAAACCACAAAAGCATCATATTTCTTAAGCACATCCGCCAAAGCTTTAATTTGTTCACGTGAATAAGTCACACCAGTTGGGTTAGTTGGGTAATTAAGCAAAACAGCTTTTAGCTTATCGCCTTGTTCCAAAATGGCTTTTTCAAGCATTTCTGGTGTTAAAACAAAATCATTAGCTGTTGTATCAATTTCAACAATTTCAGCTCCTACAAGATTAACAATAGGTTCATAACCAGGATAAGCTGGCGCAGGCAAAAGAACTGTATCACCAGGTTCCAAAATAGCCGTTAAAGTTGCTGACAAAGCTTCCGTTGCTCCAATTGTAACCAAAATTTCATTGTCAGGATTATAAGACAAATGATATTTAGATTTCAAAAAATCTGCAGCTGCTTGACGAAGAGCAGGTAAACCTGCCATCCCAGTATAGTGAGACTGATTGGCATCAATCGCAGCTTTTGCTGCCTCTTTA
Organism: Streptococcus sp. 45; assembly: GCF_900108865.1. NCBI lineage: Bacteria > Bacillati > Bacillota > Bacilli > Lactobacillales > Streptococcaceae > Streptococcus > Streptococcus sp. 45. The sequence goes on along the minus strand of NZ_FNXZ01000007.1, from coordinate 4,853 downwards.
ACATGATCAGGTGTTGTAAAATCAGGCTCTCCAAGAGTCAATTTCATAATGCCTGGCACGTCAGAAATAGATTGGTCAAATTGACGAATCAACGACACTTCAATCTTATTTAAATTTTTATTAAAACGATCAGTTAAACTCATAGCATCACCTCAAAAATCTAATTACATCTATTATACATAAAATTTGATAATTATACACCCTTTTTCAAGTTATCCACAGCAATAACCGTACGATGTCTAAAAGTGACTTATCCACATGTTAATATCTAAAACTAAAAAAATCGCTGGAATAACACCAACGATTTCTTCTGACTTAAAGCCAAAGCCAAATCTTATTTATTAGCTGTTCCCATTTCAAACAATGGTGACAAAGGACGTTTTTCGTGAATACGAGTAATTGCTTCAGCAATTAATTCAGCGATTGAAATTTGTTCAATCTTATCGATCAAACGTTCTTCTGGAAGATAGATAGTATCCAAAACAACCAATTTTTGGATTGCTGATTTCTCGATATTTTCAAGAGCAGGGCCAGAAAGAACTGGGTGAGTACATGATGCATAAACCGCAGTTGCTCCAGCTTCAGCAAGAGCATCTGCTGCGTGACAAATAGTACCTGCTGTATCGATCATATCATCAATCAAGATACATTTTTTACCTTTAACATTACCAATGATGTTCATAACTTCACTGGTATTCATTTTTGTAACACTACGACGTTTATCAATGATAGCAATCGGTGTTTGGAGGAATTGTGCCAATTTACGTGCACGAGTCACACCACCGTGGTCAGGACTAACGACAACAACATCGTCTCCAACCAATCCGTGACGGTCAAAGTAATCAGCGATCAATGGTGCACCCATCAAGTGATCAACTGGAATATCAAAGAAGCCTTGAATTTGTGCAGCGTGCAAGTCAACAGTCAAAAGACGATCAACTCCAGCTACTTCAAGCATATTTGCGACTAATTTAGAAGTAATCGGTTCGCGTGAACGAGCTTTACGGTCTTGACGTGCATAACCGTAGTAAGGAATAACCACACTAATTTTTTCAGCACTAGCACGTTTAAGAGCATCAACCATAATCAAGATTTCCATCAAGTTATCGTTAACTGGTGAGCTAGTTGACTGCAAAATAAAGACATGGTCGCCGCGAATTGATTCTTCAATGTTGACTTGGATTTCACCATCAGAAAATTGACGAACGGTTGATTTTCCGAGTTGAATTCCCATAGCCGAAGCTACTTTTTCTGCTAATTCTTTGTTTGACGATAAGGCAAACAATTTTAAATCAGAATAAGACATGATTTCCTCCAAAGTTTTTATCCTTTACCATTTTAACGTTTTTTTAGCATTTTTTCAATGACAAATGCGTTAAATCCGCTAAATACAGGCAAAATAGAGGGACACAAAAAAAGAGAAGGACATAATCCTTCTCACAGTTTTATTATTGGTAGATATAGTAGACAGTTCCGCCACCCCAAGTTGATGAAGTTGGGTTGAACCATCCACGGTAGTTACCGATTGATGAGTTACCAGCGTAGTTAGCTTCCATAACTTGGATGTTAGTTGAGCTTTGAACAGCTGTTACGTATGCAACATGTCCATAACCACCACCATCGTATGGCCATACAGCTACTGCACCAGCTTGTGGTGTAGTACCTACAGAGTGACCAGCAGCTTGTGCGCTAGCAATCCATTGGTTAGCATTACCCCAATAGTTACCAACCCATGAAGCAAGTGATTTAACACCCCAAGTACATTGACCTACTGGGTAAGTGTTACCTGCTGTGTTAGTAGTTGGTGTTACTGAAGATGGTTTAGCAGCTGATGATGAAGTTGAAGCAGCTGGTTTAGCAGCAGTTTGTGCTGGTGCACTTTGAGCTGGTGTTGCAGCTTGTTGTGCTGGCGCTGCTTGAGCTGGAGTTGAAGCTTGTTGTGCTGGTGCTGCAGCTGATGAATCTTGAGCTGAAGTATCTGTAGTTGTATCAGTTGTAGCTGTACCGTTTTGAACAGCAGCTTGTGCTTGTGCTACAGATTCAGCTTGTGCTTGTGCTTCAGCTTGTGCTTGTGCTTCGGCAGCAGCTTGTGCTGCAGCAGCTTCAGCAGCGGCTTGTTCAGCAGCTTCTTTTTGAGCTACAAGGTTAGCACGTTCATCTTCAGCAGTTGCCAATTGAGCAGAAAGATCCAATTGAGCAGCTTGCAATTCAGCTTGTTGTGTTGCCAAAGCAGCTTGATTTTGTTCGATAGTTGCTTTGTTAGCAGCTACTGTATTGATAGCTTCTTGGTTTTCAGCTTGTTTTTGCTCAATTGCAGCTTTATCAGCTTCTTGTTCATCAAGCATTTTTTTGTTTGCAGCAACTACTTCACGAATTGCTTGAACACGGTTGATAGCATCAGAAACTGATTTAGAGTTCAAGATTGTGTTGATGTAGCTTGTAGCAGAAGCATTTTTTTGTGCGTTACGAGCTTGATTTTTCAAAGTTTCGTTACGAGCAACAATTTTGCTTGAAAGAGCTTGAATTTCTTCACTTAATTTTTGAGATTCAGCTTCAAGTTGAGCATTTTGTGCTTCCAAATCAGCTTGTTGTGATTGAAGAGAAGACACTTGACTTTGAATAGCGTCAACTTTACTTTGAGCTGCAGCTTGTTCTGAAGTTAGGTTGCTGATTACAGCATCCTGTGCAGCAATTTGTGTATCATAATCGTCCGCATTTACAGTTACGGCCGCTGTTCCCAGTGTCACACCACTGACAAGAACAGCTGATAAAATTCTTTTTTTCATATTAATTAAACTACTCCTTTTTGATAAGACATTATTATTTTACCAAAAAATCACGCAATTAATATTACGTGATTGTTACATTTATGTTTTGTTATGGTAATCTAAGCGTTAAAATATACTTTTTTAAACAATTTCTGGAATATCAAATACAACAAAACGTTAAAAATAAGGGTTGGCGCAAAACTATAGGCTATAAAATTAGCCATTGATAACGTTGTCATTCCCAATAAAACAGCAGCTGATTCTCCAACAATTTCAAACAAAAACAAAACAATAATATAGAAGGTTAATGTTTGAAAATTACTAGCAAAAATACTCTTAGTAATCTTATTAGTAAAGATTACTAAAACTGGTAATAGGAAAACAACTAAACCAATTCGATTCAAGTAATAGATATCATATAAAGCACCTAAGACCAAGGCACTGAATAAGACAAAATGTTTATTCCTATCATGATAAAAATCAATAATTGCCAATAAAAGAAGATGACTACTAATGGTCACATGATATGAGAAAATAGAACTCATCAAGTAAGAAAGCTGACCATCAATCAACATCAAGAGAAAAAGTAAAAAAAGTAAAAAGTATTTATTCTTAAAAAAAGCCACTTTAATCACCAACTATTGTTACATATGAGATATCAGAAAAATCTGCCGCAGGTGTTACATAAACAACACGTTCTAAATTCTCTGAACTGTTCTTCACACTTGAAACTGAGCCAACAGCAATATTTGCAACAGTATCACCATCAAGTCCACTTGTCACAACACTATCATTTTCATTAATATCAGTAGAAGAATTTAGATTCGAAACAACAAAACATTTCTTATCTGAATCATAAGATTCTAAAATTCCAAAAACATCACCTGAAGCAGTTGAAATTTTAACAGGAATACTAAAATCAGAACCATTTGCTAAAAGTGCAATACTTGAAGTAGTTGAAGAAACGTCAGTGACTACACCAATAAGTCCCCCATTTGACAAAGCAAGCATCTTTTTAGCAACATTATTATTTTTTCCTAACTTAACAGTCAAAGAATCATACCAAGAAACTGGGCTTCTAACAATAACTTTTCCTGTAGCAGAAAACTGAGTAGTAATAGATGATGATGCATTAATAGCACTATTTAATTGACCATTTTCAGATTTTAAAGAATCAATCACTTCACTCTGATTTTCAAGCTCTGCAACCTTTTTCTTTAACTTTTTGTTCTCAGAATAAGTATCAAAAAGATCGTGAATATCCTCATTAAGAGAATCTAAAGATCTAAAGGGAGCGGAAACAATAGAATCCACTCTTGCAACAACACTCCGAACTGGAGAAGTTACACTAGAAACAATTCCCTCATTCTTAAATAGAAATGCCAAAGAAAGACAGAGAACCAATAAAATCAACACAGCGAAGAAAACGAGACGAGAGATTCTTAATTTTTTCAAAATTGTGCACCAACTAACTTAGAATATAAAAATAAACGAGATATCAAAAGATAATCTCGTTTGTAAAATAGCACGGAGAATAAGGGATTCGAACCCTTGCGCCAGTTACCCGACCTAACGATTTAGCAAACCGTCCTCTTCAGCCTCTTGAGTAATTCTCCATTCCATGTATGGGCACAAGTGGACTCGAACCACCGACCTCACGCTTATCAGGCGTGCGCTCTAACCAGCTGAGCTATGCGCCCATGAAACTTGGAATAACCAATATAAATAAAAAATAAAAAGCGGGTGACGAGAATCGAACTCGCGACAACAGCTTGGAAGGCTGTAGTTTTACCACTAAACTACACCCGCATTTATTAAATTTTAAATGGCGCGAGACGGAATCGAACCGCCGACACATGGAGCTTCAATCCATTGCTCTACCAACTGAGCTACCGAGCCAAACTATTGCGGGAGCAGGATTTGAACCTACGACCTTCGGGTTATGAGCCCGACGAGCTACCGAGCTGCTCCATCCCGCGTTAACAATATTAAAGGAGGATGTGGGATTCGAACCCACGCACGCTTTTACACGCCTGACGGTTTTCAAGACCGTTCCCTTCAGCCGGACTTGGGTAATCCTCCATA
>NZ_FNXZ01000006.1:0-52256 GCF_900108865.1 Streptococcus sp. 45 | reverse complement strand
CATGGGTTAAATGCTGTTATGCGGTATTAGCTATCGTTTCCAATAGTTATCCCCCGCTAGTAGGCAGGTTACCTACGCGTTACTCACCCGTTCGCAACTCTTCCAACTTTAGCAAGCTAAAGTCTTCAGCGTTCTACTTGCATGTATTAGGCACGCCGCCAGCGTTCGTCCTGAGCCAGGATCAAACTCTCATTTAATCTTGTTCTCATTCTGTCACTGACAGATTTATCGTTTTTGACAGGTTACTTCCGTAACCCGCACGTTTGGTTCGTATTGTTCAGTTTTCAAAGGTCTTTGTCTCACTCGAGACAACTTCTATATTCTATCAAATTTGAAACGCTTTGTCAACATCCTTTTTCAAGAAATTTTCAAGTTTGTTTCAAACTTGTTACCGATGTCCTCTCGAACAACAGCTATATTAGTATACTAAATTTACTACAGCGTGTCAACGCTTTTATGAAACTTTTTTCATTTTTTCCAATTTGCCATCAGAACCCTCTAAAATCGCTCAATTCAGCAGTAATTGACTTCGTGTACATTCTAATACTTCTTCTCTTATAATGCAACTAAATTGACTTTTAGGAACCTTTAAACGCAAAAAAGAGGGCTCTTTGCCCTCTTTATAATTATGATAATGCTTTTTTATATTCTTCAGCTTCAGCTTCAGTAGAAAGTACAAAGTGACCTGGTGTAATTTCACGCATTTCACGTTCTTGACCATCAAGTTCTGCACTTGGATCATAAACTTGATGCACGCGTTCACGTTCAGATTCTGGATCTGGTTCTGGAATTGCAGACAATAAACTCTTAGTGTATGGGTGAATTGGGTTATTGTAAACATCTTCAGATGTTCCAATTTCAAGCATTTTACCCCAGTGCATTACACCAATACGATCTGAAATGTATTTGACCATTGACAAATCGTGAGCGATGAAGAGATAAGTCAAGCCTTTTTCGCGTTGAAGTTTTTGCATCAAGTTAACAACTTGAGCTTGAATAGACACGTCAAGCGCAGAAATTGGTTCATCAGCAATAATGAATTTCGGTTGTACAGCAAGAGCACGTGCAATACCAATACGTTGACGTTGACCACCAGAGAATTCGTGTGGGTAACGAGTCATGTGATCTTTGTTCAAACCTACTAGAGAAAGTAATTCTTGAACTTTTTCATCACGCTCTTCTTTACTATTAACGAGTTTGTGAATATCAAGACCTTCGGCAACGATGTCACGGATTTTCATACGTCCATTAAGACTTGCTTGTGGGTCTTGGAAAATCATTTGCACATTTTTACGGAATTCATGCAATTCTTTACCTTTAAGGTTAGAAACTGTTTCTCCATTAAAGTCGATTTCACCACCACTAATATCGTAAAGTTTTAAGATAGCACGTCCAACAGTTGTTTTACCAGAACCTGATTCACCAACTAAACCAAAGACTTCACCTTCATAGATATCGAAGCTGACGTTGTTGATGGCTTTTACTTCATTCTTTTTGCCTTCGTTGAAAGTCAAAGAGACATTTTTAAGTTCAACAAGCTTTTTTCTATTTTCAGTCATTAAGCTTTTCTCCCTTCAAGTTCTTTCCATTTTGCCCAACGTTTTTGAATTGGTAATGGTGGTGTTACTTTAGGTGCACGTTCGTCTAACAACCAAGTTGCAGCATAGTGTGTGTCACTAACTTTAAACATTGGTGGTTCTTCTTCGTAATCGATATCCAAAGCGAATTCGTTACGTGGTGCAAAAGCATCACCTTTTGGTGGGTTAAGAAGATCTGGTGGTGTACCTGGGATTGATTGTAAGCTACCAGCTTCTGTGTCAGTTGTTGGCATTGAGTTCAACAAGCCCCAAGTATATGGGTGTTGCGGATTGTAGAAGACTTCGTCAACTGTTCCATATTCAATAACTTTACCAGCATACATAACTGCAACACGGTCAGCCATACCAGCAACGACACCAAGGTCGTGGGTGATAAAGATGATTGATGAACCACGTTCTTTTTGAATTTTTTTCATCAAGTTAAGAATTTGAGCTTGAATAGTAACATCCAAGGCAGTTGTTGGTTCGTCAGCAATTAAGACATCTGGGTTAGCAGCAAGTGCGATTGCAATAACAGCACGTTGACGCATACCACCAGACCATTGGTGTGGGTAATCGTTGATATGTTCTTCCGCATTTGGAATACCAACATTTTTCATTAAATCTAGCGCACGATTCCAAGCTTCTTGTTTTGAAACTTTTTCGTGGATCATGATTGGTTCAGCAATTTGTTGACCAATTTTCATTGTTGGGTCAAGACTTGTCATTGGATCTTGGAAAATCATTGCGATTTCATTTCCACGAACTTTGATCCATTCGTCTTCTTTTAATTCAGTAAGTTTTTTACCTTTAAAGTCAATGTCACCTGTAATAGTAGCATTTGAAGCAGATAGCCCCATTAATGTTTTAGTTGTTACAGATTTACCTGATCCAGATTCACCTACGATAGCAAGTGTTTCGCCTTTCTTCAAGTCAAAGTTGACGTCGCGAATAGCTTTAATTTCTCCAGCGTAGGTTTGGAAATCTACATGGAGGTTTTTAACTTGTAAAATTGTTTCTTCACTCATATTTTTTCCTCCTAACGATCACCAGATTTTGGATCAAATGCATCACGAAGACCGTCACCTAACAAGATGAAAGCAAGTGAGATTAATACCAAAGCAAGGGCTGGTAGAGTTACTTGATAAGGGTAGTATTGTAAGTATTCTTGAGCATCAGTAATCAATGAACCAAGTGATGCTGTTGGTGGTTTTACCCCAAGGTTAATAGCTGAAAGCACAGCTTCATACATGATGGCACTTGGAACTGTCATCATAATTTGAACAATAATAATCCCTGAAATATTTGGAAGGATGTGTTTAAATGCGATTTTAGGAGCACTTTCACCCAATGAACGAGCAGCAAGAACAAACTCTTGTTCGCGGTAAGAAAGTGTTAAGTTACGTACTTGACGAGCCATTGATGTCCATCCAACGATAGCAATTGAAATAATGATTGATGTAACACCATTACCAAGCAAAAGACCAAGCATTGTAACGATAACCAAGTTAGGAATTGATGAAATAACTTCGATAATACGTTGCATAACCATGTCGACACGTCCGCCAACATAACCTGAAATCAAACCATAAGTTACCCCAATCAAAAGGTCAATCAATGTTGCAACGATAGCAATAAGAAGTGAGATACGCACACCTACGATGATACGTTTGGCAACACTACGACCTAGGTTATCAGTACCAAGGATAAATTTTTTACCTTCTGGAACACCTTGGTCTGCATAAGCATCGTTAGCTTCAGTATTACCAGAATAAGTAATTTTACCGTTCCAGAATGGAAGGTTGTCACTAAGTTTTGGTGGAAGGTTACGGTAAGTTGTAACTTCTTTTGTATTGAAAGCATTAGCGTCATCACGTGGTACCAAAACTACTGAAATCATTGAGAATACAAGTAAAATTCCCAAGAACCACATTGAGATAACAGCTAATTTATTTTTCTTCAAACGGCGCCATGCATCTTGCATAAAAGAAAGAGCAGGCTTTTCGATTTTTTCTTGTGAGCTGGCTGAACCAACACCAACAAGTTTAAATTCTCTTGTTTTTTCTGCCATGAATAGTCTCCTTATTGCAAGCGTACACGTGGGTCAACAATACTTGTTGCAATATCTGTTACCAAGATAGCAACCATCAACATCATTGCATAAACGATTGTTGTTCCCATAATTACTGGATAGTCTTTAGCTGGGATTGATGTTACAAATTGTTGACCAATTCCTGGAATTGAGAAAATTTGTTCAATCAAAGCTGAACCTGTTAGCAAGTTTGCTGCCATAGGACCAACCAAAGTCAAAACTGGAATCATTGAGTTACGGTACGCGTGTTTACGTGTCACTTGACGTTTGTTCAAACCTTTAGCAGTAGCTAATTGAATGTAGTCAGAACTCAATGTTTCAATCATTTGTCCACGGAAGAAACGTGTAACTTGGGCAAATACTGGAATTGCCAAGGCAATAGATGGCATAATGGTTTGTTCAAATGAACCCCATCCTGCAAGTGGGAACAAGCTCCATTTGAAACCAAGAGTAACCAATAAGAAAAGACCGATAATGAATGATGGTACTGAAATACCAAGTGTAGAAATAACACTAAGTACACCATCAATCCAGTTATTTTTGTTACGTGCTGATGCAGCACCAACCGCAAGACCAGCAAGAAGACCAACGATTAGGGCTTGAACACCAAGTTGGATCGAAACGCCTAAACGTTGAGAAATCAAACGTCCAACTGGTTGATTAATTGATTGGTAACTTGTACCGAAATCACCATGGAGAATATTCCATAGATATGTAAGATATTGTTGCCAAACTGGTTTATCCAACCCATATTGTTTGTTCATTAAAGCAATCATCTCATCAGTTAATTTTGGGTTATTGTAAGGTGTCCCAGGCATAACTTGCATGAGGAAAAACGACAGGGTAACAACTACCCAGAGTGTTACAAGAAGAATAGCAACACGTTTAAGAATGTATTTTACCATAATATTTCCTTCTCTTATTTGCTTTTGTTGGCAGGGGAAAAGTTTTACCTGTCAACAAAAGCAAGAATTGGTCGCAACCAATTCTTGCCCATTATTCATACTTATTAAAGATTATTTGTCTTTATAGGCATATGTAAAGTCAACTTGCAAACCAGTTGAGTTACGAACAAGACCTTTGATTGATGGATTTTGAAGTGCTTTTGTGTTACGGAAGTAAAGTGGGTTATAGTGTGCATTATCATAAAGTGCTTTTTCAGCAGCTTTATAATCATCTGCAGCAGCTACAGGATCTAAAGCATCTGTAGTCAATGCTTTTTGGTAGGCCGCATCATATGTAGCATCGCTAAACTTACCGTAGTTGTAAGCTGAATCTGATGTAAACAATCCATAGAATGTAGATCCTTCTGGATAGTCACCACCCCAAAGTGATAGAACAACATCAAAGTTTTGTGTTTTAGAATCTTGCAATCGTTGTTTGAATGTTACGAATTTTTCTTCTACTTTTAATCCTGGAAGAACATCTTCCCATGTTTGTTTGATGTAGTCTACTGATGCTTTGGCAACTGGTGTATCAGAATCAGCTGTAATTGTCAATTTAACTGATTTTTCACCGATTTCAGCAAGACCTTCTTTGAAAAGTTTTGCTGCTTGTTTGGCATCATAAGTGTAATCTTGTGATACGTATTTAGATAAATCAGTACCATCTTCTAAGGTTTCAAGTCCTGTTGGAACAAGAGCCGTTGCTGCTTTTGAACCAGTATCGATAGCTGCTTTAACAACACCTTCACGATTTGTTGCAAGATTAAGTGCTTGACGAATCTTAGTATTAGCTAAAGCTTTAACAGAACCTGTTTCGTTGTAAACGAGGTATGCAGATGTTGCTTCTGGAGCATCCACAACATCTTTGTTGCTTTTATTTGCTTTATAAATTGCTTCTGTACCAGAGATGTTTGCTGTATCAAGCTCACCATCTTTGTACATTTGCACGGCAGTATCAGGTTTTTTAACAGCTTGGACGTTAACTTTCTTCAATTTAACGTTTTTAGCGTCCCAATAGTATTTGTTTTTCACAAGTGTGAATGAACCATTAGAACCATTCCAATTTTTTACTGTGTATGGACCTGAATAAAGTGCTTTTTCAGAAGTTGTAGCGTAGTCACTTCCTGCTTTTTCCACAAAGGCTTTGTTTTGAGGAACGAAGTTAGCAAATGTCAAAAGACTCATAAATTGTGGAGATGGACTAGATAATGTAAAGATTACTTTATTACCATCTGCTTTAACTCCCAATTCATCAACGCTCTTAGTACCATTGATAACTTCTGCAGCATTTAAAACATGCGCATCTGATGCAAGGTAAGCATACTCTGAAGCAGTCGCTGGATCAACAATACGTTGCCATGTATAAACAAAGTCATCTGCCGTTAAATCACTACCGTCAGACCATTTAAGTCCATCACGTAATGTGGCAGTGTATGTTAAACCATCTTCAGATACTTCTACTTTCTCAGCCAAATCAGGTTTTAATTCACCGTCTTCGTTACGACGAAGTAAGTTACTACCTGAGTTACCGATAGCAATTGAAGAATAAGTATCTGTAACTTTCGAAATGTCCAAAGTGCTAATTTCAGTCGGAGTGTACCAATTGATCTCATCAGTTTTTGAAGAAGTTGATGAGCTTTTACCTCCACAAGCTGCCAAAACAGCTGTTGAGACTAAGGCTACAGCCCCAAGACCGACGCGTTTCCATGTTTTACCATTTAGTGACATGTGACGCCCTCCTAGTTGTTCTCTCTAAATTATATTATTTGACAAATAAAATTATATCATAAAGTTTCCTTAAAGAAAATAGTTTTTTCTGAAGAGAATAGTTTTTTCTGAATTTTTTGTCAGATTTTCTGACACACTGAAAGTAAGCGATTAATATGATATAATCATATTATCTAATTTTTTAACAAAGGATGGAACAATGAAGAAAGTTTTTGCTGTTTTGGCCCTACTCTTGGCCTTCATTGGAAACAAAGTTGCTGCTGATGATACCTTTGATGTAGCAGCTAAACACGCTATCGCTGTCGAAGCTTCTACTGGTAAAGTATTATATGAAAAAGATGCAACTACACCTGATGGTATTGCTTCAATGACAAAAATATTAACGGTTTACTTAACTTACAAAGAAATCGATAAAGGGAATCTAAGTTGGGATACTAAAGTTCCTATATCTGATTATGCTTATGATTTAACAGCTAATTCGGATGCTAGTAACGTTCCTATGGAAGCACGCGAATATACTGTGGAGCAATTAGTTAATGCTGCCATGGTAGCTAGTGCTAATAGTGCTGCGATTGCCCTTGCAGAAAAAATCGGCGGTACCGAAAGTAAGTTTGTTGATATGATGCAAACTCAACTCCAAGAATGGGGAATCAATGATGCTAAATTATTTAATGCTTCTGGTCTTAACAATAGTTACCTAGGTGATAACATTTACCCAGGTTCTAGTTCAACTGATGAAAATACCCTAAGCGCTCGTGATGTTGCCATCATTGCCCAACACTTAATCACCGAGTACCCAGATGTGCTTAAAATTAGTAACCAAACAACTGCTGACTTTGATGGTTCTACAATGAACACTTATAATTACATGCTCAAAGGAATGCCTTACGAACGTGATGGTGTTGATGGTCTAAAAACCGGTACAACTGAACTTGCTGGTGCTTCATTTGTTGCGACTTCTACAGAAAACGGCATGCGCATTATCTCTGTTGTTATGAATGCAGATAATTGGCAAGAAGATGAATTTGCCCGATTTAAAGCTACGAATGATCTTCTTGAATATGTTAAATCGCATTATGAAATGACTACTCTTGTTGATGCTGGCGAATCAACTAAAAATAGCAAAGCAAAAGTTATCGATGGAAAAGAAAAGACTGTACCTGCAGTTGCTTCTCAAGAATTAAAGGTTGTTCATCGTATTGGTACTGATGCTTCAGCAACATTCTCAACAAAATCTAAAGGATACGAAGCTACTATTAATAAAGGTGATAAAGTTGGTTCTTTCATTTATGATGATAAACAAATCGTCGGAACTGGCTATCTAGACTCTAAACCAAGCGTACCAGCACTTGCTAAGAAAGAGGTAAAAAAAAGCATTTTTCTTAAAGTCTGGTGGAACCACTTCGTCACTTACGTTAACGAAAAACTATAAAAACTACCATTACTTTTCCTATTATATATAGAAAAAAAGAGACAAGTTTAAAAACTTGTCTCTTTTAAGTTATCCAACAGAACCTTCCATTTCATAACTAATCAAACGGTTAAGTTCAACCGCGTATTCCATTGGGAGTTCTTTTGTAAATGGTTCTACAAATCCCATGACAATCATCTCTGTTGCTTCTTGTTCAGAAAGACCACGACTCATAAGATAATAGAGTTGTTCTTCTGAGATTTTTGAAACTTTAGCTTCATGTTCAAGCGCAACTTGTGAATTGTGAATTTCGTTAAATGGAATGGTATCAGAACTTGAAATATCATCCATCAAAATCGTATCACATTCAATGTGACTCACTGATTTTTTAGAATTTTTATTAAAAGTCACTTGACCACGATAGTCAACTTTTCCGCCACCTTTAGCAATTGATTTTGAAACAATTGATGATGAGGTATGTGGTGCATTGTGAATCATCTTAGCACCTGTATCTTGATGTTGACCTTTATTAGCAAAGGCAATTGAGAGCATTGTCCCACGCGCACCTTCGCCATCAAGATAAACAGATGGATACTTCATTGTTGTTTTGGCACCAAGGTTACCATCAATCCATTCTACCGTAGCATTTTTCTTAGCCGTGGCACGTTTAGTTACCAAGTTATAGACATTATCTGACCAGTTCTGAATAGTAGAATAACGCATGTAACTACCTTCAAGAGCAAAGATTTCAACAATGGCTGCATGAAGACTAGCTGATGAGTAGTTTGGTGCTGTACATCCCTCAACGTAGTGAACACTTGCCCCCTCATCAACAATAATCAAAGTACGTTCAAATTGTCCCATCGCTTCGTTGTTAATACGGAAATAAGTTTGCAAAGGAATATCAACTTTGACACCTTTTGGGACGTAAATGAAGGTACCACCTGACCAGAAAGCTGAGTTTAAAGCAGCTAACTTGTTATCTGTTGGTGGGACTAATTTAGAGAAATATTTTTTGAAAAGCTCTGGGTATTCTTTCAAAGCAGAATCTGTATCGGTGAACACGATTCCTAGCTTATCATACTCATCTTTCATGTTGTGGTAAACCACTTCAGATTCATACTGAGCTGAAGCACCAGCGAGATAAGCTCGTTCGGCTTCTGGAATCCCGATACGTTCAAAAGTTTCTTTGATTTTATCTGGAACATCATCCCATGAGCGGGCAGGTTTATCAGATGCTTTTTGATAGTAAGTAATCTCATCAAAATCAATATCTGACAAATCTGGTCCCCAATCTTGCATTGGCATTTTGTTAAAAATTTCCAATGATTTCAAGCGAAATTCCAGCATCCATTCTGGCTCACCTTTTTCAGCAGATAATTCACGAACAACATCTTCACTGATTCCTTTTCCTGTTGAAAAGACTGGTGTCACGTCATCGTGGAAGCCATATTGATACTCACCAATATCAATTGGTTTTGGCGTTACTTTTTCATTTTTTTCAGGCATCTAATTACCTTTCTGTATTTTTACTATCGTTTTCAATAGCTTTTTTCAGGGCATTCCATGCAAGAGTTGAACATTTTATACGTTGTGGAAATTTTGAAACTCCTGCCAAGAAACTTGCCTCACCGAGTCTTTTTTGGGCGTCATCTCTTTCACCTTGAACCATTTTTGAAAAAATCTCAGCTAGTTCAAGAGCTTCTTCTTTCGTCTTGCCAACAACAGCATCAGTCATCATACTTGATGAAGCTGTTGAAATGGTACAACCATCACCAGCAAAAGCGATATCAGAAATGCGATCACCATCAAATTTCACTGATAATGAAATCACATCACCACAAGTTGGATTATTAAGATTAACTTGATCAACATCTTCTAATTTTCCATGATGGTGAGGATTTTTTGAGTGATCTGAAACAACTGCCATATAAAGACTATCTAATCTAGAAAGTGCCATTGAAAAACTCCTTTGTTTTAAGAATTGCTTCTATTAGTTTATCACAATCTTCTTTCGTATTATAGATATAAAAACTTGCGCGCACTGCCGAATGAATTCCAAGATAATTAATCAAAGGTTGTGCACAGTGATGTCCTGCTCGCACAGCAACACCTTCATAATCAAGTGCTGTTGCCACATCATGTGGATGCAATCCATCAATATTAAATGAAATGACTCCCATGTGCTGACTAGGGTCTTGTGGACCGTAAACTGTTACTCCTTCGATGGCTTGTAGTTTAGGTAAAATATAATCAACCAGTTCTTGCTCATGCGCATGAACATTATCTAAACCAAGATCATCCAAATACTCAATAGCCGCGCCTAAAGCAATAGCACCAGCAATATTTGGTGTCCCGGCTTCGAATTTCCAAGGCAATTCTGTCCAAGTGGCTTCTTGTTCGTAAACGAAGTCGATCATTTCCCCACCAAACTCAACTGGTGACATTTGATTGAGCAATTCTTCTTTACCATAAAGCACACCAATGCCTGTTGGTCCAAGCATTTTATGTCCTGAGAAAGCAAAGAAATCACAATCCAAATCTTGAACGTCGATTGTCATATGAGGAGCAGACTGTGCACCGTCAACCACCATATAAGCACCAACTTCATGAGCTAATTTGGCAATTTCTTTAACAGGTTGCACTGAGCCTAGAACATTTGAAACATGGGCAATGCTTACAAATTTTGTTTTACTTGAAAGTTTGCTGCGCAAATCTTCCATATCCAGCTGACCATCTTTTAAATAAACATAAACCAATTTTGCACCAGTCTTATGGCAAACTTGTTGCCAAGGAACGACATTCGCATGATGTTCTAAAACTGAAATAAGCACTTCATCGTCTTTTTGAAGAACTTCTTGGGCAAACTGCGCAACCCAGTTAAGTCCAGTTGTTGTTCCACGTGTAAATAACACTTCTTTTGTTGACTTAGCATTAATGAACTGACGTGCTTTTTCACGACTGGCTTCATAAGCAGCTGTTGCACGTTCAGCAAGGGTATGAACACCGCGGTGCACATTGGCATTGATAGTATGATAATACTGATTGAGCGCATCAAGTACTTTTTGTGGTTTCTGAGTTGTTGCCGCATTGTCTAGATAAACCAGAGGTTCATCATTGACAACTTGGTCAAGTATAGTAAAGTCTTGAGCGATTTTATGAGCGTCTAATTTTGTCATATTAGCGTTGCTCCAACTTGCTATCAAGTACAGCAATCATTTCATCACGCACTTCTTTGACAGGAATTTCAGTGATAACAGTCCCTAAGAAACCACGAATAACTAGGCGTTCTGCTGTTTCCTTGTCAATACCACGACTCATGAGATAATACATATCTTCTGGGTCAACTTGTCCGATTGAAGCGGCGTGACCAGCTGTCACATCATTTTCATCAATCAATAGGATTGGGTTGGCATCTGAACGAGCTTTGTCTGAAAGCATCAGAACACGACTTTCTTGTTGAGCGTCCGCTCCCTTAGCACCTTTTACAATGTGACCAACACCATTAAAAGTCAATGTTCCGCGTTCAAGAATGACACCGTGTTGTAAAATGTGTCCGACTGAATGGCAACCGTAGTTTGTCACGCGCGTATCCACACCTTGAACTTGACGGCCAGATGAAGCAGCAACCACTTTAAGATTAGCTTGGCTACCATCTCCGTACAAGTCTGAATCAAAATCAGCAATCACATTGCCTTCATTCATGATGCCGATTGCCCAGTCCACCACAGCATCTTTACCATGATGAGCACGACGGCTAATATAAGTTGTCACGTTATTTCCAAGACGGTCGATAGCAGAAAACTTCACTTGACTGCCATCTAAAGCAATAACTTCAACAGAGATGTTTGCTGTTGCTTTAGCATCGCCTTCACCGATTGATTCAAAACGTTCTAGATAACTGATGTGACTATTTTTTCCTACAATAATAAGGACGTGTTTATTAAATGGAACATCACTAGCCTTATCTTGGAAAAAGAGACCTTCGATTGGCTCTTCAATGTCCACATTATCTGGAACATAAAGCACAGCAGCACTGTTAAAGTAAGCTGTATGATAAGCAGCTAACTTGTCTTCCAAGTCACCACGCGCTTTACCAAAATATTTTTCAATCACTTCTGGAATTTCTTCCAAAGCGCTATAAAAATCTGTAAAAATAACACCTTTTGACATCAAGTCAACAGGTAATTGTTCAAGGACAGTTTGTGTTCCAACCTGAACAAGTTTTGGATTATCTCCAAGTGCTGTAAAATCAGGGACATTAGCCAAAGCCACATCCTCTGAAATACTTCCATCACCCAAGTTCCAACGGTGAAATTTTACACGGTTGACTTCTGGTAATGGCAATTTATCTATATGATCAAAAGCAGCTAAGCGTCGCTCTTGCAACCACAAAGGTTCTGCTTTTGCTTGTGAAAAATTTAAAACTGATTCTTTCGTCATAATTTGATGTTTACTCCTTTTTATATCCAACATACGAGTATCATCTACTATAATAGTAGACTTGACATCATCAATTACACTTCTTCTTCGTATTTAATTCCAAGTTCTTCGGCAATTTTCGCATAACCTTCTTTTTCAAGACGAGCAGCAAGTTCTGCACCACCTGTAAGAACAACACGACCATCCATCATAATATGAACAACATCTGGTGTGATGTAGTTAAGAAGTCGTTGATAGTGAGTGATAATCATTGCTCCAAAGTCATTTCCACGCATAGCATTAACACCTTTTGAAACAACTTTCAAAGCATCGATATCAAGACCTGAATCGATTTCATCAAGAAGAGCAAATTTAGGTTCAAGCATCAACAATTGAAGAATTTCATTACGTTTTTTCTCACCACCTGAGAAACCTTCGTTAAGGTAACGTTCTGCCATTTCTTCTTTCATGCCAAGAAATTCCATCTTTTCATCCAATTTTGTGATAAAATCCATAACAGAAATTTTTTCGTCATCTTCTTTTCCAGCATTCATAGCTGCACGAATAAATTCAGCATTTGTAATACCAGGAATTTCAGATGGGTATTGCATAGCAAGGAATAAACCAAGGCGAGCACGTTCATCGACTTCAAGGTCAAGAATATTCTCACCATCTAGCAAAATTTCACCCTGAGTAACCTCGTAATTTGGATTACCCATGATAGCAGCTGAAAGCGTTGATTTACCAGTTCCGTTAGGACCCATAATCGCAGCAATCTCTCCAGTCTTAAGGGTTAAATTGACACCCTTAAGAATTTCTTTATCTTCAATTGAAACATGAAGATCTTTTATTTCAAGTACAGACATGTGTACGTTCCTCCAATTTATCAAATGCGGCAGTAACTTTTTTCTGAAAATTACCGCAGTTCTATAGGGTTACTAATCATTATATCAAAAAAAAGCCATAATAGGCTTTCCATTTACTTATTATTTTTGCGATTTTTCCATTTTAACATTGTCGCTTGGCGATAATCGCTATTTCCGATAAATTTAAGGGTATCGAAAAGTGGTGTTCGACCAACGCCCCAAATTTCAAGTCCTTCAATAAAGACTTCTAAGGCAAAGGCTAAACCAATCATCAAAAGGACACCACCTAAACGGCTTGAAACATTTAGCAAGAGTGCGATAAGTGAGAAAAGAATCGCAATTCCATAAACGACCAAAACAGCTCCACGGTGTGTAAACCCCATAGCTAACAAACGGTGATGCAAATGCATCTTGTCTGCTTCTGTCGCTGGACGCCCTGATAATTTACGGCGAATAATCGCAACAGTTGTATCCAAAATTGGAACACCAAGAATAATAACTGGTGTCACCACCGCAACAGCAGTCGAATTTTTCAACCCTTGAAGAGATAACACACCAATCATAAATCCTATGAAAAGAGCTCCGGTATCTCCCAAGTATATAATAGCTGGATTGTAATTATAAGGGAAAAATCCTGCAATACAAGCAATCAATAATAAGATTGTCAAAGTCAAGTAAAAGTCGGTCTGTGGCAAGAAGAAATAAGATACCAAAGCCATTGTAATCAAGCTAATGATAGAAACACCACTCACCAGACCATCTAAGCCATCAATCAAATTCATGGCGTTTGTAATTGAAATAATCCAAAAAACCGTCAAAAAGAAAGTGACTACTGAATTGAATTGCAATAATGGTCCGCCGAAAGGAATTTTAAAACTATCAAAACGGAAATCCGTAAAGGCCCAAACAATGACAGCTCCTAAAATAATCCCTGCCATTTTTGTTTTTGGCTTCAATTCATAAATATCATCGATAAAACCAGTCGCTGTAATGATAAATCCACCAATAACAACTGGCAAAATATAATCAAAATAAGAAATCGTCCAAATCGGCTGTTTCAAAACCATTGGCATAAAAATCAAAGATGACATTAAAAAGGCTAAGAAAATCGCCAACCCACCACTACTTGGCATTGGGACTTCATTAACACGACGAGCATTTGGATTGTCAACGGCACCAACACGAAAAGCAATAAAACGAACAATTGGCGTCAAGAAAAGTGATAATAAAAACGCGCCAATTAAAACTAAAACATATTCAATTGTAAAGGGTGCCATACTATACCAACTCAATCATTTTTAATTTTTCGACGGCATCATCCGTCAATAATTCAACCGCATGCTCTTGTAAATAAGCACGAGTTTTTGTACCAGCGCCAGCGTATTCTAACATACGGGCATACATCAAATTTGCATAATAAGATGGGTGATTTTGCAAATCAATGAGAACTGTCATGTAGTAAGCCCCATCCATCTTATAAAGTTCTGAAGCTTCAACTGGAAAATCAATAGCCTTAGCAAAAGCAACAGTAGCTTCTAAGCTTGGAAAATCCAAGACATAGTGAACATAATCTGATGGATTCACATCTTCTTCCGGTTCAGTCTCAGCTTGTTGGGCATGTTCTGTCAGAACATCTTCAACAGCACCTTCCATCATTTCTTCAATCTTACCTAATTTTTCGTGAGCTTCCGTGTCGCCTTTAGACAACATTGTCTGCTCTAAAGTCTTGAAAAATTCCTCAGGTGACATGTTTGAAACATCATCAAAAGCTGCTAAATCTTCAAAGTTTATATCTTTATTGATTTCAGATTTGGTAACAAAGACATCAATGCGGTCTTTACGTGGTGTCACACGGAAGCTAAGCATGCCGCTATCTTTGAAATTATCTGGTAAATCCAATTCATCCATTACTGAATAGAAGAACTCTTCTGTCTTTTCTTGTGGAATCAAGAAGTCTTTCAACTCCATTCCGCGTTCTTCTAAATCTTCCATACTAATCGTTATTTTTAGCGTTGTCTCGCTAATCTGTTTCATTTCCATACTATATACCTCGCACGAGTAGTCATTTTATTATACAAGAAAAGTCTTATTTTTTCAATTTTTACGTCACAAAAAGCAGCCCTGACAAGGGCTGCTGGCTTTTTTAAAAGATAAATTTGGCAATGCTATATAGAATAAGAATTGTTCCCAAAACGATACGATATTTACCAAAAATAGTGAAATCGTGTTTCTTAACATAATCAGTCAAGAAGCGGATAACGTATAGACTGACAAGGAAAGCTGTAACGCTTGCCACCATCAAAATCAAGAATTGGCTAAAGTTTAGAACATTTCCGTCTAAGAAGAACTTAACAGCTTTCAAACCACTGTAACCAAACATAGTTGGAATAGCAAGGAAGAAAGTGAAGTCAGCTGCAACTGAACGACTTGTTCCCACAATGATGGCTCCAAGGATTGTTGCTCCTGAACGACTTGTTCCTGGAACGATACTTAGAACTTGGAAGCATCCAATCCAAAAGGCTGTCAAATAAGGCATGCGAGCAAGATCAGTCACTTCAGGTTCAATATTAGCATTTCGTTTTTCAATCCAGATAAATGCAATCCCGTAAACAATTAAGGCAATTGCGATTGGAATCATGTAGTTGAAGTGTGCTTCAAACCAATCATCAAAAGGTACTGCAATTAAAATTGATGGAATACATGCAATAACAACTTTTAACCATAGCTGCCATGTCAACTGAACTTCACGCGCTGTTTTTCCTGGCTGGAATGGATTCAAACGTTTAAAGTAAATCACAATAACCGCTAGGATAGCTCCCAATTGAATGACAATGTTAAACATGTCCAAAAACGCTTTATCTTGATTCAATTTAATAAATTCTTGAACCAAAATCAGGTGTCCTGTACTTGAAACAGGTAACCACTCTGTAATTCCCTCAACTACCCCTAAAAAGATAGCCTTAAGTAGTTCGAAAAATAACATAAGCTCTCCTTAATTTAATATCCCCTCAATTATAGCAGATTTGAAAGCATTTTAAAATGCTCCGCCGCCTCCGCCTCCGCCACCACCGGAGAATCCACCACTAGAGCCTGAACTACCAGATGATACAGAGAAATGCGCAGCTGAATCAGCACTTTGACTAGCCATTCCCAAACGATGAGTTTGCATGCCAATAAGGTAGCCAATTTCAGGATTCATCATAAAGTCTGATTCGCTAGCAAGTTTAATGTTATGAATTTTAAGGAATTTTTGAACTTGTTTGGCATAGCCGAACAGAGTCGCATAAACCAAGATACGATTCCAGACGACAACACCTTGCCAATCAACCTTATCAAATTTGTTAATGTCTCGCATCATATTAGTAAAGCTAACCCAAGCTTGAATACGTTGTTGTCCTTCAGCAGTTATCATACCATGAACTTTGTAATAATGAGATTTAACCATGATAATGACCAAACTCAAAACAACCAAAGCTAACAAAAGACCATAAGCAAGAAAAACTAGATTTAGATTAAACAAAAGATAGATTAACCCAATACCAACAGGTATCAAGGTAAGGAATAGGAGACCTTTTGCATATTCAAATTTCTTAGCGATACCATCACTTAAGTTCTCACGAATTTCTGGTAAAGCTTTTTGTGAAATTTCTTGATTAACTAAGTCAGTAATTTGTTCAAGTTTAGCAAGATAGCGATCATTGAAAGCTTCACCAAGACTGTTTAATTTTGTTTCTAAAGTATGACCTTTGTATTTCTTCTTATAGTTATCTACCAAATCATCATCAAAACGATAATCTGCAAACAAGTCTTCAATTTTTATGGTCTCTTTTCTACCAAATGCCATATCAATTACTTCTGCTTCATAGCTTGTCATTGGCTTATCCAGATGACAAGTTAATTCCTCATCGCTTGCAGTAATCACATGACGATCAATCAAATCAAGCAAAGTCGCCTGCATGGCAGTTTCAAATTTAAATTTTTGTGAAATTGGACTTCCTTTGGTATCTGTATCTTGCAAATCAACATCATAGATATACTGCATGATTAGCAAAGGTGACCAATCTTCTGGCGCTTCATAAGAACGACTATCATGACTAAATTTTTCATATTTCTTAGCCAATCTTTTACCTGTAATAAAGAAAATCCAAGCCAAAACAATCAAAATAATAACAAGAGCTGGCACAAGATAGAACAAAAGTACTTTGAGCAGCTGACTTCTACGAGCAATTTTAGCTTCTTGCTTGATAATAGCTGCTTTACGTTTACTTGTAATGGGTGCAGGATTCGTCAAAATATCTTTATCCCAGTAAGCGTGCAACTCTAACTTTCCATCAACATTTTCAGCCGTAATTCGATAACCATCAGGTAATTTTTCAACATTTACCGATTTCAAGTAACCTCTATGAGCCCAAAGTTTGCGATTAGCAGTTGTTTTATCTGTTAAGACTGTAAAAGTAACATGGCGCAATGTTTCATCCCAGTCACTAATCGGTACCCAATTAAGCTCTGCGACATCTTGATAAGGAAATAGTAAATGCGATAGTTTCCAGTGTAGCTTAACAGTCACTACATCTCCACTATAACCAGAATTATAAATTTTTACCTGATAACCATCACCAAGATCGCTTACCACAGACCGAACAATTTTATCGGCTCCATTAACTTCAGCAGAAACTTCTGGCTGATTATTAACCGAAAATCCTTCTGGCATGTGACCGGCTTCTCCCAAAGTCACCACCTGCCCATTGTACGAGGAATCAAATCGATAAGTAATAGTCTGATAAAAATCAGCAGCATTATCATCATGTATCGCTAAAACACCATCATAATTTCTGATACTATAGTCAACATCGCTATCAGCAAAAACTGGAACTGATAATCCTAAAACAGTAGCGATTGCTAGTAAAAATATTCTTAATTTTTTCATGATCTCCTACTCCTTTCTTATATCCCTATTTTATCATAATATATTGTATAAATATTCTATTTTTGGGTCTATCGTGTTGAAATCAGACCCTATTTCCTGTAAAATAGTAAGGTACAAGAATAGACAGGAGTCTTAAATGAAAAAGTTACTTTTAAGTTGTTTCGCAGCCCTTCTTCTTCTCTTTGGAGGAATGACTAGCGCAAACGCTGACGAATATCTTCGTGTCGGTATGGAAGCAGCCTATGCCCCATTTAACTGGACACAAGATGATGATTCTAATGGAGCTGTTCCTATCGAAGGAACTAGCCAGTATGCTAACGGATACGATGTCCAAATAGCTAAGAAAATAGCAGACAGCTTAGGCAAGGAACTCCTCGTTGTCAAAACTACTTGGACAGGATTAATTCCAGCACTTACTTCCGGAAAGATTGACATGATTGCTGCCGGAATGAGTCCTACCGCTGAACGTAAGAAAGAAATTGCATTCTCAGATAGTTACTATACAAGCTACCCAGTTATCGTTGTTTCTAAAAAAGGTGACTTTGCACAAGCTACATCACTTAAAGATTTTGCTGGTGCAAAATTAACATCTCAACAAGGTGTCTACCTTTACAACTTGATTGACCAAATCAAAGGCGCTTCAAAAGAAACTGCTATGGGTGACTTCAACCAAATGCGTCAAGCACTTGAATCTGGTATTATTGATGGTTATGTTTCTGAACGTCCTGATGCTATCTCTGCTGAAAATGCAAATAGCGACTTCAAGATGATTGCTTTTGAAGATGGCAAAGGTTTTGCGACATCTAAAGCAGACACAGCCATTGCCGTTGGTCTTCGTAAAGATGACACTGACACACTTGCTAAAGTAAATGCCGTTTTAGCTGGCATCTCTGATAATGACCGTTTGCAACTCATGGATGACATGATTGAAAAACAACCAGCTGACAAGTCTGAAAAAGATCAAAAGAGTAATTTCTTCACTGATATGTGGGGAATCTTCGAGAAAAACTGGAACCAATTTCTACGTGGTGCGGGAGTTACACTTCTCATCTCTATCATCGGTACAGTTGTTGGTCTCTTTATCGGTCTTTTGATTGGTGTTTACCGCACAGCTCCAAAAGCTGCCAATAAATTCCTTGCTGGTCTTCAAAAAGTATTTGGTTGGTTACTTAGCGTTTATATCGAAATCTTCCGTGGTACACCGATGATTGTACAAGCAATGGTTATCTACTACGGTACTGCTCAAGCCTTTGGTATTTCAATCGACCGAACTCTTGCAGCCATCTTTATTGTTTCAATCAATACTGGTGCTTACATGAGTGAAATCGTTCGCGGTGGTATCTTTGCTGTTGATAAAGGTCAATTCGAAGCTGCTACAGCACTTGGATTTACACACGGTCAAACAATGCGCAAAATCGTTCTTCCACAAGTTGTCCGCAACATCTTGCCAGCAACTGGTAACGAATTTGTCATCAACATCAAAGATACTTCAGTATTGAATGTTATCTCAGTTGTCGAACTTTACTTCTCAGGTAATACCGTTGCAACTCAAACATATCAATACTTCCAAACATTTACAATTATCGCTATTATCTACTTTGTTCTCACCTTTACAGTGACACGCATCTTGCGCTTTATCGAACGTCGTTTCGATGCGGACACTTACACAACTGGTGCTAACCAAAACCAAACGAAAGAGGTGAAATAATGTCTCAACCTATTATTGAAATTAAACACCTTAAAAAATCTTATGGACAAAATGAGGTCCTAAAAGATATTTCACTTTCTGTAAATAAAGGTGAAGTTATTTCTATCATTGGTTCATCAGGTTCAGGGAAATCAACATTCCTCCGCTCTATCAATCTTTTAGAAGATCCAACTGCTGGAGAAATTCTTTTCCACGGACAAAACGTTCTTGAAAAAGATTATAACTTGACAGAATACCGTGAAAAACTTGGCATGGTTTTCCAATCATTTAACCTTTTTGAAAACTTAAACGTTCTTGAAAATGCCATTGTTGCTCAAACAACTGTTTTGAAACGTTCTCGAAGCGAAGCTGAAAAAATCGCTAAAGAAAACCTTACAAAAGTTGGTATGACTGAGCAATACTGGAAAGCTAAACCAAAACAACTTTCTGGTGGTCAAAAACAACGTGTGGCTATCGCACGCGCCTTGTCAGTTAACCCAGAAGCAATGCTCTTTGACGAACCAACTTCTGCCCTTGACCCAGAAATGGTCGGTGAAGTTCTTAAAACAATGCAAGAACTCGCTAAATCAGGTTTAACAATGATTATCGTCACTCACGAAATGGAATTCGCTAGAGATGTTTCAGACCGTGTCATCTTCATGGATAAAGGTGTTATCGCTGAAGAAGGTACACCTGAACAAATCTTCGAACACCCACAACAAGAACGTACAAAAGAGTTCTTACAACGTTTCTTGAAATAATCACTCAAAACAACCTTTCCTTTTTGGGAAGGTTGTTTTTTTATGCCAAAATGCTAATTTTAAGCCAAATTACAGTAAATACTTTACCGGTTAAGTATTTTGTGCTATACTACTTCATGTTAACGTTAATAAATCTATATTTAAGGAGGTTGGTATGGCTGAAAAAAATGATTTAGCATCTGCATATCGCAGACTTAAAAGTCCCAATATCAAAACACGGAAACGTGCTCTGAAAATAATCCATGAATATAAACGGTATAAAAGAAACATGTAACTCCTATTTCAATCCCTAACAAAATGCCAGACAAAAAGTCCCTATTGCAATTCCTTCCGTCTGCAATAGGGACTTTTTTTAGTTTTAACTATTTAGCTTTCAATGATGACAAAATTTGTGTGCGAATATCTTCAATACCTTCTGGATGATTTGGTAAGAACAATGTTTGATTGCCTTTAGCCGCAAAAGTATTTAAGGTATCAAGATATTGGTTAGTTAATAGAATAGACATGATTTGTTCTTCAGTCATGCCAACATTGGCATCTTTTAATTCTTGAATTGACTCAGCTAGACCATCGACAATCGCTTTACGTTGTTGAGCAATACCGACACCATGAAGACGATCTTTTTCAGCTTCAGCTTCTGCAGCTGTTACAATTTTAATTTTATCCGCATTAGCCAACTCTTGAGCAGCTACACGTTTACGTTGCGCAGCATTGATTTCATTCATTGATTGTTTAACTTCAGCATCCGGCTCAACTTTAGTAATCAATGTTTTAACAATAATGTAGCCGTAAGTTGACATTTCTTCAGCCACTTGATGTTGCACTTCAAGAGCAATTTCATCTTTTTTCTCAAATAATTCATCCAAAGTCAATTTAGGAACAGATGAACGAAGAGCATCTTCAATGTATGATTTGATTTGAGCTTCAGGACGCATGAGTTTGTAATAAGCATCTGTCACATTTTGTTCATTCACACGGTATTGTGTGGCAACATTCAAAGTCACAAAAACATTGTCTTTAGTCTTTGTTTCCACAACAATTTCAGATTGCAACAAACGTAATTGAATTCGCGCAGCAATTTTATCAATACCAAATGGCAATCGAACATGAATCCCACTACCAGATGTTGTTTGATACTTCCCAAAACGTTCAATAATAACAACCGTTTGTTGACGTACCACGTAAAGTGTACTAGCAATAACACCCAAAATAAGTAAGGCAATAATTGCCAAAAGAACTAAAAACATAAAAATCTCCTTTTGTACTTAAAACTTAATACAATTATATTTTATTTCTTTAAAAAGTCAAGTAAAAATAAAGCAAAAACCTAGTCAAACTGTAAGGTTCAACTAGGCTTGCTTGTCAATATAATAATAATTTTAAGAGAGAACAGAAGTTTACTTTAGCATCAAACTAATAGATTATAGAGGCTTTCATTCCCGTGTAAATTGATGTATGAAGGATCAAAACCAGACAAACGATCGATAAAATCATTGTAGTCATTTTTATCACCTAGTGTAATACCGATGAGAACAGGGCCTGTGCCTTTATTCGCACGTTTAATGTATTCAAAACGTGTAATGTCATCGTTTGGACCAAGAATGTTGTTGACAAATTCACGTAGGGCACCTGGACGTTGTGGGAAGTTAACCACAAAATAATGTTTCACTCCATCATAGATAAGGGCACGTTCTTCCATCTCTTGCATACGATTGATATCATTATTACCACCAGAAATGATACAAACGACAGTTTTCCCTTTAATCTCATCTTTCATCACTTCAAGAGCTGCAATTGAAGAAGCTCCCGCAGGCTCAGCAATAATCCCTTGTTTTGAATACATGTCGATAAGTGTTTCAGAAATCAAGCCTTCATCAACACCAACTAATTTATCCACATGTTTACGAGCAACTTCAAAGGTTTTTTCACCGACTTTTTGAACGGCAATCCCATCAGCAAATTTATCGATTTCTTCCAATTTAACAGGATGACCTTTGTCAAAAGCAGCACGCATGCTACGAGCACCTGAGGCTTCGACTCCAACTACTTGGATTTCTGGAGCTACATCTTTAATGTATGTGGCAACTCCTGCAATCAAACCACCACCACCAACTGGCACAAAGATTTGATCAAAAGTTACACCTTCTTCTTGAGCTTGTTCATAAATCTCGTAAGCTACCGTTCCTTGACCAGCCTGCACATTTTCATCATCAAAAGGATCGATAAAAGTCATTCCTTCTGATTTTGTAAAATCTTGTGCTGCTTGAGCTGATGCATCAAAAGTATCTCCAACAAGCTTAATCGTCACATAAGGGCCACCAAAAAATCTCACTTGCCCAATTTTTTGTTGCGGAGTTGTTACTGGCATAAAAATTGTTGCTGGAATCTTCATTTCATGACACGTAAAGGCAACACCTTGAGCGTGGTTACCAGCTGAAGCACATACTACACCACGTTTTTTTTCATCCTCTGATAATTGGTGAATAGCATAGTAGGCTCCACGAATTTTGAAAGAACGGACCTTCTGCATGTTTTCACGTTTAAGATAAACAGTTGCACCATATTTTTCCGACAAATAGCGGTCAAAATCTAGGGGTGTACGCTCAACAACATCTTTCAAGACGTCATAGGCGTCAACAACATCCTTAGCTAAGATCATAAACTACCTCTTCTAATATCTAAATATTTTATATGACAAATTGCTGATTAATAGATAAAAAACCGATGACAAACATCGGCCTTTTATAAGTGGATTTCTTCAAAAATTAGTTATAAATTTTGAATGCATCGTCATCGTTTTGGTTAACAAAAGGCATTGCTTTACGAAGTTCAGCACCCACTTTTTCAATTTCAAGAGCTGCAGCTTCTTTACGGTATGCTTCAAGTTTTGGACGACCTGCTTGGTAGTCGTTAACAAAGTCTTCAGCGAATTTACCTGATTGGATATCAGCAAGAACAGCTTTCATATTTTCTTTAACATCTTTAGTGATAA
The DNA here is from genome assembly GCF_900108865.1 of Streptococcus sp. 45. Lineage (NCBI taxonomy): Bacteria > Bacillati > Bacillota > Bacilli > Lactobacillales > Streptococcaceae > Streptococcus > Streptococcus sp. 45. The sequence continues at coordinate 28,849 of NZ_FNXZ01000006.1, read as the reverse complement.
CACGTGGTCCAGATACGTAGTCACCAAATTCAGCTGTATTTGAAATTGATTGACGCATTTTCTTGAATCCACCTTCGTAGATAAGGTCAACGATAAGTTTCATTTCATGAAGAACTTCAAAGTAAGCCAATTCTGGAGCATAGCCAGCTTCAGTAAGAACTTCAAAACCAGCTTCGATAAGAGCAGTTAAACCACCACAAAGTACTGCTTGTTCACCAAAGAGGTCTTCTTCAGTTTCTTCTTTAAATGTTGTTTCAAGAAGTCCAACACGTGCAGCACCGATACCTTTAGACCAATCCATTGCGATGTCTTTAGCATTACCAGTAGCATCTTGGTAAACAGCGTAAAGTGCTGGTACACCAAATCCTTCTGTGTATGTACGACGAACAAGGTGACCTGGTCCTTTAGGAGCACACATGAAGACATCTACTGTTTCTGGAGCTTTAATGTATCCAAAACGGATATTGAAACCATGTGCAAATCCAAGAGCGTTACCAGCTTCAAGGTTTGGAGCGATTTCTTCAGCATAAAGTTTAGCTTGGATTTCATCAGGAGCCAATACCATGATAACATCAGCAAGTTTTGTTGCTTCTGCTACTTCATAAGTATCAAATCCATCTTCTTTTGCTTTATCGAATGATTTACCATGGCGAACCCCAATGATAACATCGTGACCTGAGTCACGCAAGTTTTGAGCATGAGCATGACCTTGTGATCCATAACCAATAACGGCAATTTTTTTACCATCAAGAGCTGCTACTTTTACGTCTTTTTCGTATTCCATTGTTACTGCCATAATAAATATCTCTTTTCTATTTTTATTTTAACTGCCTGGCCAGGCAACTGTTAACTAAATTAATTGTTTTAACAAGAAAAATCTCTTGAGAATCCTGTCGCACCTGTGCGAGCAAGATTCTGAATACCATAAGGTTTGACAACACGAAGCAAAGCATCGATTTTATCGCCATCACCAGTTACCTGAATAGTAATTGATTTTGGTGCCACATCAACAACGCTTGCACGAAACGGTTGAATAACCGCTAAAATCTCGGCACGTTTGCTTGTTGGTGCTGTCAATTTAACTAAAATCACTTCACGTTCCAAATGTGGAATATCCGTGATATCACGAACGCGAAGCACATCAATCAAACGGTTCAATTGTTTGATGATTTGTTCAACTTCTTCCAAACTCTCAACATCGATAATAATCGTAATTCGAGAGACATTTTCTTCCATTGTTTGTCCAACTGAAATAGACTCAATGTTAACTTGTCGACGTGAGAGGACGCCTGTGAAACGATTAAGAACACCTGTTGAATTTTGAAGCTTTGCTGTCAACATTCTACGCATTAAACTTCACCCCCAACATTTCACTATTTGATTTACCTGATGGAACCATTGGATAAACATGTTCACGATTAGAAATCGCAACCTCAATTAACATTGGTTTATTCTCAGTGATGACTTTCAAGTCCTCTTCCAGTGTCTTCGGATCAGTAAATTTGTGGTGAGCAATGCCGTAGGCTTCTGCCATCATTTGGAAGTTTGGCTCATCATCAAAAGTTGACTCACTGCGATGTTCATCGTAGAAAGATTCTTGCCATTGACGAACCATACCAAGTGAATGATTGTTAATCAGAACCACTTTAATCGGAACACCGTAACCATTTAGCAATGCTAACTCTTGGTTTGTCATTTGGAAACCACCATCACCGACAAAGAGAATAACTTCTTTATCTGGATTCGCTAACTTAGCACCGATAGCAGCTGGAATTCCGAATCCCATTGTTCCAAGACCACCAGATGTAATTAATTGACGCTCATTTTTATATGGATAAAATTGAGCTGCCCACATTTGGTGTTGGCCGACGTCTGTAACCACGATAGCATCGCCATCTGTTACTTTACCAATTGTAGCAATGGCATGTTGTGGTTTGATAACTGCTTCATCAAAGTCATAGCTAAACGGCGCTTTAGCTTTATTAGCAAGAACTGATTCTGTCCAATCATCGTGACGTGTTTTAACTTCATCTTCTTCTAGAAGAATCTGTAGTGTACGCTTGGCATCGCCAACGATTGGAATTTGTGTCTTGACGACTTTTCCGATTTCCGCAGGATCAATATCCACATGAGCAACCACTGCTTTTTTAGCAAAAGTAGCTGGATTACCAGTCAAACGATCTGCAAAACGCGACCCGAAGTTAATCATAAAGTCACATTGTGTCAAAGCCATATTTGACGCATATGAACCGTGCATACCACCCATTCCCAGAGAAAGGGGATGATTAATTGGCATAACACCCAAACTCAACAAGGTTGAAACAACAGGAATATTATAACGTTCTGCAAAAGCAATTAACTCCTTAGAGGCCCCTGAGTAGTTAACACCACCACCAGCGATAATCAATGGACGTTTTGCCTTTTTCAACTGAGTCAAAATTTTCTTGACCTGTAAAACATTTGGTTCCAAAGTTGGTTGGTAACTTGGAAGATCAACAGTAGGATCATTATAAACTGTTGTTTTAGCAGCCGAAATATTTTTCGGAAGGTCAATAACAACTGGACCAGGTCGACCTGTTGTTGCAATATGAACAGCTTCTGTCACAATGCGTGGCACATCTGCAACATCACGAATCTGATAATTGTATTTTGTGATTGGCATTGTGATACCAATAATATCAGCTTCTTGGAAAGCATCTTTACCAATACCAGACATTCCGACTTGACCAGTAAAGATAAGCATTGGAACGCTGTCGCTCATACCATCTGCAATCCCAGTAATGGCATTCGTCGCACCAGGACCACTTGTTACAATAGCAACACCAAGTTTACCAGTTGATTTGGCATAACCTTCGGCTTCATGAAGGGCACCTTGCTCATGACGAGCCAAAATATGACGAATACCATCAAAATTATAAATAGCGTCATACAGTGGCAGAACGGCTCCACCTGGGTAGCCAAAAATCGTATCAATCCCCAGACTAGCCAAGGTTTCCAATAATAATTCCGATCCATTCTTGGATTCTTTTAATCTAATCTGTTTCACAAAGTCCTCCTTTTCATGTAAATTCCGAATTATCTAAAAATTCTAACAGCTTGTTACTATAATAACATTTAAAAAAAATAAAGCAAGAGAAAGTGAACAAATATTTTGAGCACTTTCAAAAATATTTAATCTGCCTTATTCATTTTCTTGTTTTTCACGTTCTGCTTTACGTTCTTCAAACTCTTCTTGAGTCATCATTGAACCACCAAAGTTCGCAGATGACGCAAATGCAGTGTAACGACGCAACCAACCGCTAGAAATTTTTGACTTAAATGGTTTCAAGTGTTTGCGACGTTCTTCCAATGTCGCATCATCTACAAGCAAATCAATAGTACGATTTGTCAAATCAATATAGATTTCATCACCATCTTCGATGAGAGCAATATTCCCACCCTCTGCAGCTTCTGGTGACACATGACCAATAGCGATACCACGTGTTGCCCCAGAGAAACGACCATCTGTGATAAGAGCAACATCTTTACCAAGACCACGTCCAACAATCTTAGAAGTTGGCGCAAGCATTTCTGGCATACCTGGTCCACCTTGAGGGCCTTCATAGCGAATAACGACCACATGCCCTTTTTTAACAGTACCATTATCAATCAATTCAAGAGCTTCATCTTGTGAATCACAGCAAATCGCTTTACCACGGAATGTTTTAACAGAAGGATCAACACCACCAACTTTAATAACAGCTCCATCTTGTGCGATATTACCGTAAAGAACTGACAAACCACCCACTGGAGAAATTGGATGTTCAATTGGGTGAATGATTTCTTCATTCTTAATTTCTGCACCAGCTACATTTTCTTTCAAAGTCTTACCAGTAACTGTAATACGATCACCCTTGATAGTACCTTTTTTAATCAATTGATTAATAATAGCTGAGATACCACCTGCTTCTTGGACATCGTGCATAGTATAAACACTTGATGGTGCAATTTTAGACAAATATGGCGTCTTCTTAGCAATTTCATTGATATCTGTTAAATTGTAATCGATACCCGCTTCACGTGCGATAGCAAGCGTATGAAGAACGGTATTGGTAGAACCACCCATAGCCATATCAAGAGCAAAAGCATCATCAATAGCTTCTTTAGTGATAATGTCTCTTGGACGCAAGTTATTTTTAACATTGTCCATCAAATGTTTAGCAGCTTGACGAACCAATTCACGACGTTGATCAGATACCGCAAGAACAGTACCATTTCCAGGAAGAGCAAGACCTAGCACTTCCATAAGAGAGTTCATCGAATTAGCTGTAAACATCCCCGCACAAGAACCACAAGTTGGACAAGCATTTTGCTCCAAATAATCCAATTCTTTCTTAGACATATCACCAGCTTGATAAGTTCCGACAGCTTCAAAAAGGCTTGACAAAGTTGCCTGATGACCTGTCATATCAATACCGCCCTTCATCGGACCACCTGAACAAAAGACTGCAGGAACATTGGTACGAAGTGCAGCTAAAATCATACCTGGTGTAATTTTGTCACAGTTTGGAATATAGAAAACACCGTCAAACCAATGCGCATTAATGACTGTTTCAGCAGCATCCGCAATGATTTCACGAGATGGAAGGCTATAACGCATCCCAATATGCCCCATAGCAATTCCGTCGTCTACCCCAATGGTATTGAATTCAAAAGGAATACCACCCATTTCACGGATAGCTTCCTTGGCGACATCTGCCAACTCACGCAAATGAACATGCCCAGGAACAATATCAATGTAAGAATTACAAATTGCGATAAATGGTTTTTGCATGTCTTTAGCAGATTTTACTTGCCCGGTTGCATAAAGAAGACCACGGGCTGGTGCTTTATCCACACCTACCTTAATCATGTCACTTCTCATCTGTTTTCTCCTATCAATTAAATCTTACACACCATGTTAACACTTTAAAAAATAAAGTCAAGACAATTTTCAGAAAATTTTGTTAGTTAACAATTTTCTTTCTATTAGATATTGAATTGACGCCTTTTATTGAGAAAAAATTTTTTACACAAAAAAAGAAAGCACCGAAATGCTTTCTTTTATCTTTTATATTAAATAAGAAATTATTCAACACTCATCAAGTATGGATAAACTGGTTGTTTACCTTCGTGAATTTCAACTTCAACATCTTCGTAAGTTGATTCAAGGTAATCAGCCATTTCTTCAGCCATTTCTTGACTTCCATCTTCACCAACGTAGATAGTGATAATTTCGCTATCTTCGTCAATCATTTTAGCGAATGTTTCTTTCAAAGTAGTTGTCATGTCTGGGTTTGAAACCACGATTTTACCATCAACCATACCTAGGTTGTCATCTTGGTGGATTTCAAGACCATCAATTGAAGTATCACGAACAGCAAGTGTTACGCTACCACTAACAACATCTGAAAGGCTTGCAGTCATAGCTTCAACGTTTTCTTCCAATGATTGAGTTGGATTGAAGGCTAACAAACTTGTAAATCCTTGAGGTACAGTACGTGTTTCAACAACTGCAGCTGGGACTTCAGACACTTCTGCTGCTGATTGGGCAGCCATAAAGATGTTTTTGTTGTTTGGCAAGATGATAACATTTTTAGCGTTAACAGCATCGATAGCTTTCAAGATATCTTCTGTAGATGGGTTCATTGTTTGACCACCTGAGATAACGTAGTCAACACCTTGTGATTTGAAGATGTCAGCTAATCCATCACCAGCACATACTGCAACGATTGCAAAATCTTTTGCTTCTTGGCTAGCAGCTGCTGCTTGATCTTTTTCAAGAACAGCATCGTGTTGGTTACGCATGTTATCAACTTTAACTTTTTTAAGAGCACCGTATTTAAGACCTTCTTGAAGGACTAACCCTGGGTCTTCTGTGTGGACGTGAACTTTAGCAATTTCATCATCGTTAACAAGGATAAGTGAATCACCTAAACCACTCAAGAAACCTTGGAACTCATCGTAGTTAAATTCTTTAACGTAAGTAGGACCTTGTTTTAGAGCAACCATGATTTCAGTACAGTAACCGTACTTGATATCTTCAGTTGCAACGTGTTCAGCTACAGATTTGTGGTGTTCAGCGTTAATCATTTCTGTCATAACAGCTGGAGTTGCTTTGAAATCTTCAGAAGCGATGTATTCACCAGTCAAAGCAGCAAGGAAACCTTCATAGATGAAGACCAAACCTTGACCACCTGAATCGACAACACCAACTTCTTTCAAAACAGGAAGCATTTCTGGTGTTTTAGCCAAAGCGCCTTTTGCACCATCAAGTGCAGCACGCATAACTTCAACAGCATCATCAGTTTCTTCAGCTTTTTTAAGCGCAGCAGTTGCAGCACCACGAGAAACAGTCAAAATAGTACCTTCAACAGGTTTCATAACAGCTTTGTAAGCAACTTCAACACCTGATTGGAAGGCATGTGCAAGGTCTTTACCAGTCAATTCTTCTTTATCTTTAATTGCTTGACCGAATCCACGGAATAATTGAGATGTAATAACCCCTGAGTTACCACGTGCACCCATCAAAAGACCTTTTGAAAGGATTTGTCCAACTTCTCCAACAGTAGATGCAGGTTTGTCTGCAACTTCTTTGGCACCATTTTCAATTGTCATTCCCATGTTTGTTCCTGTATCACCATCTGGTACAGGGAAAACATTAAGAGAGTTTACATATTCTGCTTGATTTCCAAGACGGGTGCTAGCAGCTTGAACCATTTCTTGGAATAAACTTGTTGTAATATTTGACACTAATCTTCTCCTACAACTTTAATATTTTGTACGTAAACATTCACCATGTCTGCTGAAAGGCCAAGTTGATTTTCGAGGTTGAACTTGACACGTTCCTGAATGTTCTTAGATACTTCAGAAATTTTCACACCGTATGACATCACAGTGTAAACATCGACTGAAATACCACTTTCTGTTGATTTGACAACAACACCTTTTGCGTAGTTTTCTTTACGCAGAAGCGCTTGAAAATTATCCTTAAGAGCACTTTTACTTGCCATACCAACAACACCAAAAATTTCTGTTGCTGAACCACCAACAACAGTTGCAATTACGTCGTCAGATAACTCAATTTGGCCATCTTTTGTATTAATTTTCACAGTCATATTTACTACCTCAAAAGTTTTTATCAGTTTATTTTACCATATATTAGCCGTATTGTAAAAAATTATGGAAAATTAACGGCTACAAAACAAAGAAAAAAGCCTTTCGGCTTTTATTTTATACGCGTTCAACTTTACCAGATTTAAGCGCACGAGCTGATGCCCAAACTTTTTTAGGTTTTCCATCTACAAGAATAGTAACTTTTTGAAGATTTGGTTTAACTGCACGTTTAGTTTTGTTCATTGAGTGTGAACGGTTGTTTCCTGATACAGTCTTACGACCTGTGAAATAACAAACTTTAGCCATTTTATCTGCGTCCTCCTACTTAGATTATAGGTGTTTTACACCACATACCATAAAATGATAACATATTGGGCCTATTTTAGCAAGCTTTTTAACCAATAATCATTAAAAAACTTTTAGAAAATACCCTTCTATTTTCTGAAACTGTTTAAACTCTCAAAAATATCACAACATAAAAAGCCCCAAAATTAGGGCTTTTTACCTCTTCTGCCGATTGCAGGAATTGAACCTACGACCTACGCGTTACGAGTGCGTTGCTCTACCGACTGAGCTAAATCGGCTAACAGGTTCATTATAGCACTCACTAAATAATTGTCAACAAAAGAGCTAAGTTTACTCAAAAAACTTTTAAAAGCATAAAAAAACTTCCCAAAAGGGAAGTTTTTTTAACGAAACGAAGTCTGATTAAGCTTTGTTAGCTGAACCAAATACGTCGATACGTTCTTCAACAGCTTCAGTAATAGCTTCGAAACCTGGTTTCAAGAATTTACGTGGGTCGAAGAGTTTTTTCTTATCGTATTCTTCTTCGTTTGCTTCGTATTCAGCAACAAATTTACGAGTAGCTTTAGCGAATGCGATTTGGCATTCAGTGTTAACGTTAACTTTAGCTACACCAAGTTTGATAGCTGCTTTGATTTGATCATCAGGGATACCTGAACCACCGTGCAATACGATTGGGAATCCTGGAACAGCAGCAGTCAATTTTTCAAGGTGGTCAAGGTGAAGACCTTGCCAGTTAGCTGGGTAAGGACCGTGGATGTTACCGATACCTGCTGCAAGGAAGTCGATTCCTGTAGCAACCATAGCTTTAGCATCTTCGATTGGTGCCAATTCACCGCCACCAACGATACCGTCTTCTTCACCACCGATAGTACCAACTTCAGCTTCAACTGAAACGCCTTTAGCGTGAGCTTTAGCTACAACTTCTTTAGCTTTTTCAAGGTTTTCTTCAAGTGGAAGGTGTGAACCGTCGAACATAACTGAAGTGTAACCAACTTCGATACATTCCAATGCATCTTCAAAGTGACCGTGGTCAAGGTGAATAGCAACTGGTACAGTGATACCCATTGATTCTACAAGGTTTTCGATAAGTGTTTTACAAAGTTTGTAACCACCCATGTATTTTGCAGCACCCATAGAAGTTTGGATAAGAATTGGAGCTTTTTTAGCTTCTGCTGCACGCAAGATTGCTTGAGTCCATTCAAGGTTGTTTGTGTTAAATCCACCAACCGCATATCCGTTTTCACGGGCAGCTTTGATAAATTTTTCCGCTGAAACGATTGCCATTATATAGGCCTCCTATTTATTTTTTGGGATATACCCTTTTTATATGTACATTCTATCACAAAATAAATAAGATTGCTAGCGTTACTTACAATTTGATTAATTTTCTGTGAAAAAAGCAGTGTAAAAAAGAAAGTCTTTTCAAACTTTCTCACTGCTTTCATTTCTGTTTTCACTCAATGACTTCTGAGCATAAAAAAAGACAAGCACTCTCTGGCTTGTCACTCTGCGGAAAGAGGGACTTGAACCCTCACGATCTAAAGCGATCACAGGATCCTTAGTCCTGCGCGTCTGCCAATTCCGCCATTTCCGCTGTTCCTTAACAACATAAATAATTATATCAGCCATTCACATTTCTGTCAACACTATTTTTCAATTTTTTTGCAAAAAAGCTGAAATTTTTTCAATGTATGTTTTAGGATCACTTTCAAAAGATTTGGCATGCGCTGCACCCTTAGCTATATAAAGGTCTTTCTCACTATTGGTTGCACGATAATTTTTATAAACCATACTTGTTGGAACGAACTTATCTTCGCTACCATGGATAAAAAGAATTGGGCGCGTATTGTTTTTTAATTGTTTCACACAGCTGGCTTGTCCATAAGAGAAACCTGCTCGAACTTTTGATACCGCAGACACTTCATAAAGAATCGGGAAAGCTGGTAAGTTATACATAGCTTTGGCTTGATATTTTAATTCATCCCAAACGCTGCTATAACCACAATCTTCAATAATATTAACCACTTGTTTTGGTAGTGTCTCTTCACCTGAAGCCATCATGACGGTAGCTCCACCCATCGAAACACCAAACAATGTAATTTGACAATCTGAATTTTCTTCTGCCAATAGTTGAGCCCATTTTACGATATTTAGGCGATCATTCCAACCATAACCAATGATCTGTCCCTGACTATCACCATGAGACATGTTATCTGGCATCAGGACATTATAACCAAGTTCATGGAACATCCAAGCATAAGGTTTCATGTCTTCTTTTTCACTTGTAAAACCGTGAACAACGATAGCTGTTTTATTTGTTTCAGTCGCTGCAGGAACATACCAAGCGTCCTGTTTGAGACCTTGATTAGTCATCCAACGTGTTTCTTTGCTTAACTGATCAAAACTTTGTTCATAGGCATATAAACTACTATCTTTGGGACGTGGTTTATTGTTAATAAACGATTTATCTTCACGAACCTGAGCAACATGGAAAAAATAAAAACTTGCCCCAACACTTGCTATAAATACTAGAGCAATCATCCATAACAAAATACTACGTTTCCTTATTCTCATTTTTCTCATGCTCACTATTATACTATTTTTTATCAAAATGTGAAGACTTCCTATGTAACAATACCATTACATAAAAAAACACCTTCTAAACCTTAGAAAGGTTTAAAAAGGTGTTTATTATCACGTATTTCTACTATTATTTACTGTTTTTGTTTTCAATTGCCGCAGTCACAAATGCTGTGTAAAGCTCTTCTGGACGGTTTGGACGGCTTTGAAGTTCTGGGTGATATTGAGCAGCCACGAAGAATTTTTTCTCTGGCAATTCAACAACTTCCATCAAGCGGTTATCTGGTGACACACCTGAGAAGACGAAACCAGCAGCTTCAAATTGTTCACGGAATTTAGTATTAAATTCGTAGCGGTGGCGGTGACGACGTTGAACAACTTCTTGGTTGTTGTAAGCTTGCGCTGCACGTGAACCTGGTTTCAATTTACATGGGTAAAGTCCAAGACGAAGTGTTCCACCCATGTCTTCGATGTCGATTTGGTCACGCATGATGTCGATGATTGGGTATTTAGTGTCTGGATCAAGCTCAGCAGAGTTTGCACCTTCCATGTTCAAGACGTGGCGAGCAAATTCCACACATGTCAATTGCATACCAAGACAGATACCTAGCATTGGCACATCTTTTTCACGCGCATAACGGATAGCTTCGATTTTACCTTCTGTACCACGTTGACCGAATCCACCAGGAACGATGATACCATCAGCATCACCAAGCATTTCTTCAACGTTATCAGCAGTCAAGTCGTTAGCGTTAACCCATTTAAGGTCAATTGCTGCATCGTTAACGTAACCTGAGTGTTTAAGTGCTTCAACAACTGAAAGGTATGCATCTGGCAATTCAACATATTTACCAACAAGAGCAATTTTAGTTGATTTTTTAAGGTTCATGATCTTATCAACCATTGCTGACCATTCTGACATATCAGCTTTTGGTACATCAAGTTTCAAGTGATCACAAACGATTTGGTCCATGTTTTGAGCTTGCATGTTAAGTGGAATTTGGTAAATGTGATCCACATCAAGTGACTCAATAACAGCTTCTGGAGCAACGTCACAGAATTGTGCCAATTTATTTTTGATGCCTTGACCAGCTGGTTTTTCAGTACGGATAACCAACATGTTTGGTTGAATACCAAGTCCACGCAATTCTTTAACTGAGTGTTGTGTTGGTTTAGTTTTCATTTCACCAGCAGCTTTAAGGTATGGAAGAAGAGTTGTGTGGATGTACATAACGTTATCCGCACCAACATCAGCTTTCATTTGACGAAGAGCTTCAAGGAATGGAAGACTTTCGATATCACCAACTGTACCACCAACTTCAGTGATGATAACATCAGAGTCAGTTGTTGTAGCAGCGCGTTTGATTTTTTCTTTCAAAGCGTCAGTGATGTGTGGAATAACTTGGACAGTTGCACCAAGGTATTCACCTTTACGTTCTTTACGAAGAACTTCGCTGTAGATTTTACCAGTTGTAACGTTTGAATATTTGTTAAGGTTGATATCGATGAAACGTTCGTAGTGACCAAGGTCAAGGTCAGTTTCCGCACCATCGTCTGTTACATAAACTTCACCGTGTTGATAAGGACTCATTGTACCTGGGTCAATATTGATGTATGGGTCAAATTTTTGGATAGTCACTTTAAGACCACGATTTTTCAAAAGACGACCAAGACTTGCAGCAACGATTCCCTTACCGATAGAAGAAACAACACCACCAGTAACAAAAATATACTTAGTCATTAAATAAAACTCCTTTAAAATAAAAATGATAGCAAACGATAAGTGCTTGAAAATTGAAAACGAAAGAATATCAAATAATTAGCAAATTTATTCGATAAATGAAAAAAAGCAAATGGCCATTTACTTTTAGGAAAACAAAAATAGCTCCCTAAAAAGTTAGGGAGCTTTTCTCCGACCTCTAAAAAAGAGGTGCCCGAATAATACTATAAACTATCCTGAGACTTTTGTCAAATGATATGAATCAGTTTTTTTAAATTAAATTTAGACGTTTAAAATAATTATTCTTCGTCTAAATCGTCATCTTCATCATCTTCTTCGTTGATATCAACTTCTTCATCCAAATCATCATCTGGAATGATTTCGTTGATTTCTGAATCGTATGATTCAACTTCAGATTTTTCGTCATCTGGATTTTCGTCATCGTATTCCATATCAGAAGATTTTGCAGAGTAATCGTCATCTTCTGGATCATCATCTGAATAATCGATGGCATCTTCGTCACCATCCATAAAGGCATTTACACGTTTGCGTTTACGTTTTGGTGCTCCATTTTCATCTTCTTCAAGTGTAATGATTTCTTCGTCGATTTCGTCGATAGCATACCATGAACGAAGTCCCCATTTGTTGTCGCCAAGTGGAATAAAGCTTCCATCAACGTTCAATGCAGAATAAAAATATGGTAAAGCTTCACGAATTTCTGCGTCTGATTTTTCGAGGTAGTTTTGGATCTCATTTACAAGATCGCTGAAATACATTTCATGATCACGTCCACGTTCTTCCAGAATAGCACGTGCAACTTCAATCATTGAAAGTTCGCTTTTTTCTTGTCCAGCAAATACTTCTAATTCCAAGGTAATTCTCCTTATTAATCTTAGGATGTGAGCAAACAGCCACAAAAACCCTATTATCTTAATTTTCGTTACTCTCTATTTTACGCTAATTTTGTCAATTCGTCAAAAGATTTATCAGAATTTCTGATAAAGAGTACAAAAAGCCAAGCAATCTATCGATTACCTGACTTTATAACTATTTATCTAAAGATAAATTATTTTACTTTTGCAGTGCTTGTTACCACTTCAACAGCTTTCTTCATAGCGATGTCGTGTTTAAGCATGTCTGCTGAAAGAAGGTTACGAACTTGTTCAACTTCCATGTTGTATTCTGAAGCAAGGTCGTTGATTTCTTTTTCGATTTCTTCGTCAGAAGCTTCGAATCCTTCTGCTTTAGCGATAGCTTCGATAACAAGGTTAGTTTTAACACGTTTGTCAGCGTCAGCTTCGTATTGTTTGTGAAGGTCTTCTTCAGTTGTACCAGTCAATTGGAAGTACATTTCTGGAGAGATACCTTGACGTTGCATGTTACCCATGAATTCGTTCATAGCGCGGTGAACTTCGTCGTGAACCATTTCTTCTGGCAATTCAACGATTTCAGCGTTTGCAACAGCCAATTCAAGTGCAGCACCTTCAACAGCATCGTCAAATGCGATTTCTTTAGCTGATTCAAGTTCTTTACGGTATTTAGCTTTCAATTCGTCAAGAGTTTCAACTTCTTCGTCGATGTCTTTAGCAAGTTCGTCATCAAGAGCTGGAACTTCTTTAGTTTTAACTTCGTGTACAGTTGTAACGAATTTAGCATCTTTACCAGCAAGATCTTCAGCTTGGTATTGTTCTGGGAATGTTACGTTAACTTCTACAGTTTCACCAGCTTTAGCACCAACTAATTGGTCTTCGAAACCAGGGATGAATTGACCTGAACCAAGTTCAAGTGAGAAGTTTTCACCTTTACCACCGTCAAATTCAACACCGTCAACTGAACCTACAAAGTCGATAACAACTGTATCACCAAGTTCTGCTGCACCTTCTTTAACGATAAGTTCAGCAAGGTTGTTGCGTTCGCGTTCAACTTTTTCGTCAACTTCAGCATCAGTTACTTCTTTAGAAGCTTCTACTGATACTTCAAGGTTTTTGTAGTCACCAAGTTTAACTTCTGGTTTTGTAACAACTTCAGCAGTCAAAGTCCATTCTTGACCTTTTTCCATTGATTGGATGTCAATTTTTGGTTGAGCAACAACATCAAGGCTAAGTTCTGCAACTGCTGCTTGGTAAGCTGCTGGAAGAAGTGCGTTCAATGCATCTTCGTAAAGTGCTTCTTCACCAAATTGTTGGTTAAATACGGCACGTGGCATGTGACCTTTACGGAATCCAGGTGCGTTCAAATTTTTCTTAACTTTGTTGAATGCTTGATCAAGAGCTGGTTTGATTTTATCTTGACCGATTGTGAATGTAATCACGCCACGGTTAGTAGCTTTGTTTTCAAATGATACAGACATGAAGTCATTTCTCCTTAAAATTTTATATACAGTTTAGTTTAACATATTTCAGGCTTTTTTGTCAAAGAATAGTGTTATATCAAGGGTTTTAGAGGCTAAGTTTTTTCTTATCATTTCAGCATTTTTGGCTATTATTACTTTGTGTCAACAAATCAAATTAATAAAAACTTGCTTGCAAAGTATTTTTTTAATAAACTATGGGTATGAACATTATTTCAAAATATATCGAACAACTTCAGGTAGAAGAAATTGCTATTGATCTTATCTCAAAAGCAGTGTCTCTTATCCTGCTTCTTGTGCTTTTTCTCATTGCTAAAAGAGTTGTTAATTTCATTTTCACACACGCTGTTGCAAAATCAATTGCACTCTCACGTCAGACAGAAGCCCGTCAAAAAACCATCACGAAACTGCTCCACAATATTATGAATTACACCCTCTACTTTTTCTTTATCTACTGGGTGTTAAGCATTCTGGGTGTTCCTGTTTCAAGTCTTCTTGCAGGTGCTGGGCTTGCTGGGGTTGCCCTTGGTCTTGGTGCACAAGGTTTCTTGACAGATGTCGTCAATGGTTTCTTCATCTTGCTTGAAAATCAATTTGAAGTTGGTGACTCAGTTGTTATCGGAGCTGTTGAAGGAAACATTTCAAGCGTAGGTATCCGCACAACACAAATTCGTGGTTTCGACGGAACCTTGCATTTCATTCCTAACCGTAATATCACTGTTGTTTCAAATAAATCTCGTGGTGATATGCGTGTTCAAATTGACATTCCAATCTACGCTCACACTGACCTTGAAAAAGTAGCCAACATCATCAAAACCGTTAACCAAGAACAATTACCAAGTTTCCCTGAAATCGTTGGTAGTCCGACAATTCTTGGTCCACGTACAAATAGCACTGCTCAACTTGTTTTCCGAATTGATATCTTCGTTCAAAACGGTAAGCAAAGCTACATTTACTCAAACTTCTATCGTCTTTACCAAGAAGCCCTCTTGGAAAACGATATTCATTTGCCAACAATGTATGCTAATCCGACACTTTCTAAATAAGCAAAAAAAGGTTGAAGTTCAACACTTCAGCCTTTTTATAATTGTTTAAAATTTACGGATTGGGTCTGCTGTGTAAGTCGCACGTGCACCACCGATAAGTTTTGGTCGACTAGCAAGCGCTGTGACGTGAGCGCCTCCAAGTTCACGTTGAACTGGAACAAGAGGAACTTGCACGCGCTTGACATGCATACCGATAAAAGTATCACCGATATCAAGCCCCGCGTGTGCCACAATTTCTTCCACTTCAACCGGGTCGCTCATGAATTTAAAAGCAGCCACTTGACCACTACCACCAGCGTGCAGATTTGGAATAACATTGACGATTTCTAAATCTTTCTTTTCAGCTAATTCACGTTCAACTGTCAAAGCACGATTCAAATGTTCACATCCCTGAACAGCTAGATAAATACCGCGCTCATTAAGTTCATCGAGAATGGTTTTTACAATCACTTCACCAATTTCTGCGCTGCTATTTTTTCCAATCAAGCCACCTGCTACTTCGCTAGATGATAACCCAAGGACAAAAATTTGTCCTTTTTTAATGGCTGAGCGTTCCACAATATCAACAACAATTGCTCGTGTTTCTTTTGCTAATGCTTCTAAATCCATCTTATGCCTCCCTGGTTTACTAATCTATTTTTTGTTAATTCCTTTTTCAAACGATAGAAAAATCAAATAACCTGCAAACATGCCAAAAATATTTTGGAGTAAGTTTCCTGGAATACTAGCCCAAGCAGCACCCCAACCATATCCTAAAAGCAATGCCGCTAAGAAGTACCAAGCAACCATTGAAATACTTGCAAGAACTAATCCCAAAATACGTTTTTTCTCTGTCCAACCAGCAAAAAATCCTTGTGCACCGTGGGCAATCAAACTATGAAACATATACTGTGGATAGCCCAACAAAAGGTCAATCAAAAAGCCTGATAAACCACCCACAACAGCTCCTGACTTAGACCCTAAATAGAAAGCTGTGAAATAAATCCCAACATCAAGAAGGGTTAAATAACCTGTTGGCGTTGGAATGTGTATATAGGCAAGCACAACGCAAAGCGCCGCCAAAACCGCCATTACCGTTAAATCGCGTGTCTTATTTTTCGTCATAATTTTGTTTCACTCCATATTTATCTGAATGACGGATAGCTTGGTAAACAAAGTCTTTTGATACCGCAACAGCTTCCTTAGCTGATTTTCCAAGAACCAATTGACTCGCAATACTTGACGCAAAAGTACACCCTGCACCAATATTATTCGTATCAAGCACAGCTGTTTCAAACACCTCGTAATTCTTACCGTCATAAAAGACATCAATAGCTTGCTCTTTGCTCAATCGATTGCCGCCTTTGATGACCACATTTTTGGCACCTAAGTCAACTAAACGTTTAGCAGCTGCCTTCATATCGTCCAAAGTCTTGATAGTCATTTGGGTCAATAGCTCCGCTTCAACCAAGTTTGGAGTAATAATCGTCACATAAGGGAAAAATTTCAAAAGCTCGTCACGCAGAGCTGAAACTTCCACATCATGTTTTTCTTTACAAACTAAAACCGGATCAAGTACAATCGGAATTTCTTTATGCTCTTTAACAAATTCAAGCGCCTTATCAGCCAGTCTAACATTAGGCAACAAACCTAATTTAATTCCTGAAAAAGGAACATCTTTTAAGCTGTTTAATTGATGATCAAACACCTCGTCATCTGTCGCAAAAACTTCAAAACCTTTGTCTGTCAAAGCTGTTAAACAAGTCACTGCTAAAAAGCCATGCAAATGATTAGTTGTGTAGGTTGCTAAATCAGCATAAAGCCCACCACCACTAAAAATATCATTGCCAGAAATTGCCAAAATGTACTTATTCGTCATAAATAATCTCCTTCAAATAAAGCCCATTACCTGCTGCCGTAGGTCCAGCCAAATCACGATTTTTAGAAGCTAACACCGTCTTAATCTGACTAACTGGCATACGACCATTTCCAATTTTCAATAAAGTCCCCACCATATTGCGGACTTGTTTATAAAGAAAACCATTTCCACTGAAGGTAAAGACAAAGAAGCCTGTTTTTTCGTCAATATCAACCGTTGCTCGTGTAATCGTGCGAACTTTATTTTCAACAGATGTACCTGAAGCTGTAAAACCTGTAAAATCATGAGTTCCTACCAAATCCTGAATAGCCTCTTGCATCAAAGCTAAATCTAGTGGATAAGGATAATGTGTTGCATAATGGCGCATCATAGGATTCTTAGGACGCCCTGCATCAACTAAAAACTCATAAGTTTTACTATGCTTATTGTAACGTGAATGAAATTCATCGCTGACTTGTTCAACTTTCACCACATCAATATCTTCCGGAGATTGTGTGTCCAAACCAAAACGTAATTTCTCCACATCACGCGCCTGCGGCAAATCAAAGTGAACCACTTGCCCATAAGCATGAACCCCAGAATCCGTGCGACCAGCACCGTGTACTTTAACTGGCTGACCACTATTTAGCCTCTGTAAAGTCTTTTCAAGTTCTTCTTGAACCGAACGTTCACTCGGCTGACGCTGAAAACCGGCAAAAAGCCTACCATCATATGAAATTGTTGCTTTATATCTTACCATGTGTGTATTTTATCATCTTCCTAGAGGACTTTCCAGAAAATTTAGAACAGACTGTCCCCGTACAGATTTTAACATAAAAACAGAGATTGGAAAATAGACTCCAACCTCTGCATACTATTAATCTTTCAAAGCAGCCACAATTGCTTGAGCAAGCCCAGAAGGATTCTCCCAAGCCATCGAGTGCCCTGCATCCTCAACAATTCTCAAAGACACACCTGTCTCTGCTAAACTTGTATAGTCATTATCCGGCAATGATTTTCTTCCAAAAATCACTGCTTTAGGTAAATTCAAATCATATAACATCTGGCGCCAAGATGTTTTGCCGCCCTGAACAGCATTGACAGACATTCGATAAACTGCATAAGGTGACCACTGTGCCAAAGTTGCTGCCCACATACTATTACCTGAATTTTTGCTTTCTGCTAATACTTTACAAAATCCGAAATCAATGAATTCTTTTTCTGAAAAGCTTGCAATTTCAAAACTCGAGCTTCCAAAAGCACTCGGATCTAAATTAGGTTCACTTAAAATTAACTTTTCTATTCTGTCTGAGCAAATGCTGGCTAATTCAATAGCAATTGGACCACCCAAGCTATGCCCAAAAACTGTCAGATTTGCTAAATTCAATGTCTCAATAAAATCCTTCAAGTACGTAACATGTGAACTGATACGATAGTCAAATCTTTCTGGCTTATCACTGTACCCTGCTCCCAATAAATCAACAAGCAAACAGCGATGATTTTTTAAGCATTCCTGCGAAACAACTTCACCGTAATCAAAAGAGCCCGCACAACCTAAACCATGAATGAATAAAATCGGACTACCGTCACCTGAAAAATCTTGATAACGCATATAAGCATTTTGAGCCTTAACAAAGTATTCTTTCATAATCTCCCTCCTTATTCAAAAACAGAGATTGGAAAATAGACTCCAACCTCTGTTTTTAATTTTCAATTATTCACCATCAAGGGCATCTTTTACTTTATTAAAGAAACCTTTTTTCTTAGGATTTCCAACTTTATCGCCACCTGCTTGCGCAAATTGTTTAAGTGCTTCAACTTGTGCATCGTTAAGTTTTGTTGGTGTCACAATATTAACTGTAACGTGTTGGTCACCTTGGCCACCGCCACGCAATTTAGGAGCACCTTTACCGCGAAGTCGGAAAGTTTTACCTGTTTGAGTACCAGCTGGGATAGTCATTTCAACATCACCATGAACCGTTGGTACTTCAACAGTATCACCGAGCGCAGCTTGAACAAAACTGATGTTCATTGTGTAGTAAATTGTTGAACCGTTACGTTCAAATTTATTGCTTGGCAAGACATTGATAATAACGAAAAGATCACCATAAGGACCGCCGTTAAAGCCAGCTTCACCTTGTCCTTGCAAGCGAATTTGTTGACCAGTTTCAACACCTGCTGGAATTTTAACAGACACTTTGTGTGTTTTCTTTTCGTGTCCTGTTCCACGACATGTATGACATGGTTCTTTGATTTCTTTACCTGTACCATGACAGACATCACATGTCACTTGGCGACGCATCATACCAAGTGGTGTTTGCGTATCGACATTAATCACACCTGAACCATGACAACGGCTACATGTTACGGGACTAGTTCCTGGTTTAGCACCTGAGCCATGACAAGTTGAACATGTTGATTCTCGGTTGTAAGCTACTTCTTTTTCAACACCAAAGACAGCTTCTTCAAATGTCAAATTAACACGGTATTGAAGGTCATCCCCTTGACGAGGTGCGTTTGGATTACGCATTCCGCCGCCTCCGCCAAAGAAGCTTGAGAAGATATCTTCAAATCCACCGAAACCAGCTCCATCAAACCCGCCAAAACCGCCAGCTCCACCACCGAAGCCACCGTTGGCACCAGCAGGACCATATTGGTCATAAGCCGCACGTTTTTGTTCATCACCTAAAGTTTCATAGGCTTCTTGAACTTCCTTATATTTTTCTTCTGCACCAGGTTCTTTATTAATATCTGGGTGATACTTTTTAGACATTTTGCGGTAAGCTTTTTTAATTTCAGCTTGCGAAGCGTCTTTAGAAACACCCAAACGATCGTAAAATTCTGTATTGTTCATAATTATGATATTAAGCCGTTAGATGTCGTCAAAATAGGAGATTGAATAAAAGATGTTTATATCTCCCTTTTGACACCATCCCTGGCTCGTGTTCATTTCTGAACACTTTTCCTTTCTATTTGATTAGAAGGTTTTTTATAAACAAGCTTATCTGACTCTCGCCACAAAAGGCTTGTTCATTCAAGCGACTTACGGTCGCTATCTACTTATGCTATCTACCCAAAAGCAGAGGCTGGGTTGCAACCTCTGCATTTAGATTTATATTTTCAACATACTGAGTTTCAAACCCAATGTAAATCTGTCTAGAAGACTCAATTATTTTTCAGTGAATTCACCGTCAACAACGTCATCACCATTGTTGTTTGATGAATCAGCTGATTGAGCACCTTCAGTACCTTGTGCTGCTTGTTGAGCTGCAGCTGCTTGTTCGTACATTTTCACTGCAAGTGCTTGAGCTTTTTCGTTAAGAGCTTCAAGTTTAGCTTTCATATCTTCAAGATTGTTAGCTTCTTGAGCAGCTTTCAATTCATCAAGAGCAGCTTGAGCAGCATCGCGTTCTGTATCGAAACCTTTACCTTCAGTTTCTTTGATTGTTTTTTCTGTTGCAAAGATAGCTTGGTCAACTTCGTTACGAAGATCAACTTCTTCTTTACGTTTAGCATCAGCTTCTGCGTTAGCTTCTGCATCTTTCATCATTTTTTCAATTTCTTCATCAGTCAAACCTGAGTTAGATTGGATAACGATGTGTTGTTCTTTTTGAGTACCAAGGTCTTTAGCTTTAACAGATACAATACCGTTTTTATCGATATCAAATGTTACTTCGATTTGAGGGATACCACGAGGTGCAGCTGGGATATCAGTCAATTGGAAACGACCAAGAGTTTTGTTATCAGCAGCCATTGGACGCTCACCTTGAAGAACGTGGATATCTACAGCTGGTTGGTTATCAGCAGCTGTTGAGAAGACTTGTGATTTAGAAGTTGGGATAGTAGTGTTACGGTCGATAAGTTTTGTAAATACACCACCCATAGTTTCGATACCAAGTGACAATGGAGTAACATCAAGAAGTACGACGTCTTTAACATCACCAGTGATAACACCACCTTGGATAGCAGCACCCATAGCAACTACTTCATCAGGGTTAACTGATTTGTTTGGTTCTTTGCCAGTTTCAGCTTTAACAGCTTCTACAACGGCAGGAATACGAGTTGAACCACCGACAAGGATAACTTCGTCGATTTCAGAGATTGAAAGACCGGCATCTGAAAGAGCTTGACGAACTGGAGTTTTAGTACGTTCAACAAGGTCACGAGTCAAATCATCGAATTTAGCACGTGAAAGGCTTGTTTCCAAGTGAAGAGGTCCAGCAGCTCCTGCAGTGATGAATGGAAGTGAGATTTGTGTTTGAGTAACACCTGAAAGATCTTTTTTAGCTTTTTCAGCAGCATCTTTCAAACGTTGAAGAGCCATTTTATCTTGACTAAGGTCAATTCCGTTTTCGTTCTTGAAGTCAGCAACTAACCAATCGATAATTTTTTGGTCGAAGTCGTCACCACCAAGTTTGTTATCACCTGCTGTAGCAAGTACGTCAAAGACACCATCACCAAGTTCAAGAATAGATACGTCGAATGTACCACCACCAAGGTCAAATACCAAGATTTTTTCATCTTTATCAGTTTTATCAAGACCATATGCAAGTGCAGCTGCAGTTGGTTCGTTAACGATACGTTCTACTTCAAGACCAGCGATTTTACCAGCGTCTTTAGTTGCTTGACGTTGAGCATCGTTGAAGTATGCAGGAACTGTGATAACAGCTTTTGTTACTTTTTCACCAAGGTAATCTTCAGCGTAACCTTTAAGGTATTGAAGAATCATTGCTGAGATTTCTTGTGGAGTGTATTCTTTACCATTTGCAGATACTTTTTCAGAAGTACCCATTTTAGATTTGATAGAGATAACTGTATCTGGGTTTGTCACTGCTTGACGTTTTGCAGCATCACCAACGATGATTTCACCATTTTTGAATGAAACAACTGATGGAGTTGTACGGTTACCTTCTGGGTTTGCAATGATTTTTGATTCAGTTCCTTCAAGAACTGCAACAGCTGAGTTTGTTGTACCTAAGTCAATACCAATAATTTTAGACATGTTCTACCCCTCTTTTTTATATGAATTTATCTTTTTTATGCTTTTTGTTATAGTTTAATGACATTGCGGTCAGGTCATTTGCATTTAGTTGTAAACAACAACCATTGCAGGACGCAACAAGCGTTCATGAAGTTTATAACCTTTTTGAAGAACTTGTGCAATGCTATCCACTGGATGTTCATCATCCGCTGGAAGTGTTTGAACTGCCATGTGCAAGTTGTGATCAAAGTTTTCAACAACCACTTCTTCAACACCTTCTTCATTAAGTGCACGAACCAGGCTATCACGTGTCATTTCAAGACCTTTTTTTACATCGTCAGTCAAACCTTCAACAGCAAGAGCTCGTTCCAAGTTATCCAAACTTGGTAAAATAGCTTTTGCTAAATCTTGTGAACGGTATTTTTGCAATTGTTGACGTTCTTCGTTAGCACGACGTTGAATATTTTGCATTTCAGCATGAGCACGAAGGTATTTATTTTCAAAATCTTCAGCACGCTCAAGTGCTTTTTGTAATTCTTCATTTTGAGCATCTTCTTGAGGCTGCTCTTCTACTTTTTCTTCAGTCACAACATCAGTGGCTTCAACTTCTTCTTGAAGTTCTTCGTTTTTAATTTCTTCTGACACTGTGTCCCTCCCTATCTTTTTATCAATTTAATTCAATTACTAAACTTAGTTGACCTCGTAGTGATTACTATTAAGATATCGGTAGTAATCACCAAGTTTCATCGCTAAAACTCGCCCGATAACATTAACCAAGCTAACGCTTCGGCGATAATCCATATCAATGGGACCAATCAAGCTAAGGAGCCCAAATCCACGATAAGGAATCAGAAACTTATGTGTTAAAACAGTCACATTTGCTAAAGCTGGCTCTTGACTATCTGCAACCTGAACATTGGCAATTTCATCTTCTTTCATTGAAGAGCGAAGCGCAACCGCCACTCGTTGGTCATTATCCAAGAAACGGTAAGTTTCCAAATCAGCATAATCAAGCGAATTAACTTTACCAGCTACAAAAACCAATTCTCTGAACAATTCTGCAAAAATATAATCAAACAAATCCAAAACATTATCTGTCACTGTGAAATACTTTTGCAAAACCTGTGGAATTTCTGTTCGTAACTTATAATGGATATCCATCACCGTGCGACCAAGCAAACGTTCATCAACGATTTCTTTCAAAGTCACCAAATCTTTCAACATAAAGTTTTTCGGAATGGCAAACTGAATGGTTGCTGGTTTAGATTCATCCAAAGTTAAAACAGCTAAAGCGTCATGACTTGATAGTTGAACAATATCAAAGGCAGTTAATTTCTGGCGGGCTGGTTCAACATCCAAAATCACTGATGTATAACCAGTCATATCAGCCAAGACTTGACTTGCCTTTTGTAAAATATCATCAAGCTTAAAAGCTTCAAAATCAAAAGCCTTAACCACTTGATAAATATCACGTTCATCGATACTATCAAGACTCAATGAATGCTCAACAAAGTACTTAAATCCAGCAGCACTTGGCATCCGTCCACTAGACGTGTGAGCTTTCTCAAGCAACCCTAGCTTTTCAAGTTTAGCCATGTCATTACGAATGGTAGCACTACTTGAATCGATAGTTGCTTGCAAAGTTTTAGAGCCGATAGGTTCATGCGTCTGTGTAAACAATTCAACGATTAAATTCAGAATTTCACTTTGACGTTGTGTAATCATAACCTCGCCCCTTTCAACTTTTAGCACTCATTTACCTCGACTGCTAATTTATAATTCTATTATACTCCTCTAAAAAGCAGTGTCAAGGAAAAAGCATAAAAAATTAGCACTCTTTTTACTAGAGTGCTAATTTTTTATTTATCATATGTTGTTAAGTCATTTTCTTCAATAATAGCAATCAATTTACTCGCATAATTGGGGTCTGAACTAAAGCCCATATCTTGCAGTGCTTGTGCTGGTTTCTTGTACCCTTTGTTAGAAACCATAACGTCATAAGCACCTTCGCTATTACGAATTTTACCTGATTTCAGCAAATCAAAATAATCGTAAATAGCATCATCCCAAGATTTATAAACAGCAAATTGGCCAATTTCAGTTTGCCACTCATTGACAAAATAACGTTTGTATTTCAAAGTCACAGGTTTATTTCCTGGCTGCGCAAAAACAGCAAAGAGATTATGATATTTTACAGCTAGCAAATTTTGACCATAATCAGATTCTAACGCTGCTTGTGCCATCACCAATGACGGACGCACGCCATAAGCTTCTGCCACTTCTTGAACCGTTGGTGCAATGTCAGCAAAAAATTCCGACTTATTATAGGAAACTTTTTCTGTTTTATTTGCACTAGGTGTTGCTCGGTGAGCATACAGCGGTGAAAAAATACCTAGAACCAAAACAGCCAAAAATACAAGAAATTGAACAAAAGAGAATCGAGATTTCATCGTTTATTCTCCTTCAACAAAGCAATGTATTCTTCAAGGCTAAGATTATTATCAGTCATGTATTTTGCTGATTCTTTACCAACATAACGGAAGTGCCAATCTTCATAATCAACACCTGTTGACTCACTTTTTCCTTTTGGAAAACGAAGAACAAATCCATATTCAGGTGCAATAGCTTTTACTTTTTCCACAACATCAACATCACTTTGATTGAGGTAATTAACAGTACTCATATCCATGGCTAAACCAGTTTGGTGTTCACTAGCCCCAGCCGGTTGTGAATACGTCTTAACCAAATCTTCTGCCGCAGACTGTGTCAAACTTGGGTCAGCAGCCATTTCCTGCGATACATATGAATTAAACAATTCTTCCTGATACGCAACGCTTCGGTAACCAGAAATCAAGTGTTCACTAGCGTCAATAGCTTGCGCTGCAGCCAAGAAATTACGAGCATCATCAGCAATACGTGAATCAACCGTAATATTATCAATCTGCGTCAAATCAGGATTCATTTCTGGCGTGATGTGGTCACGATTTACCAAGACCAATTGCCAATCTTTGGTTGAAACATCAGGTAAATTCGCTACTTTTTTCTTAGCAGCTACTGAAGGGGACTTAGCTGATGAACTTTGACTCACCGAAGTAGAAGCATTTCTTGCATTTCCCTTTAACGTCAATCGATTTCCTTGAACGAAAACAAAAATTCCAACAATAAAAATGATAATAACTAATAACCCTAATATTAAGGTTGGTAAACTACGCTTTTTTCTCATCTTTTCTTTCTTCTAATAATTGTCGACCTTTGAGACGATAACTAACATCTCCAATCGATTCAATAATAAATTTGCCATTCTCAAAACTAACAACTGTTACACTACCATTATCTAGTCCAAGACCTCTTGGTGTCGTAGGGTCAATTAACCACAAAAATGTACCAATAGTCATACCATGACTCACTACAATGGCATTGCCGCCGCCTGATGCTTCAATCTTTTTAGCAATAGCAGTAAAACCTTCTAAAATCCGACTACTTAGCTCTTCCCAAGTTTCAGCCCAACCAGCAGTATCGACTTTGTAAATGCCCTTGGCTAATTCTTCGTAAGACAGCTTTGTCATATCCTTATCAAAAACTCGAGGAAGAACACCGTTGAAGAGCTCACCGTCATATCCTCCATCTAGACTACCAAAGCACCACTCACGAATACGTTTATCACGCGTATAAGGAATGTCCTCTTGCTGACATTCTCGCAATATAATTTCCATTGTTTGCAAAGTCCGCCCACTATCACTTGAAAAAGCTTCCTTAAATGTCAAACCCGCAGCCTTTAAGCCAACACCAAGTTCCTGAATACCACGTTCACCCTCAGCAGTCAACGGAGTATCACTCCAACCCTGTGCACGACCGATTGTGTTAAACATTGTCTTACCATGACGAGCAATATACAACCTTGTTTTTACCATTGGCTTCCTCCTATAAACTAGAAACAAACAGAAATAGTGATAACAAAATAAATAGTAATTTAAGACTTTAATGCCACTTTATTATAACATATTTTTCGCTTTGCTCCTTCGTCCAAAACACAATCTTAATTAGGAAAAAGACAAGTTTTTAAAGAAGGATTTCAAACAAAAATCTAGGGCAAAAATTACTTTCACCCTAGATATTTTATGACTAAAAATGATTAACAGATTAGTTTTTAAAGCTATGGACAGGCGCAGGAATTTGACCTCCACGGTGAATGAAATCAGCAGACGAATTATGGTTAACACGCATCACTGGTGCAGCACCAAGAAGTCCACCAAATTCAATCATATCGCCTTCTTTACCTTTAGGAATGATACGAACAGCTGTTGTTTTTTGATTAATAACACCAATAGCAGCTTCATCAGCAATCATAGCAGCAATTGTTTCGTGCGGAGTATCCTCAGGAATAGCAATCATATCCAAACCAACTGAACAGATAGCTGTCATAGCTTCAAGTTTTTCTAAATTAAGAGAACCATTTTGAACAGCAGCAATCATTCCTTCATCTTCAGAAACTGGAATGAAAGCACCTGATAGACCACCGACTTGGTTACAAGCCATGATTCCACCTTTTTTAACTTGGTCATTCAAAAGCGCAAGTGCAGCAGTTGTACCGTGAGTACCAACTGCTTCAAGTCCCATTTCTTCAAGAACACGAGCGACAGAATCCCCAACAGCTGGTGTAGGAGCAAGTGAAAGGTCAACAATACCAAATTTAACCCCTAAACGTTCACTAGCCATTTGACCAACTAATTGACCGATACGAGTAATTTTGAAGGCTGTTTTCTTAACAGTTTCTGCAACAACATCGAAGCTTTCACCGCGAACTTTTTCAAGAGCACGTTTGACAACACCAGGACCAGAAACACCGACATTAATGACAACATCCGCTTCACCAACACCATGGAAAGCACCAGCCATGAAAGGATTATCCTCAACCGCATTGGCAAACACAACTAATTTCGCAGCGCCTAAATCAGACAATTGAGCAGTTTCTTTAATCACACGTCCCATGTCAGCAACGGCAGTCATATTAATACCTGATTTTGTTGAACCAATATTGACTGATGAACATACTTTTTCTGTCTCAGCAAGTGCACGAGGAATAGAATTAATTAAAATTTCATCACCTTTTTGGTAACCTTTTTGAACCAAAGCAGAAAATCCACCAATGAAATCAATACCAATTTCATGTGCAGCTTTATCCAAAGCATGGGCAAGAGGAAGATAATCTGTCGCATCAGTTGCAGCACCAATAATTGAGATTGGTGTTACAGAAACACGTTTATTTACAATCGGAATACCAAGTTCGGCGGCGATTTCATCACCAACTTTTACGAGTGAACCAGCTTTTTCGACAACTTTTTTGTAAATTTTATCGGCAGCTTTGTTAATATCAGGATCAATACAATCAAGAAGAGAAATTCCCATAGTAATTGTACGAACATCGAAATTTTGCTCTTCAATCATTGCAATCGTTTCAGTAACTTGTCTAATATCCACAATTAGCCTCCTTAAATATTGTACATGGCGTCAAAAATCGCTGCACTTTGAATGTTAATTTTGACGTTCAAAGTTTCTCCATAAGCTTCAAATTCAGAACGTAATTTTGTAAAATCTTGTTTTTCATCAGATGAAACAACAGCCATCATTGTAAAGAAATCATCTAAAACAGTCTGAGAAATATCATCAATATTCAAACCAAATTCAGCAATTTTAGCTGAAACACCTGCTACAATACCTGCTTTATCTTTTCCGACAACAGTAATAATTGCTTTCATGAGAAGCCTCCAAAACTAATATTTGTTCAATTTTACCACAATTTTCTGAAAAGTTCCATTTAATTAGCAAAATAATTCGTTTTTAGCGAATCATTTTTGATTATTTAGGACAAATATTCATGTTTTCAACTAAAAACAAAGCCTTCTTCCGCGCAGAAGAGTAAGCAAAAGGCCAGAATCCTCTGGTCTTTTCTTATGGTCTAAAATCTGAGAAATACGGTTCAATGCTTTTTAAAAAGGCTTTCTTCCCTTCAAAACGTTCCCCACGAATCACTTTTTCCAACTTCAGTCGGTCTTCTCTTCCCAATGTTCTTCGTAAACGTGCTAAGCTATCCTGATAAGCCACGTAATCTGCGACTTCAAAGAAAGATATCTGGGGTACACAGTGACTAATATCACCGATTTCCTCATAAGGCATGCGATTAAATTTCCTTTTAAAGGATTCCTGATGGCGGATAGTATCTTTAACATGGTTAGAAAATTTTGTTTTAAAGTAGCTATAGCGTTTGCCTTCATTAATTAAGAGGTCTGGATGTTCCTCTAAGAGTTGAAAGAAAACAATTCGACCTTCTTGAATCCAATCCTCATAGTCCCAGAGTTTAACAAAATAATGACGGCGTAATTTTAAAATAATTGGTTTAACCGTTTGAAAATAGCGTTCAAAATCCACTGTTACGATCTCCTTTTTCCTTTTTATTGTTAAGGTACCCTTATTATAGAAAGGATTAGGAAAAAGGAACATGACAAAAATGTCCAAATGAATGCACAAAAAAAGCAACTCAATGAGTTGCTCATCGTCTACCGCTTTTAAACTCCGCCAGTAGGACTCGAACCTACGACATCATGATTAACAGTCATGCGCTACTACCAACTGAGCTATGGCGGATAAATGCTAAGCGACTACCATATCTAACAGGGGGCAACCCCCAACTACATCAGGCGTGCTAGGGCTTAACTTCTGTGTTCGGCATGGGAACAGGTGTATCTCCTAGGCTATCGTCACTTAACTATGATTGATTATCCAATCAAAATTGAATACCTATATATTCTAACAAGAAACCGACTCGCTGTCAATATTGACTCGTTTCTTTTTTGGATAAGTCCTCGAGCTATTAGTATTAGTCCGCTACATGTGTCAC
>NZ_FNXZ01000005.1:0-107419 GCF_900108865.1 Streptococcus sp. 45 | reverse complement strand
CATGGGTTAAATGCTGTTATGCGGTATTAGCTATCGTTTCCAATAGTTATCCCCCGCTAGTAGGCAGGTTACCTACGCGTTACTCACCCGTTCGCAACTCTTCCAACTTTAGCAAGCTAAAGTCTTCAGCGTTCTACTTGCATGTATTAGGCACGCCGCCAGCGTTCGTCCTGAGCCAGGATCAAACTCTCATTTAATCTTGTTCTCATTCTGTCACTGACAGATTTATCGTTTTTTGACAGGTTACTTCCGTAACCCGCACGTTTGGTTCGTATTGTTCAGTTTTCAAAGGTCTTTGTCTCACTCGAGACAACTTCTATATTCTATCAAATTTGAAACCCTTTGTCAACATCTTTTTTTAAGAAATTTTCAAGCTCTTTTCAAATTTGTTACCGCTGCCCTCTCGAACAACAGCTATATTAGTTTAGCATTGCCGTTTACTTTTGTCAATAACTTTTTTAAGTTTTTTTGTTATTAACTTAAGTCTCTTGAAAGGCTCGCTCTCAAGCAGCAACTATAATAATTTATCATCTATCGCTTCCTATGTCAATAGCTAAATTGAAAAATCCGCTAACTTTTTTAGCGGATTTTTCTACGGGTTATTTGGCTTCGATTAAACCAAGTTCACCATCTTCACGACGATAAAGAATGTTTGTTACACCATCTTCAGCATCTGTGTAGATAAAGAAATCATGTCCCAAAAGGTCCATTTGAAGAAGCGCTTCGTCAAGATCCATCGGTTTCAAGCTAACGTGTTTTGTACGAACGACGTTTACTGCTGGTCCTTCTTCTACAGGTTCAGCTTCAAACTCACTTGTGAAAATTTGGCTAGCTGGAACTTTTTCACGATGTTTTTTAGCAATTTTAGTCTTATTTTTACGAATTTGACGTTCAATCTTGTCAGTTACCAAATCGATTGATCCATACATATCTTGTGAAACGTCTTCAGCTCTAAGAGTAATTGAATCAACCAAAATTGTTACTTCAACTTTCGCAGTTTTTTCACGGTAAACTTTTAGATTAACACGAGCATCTAATTCTTGTTCAGCATTGAAGTATTTTTCAATTTTTCCGAGTTTAGATTCGACATAGTTACGGATTGCATCTGTTACTTCGATGTTTTCTCCACGAACACTATATTTAATCATAAAAACACCTCTTTCTCGCTATAAAGCGCTTTCTTTACTCTTTTATTATACTGCTTTCATGAAAATTTGCAAGCATTTACCGTGCAATTGTTAAACTTTTTACAATCTTTACTCCTTTTTCATAAAATAAGTGATAAATTCCTTTTAAAGTTGCTCCCGTTGTGTAAATATCATCAATAACTAATACTTTATCTGGTATCTGGCTGCCTGATTTAATCCTAAACGGACAGTCACTTGTCAGTCTTTCTTTTCTGCTTTTTTCAGATTGCTTTTTAATATCTTTCTTCTCTAAAATATCATAGTAAGAAACCTTAGCAGCATCTAGAATCGCTGTAACTTGATTGAATTGTCTTTCTGTCATTCGTTCTTTGCTGAGTGGTACAGGAATAATTGTATAGTCCTTGTAGTTCTTCAAGACTTGTTTAAGTTCTTTTGCAAAAACATGACTTAGCATAGCATCTCCTTGAAATTTATATTTTGAAAAATATTCTTTCATGGCTTCATTATAGGTATACAGTGCTCGGTTCGAAACTTTATGATTTTCTTTTGCCCACTTCTTGCAATCATCACACTGCTCTTTACTGCCTTTTCGGTAGCACGTTGGACAGTGGTCATCACCAATTTTTTCAAAGTTTTCCTGACACTCTTTGCAAGTCAAATAACTGGTCTTACGCATTGTAATAATTCCTAAAAAATTTTCCTTCTCAGAAAATTCTTGTCCGCAAAGCAAACATTTCATTAAAATCCTCCTTTATGATTCATTTCTTTTATTTCAGAAATGGCTTTTTTCATAGCTTTTGTTACGCCATCATGCAAGAACAATAGCTCTCCTGTCGGTCTCTCGGCTGCTCGACCAACTCGACCAGAAATCTGAACAAGTGCACTTTTGCTGTACAATTTGTGATTTGCAAGTAGGACAAAAACATCGACACACGGAAAGGTTACCCCACGTTCTAGAATGGTTGTCGTCACTAGTATGGTTAATTTTCCTTGTCTAAATTTCTCAACTAATTCCAGCCGATTTTCGGTTTTACTTGACACAAAACCTATCTTTTCATCAGGAAAAATCATCTGTAAAATGCTTGTAAATTCTCTACCTTGTTCAATATTTGGGAAAAATATGAGAAGTGGAAACTGGCTTTGCCTTTGCTTTTTTAAAAGAGAGATTAGTTTAGGAGGAAGTTTTTTCTTTTTCAGTGCGATTAACACTCGACTTAACCAAACCATTTTTGGAGCCACCAGGGGATTGGCGTGAAAACGTCTTGCTAAATGCAATTTTGTCAACTCTCCTTTTTTGACTTTTTTATCTAATTCATCTGTAGAAGTCGCTGTTAGAAAGAGTTTAACGCCATCATCTTTTAGCGATTGATTGACAGCGTGATAAAGCATTTTATTGTCAACAAAGGGAAAGGCATCAACTTCGTCGATGATTAATAAATCAAATGCTCGGTAAAATTTTAAAAGTTGATGGGTCGTTGCAATTACTAGTGGAGAACGTTTATACGGCTCAGAGTCACCGTGTAAAAGCGTAATCGGGCAAGAAAAATCCCGTGATAAACGTTTATAAAGTTCTAAACAAACATCAATCCGTGGACTCGCTAAGCAGACACTTCCACCATTATCAATAACTTTGGCTAAAGATTGATAAATCATTTCGGTTTTGCCCGCACCAGTTACGGCGTGAATCAATAAATCGCGTTTTTCAGAAATACCTGCAAGCATGCCTTTGGAAACTTCATCTTGATAAGGAGTTAGTTTTCCTTGCCACTTTAAAGACTGAGTCTTTAAAAAAGGCTTCTGAGGAAAATAATAAAGCTTAGCATCACTAGTATTTCTGCCAAAAACTAAGCATTCTCTACAATAAATTCGGCCTGTTTGGAGGGTATGATTTGGTGACATAACACTTCCACAGCGATTGCAAATCATTTGCCCTTTTTCTCTTTTAACCGAAGGAAGGACTTTTGCTTCTTTTTTCAAGTCATCTGTTAACTGACTTTCTGTAAAAATTCTTCCATAGTGATCATTTAACTCTGTCATACCTATTTATTCGAAAATTTTGCTAAATACCAAAAAATCTTGTAAAATTTGGGTATGAACTATAAAACAATCAAAAACGATGGCGTTTGCGAGGAAGAAATTAAAAAATCTCGCTTTATTTGCCAATTAAAACGCGTTGAAACCGAAGAAGAAGGACGAGAATTCATTGCTCAAATCAAAAAAGAACATTATAAAGCAACTCATTCTTGTTCAGCTATGATTATTGGAGAAAATGCCGAAATCAAGCGTTCTAGCGATGATGGTGAGCCTAGCGGAACAGCTGGTGTACCGATGCTAACTGTTTTGGAAAAACAAGATTTAACCAATGTTGTCGCCGTTGTTACACGTTATTTTGGTGGTATTAAACTTGGTGCTGGCGGGCTAATTCGTGCTTACGCTGGCAGCGTTGCTAATGCTCTTAAAGAGATTGGTATCGTAGAAGTTAAGGAACAAGAAGGGCTAAAACTCACCCTTTCTTACCCACAATACCAAACATTCTCCAACTTCTTGCAAGCTGAAAATCTTCAAGAATTTGACACCGAATTTCTAGAAAATGTAACAACTCACATCTACCTTGACCCAGAAAATGTAACAGAGGTTAGTGACCGTCTTGTTGAATTTTATCAAGGTAAGGTTTCCTTTGAAAAATCTGGTTCAAAAATTGTCGAAGTTGACTTGTGATAAGATTTCCCTATCACCATGATAAGAATTATATATTTTACAAACAGCCAATTTGAGCATATACTTGACCTATAAATTTTAATTCAAGGAGAATCATTTATGGCAAAAATTTATAACTCAATTACTGAATTAATTGGAAATACTCCTATTATCAAACTTAACAACATTGTTCCTGAAGATGCTGCTGATGTTTACGTCAAAATTGAATCATTTAACCCAGGCTCATCTGTTAAAGATCGTATTGCTCTTCGTATGATTGAAGACGCTGAAAAAGCTGGTACAATCAAACCTGGTGATACAATTGTTGAACCGACATCAGGTAATACTGGTATTGGTCTTGCTTGGGTCGGTGCAGCTAAAGGATACAAAGTCATTATTGTAATGCCTGAAACAATGAGCCTTGAACGTCGTAAAATTATCCAAGCTTATGGTGCTGAACTTGTTTTGACACCAGGAAGCGAAGGAATGAAAGGGGCTATTGCTAAAGCCAAAGAAGTCGCTGCAGAGAAAAATGGTTGGGTACCACTTCAATTTGCTAATCCATCTAACCCAGCTGTTCATGAAGCAACAACAGGAGCTGAAATCATTGAAGCTTTCGGTCCAAAAGGTCTTGATGCTTTCGTAGCTGGTGTTGGTACTGGAGGAACTGTTTCTGGTGTTTCTCACGCTCTTAAAAAAGCAAACCCAGACATCAAAGTCTATGCAGTTGAAGCTGATGAATCTGCTGTTCTTTCTGGTGAAAAACCTGGTCCACACAAAATTCAAGGAATTTCAGCTGGCTTTATCCCAGATACCCTTGATACTAAATCTTATGATGCTGTCATTCGCGTCGCATCAGACGATGCTATTGTAACAAGCCGTAACCTTGGTGGGAAAGAAGGATTCCTTGCTGGTATCTCATCAGGCGCAGCCATCTTTGCAGCTATTGAAAAAGCCAAAGAACTTGGTAAAGGTAAAAAAGTCTTAGCCCTTCTTCCTGACAACGGCGAACGTTACCTTTCAACTTCTCTTTACGACTTTGGTGACTAAAAAATTATCAAAACTTCAACAAGGCTAGAGGTCTGCTCTAACCTTGTTTTCTTATGATTATGATATAAAAAATGCTGAGCACTTCGTCTCAGCATTTTATTAATCTTTTGTTAGCAATTCTAGGCTTTCTTTTGTCCATTTTGGCAGATTGTCTGCTAATGGTTGAAAACCAATATTTAAATGACTATTTGAAAAACGATGGCGTCTGTGAAGATGATGTTTTTCCTCTTCAAGAGTACGCAAAGAAAGGCTAGCTTTTTGCGTAAATTCATCAAAATCAACCACTTGTACCAAGACTTTCTCACCAACTTTAAGCAGTTGGTAAATATTTTCAATATAGCCTGTTTTAATTTCTGAGATATGAATAAGGCCTGTAGTCCCATTATCCAATGCGACAAAGGCACCATAAGGTTTTATACCTGTTATTGTTCCAGTGATTTTGTCGCCAATTCTCATTAATCTACTACCTCAATTGTTTCAATAACTACATCTTCAACTGGTCGGTCCTGTGCGCCAGTTTCAACGTTTGCAATTTCATCAAGAACTTTGTATGATTCTTCGTCCATGATTTGTCCAAAGACTGTGTGACGACGGTCAAGGTGAGGTGTTCCACCTTTAGCAGCATAAAGTTCTGCGATTGGTTTTGGCCAACCTCCACGTTCTAGTTCTTTTTGAGCGTATGGAATTTTGCTATTTTGAACGATAAAGAACTGGCTTCCGTTTGTATTTGGACCAGCATTCGCCATTGAAAGAGCTCCACGAACATTGTAAAGTTCTTCTGAGAATTCATCTTCAAAACTATCGCCGTAGATAGATTGTCCACCCATACCAGTACCAGTTGGGTCACCACCTTGAATCATAAATTCAGGAATGATACGGTGGAAAATGATACCGTCATAGTAACCATCTTTTGACAAAGCAACAAAGTTCGCTACTGTTTTTGGTGCATGATCAGGGAAAAGTTTGATTTTCATGTCACCATGATTTGTTTTTATTGTCGCAACTGGACCTTCAACTGTTGATAAATCAACTTGTGGGAAATTTAATTGTTTTTCTACCAAACCGAGTTCCTCCAAAGCATATAAAATGCCATCTTCTTCTACTGTTTTTGTTACAAAATCTGCTTTTTCTTTGAGTTCAGGCACGGCATTGCCCATAGCAATTTTCAAGCCAACATAATCAAAGATTTCCATATCATTTGGACCATCTCCAAACATCATGGCATTGAGTGGTTTTAAGTTTTGACTTTCTAAAACATGGGCAACTCCTGAAGCTTTAGAAACGCCAACCTTAACAACATCAGATGAGTGTTCGTGCCAAGGTACCAAACGAATCTCACTAGCTAAGTCTTCTGGCAATTGCAAGTCAGCATTATTTTCAGCAAATGTCCACATTTGATAAACATCATTTGTTAAATAAAAATCTGGCTCAACATCACAAATACCATAAATAGGTTTCATCGCATCATCAATCAAGTCACAACGTTTTGACACGACTGGTTTATCCTTACCAGTAAAACCATATTCAATGCCCTCTGCCTTAGCCCAATTGACATACTTTTCAACTA
Source organism: Streptococcus sp. 45 (assembly GCF_900108865.1). NCBI lineage: Bacteria > Bacillati > Bacillota > Bacilli > Lactobacillales > Streptococcaceae > Streptococcus > Streptococcus sp. 45. Next base: position 100,957 of record NZ_FNXZ01000005.1, on the reverse strand, counting down.
AATCACGTGGAAGTGGGTCGCTAACAATCTTTGCTTCTTTCTTGTCAACAACATAAGTTCCATTGATTGTGACAAAATAATCAGGATTTAAATCACGAATTTCGGGAACAACGCCATAAAGTGCACGTCCCGTCGCAATTCCTGTCATAATGCCTTTTTCTTTCAAACTTTTAAAAACATACTTGATTGATTCTGGCATATAACCTGTGACTTTGACACGTAAGGTATCATCAATATCAAAGAAAACAATCTTCGTTTTTTTAGCCTTGTATTTTGTTTTTACATCCATCTGTATCATTATGGGAAAGGAAATGGTCACTAAAATCTCATTTTCCATAAAAGTCCTTAGACTTTTGTCCCATTTTCCTTTCTAACTTTGAAACCAAAGAAAAGCTATGTTTTTATTATAACATTAATCCTCATCTTGCGGTACTAAATGATGCTTAAAGGCATAGACAACTGCTTGTGTGCGGTCATCTACTTCTAGCTTAGCTAAGATATTTGAAACGTGTGTTTTAACTGTTTTTAGTGAAATAAACAATTCATCAGCAATGGTCTGATTGTCATAACCTTTAGCAAGAAGTCTTAAAATATCTCGTTCACGCGCTGTCAAATCTTCATGCAATTCTGGTTTCTGATCGTGGGCTTTGATTTTCTTATCAACCTCTGTCTCGATTGCTAATTCACCACGCGCCACTTTTTGGATAGCATTAAGAATTTCAGCGGCACTAGATGTTTTTAACATATAACCTTTAGCACCTGCTTCAATAACTGGGTAGATTTTTTCATTATCAAGATAAGATGTCAGAACAAGGATTTTAGCTTCTTTCCACTCTTTTAAGAGTTTTAAGGTCGCTTCAACGCCACTCATTTCAGGCATTACCAAATCCATTACTACCACATCTGGTTTTAACTCTAAAGCAAGTTTTATCCCTTCAATGCCATTGCCTGCTTCGCCAACAACTTCAACGTCAGGTTGCAAGTTAAAAAAACTTTTCAAACCAAGACGTACCATTTCGTGGTCATCAACTAGGATAACTCTAATTTTCTGGGTCATCTTCTTTCTCCTTGTTTTCTCCCTTAACCAAAGGCAAGCGGATATCCATTGATACTCCTTTTCCTTTTTGGCTCAATAGTGTCATTGTCCCTGCCATGTCATCAACACGTTCTTCAATGTTATTAAGACCATAACTTAAATCATGACGTTCATCCATATCAAAACCGACACCATTATCAACCATTTTTAATTGTAATTCTGTCTCTGTCTGATTGAGGTAAACTTCTAAACGTGTTGCCTTGGCATGTTTAAGCGTATTACTGATAAATTCTTGAGCAATTCGAAAAACGTTATCTTCAATCTTTTTAGGCAGTTTTCCGATATTTTTCTTATAAACAACTTCTATACTACTCTTATCTGTTAATTCTTTCAAGAGGATGTCAAAACCTTCCGAAAGGGTTTTATTTTCCAGTTCTGTAGGTCTTAAATGTAGCAACAAAATACGCAAATCTTTTTGAGCATTTTGCAACATACTTTCAACAGCTGTTAGCTGAAACTCCAGCTGGTCTCTTTCAATTTGATCAAGGTTAGCAGATACCCCAGAAAGAATCATCGAAGAAGCAAACAGTTCTTGACTAACCGTGTCATGAAGGTCACGAGCAATACGTTTACGTTCTTGCTCCACAATTTCTTGTCCATTTTGAATACGACTATTCTCAGTATTTTGAAGACTATTTGTTAAGTGTGTCATCTTTTTAGACAAGCGTGACAAATTCGTGTTGATTTCTGTATCTTCATCAAGAGATACCTCTTGATTATTTAAAATGCGGCGCAGATTTTGGTTAATACTTCGTTTACTATTATCATCCAAAATAACCCAAAGTAGTAATAACAAAATAGTAACAGCTAAGATAAGAAAGACAATTGAAAAAACAAAACGTTCTCCCATCCAAAAATCTGTTATCAAACTTTTCAAATGCAACTCTAAACTATCTAGGACAACAACAACAATTGAAATGATGATAATACTTGCATAAAGAATCAAAAGTAAAAAATGATGTTTTTTCATTTACGCACCACCTCAACATCTCCTGCTAAAACATTAACAATCACCTTAACAGCTTTCAAACATTCTTCATCTTTAGGATGCCATAATTTTAAAGATTCATTTCGCAGGTCATATTCTTCAAAATCAAAATAACGAACACTGCCATAAATCGCACTAACATCCAATTTAACCGCAACATCAATAGGAACTAAAATCTTTGTTGGACCAAAAACTTTGCGAATAATTACCACATTATCCTTACCAGTTACGATGACACTGCTTAAATCAATAGTGTCACTGCCTGTTAAACGAACCATGTTGATGTCATCAAAGGCATAAAAATCACTGTCATGCATATCAGCACCAATCCATTGGTTACGAATTGGTTTTGCTTTCAAGTCTTCCTCACGAAAACGAACCAAAGCAAAGCGATTTTTCTTCTTAACTTGCGAAAAGTGATTAATGACCACATAAACAACCCCAAGCACAACCGCCATGATAATGTATGGATTAAGCATCAAAATCAAAAATAAAAGAACCAATCCTACTGTTAACAATAAATTATTGCGCTTGTCTTGATTATAAAAACGTAATGCCAAAAGAATTAAAACTAAAATTAAGATAAAACTCGATAAATTGTTGGCCATAATTGTCATTAAGCCCATGACTAATAAAATAGTTTCGACAATGACAAAAAATTGAACTTTCCTCATATCATACCCTTTCTTTTTCTGTATTTTACCAAAAAGAAGCGGAAATTGCTCGATTTTGACTAAAAAAGAACACCTATTTAGGTGTTCTTATAATATCTTATTGTTCAACTGATGATGAGTCGGTTTGTGAACTTTCTTCAGTGCTGCTACTGCTGCTACTTGAAGAACTTGACTCACTAGTTTCACTTGTCTCAGATGACTCAGGAACAGATTGAGATGGTGCGACTTCTGAAGACTGAGATTCACTTCCAGCTGAGAAGTAAAGTTTCACATTTCCTTCAATAGCTGCGCCAAAGTAAGGATCTTGTGCCACAACAACTGCAGAGGCAGATGGTGTTTTGACTTGAGAGTATCCGGTTGATGAAGTAGCATCTGCTTGGAATACTGTAATATGTGAGCTTGATAAGCCAAGTGCAGTCAATTCAGCAATTGCATCTTGATAAGTATAACCAATAAGGTTTGGCATAACGATTGCTGCAACCTTGAAAGTAATCTTATCTTCACTAGCTACTTTTGTACCTTTTCCAGGTGTTTGACTAATGATAGTACCACCGTCATAGTTAGTACCTGTTATCCATTCAACATCAATCTTATCACTTGAAATACCGTGCTTATCTTTGAGTTCTTTGATAACTTCCTGATAGTTTTGACCAGTATAATCTTTCATCTTAAAGCCTGATGTTCCTTTTGACACATAAATGTCAACTTTGGCACCTTCTTTTTTAGATGAACCTGCTGTTGGGTCAGTCTTAATAACATGACCTTTTTGCACAGTATCACTAGCTACTTTATGAATATCACCAACTTTAAGTCCAGCTGAAGTTAAACTTGTCTTAGCATCTGCTAAACTTGTTCCTGCTACATCTGGAACGTTGACTGAAGCTGGTGTGCTTAGCGTCAAGTAAGTAAAAATAGCAATTGCAACTACTACGACCGCAAAGAAAATTTTCACTAAAGTACCAAACATACGATGTGATTTTTTCTTCTTCGTTTTCGCTTTTGCAATTTTATTATCCGCAGCTTCACGATTAACTTTAGCCGCTTTTTGTTTTTTCAACAATTGTTCTGTAGTTGAGGGAACAGGTGTTGAAGTTGTTACTTTTGGAAGTGTCTTCGTATTTTCTGTATCTTCAAAGACAAGTTTGCGTTCACGACTGCGGTTATATGAAAGAGCAGTCATTAAATCACGGCTCATCTCAAAAGTTGAGGCGTAACGGTCACTCAAACGTTTTGCAGTTGCTTTAATGACAACATTTTCCAAAGCTTGAGGAACATTTTTATTTTCATCAATGATTGATGGAAGTGGTTTTTGGAAATGCTGAAGAGCAATTGTAACAGCTGAATCACCATCATATGGGATGTGACCAGTCAACATTTCAAACAACATAATCCCCATAGCGTAGATATCACTTTGAACAGTGGCTTTTGAACCACGCGCTTGTTCAGGTGATAAATAGTGTACACTACCAAGCATTGAGTTTGTCTGTGTTAAACTTGTTTCTGCAAAGGCTACTGCGATACCAAAGTCGGTAACTTTAACCGTTCCGTCTTTGGTTAACAAGATATTTTGTGGTTTCAAATCACGGTGAACAATTCCTTGTTGATGAGCCAAAGTCATCGCAGACAAGACTTCTTCCATGATTCTAACAACTTCATTATTAGAAAGCGGGGCATGGTCTTGAATATATTTTTTCAAGTCCGAACCATCAACATATTCCATTACTAAGAATTGCTGTCCGTCTTCTTCTCCAATATCACGAATCGAAACGATATTTGGATGGTTTAGCTCTGCCATGGCACGCGCTTCACGTTGGAAACGAGCAACGGCAATTTGATCTGTTTGATAATTAGTTCGAAGGACTTTGATAGCCACTTCTTCATTATCAAGAATTAGATCTTTGGCAAGATAAACATCTGCCATTCCACCCCGTCCGATAGATTTGAGGATCCGATAACGACCAGCAAATAATTTGCCAATCTGAATCATTAAGCTTCCTCACTTTCGGCGTGGATAAGAGCAATGGTGATATTATCAAGACCTCCACGTTCGTTAGCAAGAGTGACTAACTCATTATTTTTATCGTCAAGATTTTTATCTTGGCTCAAAATGCTAACAATTTCGTCATTGGTAATCATGTTTGTTAAACCATCACTGTTAATGATAAGATAATCGTCTTCTTCAAGAACTTGAACCCCTAAATCAGGTTCAACTGGATTAGCTTGTCCAATAGATTGCGTGATAATATTTTTTTGTGGGTGATTAGCAGCTTCTTCTTCTGTCAATTGACCAGCTTTAACCAATTCATTAACAAGAGAGTGATCGCTTGTTAACAATTCGTATTCACCATTATGAAGCAAGCCAATGCGTGAATCACCAACGTGAGCAAAGATAACATTGTTATCAACAATCGCTAAAGCTTCAACGGTTGTTCCCATACCTTTATACTCATCGGTTTGACCCAGTTCATAAATTCTTTGATTTTCTGCTTCAAGCGCAGTAATCAGCCAATCACGAATTTGGCTTAATTCAGTAAAATCGGTAGTAATCCATTCACGTCCAAGGTCAGTAACGGTCATTTCACTAGCAATATTACCAGCACGATGACCTCCCATACCATCTGCTAGGATGACTAAAGTGATACCTTTTTCGTTATCAAATTTATTAATAAAATCCTGATTATTTGAACGTCTTTGTCCGATATCAGTTACAAGTGAAATTTTCATAGTTTTCCTTCTGACTGTGTCAGTTTCCTCCTTGAGATTACAAGATACGTTTAACTTGTCCAATAAAGAACCCGTCTGTCTGATATTGTTCAGGGGTAATCGCAATACAACCATCTCTTACAATATCTTCTTGCGTATGACTCAGTTTTACCTGTTCAAAATTTGGATGAGTTTCTAAAAATTTGTTAATGACTTGGAAGTTTTCCTCATCAAAAATCGTACAAGTGCTATAAGTTATTATACCACCTTTACGCAATGTTTGACAAACGCTATCAAGAATTTGCAATTGAATTTCCTGTAAAGCCGTGAAATCTTGATTTTCTTTATTGTACTTAATATCAGGTTTACGGCGGATAAGACCAATTCCTGAACATGGTGCATCAACTAATATTTTATCAAAAGTGTCTGGTGCAAAATGTTCGTGAACTGTCGTGGCATCCATTTTTTGTGTAGAAATTTTATCAGCCACATGTAGTCGTTTGGCATTATCCATTACCAAATCAAGCTTGTGGTCGTATAAATCTAATGCTGTGATATGACCACTTGTCAGATAAGAAGCCATATGAGTGGTCTTTCCACCTGGAGCCGCGCAAGCATCTAAGATATTTTCATCGCCCTGAATATTAAGAGTTTGGGCCACCAATTGACTAGATTCATCTTGAATCGTGATATCACCTTGGGCAAAATAGTCTGTTCCAGCAAAGTGACCTGATGTTTTAACCAAACCAACTGGCGATAAAGTAGATGGTTCTGCGCCTGTTGCAGCTTTAATCTCAGCCAATTTTTCAGGATTTGTCACTCGAATACTTGCTTTATTTCGAATAAACAAGCTTTGCATAATAGCTTTTGCACGGTCCTCACCGAATTGGTCAATTAACTTTTTAACCAACCAGACTGGTAAAGAATAAAGAACTGAATAACGTTTGTTTTTACGTTTAATGCTTTCAGGATTTGGGAGGTCATCTTTAGTCAAACGTCGCAAAACCGCATTGACAAATTTTTCAGCACCTTTTTTATTGCCACGATTTTTAGCAATGTTAACTGCATCATTAACCACAGCATGAGCAGGCATTTTATCAAGGTACAATAATTGATAAAGACTCAACATCAAAAGATAATAAACCCAAGGATCCAATTTGTCACGGTCTTCGATATAGTGAGCTAAATACCATTCTAGGGTAATCTTTCGTGCTACTGTACCATAGACGATTTCTGTCACCAAAGACTTATCTTTTTGTGACAACTGAGTCTGTTTAAGTTCCTGATTGAGAGCAATATTTGAATACGCTCCTTCTTCAAAGACATTTTCAAGAACGACTAGCGCTAAGCCACGTGCTTGTTTCTTCCAATCATTCGCCAATAAGGTCACCTACTTCAAGTTTACGTCCAACACCATTTAAGAAATCCACAACGCTCATGCGTGGTTTCCCTGCTGGTTGAACTGTTTTAAGAGAAATCGCACCGTCTCCAGTTGCCACAACCAAAGTTTTCTTGCCTTTTTCAATGATTTGACCTGGTTGTCCTTGACCTTCTGCCAAGCTTGCTTCATAGATTTTGAAACGTTTGCCATCAAGAAGGGTGTGCGCAACAGGCCATGGATACAAACCACGAATGTGATTAAAGACTTCACGCGCTGATTTATTCCAGTCGATACGTTCTTCTTCTGGTGTGATATTTGGTGAGAAAGTCGCTTTACTTTCATCTTGTGGTTCTGGTTTGATATTTCCAGCAATGTAATCTGGCAATGTCTTCAAAAGTAAATCACGTCCAATAACGGCTAGTTTTTCAAACATTGTCCCAACGTTATCTTCGTCAGTAATTGGTGTTGATGCTTTAGCAATCATGTCACCAGCATCCATTTTCTTAACCATTTCCATGATTGTCACACCTGCTTCTTTGTCACCGTTGATGATAGCGTAGTGAATTGGTGCGCCACCACGGTATTTAGGAAGAAGTGAGGCATGCACATTAACTGCGAAATCAACAGAATCAAGCAATTTTGTTGGTAAGAATTGACCAAAAGCAGCTGTTACAATACCATCTGCCCCTAAAGTCATAAGCTCAGCCATTTCATCTGAACTAGACATTTTTTCAGGCTGATAAACTGGTAAATTGTGTGCCAAAGCAACTTCTTTAACAGGTGTCATTTTGATTTCTTTTTTACGACCAACCGCGCGGTCTGGTTGTGTCACAACCGCTAAAACATCGTAGTTAGCATCATCTAGTAAACCTTCTAGAACAGTCGCTGAAAAATCAGGTGTTCCCATAAAAATTAATTTTGTCATTTTTCTTCCTCTCAAAGGATTTTATTACTTAAATTTTTTCTTTATTATAGCATAGTGAGAGCCTACATAAAATTTTGTGGCTCATGGTCTATTACCAGTCGCAAGTCCTTATTTTCAGGTAATTGAGTCATGTCTAAAATCTGATTCAAGACACTTTCCAAGTGGTCCTCAAAGCGATATTTGACAATGATTTGATAATGATAAAGATTGTGCGTTCTGGCAATCGGCTTAGGCGTTGGACCGAGAATTTTAATTTTGTCAGATAAATGCTGACGCAAAATTTGAAGCAACTCAAAAGACTTACGCACAACGGTCTGCTCATCCTTGTGTGACAGAGTTAGGCCAACCGTAAAATAATATGGTGGGTAAGATAATTGCTTACGAATGCCCATCTCATAAGCATAAAAAGCTTCATAATCTTGCTTCTGGGCTAATTTGATGGCGTAGTGCTGTGGGTTGTAGGTCTGAATCAAGACCTCTCCTTCTTTTTCAGCACGTCCAGCACGCCCTGCAACCTGAGTCAACAGTTGGAAAGTTCGCTCAGACGATCTAAAATCAGGCAGATTTAGTGACGTATCCGCATTTAACACACCTACCAAAGTAACATTCGGAAAATCAAGTCCTTTAGCAATCATCTGTGTTCCTAACAAAATATCAGCCTCATGATTACCAAATTTATCCAGAATCCGCTGATGCGCTCCTTTTTGTCGTGTGGTATCGACATCCATTCGCAAGATACGAGCTTGCGGGAAAACTTCTGCCAATTCATCATAAGCTTTCTGAGTCCCAGTCCCGTAATAACGAATGCTACGACTATGACAATTTGGACAAGTATGCGGAATGGCTTTTTCAAAACCACAATAATGACAATTCATAGTCTTGGTATCCATATGAAGCGTCAAGGAAATATCACAATTTGGACACTCATCCACATAGCCACAATCACGACACATGACAAAACTTGAATAGCCACGACGATTTAGCATAAGCACCACTTGCTCTTTTTTCGCTAATCGATCTGCAATTTTTTCCAGTAGATAAGGCGTGTAGTTGCTAACTTCCTGCTGACCAACATAATCACGAAAATCAACAATGTCAACTTTTGGAATCTTAGCCAAAGGATTGGCACGGTGAGTTAACTGCAAAAACTGATAAACGTTACGGCTAGCACGCGCACGGCTCTCAATACTTGGCGTTGCAGACCCCATTAACAAAACGGCCTTATGATATTTCGCACGAAGCAAAGCCACATCGCGCGCATGGTAACGCGGATTCGATTCTTGCTTGTAAGTTGCCTCATGCTCTTCATCGATGATAATTGCGCCAATATTTTCCATTGGAACAAAGATAGCAGATCTAGCACCTACGACAACGCGAGCTTGACCCGATTTCATCTTTCGCCATTCATCAAATTTTTCACCATCAGACAAAGCCGAGTGCATAATCGCCACTTGCTTACCAAAACGTGAAATAAAGCGGTTAGTCATCTGAGGCGTCAAAGAAATTTCAGGCACCAAAACAATCGCTGTTTTACCAAGTTTCAAGACTTTATCAATAATGTGCAAATACACTTCGGTCTTACCTGAACCAGTCACGCCTTCTAACAAGAAAGGTTTAGACTCCTTGCCAATTTGACTAGTCACCTTTTCAACCACAGCAGCTTGTTCTGCATTTAACTCAAGAAAATCCGTCGTTGCAACGTCAAAGTATACGTCCGAACGTTTCTTCTCTTTTTCTAAAATAGTTAGCAGATGATTTTCCACAAAGAATTTGACAACATCACGTGAAAAGAGCTGGTACAAGTCTGTCAATTTTCCTGTTTCAGGATGCTCAAGCAAGTAATCACGTAACAACAAACGCTTCTTAGCTCTTGCTGAAATTTCTGCTTGAGCTAACTGGTCAGAATTAACTTGATAGAATTTTTCAGTTTTGATATTTTTCTTATCTTTAGCAAGATAATCAACTGAAATTTTTCCTGCTTGAACCAGTCTAGCAACTTTTTTAGCTTCTTCTTCAGATAAGCTTGAGTGAAGCCTGCTGTCTTTATCGCCAAATAAAGCCAATCGCTCTTCATCAGACAGCTTGTCTGTCGGCACCAAACGTTTATCGTATGTTGAATTGAGCAAATTAGGAATCATTGATTTCAAAATTGAAATCTTATAAGAAAAAACAGTATGACGCATTTGGTCTGCTAAAGCAAGCTGCTCTTCATTTAAAACTGGTTCAAAATCCAATACCTCGCAAATAGCCTTTAAATCACTGATATTATCGTCAATGCCCTCAGAAAATCCGACAACAAAGCCTTGCAAAAGACGATTGCCACGACCAAAAGGGACATGCACCCGTGAGCCTAACATGACTTGATTTTGCATGTCTTCTGGCACGAGATATGAGAAAGGCTTATCGGTCTGCATTAACGGCACATCAACAATGACCTGAGCGATTTTTGTCATAACTATCCTTTCTAAATAAACTCAAAAAATATCCTAACGAAAAAAAGAATAATCATCGCGATAAGTAAGCTTTTAAAATACTTGTTTACTTTATCACAATGATTTATTACAAGAAAAATCTAAGATAAAATACCTTAGATTTTTTCTCCTTCTTCTTTTTCTTTAGCGATTTGTTCTTTGATTTTACGTTCTTCTTCTTCTTTCGCCAAGCGTTCTGCTTCGATACGAGCATGTACAGCAGCACGTTTTGCTTCTGGATCTGGGTGGATAACAACGTTACCAGATTCAATTTCTTCAAGAGCTTGCAAAGTAGCTTTTACTGATTTGAATTCTTGAGTTGGTTTTGCACCAGCTTCAAGTTCGTGAGCGCGTTTAGCTTGAAGAATGCAAAGTGAGTATTTTGATGGCACTTTATCAAGCAAAGTGTCAATAGAAGGTTTTAACATCATAGCTTTTTTCTCTCTTCTCTCTTTTAGTCAATGTCTTTAATCATGTCGTTGTAACGTCCAATAACACGATCAACACGGAAATGTTCTGCTTCGATAATGCGTTTAACACGTTCAGCTGCCAAAGGCACTTCATCATTAACAACAGCATAATCGTATTCACGCATCAAAGCAATCTCTTCTTTAGCACGTTCGATACGTTGGCGGATAACTTCTTCGCTATCAGTACCACGACCGACCAAACGATCTTTTAATTCGTCCAAATCTGGTGGAGTCAAGAAAATGAAGACACCATCTGGAACTTTTTTCTTAACTTGAAGAGCCCCTTGAACTTCGATTTCAAGGAATACATCGATTCCTTTATCGAGCGTTTCATTAACGTAAGTCAGTGGTGTGCCGTAGTAGTTGCCTACATATTCAGCATATTCCAACATTTGACCATTTTTAATAAGCTCTTCAAATTCTTCACGAGTTCGGAAGAAATAATCAACGCCATCAACTTCTCCTGGACGCTTTTGGCGCGTTGTCATAGAAACAGAATACTCAAATTTATGATCAGGTGTTGAAAAAATTTCTTGGCGAACTGTTCCCTTACCAACCCCAGAAGGTCCTGAGAAAACAATTAACAAACCACGTTCGGTCATGCCACTCTCCTTATTATAGACTACAAGTTAAGACTTGCTTTTTATCAATTAGACTACAGTCTAGTATATCAAAGATAAGGCTATATTTCAAGGGAATTTACAAGCTCCTTCACATTAAAAAGAAGCACATCTAAAACGTACTTCTTCTTGTCTATTTCATTATTTTGCGTAATCGACTGCACGTAGTTCACGAATAACTGTAACTTTAATATTACCAGGGTAATCAAGGTTATTTTCAATTTTTTCACGAACTTTGTGTGCGATGATTGTTACCTCATCATCGGAAATTTTATTTGGTTGCACCATGATACGAATTTCGCGTCCAGCTTGCAAGGCATAGCTGTTTTGAACGCCATCGAAGCTCTTGGCAATTTCTTCCAAATCACGTAGACGTTTGATGTAGTTTTCCATAGACTCATTACGAGCACCTGGACGAGCTGAGCTAAGAGCATCGGCAGCTGCCACGATGACAGCAATGACACTTTCAGGTTCTACATCGCCGTGGTGACTTGCAATTGCGTTAACCACGATTGGGTTTTCTTTGTACTTACGAGCAAATTCTGCACCAATCTCAACGTGGCTACCTTCGACTTCACGGTCAATGGCTTTACCCATATCATGCAAGAATCCTGCACGACGAGCAAGCATAACGTTTTCGCCAAGTTCACTAGCAAGAATACCAGCCATCTTACCAACTTCAACTGAGTGGCGAAGAACATTTTGACCATATGACGTTCTAAATTGCAAACGTCCCATAATTTTAATTAAATCAGGATGCAAGTTTACTGCACCGATTTCAAAAGCAGCAGCTTCACCATATTCACGAATGCGGTTATCCATTTCCAAGCGGTTCTTTTCAACCAATTCTTCAATACGAGCTGGGTGAATACGACCATCTTGAATCAAAGCTTCCAATGTCATGCGAGCAATTTCGCGACGAATTGGATCAAATCCTGAAAGGACCACCACTTCAGGTGTATCATCGATAATGACATCAATCCCTGTCAAACTTTCAAGGGTACGAATGTTACGTCCTTCACGACCAATAATACGACCTTTCATACTATCATCAGGAAGATGAACAGTTGTAATGGTTTGCTCAGTAACGTATTCACCAGCCATTCGTTGCATGGCTTGAGCGAGAATGTTTTTGGCGAGCTTGTTAGACTTATCGCGAACCTCACGTTCAGCATCTTTAATACGAGTGGCAATTTCATGCGTCAAATTAGTTTCAGTTTCCGTCAAAATAATTTCACGCGCTTCTGCAATCGTCATCAAAGCTACACGTTCTAGTTCCGCTTTTTTCTGTTCTTCGAGTTCTCCGATTTGTTTTTCACGCTCATTAATGTGTCTAGATTTATCGGTTAGACTTTGTTCTTTACTATCCAACACTTTTTCTTTGCTGGTTAGATTTTCATCCTTGCGATCAAGAGAAGACGCTCGTTCTGTTAAACGAGTCTCCATTTGTTTTAACTCTTGTCTTTCAGATTTAAATTCTTTTTCAATCTCTTCTCGATATTTTCTAGCCTCTTCTTTTGCTTCGATCAGTAATTCTTTGCGATGAGCTTTCGTTTCTCGCTCAGCTGATTTTCTAATGTGCTCAGCTTCTAATTCAGCCTTGCCACGTAGATTCACAGCATCCTGTTCTGCATTTAAAAGAGTGAGTTCTGCAGCTTCTTTCGCAGACTTAAGTCTGATGGAAATCAGTGCATAACCAACTATCAAACCAATGAGGGCAAAAACAACCAAGATAATAATATTTGCCATGTTTTTACCTCAATAAAAATTTTAGATTTCATCTATAGAAAGCTACTTTCAAGTTTACCATAAATCGAGTTTTTTCACAATTTAAAATTGTAAAGCGTTTTACTAAAATTTATGATATGATTATTAGAGGAATAAAAAAGGAGTCTATTATGTCTAAAAAAGAAGTAACTGTAGAAAGTTTCGAACTTGACCATACAATTGTTAAAGCACCTTATGTCCGTCTTATTTCTGAGGAAGTTGGTCCTAAAGGTGATGTGATTACAAACTTTGATATTCGTCTTGTTCAACCAAATGAAAATGCTATTCCAACTGCTGGATTGCACACAATCGAACACTTGCTCGCTAAACTTATCCGTGAACGTATCGACGGAATGATTGACTGTTCACCATTTGGCTGCCGTACTGGTTTCCATTTGATTATGTGGGGCAAACACAACACCACTGAAATTGCCAAAGTCATCAAATCAAGTTTAGAAGAAATCGCTACTGTAACATCATGGGATGACGTTCCAGGTACTACTATCGAGTCTTGTGGTAACTACAAAGACCACAGTCTATTTACAGCAAAAGAATGGGCAAAACTTATTCTTAAAGATGGTATCTCAGACGATCCATTTGAACGTCACGTCATCTAATTCTTTTAAGTCAGCTAACAAGCTGGCTTTTTTTTACACCAAAAAGGACAGAGAAATGATTTTCCCTGTCTTTTTTGGGCTTTATAGATGTCTTAGTGGAATTGCATACCACCATCAACAATAATGGTTTGCCCAGTGATGTAATCAGAATCTGGTCCTGCTAGGAAACTAACAGCTTTAGCTACATCTTCTGGTTCAGATAAACGTTTAAGGGTAATATCTTTAGCAAAAGTTTGCATGCCCCATTCATCATCTTTACCAGCATTTTTACCAACTTCATGAGCAATATCAAACATCATCGGTGTTTTAACAATACCTGGTGCATAAGCATTTACCGTAATACCATAATCTGCCAAATCACGCGCTAAGGTTTGTGTGATACCACGAATGGCAAATTTACTACCACCATAAATCGTTAGATTTGGATTACCAACGACACCAGCTTGTGAAGAAGCATTGATAATTTTACCGCCATGACCTAATTTTTTAAACTCAGTCAAAGCAGCTTGAGCACCCCAAATAGTACCACCGACATTAATGGCAAAAGTACGTTCGAAGACTTCTTCTGTGATAGTATCTAAGGGTGTTGTCGGCGCAACACCTGCGTTATTAACAACTACCGACAAATCTCCGAAATGCTCAACAACCTGTTCAAAAGCCTTAGCAACTTCTTCACGTTTAGAAACATCTGCTACAACAGCATAAGCATCCTGTGGCGAAAGTTCTTGAACAGCTTTTTCAGCCGTTTCTCGGTTATAATCCAAGATTCCAATCTTAAATCCATCTGCGTGAAGACGTTTTGCAATAGCAAATCCAATTCCTTGACCTGCACCAGTAACAATGGCTACTTTTACCATAAATATCACCCCTTAATCTTTAAGTTAGATTAATTATAGCGCTTACAAAAATCACTGTCAAACTTTTTGAATCTTTTCACAGATTTTTTCATTACTTTGAAAATACAAACAAAAAAGGCGCCCTATTCTAGGAATCGCCTTTAAAAAATTAATAATCCAAAGCGTCAGAGTGACCTGAACCATTACCTACAAAATAACCTGTTTTACAGTTAATTGAGAAGAGGTAAGTTCCGTCTTTTCTAAACATGTTATAGTAACCATTACCATTGATAATATTAACTTTTTCAAGAATATAGTCATTTCCAGAGAAATAACCACGAGCTTGTGATGTTGAAACGATTTTTTCAAGTACACCGTCACCAAATGTCCAAGCTGGATTATTTGAATCAGCAATCGCTGAGTCGTTATAAGGAACACGACTCTTATCTCGTTGAAGATTTGAATTATCAGATGCAGGCGCTGCTGGTTTAGCTTCAGCTGCTTTATCATTGCTTTCTGTCTGGCTGGCAGAGTTAGCAGCTGCTTGCGCTTGGCTACTTGATTGTGCTTTAGCCGCTAATTGATTTTTACCATCAGTAATCACTGATTGCAATAAATTATCCAAGTTAGCGTCACCTGTATTCAAAACATCACTAGATAAGCTATCGAATTTGGCATCAGCTTTAACAGTTCCTGAAACTTTCTTACCATCAACAATTACGTCTTTTTCAAACAAAGCGTTGATTGCTTTAATAGCTGTAATGTGAGCTGCTACAGTATCGTATTGTTTTTTAGCAGCATCATAAAAATCAGTACCTTTTAGGTCATCCAATTTTTCTTTTAGGACAGAAATCTTGTCAAATTCGCTGTTTTTCAACTTCGTTTTAGTGTCATCAGTGAACAAAGCTGCATAAGCATCATCAAATGCTTTTTTGGCTTTTTTAGCTTTTTCTGCAGCATTTGAACTTGATGTCGTTTTTTTCTGGCTTGATGAAGTTGATGAGCTAGCTACTGTGGTTGTTGAATCTTTAGTGTAGTGTAGCGCATAGCCTGCACCAAAAATAGCGACAACAAGAGCTGCTAAACCACCAATGATAACACGTTTTTTCTTAGACGTTGGTTTGTTATCATCAGCTGAAAGAGCAATCGAAGTTGCTTCTTTTTCTGCTTTTTTAACCTCTTCAGCAGGAGCAGCTACAGTTTCTTCTTTTGCTTCTTCAACAGTAGCTACAGTTTCTTCAACTTCCGGAGTAGTTGTCTCTACTTCTGTTGCTGCTTCTTTTTCTGTGTCAACAGTTTCGACTTGTTCAGACTCAGGCTCAGCCTCAACCTCTTTAACTTCAGTCTCTTCAACGACTGGTTCGGCTACATCTTCTGATTCAACTTCTGATTTAGGGTCAGCAGTTTCCTCAAAAACGTCCTTACTAACAATTCCGCTGTTAACAAGTTCTTCACGTTGTTTTTTAATAAAGTTATCCAAAGCTTTTGTATCTAAATCTTCAAAATCAGATAACTTTGTTTCAAATTTTTGCGATGTTACTTCATCTCGGTGCTGTTTAATATACTTATCTAAAACGCCATCAGACTCAGTAATTCCAGCTTTCATTTCAGAATCTTTTCGAACAGCTTCTTCAATGGTTAGATTTTTAACATCTTCAAAGTTAAGCCCATCTTTTTCTTCAGAAGATGGCATGTCTTTTTTTTCTGACACGTTCTGGTCACCTCTCTAAATAAAATCTCAACTGCTTAACGATGTTGTTAAGCGCACTTTTCCTTACTTTTCTTTTGCTTGCGTGATAGCAGAGCGTTTAACACGTTCACCGTAAAATTGGTACAAATCAACTCTAAGAGTACCATTATACAATTTACGTTTTTTATCAGCTTGTGACCCGTATTTTCGTTCAAACTGTTCATCGCTGGTCAGAATAAATTTGCTCCATGTTTTAAGTGGCGCAAAGGTCTGTCCCATCTCATTATACAAGATGTCGACTGCTTTGTCATCAAGCAATCGCTCACCATAAGGTGGGTTAGAAATGATAACACCGTTGATTTTATCGGTTTTCAAGTCTTGAAGACGCATTTGTTTCAATTTGATGACATCGCCAAGCCCTGCTTCTTCTACATTTTTCTTAGCAATTTCAATCATGCGACCATCAATATCAAATCCTGAAATGTCAAGCTCGATATCGTAGTTAGCTTTTTCTTCAGCCTCATCACGAACTTTTTGAACCAAATCAGCATCTACCCAATTCCACTCTTCAAAGGCAAAATCACGGTTAAAACCAGGTGCGATGTTCATCCCAATCATAGCAGCTTCAATACAAAATGTTCCAGAACCGCATGTTGGATCGATAAATGGTTTATCTGGGTACCAGTTTGACAATTCAATAATAGCAGCTGCCATGTTTTCTTTAATCGGAGCGCCACCTTTTTCCACACGGTAACCACGTTTAAATAGACTAGCCCCAGTTGTATCAAT
This sequence comes from Streptococcus sp. 45, assembly GCF_900108865.1. Taxonomy (NCBI): domain Bacteria; kingdom Bacillati; phylum Bacillota; class Bacilli; order Lactobacillales; family Streptococcaceae; genus Streptococcus; species Streptococcus sp. 45. The sequence goes on along the minus strand of NZ_FNXZ01000005.1, from coordinate 83,930 downwards.
CATAACGGTCGCTTTATCTTTCAAAATAGATACTTCAATTCTGAATTCCGCACCATTTTCTTGCAAAGGAACACCATCTGGACGGTGGTAAACTTTTTGAAGTTTTTTTACAACTGCTTTTTTACTGATAGCTTGAACACTTGGCTCATTGTGCAATTTTGATTTGACACATTTTGCTTTTGAAATTGGGAATTTAGCACCTAAAGGCAAGTAGTTTTCCCAATCTAATTTGTAAACTCCTTGGAACAATTCTTCAAAGGTACGTGCTGGAAATTCTCCAACAACAATTTTGACACGGTCAGCCGCACGAAGCCAAAGGTTTGTTGTAATAATCGTTCTAACATCCCCTTGAAAACGTACTTTACCATTTTCAACCTGGCAATCAATCCCTAAATCACGGATTTCGCGCCCAACAACAGCTTCAAGCCCTGCAGCTGCAGTCGCCACTAAATTAAATGTTTTTTTCATTCACACATTCCTATTTCATCAAAATACTTATCTATAAGTTTAACACGTTTTACTGGCTTATAGCTAGTAAAAATCAATTAATTTTCAAATACCAAATCAAGCCTCGATTTAGTATTAAAATACAAAAATAAAAGCTAGCCTAAGCTAGCTAGATACCTATATGCAATTTTCTATAAGCCATGTTTTGTTCCAGAGATAACTAGGTCTTATCTCCTTCGATAATCATCTGTCTACTGTTTCCAGTCAGGATAGATCGTTCGGATTCCTACTATCCCGTGCCCCTACCAAAGTTTGGGTTGCTAGCTTGAGGGGTTTACCGCGTTCCACTTCTCGAGTTTCCTCAAGAACTACGTCACTGTGGCACTTTTCAGAGCTATTTAGGCATATCAAAGACTTAGCCTTTTCACTCGCCGTAACATCACAAGATGTCCCTAGGCTTATTAATTCACCTAGCACAAACACTACCGGCATCACAGCCAGTGCTAGCATGGACTTTCCTCATGGTATTAGAATACCACGCGATTATCCAAAAATTGCAATTTATCTTTCTTACCTTCGTAAAGGAAGATAAGTCACATACAAACTCATTTAATAACTTTGTCGAAACCGACTAAAGTTATTATTCAGTGATTTGTTTACCAAAAACTTCTTTTTCCAAACGACTAATACGTTTCAAAATATCGAAGTTTGTTGCAGTTTGAGCAACACGTGCGTGCTCAGCCTGTGGAGCAACATAAGAAGTTGCTGGTGCTGCTTTTGGTTTAGCAGCCAATTCTTGTTTTAATTTTTCATTTTCAGCACGTAGTTCTTGAAGTTGAGAAATATAAGATTCATAATCTTTGATAACATCATCAAGGAACTCGTCTACTTCTTTTTTATCGTAACCACGCATGCTGGTTTTGAATTCTTGTTCAAAAATGTCCTTAGGACTAAAAATAATACTTGCCATTCTATCTCTCTCCAAACAAAACTATTCTAGTTAACCTTCGAATATGAAAACGTCATATCAAGATATATGTTACAGAAAATTTAGTGAAAAATCAAGCATTTACCTTTAAATCATTATTAAAAATTCATTACCAATCTTCAAGGAATTCATTAAGGCGATCAAAAGTTAAATACTGGATAGGATAGTTACCTTTTTCTCGCATGACTTCTACCAGATATTTCAGATTTGTTTCATTTTCTGGATCATAAAAAAGGTAAGCACCGTCTGTATTATCTACTAAAAATTGATTGTACGCTCTAAACTGACTTGGATTTTCATACTCTTTATAGGAATACTTCACAAAATCCACCTGTTTGAACTCACTCAACTTGACTTGATTGGCTTCGTTCCAATTATGACCATGATTTTCAAAAGTAAAAATAGTAGCAATACTAAAATCATACTCCTCTTGGAGCTCTTTTGCAACCTGTAATGCCCAATATTCAAATCCAAGGTTTCCCATAAAGATTAACCAATCAACTCCTTCATCAAAATAGCGAATCAAATCATGCCTAATCGCCTTCTTGATAATCTCGATTCGTTGGTCTTTTTCTTGAAAAATACCAAGTTCAAAACTCTTATAGCCCGTGACGAGAATTGCAGTCATAACCTGTTTCCTTTCTAAAAATATGTTATAATAGTAGTGCTTATATTGACTTAAGCATGAATGTTAGGAGTTTTATGGTTAATTACCCTCATCATCTTATTCGAAAACAAGCAGCCCCAGCTTCTAGGAAGAACACAAAATCAACGATTAACTTTGCTAATCGTGGGATGAGTTTTGAAGCAGCAATCAATGAAACTAATAATTACTACTTATCTCGTGATATTGCTGTCGTTCACAAAAAACCAACCCCAATTCAAATTGTAAAAGTTGATTATCCCAAAAGAAGCCGTGCCAAAATTGTAGAAGCTTACTTTCGCCAAGCATCCACGACCGATTATTCTGGTGTCTACAAAGGACGCTACATTGACTTTGAAGCGAAAGAAACGCGACAAAAGACTTCCATGCCCTTAAAAAACTTCCACGCTCACCAGATTGAGCACATGGAACATGTCTTAAAGCAAGACGGCATCTGCTTTGTACTACTTCACTTTTCGACACTTAAGGAAACTTATTTCTTACCTGCTAGTGCTCTAGTAGACTTTTACCAAATCAACCTCGGCACCAAATCCATGCCACTTGATTATATCAGAAAAAATGGGTATATGGTGACAACAAGTTCACTCCCTCAAGTTCCTTATTTGGACATTATCGATCAAAAAATATTAGGCGGTGATCACAATTAAAAAGAAAACAACAAAACACAGACGAACAAGCAATCCTGCATCTAAAGCAACTGCTCTTAAGGTGCTAAAATACGGTTTAATCACTCTGATGTCTTTGGTTGTTGCTGGTTTTCTAATTGGTGGCTCAATCTTTGCATTCTATGTTAGCAGCACACCAAAACTAACAGCGGCTAAATTATCATCAACCAACTCAAGTCTGATTTATGATACCAATGGAACTTTAATTGCTGACTTGGGTTCTGAAAAACGTGAGAGCGTATCAGCTAACAGCATTCCATTGAACTTGGTTAATGCAGTGACTTCTATCGAAGATAAACGTTTCTTCAAACACCGTGGTATCGATGTTTACCGTATCCTCGGAGCAGCGCTAAATAACTTTACAAGCTCTAGCACACAAGGTGGTTCAACACTTGACCAACAGTTAATCAAATTGGCTTACTTCTCAACAAGTGAATCTGACCAAACCTTGAAACGTAAAGCTCAAGAAGCTTGGCTAGCTCTTCAAATGGAACGTAAGTATACCAAAGAAGAAATTCTTACCTTCTACATTAACAAAGTGTACATGGGTAACGGTAACTATGGTATGCTAACAGCAGCTAAATCTTACTACGGTAAAGATTTGAAAGATTTGTCTATTGCACAGTTGGCTTTACTTGCTGGTATTCCTCAAGCTCCAAGTCAATATGACCCTTACACAAATCCAGAAGCTGCTCAAAACCGTCGTGATACTGTTCTTGCTGAAATGTATGAAGATGGTAACATTACAAAATCTGAATACGATACAGCTCGTGCTACTCCAGTCACAGATGGTCTGCAAACACTAACTGAATCAACAAGTTATGAACCTTATCTTGATAACTACATCAAAGAAGTTATCCAAGAAGTAAGCGACAAAACTGGTCAAGATATCTACTCAGCTGGTTTGAAAGTTTACACAAACGTTGATACAGAAGCTCAAAAATACCTCTGGGATATCTACAACACAGACTCTTATGTCTATTACCCAGATACAGACTTACAAGTTGCCTCAACTGTTGTTGACGTAAGCACTGGTAAAGTTATTGCTCAACTTGGTTCACGTAACCAAGATACAACTGTTTCACTCGGAACTAACCAAGCCGTTCTAACTGACCGTGACTGGGGTTCTACAATGAAACCAATCACAGACTATGCTCCAGCAATTGAAAATGGTGTCTACACAAGTACTGCTGCTGTCACTAGCGATAGCAAATACTACTGGCCAGGCACTTCAACTCAAATTTATAACTGGGACCGTCAATACTACGGCAACATGACCATTCAAACCGCTATCCAACAATCACGTAACGTACCAGCGGTTAGAGCCCTTGAATCTGTCGGCTTAAATAAAGCTAAATCATTCTTGGAAGGTCTTGGCATTTACTACCCACAACTTTACTACTCAAATGCTATTTCAAGTTCAACAAGTGATTCTAGCCAAAAATACGGTGCAAGTAGTGAAAAAATGGCTGCTGCCTATGCCGCATTTGCTAACGGTGGAATTTACTACGAACCACAATATGTCAACAAAATCGAATTCAACGATGGTACAAGTAAATCATTTAGCGCATCTGGTAGCCGTGCAATGAAAGAAACAACAGCTTACTTGATGACTTCAATGATGAAAACTGTTTTGACATACGGTACTGGTACGAGAGCTGCTCTCCCAGGTATCTACCAAGCTGGTAAAACAGGTACATCAAACTACTCCGATGATGAACTTGCTGAAATCGAAGAATCAACAGGTATTTACAACAGTTCTGTCGGAACAATGGCTCCCGATGAAATGTTTGTCGGATACACACCACAGTACTCAATGGCTGTTTGGACAGGTTATAAAAACCGTATGACACCAATTTACGGTAACGGTCTAAACGTTGCAGCTGATGTTTACAAAGCTATGCAAAGTTACCTCAACGAAAAATACGGTAGCGGAAGCGAAGACTTTGAAGTTCCTAAAGGTGTTTACACAAGCGGCGGCTATGCTTACTTAAGCGGCTCAAGCAATTACACTTATTCACCATCATCAAGCTCAGTCTACAGCAACATCTATGGTTCAAGCTCAAGCTCTTCTGAAGAAGCTTCATCTAGTCAATCATCTAGCGAAGATACTTCATCAACAGAAGCTAGCTCAGAAAGCAGCGAATCTACTGATACTAACAGCAGCACTGAAGGTAACGAATAATAAAAAATCACCCCTGCTTAGTCAGAGGTGATTTTATTGTGCCAAAAAACGCTAGCTGATATCAGCTAACGTTTTTAGTTTTATATTATTTGCTTGCAAGAGCTCCCATTGGATCCCAAGGTGCAAGAACGATTGGTTCAGCTTCATAAGCAGCGCGTTCTTCTGCTGTCAAGAATTCTTTACGTACCACGATTTGGTATGTGAATTCATCCATCCAAGCATCTGAAGCAACAAAGTAACCTTTGTTACCAACTTTATCTCCCCATGAATTTTCAACTTTCCATTTAAGAGATTTGCCATTTTCGTCCAAATCAACACCTGTAAGGACCATAGCGTGTGTCATCAAGCTTTCGCTGTAATCAAGACGACCTGCTTTATCTTGTGTGAAGTTGATATCCATAGCTGTTGCAAAATCGTAAACATTTGTTGCCATGATACCTTTTTGACGGTCTGAAATTTGGCCAACATCAGAACCAAACCAAACAGTTTCACCAGCTTGCATTTGTGCGATAGCCAATTCTTTGAAACGTTCCATATCAAGGTTGATGTAACGAACATCACGGCTACCAACCACGTTACCAAGCATTTCAACAGTGTATGATTTACCATAAGGTTTATCAGCTGTTGGGGCATTGATAACTGATACGTATTCAGAAAGATCTAAACCAACGTATTTTTTGAAGAATTCTTGTGGTGTGATATTTTTATCTGAATGATAGTTATTATCTTTATCACGGTAAGCAAAATCAAATGTACGTGGTGGCAAGCCAAGATTAATAGATAAGAAATTGAAGACTTCTTGAAGAAGAGCTTCTTTTTTAGCTTGAACAGCTTTGTCATCAGCACCTGCTGCAATTGCTTCACGCAAAATTTGTGCGTCTTGACGCAACAATTTGTTAAGGTATTGGTTCAATTCACGACTGTTGCTTGATGAAATTGATTCTGGGTAAGCAGCTTTTGGCACAACACCGTATTTTTCAAAAAGAGCAACAACCATATCCCATTGACCACCATCTTGTTGTGGCACATCAAGTAAGAATTTTACTTTACGGCTACCAAGTTCTTGGTCTGCTGTTGCAATAACTTGTTCTAAGAACCAGTTTGATTTTTCGTATTTGTCCCAGAAGAATGTGTGAGCTTGAGAAAGTTCGAAGTTTTCCAAGTTAAGGTCTGAGATCATTTTATGACGGAAAGTATTAAGAGCTGCAAACATCCAGCAACGACCTGAAGCTTTTTGGTTAGCAACTTTATCTTTTGTTAAATCAATTGAAAAAGCGTGGTCGTTTTCCATTTCACTTTGACGTGTTTCAAGAGATTTTAACAACCCATTGTGAGTTACAGCATTTTCAACAGCACGCAATTTGCTATCAGCTTGAAAATCAGCAAATAGCTTATCAGTAAATGTTGATGATAATTCTGACATAATTCCTCCTATAATGTGGCTAAGTTCTCATGTAATATTTTCTGACTTAACCTAACTTAACTAATAACCATTATAGCGCTTATTAGGCATTTTTCAAGAGAAATTGTAGAACTTTTTGAAACTTTCAAAAAAATGTGTAAACTTTCATAACAGAATGTGTCGGAATTTTCAAATAATAATACTAAAACCAAACAAAAAGCCCAAATAGGGCTTTTGATTTTGAAGTTTTATTTCCAGAAATCGTCAAATACTGTGATTGGCAAGTGACGTTTGTGTTCTGTTTTGTTCCACCAGTTTTCGATTTTAGCTTGTGCTTCTGCTGAAACTGTTTTACCTTCAAGATAATCATCGATATCGTTGTAAGTAACGCCTAGTGCTACTTCATCAGCGATACCAGGACGGTTTTCTTCTAAGTCAGCTGTTGGAATTTTTTCGTAGATAGCTGGGTCAGCACCAAGCTCTGCCAATAATTGTTTACCTTGACGTTTGTTAAGGCGATAAAGTGGAATCACGTCAGCACCACCATCACCAAATTTTGTAAAGAATCCAGTGATGTTTTCTGCAGCGTGGTCAGTACCAATAACAGCACCACTATTTGCACCTGCTACAGCGTATTGAGTAATCATACGTTGACGAGCTTTGATGTTCCCTTTGTTAAAGTCAGAAACGTCAATACCAGCTTTTTCAAGTTCATGAACTTGTCCATCAACAGCTTCTTTGATGTTTACAGCAATGCTAACATCTGGTTTGATGAATTTAAGCGCACGTTGTGCATCTTCTTCGTCAGCTTGAACACCGTATGGCAAACGAACTGCGATGAATTTGTAGCTGTCATCACCAGTTTCAGCACGCAATTCTTCCATAGCGATTTGTGCCAAACGTCCTGCCAAGCTAGAATCTTGACCACCAGAAATACCAAGCACATAAGATTTCAAGAAAGAGTGTTTTTTCATGTAATCTTTCAAGAAATCAACAGATACACGGATTTCTTCTTTAGGGTCAATACTTGGTTTAACACCCAATTCTGCAATGATTTTTTCTTGTAATGTCATTACTTAACTTCTCCTTTTTGTTGAGCTTCTTTGCGAATACGGTCGATAAGATCCATTTTGTTTTGCCAAACTTCTTGTGACAAGTCAACTGGATAATCTTGTGGGTTAAGTAGACGTTTGTATTCGTCCCAAAGTTTGTCGTATTCTTTGCGAGCATAATCTTGGATTTCAGCAAGTGTTGGTAAATCGTAAACCAATTCACCTTTATCAAAGATATCAACAAGGAGAGGAACAGCTTCGAAATCTTTTACTGTTTTATTGATGTAAGTGTATGTTGGGTGGAACATGTAAACTTCATCAAGTTGGTTAACATCTGTATCAGTGAAAGTGATGTAGTCACCTTCTGTTTTATTTCTTTCGCGACTTGTGATGCGCCAAACTTGTTTTTTACCTGGTGTAGACACTTTTTCAGCGTTGTTAGACAATTTGATAGTGTCTTGCATTACACCGTTTTCATCTTCGATTGAGACAATTTTGTAAACAGCACCAAGAGCTGGTTGGTCATAAGCTGTGATAAGTTTTGTACCAACACCCCAAACGTCAATTTTGGCTTTTTGCATTTTAAGGTTAAGAATGGTATTTTCATCCAAATCATTTGAAGCGTAAATTTTAGCATCTGGGTAACCTGCAGCATCCAATTGTTCGCGGATTTTTTTAGACAAGTAAGCCATATCACCAGAGTCGATACGAACTCCAAGGAAGTTAATCTTGTCGCCAAGTTCATTGGCTACACGAATAGCTGCTGGAACACCCAAACGAAGTGTATCATAAGTATCAACCAAAAAGACGCAATCTTTGTGAGTGCCTGCGTAAGCCATGAAGGCTTCATAGTCATCACCGTAAGCTTGAACAAGAGCATGTGCATGTGTTCCAGACACTGGAATATCAAACATTTTACCAGCACGAACATTTGATGTGGCATTAGCACCACCGATTACAGCAGCACGTGTTCCCCAAATTGCTGCATCCATTTCTTGAGCACGACGGCTACCGAATTCTAACAATGGTTCGTCATTAATAACTGAACGAATACGAGCAGCTTTTGTGGCAATCAATGTTTGGAAGTTTACGATGTTAAGCAAAGCTGTTTCAACCAATTGACATTGTGCCAAAGGTCCTTCCACTTGGACGATTGGTTCATTAGCGAAAACAAGGTCACCTTCTTGAGCTGAACGAATGGTTAATTCTAATTTAAAATCTTTCAAATAAGCGATGAAATCAGCTGGATAACCTAAATCTTCTAAGTAAGCAATATCTGTTTCTGTAAAACGAAGATTTTTAAGGTATTCAACCATACGTTGCAAACCAGCAAAAACAGCATAGCCATTTGAAAATGGTTCTTTACGGAAAAAGACTTCAAAAACCGCTTTACGGTTGTGAATGCCTTTATCGAAATAAACTTGCATCATGTTAATTTGATACAAATCCGTGTGGAGAGTTAAACTATCATCTTGATACATGTGGTATCCCCTTTTTAAAAATATCGACCCAATGCTAGTCTTATCATATCTGGTTTTAACAACCTCTGCTAGCATCTGTCAAAAGATTAATTATCCCCCATATTATAGCACAATTACGAGAGACTGGCTAAAACTTTGTGAGGTTTTGCGCAAAGATTTGAAAAAAATCTGACTTTCAGAAAAGTTTTTCACAATCTTTCTACCTTTTCAGCCACTAAAAAACCGAGATAAAATCTCGGTTTTCTGTTATTTCATATTTTCAATATATTGATAAACACCTTGTCCAGCAATAGCGCCATCACCAACTGCTGTTGTGATTTGGCGAAGTTCTTTCTTACGCACATCACCGATGGCAAAGATACCTGGAATAGCTGTCTTCATGTGGTCATCTGTAATAACCCAACCAGCTTCATCTGTAATACCAAGTCCTTCAACCATTTTTGAAACTGGGTCAACACCAACGTAGATGAAAATACCACCAAACTCATGTTCACTGATTTCACCAGTTTTAACATTTTCTACAACAACACCTGAAACCTTGATATCATTTCCTTTGATTTCTTTAACAACGGAATCCCAGATGAAATTGATTTTCTCGTTAGCAAAGGCACGGTCTTGCAAAATCTTTTGCGCGCGCAATTCATCGCGACGATGAATAATGGTTACTGATTTTGCAAATTGTGTTAGATAACCAGCTTCTTCAACAGCTGAGTCACCACCACCGACAACTAATAAATCTTGGTTACGGAAGAATGCTCCATCACAAACTGCACAGTATGACACCCCACGGCTTGTGTACTCTTCTTCACCAGCTACGCCAAGGGCACGGTTTTTAGCACCAGTCGCCAAAATAATTGTCTTAGCTTCATAAGTAGCATCTTCAGTGATGACGCGCTTAACATCGCCAGCATCTTCAATGCTTTTGACGATACCATAAATATTTTCCACACCAAATTTTTCAAGCGGTGCGTGCATTTTCATTGACAATTCTGGTCCAGAAATGTGATCGTAACCTGGGTAGTTTTCAATTTCTGATGTATTATTCATTTGCCCACCAGGAGCACCTTGTTCAATAATACCAACTTTCAAGTTAGCACGTGCGGCATAAAGACCAGCAGTCATCCCTGCAGGACCTGAACCAATAATTAATGTATCGTACATGTATTTTTTACCTCGTTTTATCGATTATTTTTCTATTCTATCAAGCTCATCTCTAAAACACAATTATTATGCTTTAAACATCAATAAAATGGCCATAAAGGCAAAAGAAAGAACTGGAATGACCATAATAGATATCATCAAAATATCATACAAAAAAGCTTGGCGTTCTTTGGCTGTTTTATCATATTTGCGTCTAGCTCGCCAAAAATTCCAAAAAACACCAACTAAAAAAACACTGATAATTGATAAAAGTAATCCCTGAATATAGAGACTAAAAATTTCTAAAAACATATTTCACCTTGCACTCGTATTCTATTTTGCTCTAAAAAAGCTGAAAAAAACTTTCAGCTCTTATTATATCAAATCTGTGTCTTTAAATATACGTTTTTGTATAATTTGCAAAGAATTCTTTGGTTCTTGCTTCTTTAGGATGTTTAAAAATCTCTTCTGGTCGACCAGCTTCAAGAATACGTCCCTTATCCAAAAAGAGAACTTTATCAGCCACTTGATAAACAAAATTCATATCATGGCTCACCAAAATCATGGTTTGTCCTGCTTTTGCAGCATCTGCAATTGATTTTTCCACTTCTCCGACCAACTCTGGATCAAGGGCAGAAGTAGGTTCATCTAAAAGAAGGACATCAGGTTTCATGGCAAGTGCTCGCGCTAAGGCCACGCGCTGCTTTTGCCCACCAGATAAATGCCTTGGGTAATGATTCTCACGATCAGACAAACCAACTTTAGCTAATTCTTCTTTAGCAATCTTAGTTGCCTCAGCATCTGATAGTTTTTTGACAATCTTTAAGCCTTCTTTGACATTTTCAAGTGCGGTGCGGCGTTCAAAAAGGTTAAATTGCTGAAAAACCATGGCCAGTTTTCGACGCAACTCAAGCACTTCTTCTTTGGTGATATTTTGAAAATCAACCTTGAAATCATCAATAGCAATACTCCCATAGTCAGCTTGCTCTAAATAATTCAAACTACGTAAAAACGTTGACTTTCCTGCTCCAGATGCTCCAACAAGGGCCAAGACTTCACCCTTTTTAATAGCCACATCTAAACCATCTAAAACCTTCTGACCAGAGAATGCTTTTGTTAAATTTGAAATCTTAATCATTAGCGAATATCTCCTGTTATCGTATCTTGGCTTATTTTTGGAGTATCAATAGCCATTTTTTTCTCAATTAAACGCCCAATTTGTTCGATAATAATACTGATAATCCAGTAAACCAGAGCGACCGAAATATATCGTTCAAAGTAACGATAATCTGACCCACCTAAAATCTGAGCTTGGGCAAACATTTCAACAATTCCAGCATTAAAGGCTAGTGATGTTCCTTTAGTTAAGCCAATTAAACTATTAATCAAAGTTGGTGTGGCAATCACCGCAGCGTTTGGAATAATCACACGGCGATAAACCTGAAATGAAGTCATTCCAAGACTACGTGCAGCTTCGATTTCGCCAACATTTACAGCTTGAATGGCCGCACGAATGGTCTCACTGGTGTAGGCAGCTTCATTAAAAGCAAATGCTGTCACAGCAAAGACCGATGCAGGAATGGCATTGATATTCCAATCAAATCCGTATTTTAGTTTAAGAAATTTTAAAAAGAGTGGAATGCCGTAATAAGTCAGCATCAACTGAACCAAAATCGGTGTTCCACGTAAAAAACTAACAAAAACAGCTTGAATAGGATACAAAATCTTTGGGCGATTGATTTTCACAATAGCAAAGACTAAAGCTAAAATCAAACCAAAGAAAGCACCTGCTAAAGTCAATCCAAGAGTTGTCGGCAAATGTCCCAGCAAATCAGGAATGGCATAAAAAACCGCACGCCAGCTAAAGAGCTGACCTTCAGGTATTTTTTCAACTAACTTATCATACCAAGATAAGCCGGTTGTAAGTATTGTAAAAGACATGAATACTCCTTCTTTTAAGATTTAACTGATGAGACAAAATCACCGCCAAAGTAAGTTTGACTTAATTCAGCTAATGTTCCATCTTCTTTTAGAGTTTTAAGGCGTTTATTAACGAATGCTTGCAGTTCTTTACCATCACTAGTATCAGCGAACAAGAGATATTCTAGTCCATCGTTTTCACCACCAACTTTTTCTTTAACATTAGTTACTGTTAAATTAAAGCCTTGGTCTTCAGTCAAATAATTTGATGAAATGGCATCATAAAGAATAAAATCAATCGTTCCATTTTCAATGTGTTGAACACGTGTCGTTAAACCAGTTGAACTTGCTGCATACTTGATTTTAATCGGTTCTTTATCTGGATTATCTTTGTTCCATTTTTCCAAAACTTGCGCGTAATTTGACCCTGAAATAACTTCCGTTTTTTTACCCGATAAATCATCTAAACTATCATAGCTTGTCCCTTCAGCACTCGTAATCGCATAATTGGAATGTGAAATTGGATCTGAAAAAAGGTATTTTTGCGCACGCTCTTCATTGTAATTAAAATCATTTGCCGCAATTTGATAACGGTCTGCATCCACACCCGTCAAAATAGAATCAAAAGCTGTTGTCACAAACTCCACTTTGTATTCCTTTGAGTCCTTGAAAATAGCTTTTACCACATCGATATCATAACCTTTAAAGGCTTTATTTTCCTTATAAGTAAATGGTGCTGTATCTGAGTCGGTTGCTACTTTGATGAGCTTTTTACCACCTGATTGCGTCTGAGTTGAGCAAGCTGAAAGCACCAAAGCAACTACCGCTAAAAAGGCTACTGTTAAAAGGTTTGTCTTTTTCATCTCTCTTCCTCTTTTCTAATCATCTTTGTTACAGTCTACCAAACTTAGAGGCGCCTGCCCAATATATATTTTCTATGACCTCGATAGAGAAAAACTATCATGAAATCAAGCTAAGTTCTTGACACGGTATTCTATGCTTTTTTTGAACCTAAAAAAATAGCCTGAAACTTTTGTTTCAGACTACTTTTGATATTAGAAAGTTTGTTTTCTTGCTTTACGTTCGGCACGCCCTTTAGCACGGTTAGCGGCACGGCGTTCGCGTTTGCGTTTTTCATCAACTTTCCATTGAATTTTTTTCTTGTAACCAGGTTTGATTTTTTTCTTTTTCTTCTTAACCAAACCAATCATCTCAGTATCAAGTTTTTGATATGATTTTTCACGGTTGGCACGGCGATCACGATCATAAGTATCTTGGAATTCACCATTTTTAAGCATTTTCGGTACAAATTTAATACCTAGTTTTTCAAGTTCACGAATATCTGAATCATCACTTGGTTGGTACAAAGTAATCGCAATACCATTCAAACCATTACGTCCTGTACGTCCAACACGGTGAACAAAGAATGACAAATCTTGTGGAATCGCATCGTTGATAACGTGACTAACCCCTTCAATATCAATCCCACGCGCTGCCAAATCTGTTGCCACGATGTATTCGTAAGACAGTTTTTTGATTTGGTTCATCGTACGTTTACGTTCACGTGGTGGAATACCACCGTGGATTTTAGCCACTTTCAAACCGTTTGACACAAGGTAGCTGTGCAATTCATCCGCACGTTCTTTGGTGTTCACAAAAATCATAGCAAGGTATGGGTTAAGGGCTTTTGTGATTTCCAAAATTTGAGCATTTTTATCACGACCTTTAGTGGATACCAACCAGTTATCGATGGTATCTGCGATAACTGTTGTTGTCTTGATTTTTTCCATGACAGGATTTGTCAAATATTTCTTCAAGAATGGTTGAAGTTTTTGTGGAATAGTTGCTGAGAAGACCAAAATTTGAACATCTTTTGGCAATGTGCTAGCAATCTTATCAACCGTATCAAGGAATCCCATATCAAGCGTCATATCAGCTTCATCAACGACAAAAGTGTGTGCCTTGTAGATTTCAAGGTCGCCAGATTTAACCAAATCATAAATACGACCTGGTGTTCCGATGACGATATGTGGTTGAGATGATTTTAGTTTCTCAATTTGACGAAGTTTATCTGTCCCACCAACATAATTTGCTACACGGATTTCTGCTTCAGATTTATCCGCAATTTGTTTTGTAGCTTGATAGATTTGTGTTGCCAATTCACGGCTTGGTGCTGTGATAACAACTTGAACGTTGTCGCTTGTTTCATCTAATTTTTCAAAGATTGGTAGCAAGAAAGTGTGTGTTTTCCCTGAACCTGTTTTAGATTCACCTACCAAATCACGACCTGAACGTACAACAGGAATTAATTTTTGTTGCACTTCTGTCGGATTTTTGAATTTAAGCTCTGCGAGTGCCTCACGGATGTAGGGCTTAAAATTAAAATCGTTAAAAGACATGTTTTACCTCAATTTCTTATCTCATCAAGTGTTACTTGAAATTTCTCTATATCTGTTTATCGTTTCATCCCTAGCTAAGAGCTGCTAGGTGAATTTTTTCATTCCTTTCTATTATATCATTAAAAGGGGGATTAAAGCAAAGCACTATGCGCTTTAAGAACTAAAAAAACGAGCTGAGAATTTCTCAACTCGCTTTTCTTATTATAAGACATAAAGGAAAATCAATGTGAGGATGCTTGCGATAGCTCCGACGCTCCACAAGAAAGCATCAACTTTCCATTCAGACCATTTTTCTGATTTTCCAGACAAACCACCAAGTTCCAAATGATGATGGAATGGTGTCATACGGAAGATACGACGACCTTCACCATATTTTTTCTTAGTGTATTTAAAGTAAGATACTTGAAGCATTACTGAAGCTGTTTCAAAAACGTAAACAAATCCAATGATTAGCAATGTCCATTCTTGACGAAGGGCAATTGAAATTGCAGCAAGCATCGCACCCAGTGCCAAGCTTCCCACATCACCCATGAAGACCTTAGCTGGTTTGTGATTGAAAACAAAGAAACCAAACAAAGCACCAATCATAGTGACAATAATCAAAAGTACGTCAAATTGTTTTTGAACAACTGCGATAACACCGTAAGCTGCCAAACTAATAGCTACTGAAATTGAAGCCAAACCGTCAATCCCATCAGTCAAGTTAACCGCATTTGAAAATCCAACAATCCAGAAAAGAACAAAGGCAACATAAAGAACGCCAAGGTGCAAATCAAATCCAAAGACATTCAAGTCATCTGTTCCACTTGGACGCACGTGAACAAAATAGAAAATCAAACCACCAATAATTTGCAAACTCATTTTTTGCCAAGGTGTCAAACCTTCATTGATTTGTTTAAAGATTTTCAAGAAATCATCAAGAAATCCAACAATTCCATAAATCAAAAGAACCATTAAAATTCCTACGGTTGCTCCCATCGAAGCACCAGCTTGTCTTTCAATAAAGAAACTAAAGACAAGACTAACAAGAATGGCAACTGTTAGAAAGACTGTCCCACCCATTGTTGGTGTTCCAGCTTTAGCCAAATGTTGTTTGACATCCTCGTGCATTTGTTGTCCACCAATTTTTTTCAATTGGTAAATACGAATAAAATGCGGCATAGCAAATACTGTCAAGGCAAAGGCGACAATACCTGCAATTAAACTTAAAAACATTTTAGTTTAGTCTCCTAGAGTAATTTTAATTTTTTTGACTTTGTCAATATCTTTTCCGGTATCGACACTTTGCTTAGTGACTTTTGAACCAGAGCCTTTAATGGTTACTTTGATTCCAGTCCACTTCGCAAATTTTTCAACATTTTCTTTCGTCCAGCCATACATGTCTGGCATTGTTTTTAATTTTCCTGTCCAAAGTAGCACTTGTTCATTTTGTGAAAGGTTGCTACCGACTTTTTTAGACATTTTCTTAATTTTGCTACCTGACCCAACAACAACTGGTTGAACAAGATTATTACGAAGTTCCTGAGCGGTATCACCAGGTGCTTTTCCGATATAATCTTTTAATTGATATTTTGTTTCTGTATCAGTACCAGTCACAGCTGTACTTGTCAAAGTATCTTTAATCATCATAGCACGTTCAAGTACAGGGTTTACAACATCTTTCCAGAAATTACGTTTGAAAGTTGTTGTGGGTTGTTGAAGAGTGACGTACATGATGAAATCAGGATCATCTGATGGCACCATGGCAACAACTGAGTTGATGTAGTCATTGTCACCTGTCAAATAGCCTCCACCTTGATCGGCAGGTGCCGCAATTTGGGCTGTACCAGATTTGACGGCAACAGAGTAATCACCGACTTGAATAACCGGTGCCCCTTCCGTGCTATCATACAAGGTACCAAATTGTGAATCTGTACCAACCGTTACCATGTAATCAAGTGTTTGATTAGCAGCATTTTCTGAGACAGGTTTACCAGAGATTTCAGCTGAAGCTTTACGGGCTGTATTATTATTTGGGTCGTAAATTTGACTAATAAATTGTGGTTCAAGCATAACCCCTTTATTAGAAATCGCAGAAAAGGCACGAAGCATTTGAACTTGTGTCACACCAATACCTTGACCGAAAGCACTCATGGCAATGGTTACTTCATTGTCTGATGGTAACAAGCCACTACCTTCATTGACCATACCAAAACGTGTTGGGTAACCAAACTTAAACTTAGACAAGTAGTTTAGCCATTTGTCATTACCCATTTTTTGTTCAAGACTTGTCATAGCAACGTTACTTGACCAAGCAAACCCTTGAGCATACGTCATATATTGAACAGAAGTATTACCTTCATTGACGTTCCAGTCATTGATTTTTGTATCAGCAACTGTAATACCGTTGATTGTTGAAATCACTTCATTTGGCGTAAAAATACCATCATCGATAGCTGAGGCAAGTGTCATTACTTTCATGGTTGACCCTGGTTCATAATAGCTTTGATATAGAAGGGTATTCCATGTTTTTAGGTTATCTTCATTATAACCTTCCATTGTCTGTGCATTATAAGTTGGACGTTGTGTCGTTGCTAAGATTTCTCCTGTCTTAGCATTAACCACTGTCGCACTGGCATATTTACCTTGAGCATCATTTTGGAAAATATCCATTTGTGACTCAAGATAAGATTGCAATGGTTCAGAAAGTGTTGTGTAGACATCTTTTCCATCAACAGCACGTTTAACAGTCGTTTCCGTACCAAGTAACAAGTTACCATTTTTATCTTTTTGATAGGTTACTTTTCCGTCTGACCCTGATAGCACATCGTTTAATGAGGCTTCTAAACCTGATGTTCCGACAAGGCTTGATGTTTTACCATCTTTGTTTTCTTTTAATTGGGCAAGTCCTAAGAATTGCGAAGCAAAGACACCATTTGGATACATACGTCCAGGTGTTGATTCAAATCCAATTCCCTTAATTCCAGCGTCCTTCATAGCTGTTTCAATTTCTGATTTCTTACTGTATGATAAACCAGACCCTGAACTTCCGAATGACACTTGGAAAAGCCCACTTTGATTCAATTGTTTTAAGACTTCGTCTTTATCAATACCGATTTGGGCATTCAAAATCTCAGCAACTTTATCGTATTGAGATTTTTTAACGTAGAGTTTTTCACCAGTTGTTGACACATAAGATTTCGAAATAATAGCATAAACACTATAAGTTGTCGAATCCTCAGCCAGTGCAACACCATTACGGTCATAAATCGTACCACGTTTGGCTTGAACCGTCACTGTTTGTTGGTAAACATCTGAGGCTTCTTTAGATAGATTATGACCAAACTTGGTATCTGTTCCCACAATAATCGCGAAATTGATAATAAACACAAAGAAAAGGAAGACTGCCAAAATCATCAGATTTTGACCAACACGCTCGCGATTCTTATCGGGTGTGCGTCTGTCCTTTACCACATAGTCTAAAAAACGATTCATTAATTTTTTCATAGACTACTCCACCTGTTTAATATTATCCTGTTGGCTTGTTAAACCAGCATTTTTGGCAATTTGCTCAACACGGTCACGACTTGACAGTTCGTTAACCTCTTGTTTAGCATTGTCGTAATTTGTCTGTACTTCAGTAATCTGACTATTTAAATCAGTGATTTGCTGTTGTACTTGAAGATTACGGCTTTGAAGGTAAATAATACTAATCGCCATGGTAATAGCCGTTAAAATAATTGAACCATAAAAAGCTTTTTCAATGCGTGAAAATTTTCGAATACGACGTTTAAGAGCCTTAGCAATGGCTTCGTTACGATGTTTATCAGTCATTACTTACGAACCTTTCTAGCCACGCGCAATTTTGCTGAGTGAGAACGATTGTTGGCTTCCAACTCTTCTTGACTTGGTAAAATCGGTTTACGATTTACAAGAGCAAGTTTTGGCTGCATATCATCTGGAATAAAAGGTAAACCTTTTGGAACTTCCACTGTAGACGCTTCTTTAAACAATTGTTTTGTCAAACGGTCTTCAAGCGAGTGGAAAGTAATCACAGAAATACGACCATCAACCGCTAATAAGTCAATCGCTTGTTGGATAGATTCATCTGCTGCTCCCAATTCATCGTTAACTTCGATACGAATGGCTTGGAAAATTTGCTTAGCAGGGTGCCCTTTTTTCTTAAGCTCTTTAGCCGGCTTAGCTGATTTGATGATTTCTGCCAACTCAGTCGTTGTTTCAATCGGCTTTTCTTGTCTAGCTTGTTCAATTTTGCGCGCAATTTGTTTTGAAAACTTATCTTCACCGTATTTGTAGAAAATACGAACCAAATCATGGTAATCGTAAGTATTCACCACATCATAAGCCGTTAAGTCTTGCTCACGGTTCATACGCATATCAAGCGGAGCATCCTTTTTATAAGAAAATCCACGCTCACGCTCATCTAGTTGCGGACTTGACACCCCAAGGTCATATAAAATACCATCAATCTCAGTTACTCCATGCATTGCTAAATTTGAAGCAAGATTGCGGAAGTTGTCCTTGATAAAAGTGACTTGTCCTTTTTCAATATAATCTTTTAATCGAATTTGTGCATTATCAATAGCCGTCTGGTCTTGGTCAAAAGCATAAAGGTGACCATTCGGGCCAAGCTTAGAGAGGAGATATTCACTGTGTCCTGCTCCTCCAAGCGTTGCATCTACATAGATTCCATCTGGCTTGATATCAAGCATATCAACAGTTTCATGTAGAAGTACAGTAATATGATGAAAGTCTTTTGTCATACCTTTCATTATAACACAAATAGAAAGATTCTTCCTTAAAAGATAGAGATAAAAAGAAAAACCAAGCATCTCGTGTTTAAGACACTTGGTACTTACTCATCTGAAAAATATTATTCTCTGATTTGTCCTTTACCGTTAATATAAAATTTTGTGCTTGTTAATGCTTCTAAGCCCATTGGACCACGCGCATGCATTTTTTGGGTAGAAATTCCAATTTCTGCTCCCAAGCCAAAGACAAATCCATCTGTAAATCGTGTTGAGGCATTCACATAAACTGCTGCTGCATCCACTTCATCTTGGAAACGTTCGGCGTGCTCGAGGTCTTTTGTCACAATCGCTTCAGAGTGATGCGTTGTGTAACGATTTACCCAATCAATGGCTTCATCAAGTGAAGAGACCACATTAACAGACATGATGTAATCATTGTATTCTGTTGCAAAGTCTTCCTTACTTGCTGCCTTTGCGTCTTTAAAAATAGCTAGCGCTTTTTGGTCTGCACGGAATTCCACTGGATGAACCTTGTTAATAGCTTCTTCTAATTGAGGCAAGAACTGCTCTGCAATTTTTTCATGAACCACAAGACTCTCAGCTGCATTACAAACGCTTGGGCGTTGTGTTTTGGCATTGATGACAATCTTAGTCGCCATGTCCAAATCAGCTGTTTCATCAACGAAAATGTGACAATTTCCAACTCCAGTTTCAATGACTGGAACTTTAGATTTTTCTTTAACCGTTTGAATCAAGCGTGCGCCACCACGTGGAATCAACACATCAACATAGTCGACAGCTTGCATTAATTCTTCAGCAACAGCATGGCTAGTATCTTCGACTAATTGAACCACATTTTGGTCAATTCCTTCCCCAGCTAGAGCTTTTCTGATAACTGTTACAAGTGCTGTATTTGAATGAATAGCATCACGACCACCACGTAAAATAATGGCATTACTTGTTTTGAAAGCAAGGCTAAAAGCATCGACAGAGACATTTGGACGACTTTCAAAAATCATAGCAATAACACCAAGTGGGACACGTTTTTGCACAATTTTAAGGCCATCAAGATTGGTGTAGCCACGAACAACTTGACCAATTGGGTCTTGAAGATCAGCTACTTGACGAACTCCTTCCACAATGCCTTCAATGCGTTTTGCATCAAGACGCAAACGGTCTACCATAACCGGTGAAATCCCATTTTCTTGCGCTTTTTCAACATCACGCACATTTTCTTGCAGGATAAAATCTGTTTCGTCTAACAAAGCCTTAGCAACTAGATTCAAGATTCGATTTTTCTCTGCTGTTCCAAGTTTTACTAGACTTTGAGAAGCGATTTTTGCATTTTTCCCTAGTTCATCAATATAGCCCATCTCAAGACCTCCTTAATTACTTAGATTGTGAAAACCATGTTCCGATATTAGCACCATCAAGGGCACGTAAAATATCGCGTGGATTAGCTCCATTCATCAAAATCATTTGACTATTATTGTCAAAAATCATTTGGGCACTCTTAATCTTACTAAGCATGCCACCTGTACCAAATTTGCTACCTGCACCGCCAGCTGATTTAATGATTTCATCAGTGATTTCACTAACATGTTCACGAAGTTTAGCATCTTCATAAACATTTGGATTTTTATCATAAAGGCCATCAATATCTGACAACATGATTAGCAAATCAGCTTTAGTCACTTTAGCTACAATGGCTGACAAACGGTCATTGTCTCCGAATTTTGTGGCATGATCCATTTCATCAACACTGATAGCATCATTTTCATTAACGATTGGAACAATTCCCATTGAAAGAAGAGTTTCAAAAGCGTTGGTGAAGTTTGCCAAACTTTCTGGATACTCAATAACATCACGTGTAATCAAAAGCTGACTAACTTCTGTCTGATAGTGTGAAAAGATTTGCGAATAAAGGCTCATCATGGCCACCTGACCGACACTTGATACGGCCTGTTGTCGTGCAATTTCTGTTGGACGTTTATCCATATTAAGAACATTAAGTCCAAATCCCATGGCACCAGATGATACCAAGACAACTTCCATCCCTTTATTCATCAAACTAGAGATAACAAAGGCTAGCTGATCAATTTTTTCTAAATTTATTTTGCCATTTGGCATAACAAGGGAACTTGTCCCGATTTTTATAACAATGCGTTTTACTGATTCAAAATTACGTTTCATACGCTTATTATACACTAAAAAAACAGTCCTAGGAACTGTTTTTCTAAGGTTTTATCTAAGTATTTAGTTAACTTTAATTCACATCTTAATTTCAGGAGATTTTAGAAATTAATGTGAGATTTTCTTCCAAAATTTATGACTAATCAAGATTTGAGAAATAAGCGCTAAGACCAAAAGAACAATTGATAGCGTCATGTTAATCAGTAGAATTTGCTGTGTGATATTGCCAAGAATAACTAAACCTACTGCTAAGCCACCACCAAGAAGATAAGCTGCCATCATAATCGCAAAAGCAAGCCACTGACCTGAATGTCGATTAAAAAGTTGGGTCACATCTTGCCAAAGCAGATTCAGATTTCTATAGTCACGCCAGTACATTAATTGACCTTGGACAACAATCATTGCACACAAGCCTACCAAAAAGGCTAGCATCAAAAGTACATTTAACTGTAAGAAAACTAAGCCAACGACTAGGTAAACACAAGCAGGAACAAGAGCTTGAAGTCCTGCTAAAACCACAAACTTCTGAACAAGGAAAGCTTTAAAGTTAAGTGGTAAACTTCTCAAAAAGTTATAGTTCTCTTTTTCAAGTGAAATGCCGACACCTAGTAAAGTTGTTGGCATAGCACAAGTTGTTCCCAAAATGACTCCAACTAACAAAGCAATACCAAAATAATCCGTAGATACCTTGGCTAAAGTAAACCCATTAGTCAGCATTGGTGTTAGGAAAACAACCACATAAATCAAAGGCATCACATAAGTTTGCGTCAATAAGGTTGCATTTTGAAGCGTTGAAAGGTGATGATGAAGCATCATCTTTGTTAAAGAAGCTGAGCTCTTTGACGTTTTTTTCGTCTGCTTCTTAGTTTTAGCTTTTTTAGGACTAGCATACAAAGTACTTTGGTAATAATTTGGCATTGCCCATTTAACCAAACCAATCATTAAGCCTAAAAGAACGACTAAAGGTAAATAGAAGTTTAACAGCGCAGCCAAGCTAAAAGGCGCATGAACCACATCATAAAAGCCTCTAAAATAAGGAATAATTGGACGATCAGGAATCGTCAAGCTGTCACTTCCCATATTTTTACTGTTGACAACATTCATATAAAGAATCGTTCCGACAGCGCCAATCGTTGAAAGAGACATCAAGACTGTTGAAATCAATTTACGATGATTGCTGCGAACAATCACCCCACCAACCAAGCTATTCACATAAAGTGCTAATACTGTCGAAGCTGTAAAGAGAATTCCAAAAACAATCACGGTAGCAATAATTGCCACAAATAGCCCTGCCATTTGCCAATAAGCGATGAAAAATAATGATAACAAAGGCATCAAAAACGTCACGCCCATCCCAAAACTTGAAATCACTTTTGCTAAATATAGCTCACTGGATTTAATCGGTAAGTGAGCATAAAGCTTCACATCATCGCTCTCATAAAAAATGCTATACATGGCTGAGAAAGCATTCAAGGTTGCCATGATAAAGAAAATCGCTGTGTAAAAAGAAAAGTAACCAGGATAATGCTTAAAATTAAGATTAGCATACATAAAAATGTAAATCACCGCAAAGAACAAACTTAAAAATATTTGCTGACGAATCACACTTTTATAAGTTGAAAAATTTTTTCTCGGATTCTTTTCTTGCTTACGTTTAACCGCCGTTACAGTTTGGGGATTTGAGTAAAGAATATTAATCTTAACGAGTTCCCTAACAGTTGACCAGTTCATACACTCACCCCTCTTTCACCTTGCGTCCAGCAAGTTCTAGGTAAATGCTTTCCAAATCTTTGTCAGGATAATTTGCTTTTAGCTCATCCAAAGAACCAACAAAAATCAATTTGCCTTCTTTTAAAATCCCAATACGGTCACACAATTGCTCTGCAACAGCCAAGACATGTGTTGAAAAAAGAACGGTATTGCCACCACGCGCATGCTCTTTCATCATCTCTTTCAAATCAAAAGAAGCTTGCGGGTCAAGACCAGTTAAAGGCTCATCCAAAATCCAAATATCAGGATTTGAAATCAAAGCTCCAATCACAATGACTTTTTGACGCATCCCATGTGAGAAACTTTCAATCAAATCATTAACATGCTCAGCAATATCAAATAAATGTGATAAGCGGTCAATACGTTCATCAACCTCTTTTTCAGCAACGCCGTAAATCTTTGCCAAGAAATGCCAATACTCACTAGCTGTCAAATTCAAGAATAAATCTGGTGAATCTGGAACATAACCAATACGTTTTTTGATGTCATCGCGATGTTCAGACAATGCCAAATCATCCACGTAAACTTCACCATAAGTCGCATCAATGATTGACGTTAAAATGCTGATAGTCGTTGTTTTACCAGCGCCATTATGACCAATCAAACCAAAAATTTCCCCATTTTCAATGGTTACATTTAAATCACTAAGTGCCTCCTTGTCTCCGTATAATTTTGAAACATGTTCAAAACGAATCATTTTTTCTTTCCTCCTAATCTCCTCAAAGTGGCTTTATCCACTTTGAAACTTCCTTTTTTTCATAATATTCTGCTGCCCACTTTTGAGTTAATTTTTTTAATTCCTCAACACCTCGTGGGAGTGTTAAATCAGTATGAGCACTGTAAAGATTCAAGTCACGGTCCAAATGCAAAGCGCATAAACCAGCATCTCTACTCTTAATCACTTCATTAGACGCCGACAGCAAAATTTTAGATAATTTCACGTCCTGTCTAACGACCATATCTTCATAAGCGACTTTAATAGCTGAATATAGCTTACTACATCTTTCATCCATTAAATCTCCCCCTCTCCCAAATTAAATACATTTGTACTATTGAAATAACACAAATAATCTTTACAATATCTTACCCTTTCTTACACCATTTGTCAAATCATTATAAAAAGCCCTTGCCAAAAGCAAGGACTTTCTATCATGATTTATTAAGGATTACAATGATTCAAAAAGGCTAACAGCGTTATCAACTGTGAATCCATATTCTTCAAAGATTTTAGCACCTGGTGCTGAAGCTCCCCAAGTATCGATAGTAAGAGTCTTACCTTGGAGACCAACATATTTGCCCCAACCAAAGCTTGAACCAGCTTCGATTGCCAAACGTTTTGTAACGTTAGATGGAAGGATGCTTTCTTTATAAGCAGCATCTTGTTCGTCAAAGATGTTTTGTGCTGGCATTGAAACCACGCGAACGTGAACACCTTTAGCTTCCAAAGCAGCTTGAGTATCAAGAGCCAATTTCACTTCAGAACCTGTAGCGATAAGGATACCGTCAAGGTCACCTTTAGCTTCTGAAAGGATGTAAGCACCTTTGTTCAAACCTTCTTCTGCCAATTCTTTTGTTCCTTCAAGAACAGGAAGATTTTGACGAGTTAAGATAAGCATTGTTGGACGAGTTGTTTCAGCAAGAGCACGTTTCCATGCAGCGTTTGTTTCGTTACCATCGGCTGGGCGGATAACGTTAAGGTTAGGCATAGAACGAACGCTAGCTAATTGTTCAACTGGTTCGTGTGTTGGACCATCTTCACCAACAGCGATTGAATCGTGTGTCATCACATAGACAGTTGGTAATTGTTGAAGAGCAGCCATACGAACAGCTGGAAGTAGGTAGTTTGAGAATACGAAGAATGTACCACCGTAAACACGAGTACCACCATGAAGAGCGATACCGTTCATTGCAGCAGCCATAGCGAATTCACGAACACCAAACCAGATGTTACGACCAAGGTAGTTATCTGGTTGGAAATCAGATTCTACTTTGACCATTGTATTATTT
Organism: Streptococcus sp. 45; assembly: GCF_900108865.1. NCBI lineage: Bacteria > Bacillati > Bacillota > Bacilli > Lactobacillales > Streptococcaceae > Streptococcus > Streptococcus sp. 45. The sequence goes on along the minus strand of NZ_FNXZ01000005.1, from coordinate 58,866 downwards.
GATGCAGAAAGGTCAGCTGAACCACCCCAGAATGATGGGACTTGAGCTGAGATTTGTTGGATAGCTTGTTGACTTGATGAACGGCTAGCAAGGCTAGTTCCAAGTTCGAAGTCGTCAAGTTTCACGTCAACTGGTTTGTTAGCAAATGCAGCTTTGTATTCAGCAGCTAATTCTGGGTAAGCAGCTTCGTATTCACGGAATTTAGTTTCCCATGCGTTTTCAGCAGCTTCACCACGGAATTTAATACCAACTTCAAAGCGTTTAGCAACTTCTTCTGGTACTGTGAATTCTGGATATTCCCAACCGTAAGATTTTTTAGCATAAGCAATTCCATCAACACCAAGAGGGGCACCGTGAACAGCTGATGTACCTTGTTTTTCAGCACCGAAACCAATGATTGTTTTCACTTCGATGATAGATGGTTTTTCTGTTTCAGCTTTAGCTTCTTCGATAGCTTTAGCAATAGCTTCAAGGTCGTTACCATCTTTAACCAAGATATGTTGCCAACCGTAAGCTTCGAATTTACCTTTAATATCTTCTGTAAAGGCTTTTGATGTTGGACCATCAAGTGAGATGTCATTTGAATCGTAAAGAAGGACTAATTTACCAAGTTTTAAGTGACCTGCAAGACTAGCAGCTTCTTGGCTGACACCTTCCATCAAACAACCATCACCATGCAAAGCATAAGTGTAGTGGTCTACAATATCAAAGCCTGGTTTGTTAAATTTAGCAGCTAAGTGAGCTTCTGCCATTGCCATACCAACAGCGTTAGCGATACCTTGACCAAGTGGTCCTGTAGTTGCTTCTACACCATCAGTGTGGTTAACTTCTGGGTGACCTGGTGTTTTTGAACCCCATTGACGGAAGTTCTTCAAGTCATCGATTGTTACATCGTAGCCTGATAAGTGAAGTAGGCTATACAAAAGAGCTGAACCGTGACCTGCAGACAATACGAAACGGTCGCGGTTAGACCAAGAACGACTTGTCTTTGGATTAACATTCATTACATGATTCCAAAGAACGTAAGCCATAGGTGCAGCTCCCATTGGAAGGCCTGGGTGACCTGAATTGGCTGCCTGAATGGCATCAATTGAGAGCGTACGGACAGTGTTTACTGCCAACTGATCAATAGCATCAAATGTCATGAGTGAAACCTTTCTGTTTTTAAGGACTTAAAGTATTATTGTTCGGATTCTATTATATCATAAAAAACTTGACTTTTTAAATTAAATTGTCATTTGCTTTCTTGTAAGCAGTTTCTAAAAAAGCCCAGCTAAACATAGCTGAGCGATTTTCTTATGAATTTGGATCGTCAAGGCTACGACCGTGCAAACCACGTTCACGTTGCAATTGACGAAGTTTTTCTGGTGTCACATCATTTCCATCTTCATCGACGATTTTAATACCAGCGATGTGGTGAAGAAGTGAATGACGGTAACCTTCAATATACTCTTTACGCAATTTAGCTTGTTCAACTTTTTCTGGACCAGTCAAACCAACTGTTTTTTTCTTGCGTGCAAGTTCATTAATACGTTGAATCTTTTTTTCATTCATGAGTAAGACTCACCTAACGTCTAAATTATGTTTAAACGTTATTTCCTTTCTATAATTTACCAAAACCTCTAAACTAAGAAGTCTGATATACGCCAGAAATCTACTCAAAGAGTAGATTTCTTAAGCTTATTTGGTATTCAATTTGTTAAATGCGGCAACGCTGCTTGCTTTTGCTGTCAATTCAGCAAGAATAGCTAAGCGGTTATTTTTAACAGCTTCATTATCTACCATAACCATTGTATTGTCAAAGAATTTGTCGATAACTGAGCTTAGAGCAAACAATTGTGCCAATTTATCGCTAGCAGAACCAGCCAAGTTTAAATCAGCTGCGGCTTGTGCCAAAGCTTTTTCTTCGTCATTTTCAAACAAGTTAGCATCAACTACTACACCTGCTTGTGCTTTTTCTGCAAGGTTGAAGACACGTGAAAGACTTTCAACAGCAGCTTTGTAACCTTCTGCTTTGCTTGCTTCAACAAGAGCGTCAGCAGCTTCAAGCATTTCAGCCACAACAAAGTTTGAACCAGCAAGAACAGCTTCTTTAATGTCTTTAGAAACTGATTTGTTCATCATTTTTTCAACACGCGCACGAATGAAGTCCATCACTTCTGCTTTGTGTTCATAAGTCAAGCTATCAAATGACAAAGCATAAAGGTTGTCAACCAATTCATCCATTGGAATTTTCAAACCAAAGGCATCCATGATACGAACCACACCAGCTGTCGCACGACGAAGAGCGTATGGATCGTTTGAACCTGATGGAATCAAACCAACTGAGAAGAATGACAAGATTGTATCCAATTTATCAGCAAGTGCCAAAAGTGCACCAACTTTAGTTTCTGGAAGGGCACCGTCAGCTGAATTTGGAAGATAGTGTTCGCGAATAGCTGCTGCTACTGCGGCATCTTCACCAGCAAGAAGGGCATATTTTTCACCCATGATACCTTGCAATTCATCAAATTCACCAACCATACCTGTCAATAGGTCAAATTTGTAGATTTCGGCAGCTCGTGCAAGTGCTTTGCTTTCTTCAGCAGAAGCGCCAGCTTTTTCAGCAAGGTAAGCAGCAATCACTTTGCTACGTTTCATGTGTTCTGAAAGTGAACCAATTTTTTCGTGGAATGTTACGTTATCAAGTTTAGCGACAAGGTCAGCGATGTTAAGTTTTTGGTCTTCACGCCAGAAGAATTCACCATCTTCCAAACGAGCAACAAGCACTTTTTCGTTACCTTTAATAACGTTTTCGATGTGGTTTTCATTACCATTACGAACTGAGATGAAGTTTGGCATCAAGTTACCATCAAGGTCACGAACAACGAAGTAACGTTGGTGGTTTTTCATTGATGTCACAAGCACTTCTTCTGGAACTTCAAGGTATTTAGTATCGAAGCTTCCCATGAAAGCAGTTGGGTATTCAACCAAGTTAAGCACTTCATTAAGCAATTCGTCATCGATTTCAACGCGAACGTTTTGAGCTTTTTCGATAGCTTTGATTTGGTTAACAATCATGTCTTGACGTTCTTTTGCGTCAGCGATAACAAAGACTTTACGCAAATCTTCTTCGTATGAATCAGCAGTTGCGATTTCTGTTTCGTGACCAAGGAAACGGTGACCACGGCTCACGCGACCTGAGTGGATATCCAAGAAGTCAAGGTCAAGAGCTTCGTCATCAAGAAGTACAGTCAATGTGTGAACTGGGCGAATGTATTCAAATGTATTGTTTGCCCAGTGCATGTTTACTGGGAAAGTCATAGCTGACAAAATTTCTGGAATGTCAACAAGGACTTCTTTAGCAGCTTTTCCTGCTTCGTGTTTTGTGACGTAGACATATTCTTCACCTTTGACTTCGCGGAATTCGATGTCATCAGTTGTCAAACCTTTACCACGAACAAAACCTTGAGCAGCTTTTGTAAAATTACCTTCAGCATCCAAAGCAATTTTTTTAGAAGGACCTTTGAAGTCTTCTGTCAAATCAGTTTGAGCATCTGCAAGTCCAAGAACACGAACAGCCAAACGACGTGGTGTTGAGAAGGTTTGAATGCCTTCAAAAGCCAAACGTTTTTCTTTCAAAAATGCTGCCATGCGGTCGCCAAGTTGTTTTTCACTTGGAGTAACAACATAAGCTGGTAATTCTTCTAAACCAAGTTCTACAAGTAAATTTTTAGCCATTATTCAGCATCCTCCTTCAAAAGTTTTTCACGTGTTGCTTCATCAAGCAATGGGTAACCAAGACGTTTACGTTCAGCAACGAAAGTTTTAGCAACGACACGAGCCAAGTTACGGATACGAGCGATGTAACCAGCACGTTCTGTTACAGAAACAGCTCCACGCGCATCAAGCAAGTTGAATGTGTGTGAACATTTCAAAACGTAATCGTAAGCTGGGTGAACCAAGTTTTCTTCCAAGCAACGTTTTGCTTCTGTTTCAAATTTTTCAAAGTTTTCAAGAAGCATATCTTGGTTAGAAATTTCAAATGAGTATTTTGAGTGTTCAAATTCTGGTTGAAGGAAGATTTCACCGTATTTAACACCTGGAGCCCATTCGATATCATAAACTGAATCCACTTCTTGGATGTATGATGCCAAGCGTTCAAGACCATAAGTAACTTCTGAAGTTACAGGACCAGTTTGCAAACCACCAACTTGTTGGAAGTAAGTAAATTGAGTGATTTCCATACCGTCAAGCCAAACTTCCCATCCAAGACCAGCTGAACCAGTTGATGGGTTTTCCCAGTTATCTTCAACGAAACGGATATCGTGTTCCAAAGTGTTGATTCCCAAACGTTCCAATGATTCAAGGTAAAGTTCTTGAATGTTAGATGGAGATGGTTTCATAACAACTTGGAATTGGTGGTGTTGGTAAAGACGGTTAGGGTTTTCACCGTAACGACCATCTGCAGGACGACGTGATGGTTCTACATAAGCTGCATTCCATGGTTCTGGACCGATGGCACGAAGGAATGTGTAAGGGCTCATTGTACCAGCACCTTTTTCATTATCGTAAGCTTGCATTAACATACAACCTTGGTCGTTCCAAAATTGTTGCAAAGTCAAAATAATTTCTTGGAAAGTCAATTTTTTAGACATACATCTACTCCTTATTTTGTTAACTTAGTTTTTGCGAAGTATCTAAGGAAATCAGCTTTTTTACAATATAAAAAACCGCCAACACACCCATATGATACCTCATAAGGGGCGTTAAAACGCGGTTCCACCCTATTTTATTACTTCATTTATCTGATTTTAACTTAGCCTAGCTAAGCGAAAGCGCCAGCGACTCACTTCAGTTTCATCCGACTTCCACCACCTCGGACTCGCTAAGAAACACCATGAGGCTTTCTCTCTTTACCAGCTATTTTAGCACAAATGCATTTGAGTGTCTAGTAAATATCAAAAAAGCTGAATCTACTACTGTAAATTCAACTTTTAGTCTATTACGCTTTCCAGGCTTCTTGTCCGCCTAGGTATGTTGCTCGTAAATCAAGGTCTTTGTCTAGAACGATAAAATCAGCTTTGTGTCCTTTTTTGATTTGACCGCATTTATCGTCAATGCCAACTGAGATTGCTGCTGTGAGACTTGCCATGCTAATAGCTTGCGCTTTTGAGGCAATTCCCCAATTAACCACATTTTTAACAGCATCCTTCAACTGAAGAATAGAGCCTGCAAGGGCACCGTTTGATTTCAAACGTGCTGTTCCTTTTTCAACGATAACAGGAAATTCTCCGAGCATATAATCACCATCTTCAAGACCACCAGCACTCATGCAATCCGTAATCAAAACAACATGTTCGTGGTCTTTTTGATGCATCAAAATATCACATGCTGATGGATGCACATGATGCCCATCACAAATCAACTCAGCATAGGTATTTGGTAGTTCGTAAACCGCACCGACCATTCCTGGCTCACGGTGATTAAGACCACGCATACCATTATAAGCATGAACCCAAACAGATGCCCCTGCTTCGACTGCTTGCGCTGCTTGCTGGTAAGTAGCATCTGAATGTCCTAGAGCTACAATCACATTTTTACGAGTCGCATAATCGATAAAGTCTTCGACTTCGTCTCGTTCAGGTGCTAAAGCAATTTTTTTCAATAATCCTTTTGAACTTTCAAGCCATTGATCAAGTTCTGCTGTTGAAGGATTTTTCATATAAGACGGGTTTTGAGCCCCTTTGTATTTTTCTGTAAAATAAGGTCCTTCAAAGAAAAGTCCTTGGATACGCGCACCGCTTTCTTTACCAGCAAAATCAGCTGCCGTACGACAAATATCATCTAATGTCTCAAATGATGCTGTCAAAGCTGTTGGTAAAAAGCTTGTAACACCAGCTCCCAAAAGAGCCTTACTCATTGTTTCAAAAACCTCTTGATGATTGTCCATGACATCAACACCAGCAAAGCCATGGATATGTGTGTCTACTAAACCAGGTGCCACACTAAAACCTGTATAATCTATAATGTCTGCGCCATGCGGTGCTTCTGCTTGCCAATCACCAAAAGAATCGCCTTCGATAGCAAGGTAACCTGCACCTTTAACATGGTAAGGATAGTAAAATTCATCTGCTTTGATATATTTTGTCATTTGAATCGCCTCCATGCTTATATTATAAAATAAAAGCGCTTTTTTGTAAATGGTATATACCAAAATTAGACCAATTCTAAATTGGTATTCAAAAAAGCACCTTCAAACCAAAAAAGTTCAAAGGTGTTACATGTATGATTAAATTTGATTTTCAAGTACTTTTTCGACCAGGTTCAGAGCGTGATCTGTGATACGTGTACATGGTGTAATCAGGTCGATGAAGTTAACCCCTGCAAGTGGTGTACATTCACCGTTGTTCATGCGTTTGATATGGTTCTTACGGATGCGACGTTCCAAATGAGCGATATCTTTATGACGATCTACCAACTCATTTGCCAAAGGTAGGTCGTTATCGATAACAACTTTCAATGAATCCAAAATCATACGATGTGTTTCATGGTAAAGTTGATCGATTTCTTGAACAGCAACTGGAGAGAAAGTAATATCTTTTGAAATATTGTGCTCCATCAAGTGAACCAAGCTGATACTGTGGTCACCGATACGTTCCAAGTCACGTGATGAATCTAAGATACTTGATAAAATTTCACTTTCATGTTGATTCAATTGTTCACTTGAAAGATCAATCAAATATTTAGTCAATTCTTCATCGACATTATTGATAGTATCTTCAAATTTTTGTGTCTTATCAGCGTATTTTTCATTACATGTTTCAACAAACAAGAATGCTGCTTCAAAGGCTTGTGTGGCAAAGGCACCCAAGTGAATCAATTGTTTTTTAGCATTACCAAGGGCAATAGCTGGCGCTTGTTTTAGAATAATCTTATCAAGGTAAATAGCTTTGTATTTAGCAGCTTCATCTTCACCAGGAATTAATTTTGTCACAACAAATGCCAATGTTCCAATGAATGGGAAGAGCAAGATGGTATTTGTAATGTTAAATGTTCCGTGGGCAAAGGCAACCGTCATGGCTGGTGTCAATTTAAAATGAACTTCCATCCATTGCATCAAGCTAGTAAATGGCACCAAAAGAATCATAAAGAGCACTGTTCCGACAACGTTGAAGAGAACGTGAGCTCCAGCCACACGTTTGGCTGCGATATTTGAACCAATCGCTGCTAGCACGGCTGTGATACAAGTACCGATATTACTTCCTAAAAGAATAGGAATTGAGCCTTGAAGGTCAAGCAAATGACCTGCATATAACCCTTGCAAAATACCAATAATGGCAGCTGATGATTGGATAAGCATGGTCAAGCCAGTCCCAATCAAAACACCCATAATCGGTTTGTCACCTAAGGTTGCTAAATAATCCTGAAAGGCTGGAACAGTTTTTAAAGGTCCCATAGCATCACCCATGATGTTAAGTGAGAAGAAAATTCCTCCAACACCAAAGATGATACGTCCGATATTATTCAAACGTCGGTTTGACGTGAAGAATAACAAAGCGGCACCAATAAAAATCATTGGGAGCGCATAGTCACCCAAATTAAAACCAATCAGAAAGGACGTTACAGTCGTCCCGATATTGGCTCCCATGACAATACCAATCGCTTGTCGCAAGGTTAAAAGTCCTGCTGACACAAGACCAACAGTGATAACTGTTACCCCTGAACTTGATTGGATTAGAGCTGACATGGCTAAACCAACAAGAATTCCTAAGAAAGGATTACTCGTATATTTGTCGATATAAAAACGAAGTCTGTCTCCTGCAGCCTGTTGTAGACCGTCTCCCATATATTTAATACTGAAGAGAAAGAGTCCTAGACCTCCAAAAAAACCAAAAGCAATTTCTTGCCAATTTACTGACACAGTCTTATCCTCAAATATTATAATTTTACCGGAAAAACCCGATACTTCCATTTTAATGTATTCAAAGAAAACAAACAAGTGTTTTTTAAGCTTTTTCTAAATTGATAACTAACTGAAAAATGCTACTCTTTTAAGATAAGCAGCTATTTTGCACCTTTTAGCAGCCATTTCTAAACATAAATGATAAAAATACTAAAATTTGAGGGAGCTTTTTAGAAAAAAATTAATGCGCTGTCATTTATATGTTATAATAGTTAAGGACGCTGTGCTTGCCACAGAATACTACTAAATACGTTTATTATCAAAAAATGTGATAACAACTTCTTTATCACATCGCATTTATTTTATTATAGAAGGAGTTTTCATGAAAGCCTCAAAAAGTGAAGTTACTTATTTTATTCTAAGTATCATTTTAATTGCCTTTGCTGGTGGTATTTACCTTTTCTTTGGTAATACAAAGACTAATACGTCAAGTTCACAACCAAAAAGCTCAATCAGTTCTTCCTCTTCTAGTCAAGCTGACCTAGAAGCTAAAGCCCAAGAATTGTTATCAGCTGCTCAAGCCAATCCATCTGCTGAAGCTGTGACAAATGCACAAGCGGCTATCAACAAAATCTCTGATGAAGCTAAGAAAACAGATTTCCAATCTCAATTAGATGCTGTTTCTGCTGAAGTGACAAATCAAACAAATGCTGAAAATGCTGTAAAAACTGCTGAAGACAATCAAACAAGCGACAATGTCGCTGCTGCTCAAGCTGCGATTGATGTGCTAACTAACCAAGCTACTAAAGATCAACTTCAAGCACGTCTTGATGCTGTTTCTAACGCTATTGCTGCTGCCAATACAGCAACTACAGATACTGCCGCATCTTCTGACAGCACAACTGAGTCTACTATTGACCCAAACAATGCCTCTCGCACTCCTACATCAGTTACAACTGATGGTACTTACACTTATTATAGCTATTAATGATTTCAATTGGATTTATCTTCTCAGCAATTGGTGCAACTTGCTTAGCCATTTCATCATTTGCTAAAACGAAAAAAACTATGTTAACTTGGCAATTATCGGATTATTTCTTTACGATGATTGCTAATTTTTTACTCGGTGGTTACACTGGCGCCATCTCTATCAGCGTGTCTATTATTCGTAACACGTTAATGATTAAACACTGGGATTCCATCTACACAACCATTATTTTAGTGATTATCCAAGTTTCTGCGGGGACTTATTTTAACAACCTTGGTTTGATTGGCTTACTTCCGTTAATTTCTTCAGTATCGTATACTATCGTCTCTTTTGCAACTGATAAAGTGCAATGGCTACGCTGGGTTACTGTTGAAAATATGCTACTGTGGTCTTTTTACGATTTCACCATCAAAGCTTATCCTGCTTTACTTATGGATGTTGTCATCACACTAACGACCTTAATAGCCATTTCAAAATACAGTTCACTTAATCATAAGAAAAATAAGTCTTGATTTTTCATCAATATGCAAAAACTGCATGAGTTATACTCATGCAGTTTTATATTGACTTACACTGTTTCGTATCCTAATAAAATACCGCCATCTTCACCGTAAAAGCTGCAAAGACCTGATGCGGGGATAAAGCGAACATCAGCTTGTGGGTATTTTTCTTTGATTTTGTCACTCAATTGTTGACAAGCTTTTTCGTTATTTGCGTGAGCAATCATAACCTTGCCACCTTGGTAACCTTCTTTGAGCATTTCCTCAACGGTTGCTTGAACGGCTTTCTTTTGACCACGCGCTTTGTGAAGGAGTTCCAATTTTCCTTCGTCACTTGCCTTACCAACCATGCGAATGTTCAAAAGTCCAACAACTTTCCCGACTAGCTTACTCAAACGTCCATTTTTGACAAGGTTATCCACACGTGCCAAAACAAACAACAATTTTGTCTTTTCTTGATAAGTCGTGATAGCTTCGACCACTTCATCAAAGCTTAGTCCTTTAGCAATCAAACGATTTAATTCTTCAACGATTAAATCAATCTCACCACCTGCAGACAAAGAGTCGATAACATGAACATTGACATTTGGATGCTCCTCCAAAAGCATGTGTTTTGCAACCTGAGCACTATTTTGACTTCCTGAAAGATTACCTGTAATCGTGATAGCAATAACATTTTCAGCACCTTGATAAGCTTGTAAGAAAGCATCTGGGCTAGGGCAACTTGATTTTGATGAAACAGGACTTGCGTACATGGTTGTCATCATATTAGCAACGTCTAATCCTTCATCATCCACAAAAATTTCTGAACCAATTTGAATTGTTAGTGGGACATTTTGAAATTCTGTGTGTTCTGCAAGCTCTTCAATACGTCGAAGGTCAGAACCTGAATCAGTCACAATTTTCCAAGTCATATCTATTTCCTCCAATCCATTCGAGATTTAAATTCATTTGACAAACAAACTATTTTCACCTAAAATTATATCATTAATGCCTTTATCTTAGTATTAAAAACAATCAGATGTCACAAGTAAGAGGGTTTTGTCATGACGGAAAAGACAATTTCAAAAAAGTCCTTGCAAAATTTGAAAGTTTCTAATAAAGAATCACGAAAATTGACACGTGAAGCGCTAGAAACTGCACTTTTGCTCCTTCTTGAAAAGAAAACCTTGAGCCAAATTACTATCTCTGAACTCGTTGCTAAAGCAGGTGTCTCACGCAACGCTTTCTACCGTAATTATAAGTCTAAAGAAGCTATTTTAGAGTCTATTCTAACCCAAATCGTTCGTCGCATTTTTCGTGGTCTCAAAGCATTTGATTTGAAAAGTCAGCTCTCCCAAGCTTGGCTTTTCATTCTGAATGAAGCCAAAAAAGAGGCACAAGTTCTTGGCTTAATTTTTGAACAACACCTTGAAAAACTCTTGACGGGCATCGTCTCTAAACGATTAAAAGCTTACCAAAGGTTCAAGAAAAAACATGATTCACGCTACACAAATTCTTTCTGGAGTAACGCCATCATCTCAGTTCTTTCAAACTGGGTAGCTGATGACATGCGTATCCCTGCTGAGGAAGTAGCTGCAATCGGTTTGCCACTTTTCTTATAAGAAGAAAATACCGACCACAATTAGGTCGGTATTTTTATTATTTCAAGACATAATCGTAAATAGCCTGAGCTACTCCGGCATTGTCATTAGTTGTTGTTTCGTAGCGGCAAATAGATTTGACTTCGTCTGTCGCATTTCCCATAGCAACGCTATGATAAGCAAATTCAAGCATTTCAAGGTCGTTGGCAGCATCGCCAAGTGCCATGACTTGCTCTGGTAAGAAGCCAAGTTTTTCTGACAAAGCTTTAAGCGCTGTTGCTTTAGTGTAGCCTTTTGGCATAGCTTCAAAGATATATTCTTGGCTACGAACCACACTAAATTCTTTAGCCAGAGCTGTTTCTTTTGCTTCTTGAAATGGATTTAATTGTGGCGCTTTTGCCATGTACATAGCTTGAAAGATGATTTCGTCTGTCGCCTTCATCTCATCAAGTGTGACTGCATGAGCGGTATCAAAGACAAGACCAGCATCGTATTGGACAAGTTCTGGAACTTCTTCACCTACAGCGTAATAATGTTTTTCACCTGTCAAGGTTAAGCAAACATCTGGGTAATTAGCAACAGCTTCATTCAATTTATCTAGCTCTTCATTTGTGACTTGAGCATGAAAAACAAGTTCCCAATTTTTGGTATTGTAAATGGTGCAACCATTATTCATGATGATATATTCTTCATCATCCAAGCCCAATTTTTCAAAAAATGGAAGAATTCCTGATTTTGGACGTCCTGTACAAAGAACAATTTTAACCCCTGCTTGTGCCGCTTTTTGGATTGCTTTGACATTTTCTTCAGGAATTTTTTTATCTGAATTAAGTAATGTTCCATCTAAATCGATTGCAATTAATTTAATCATTTTTAGTGACCTTCCGTTTAATTTTTGGCAAATGCCACTGACGCCAGTAGCCTATCATACGTAAGATTGTCAGAATTAAAACTAATACATAATAGCCTGGATCATTATGAACGATTTTAAAATAAATCGCAAGCGCCGCTAAAATTGCCCAACCAGCGTATACTTCACTTCTAAGCACACTTGGTTTTCGACCAGCTAAGATATCTCGGACAATCCCGCCACCTGCACCAGTCAAAACAGCTGCGACAATCACAGCGCTTAAAGGTTGATGAAGTTTAACAGCATACATGGCTCCTTGAACACTAAAAGCCGCAAGACCAATAGCATCCGTCAAGACTTCTGCTTTTCGCCAACCTTTGTGAGTAATGATATTTGGAAATACCATGATAAATAACATGGCTGCCAAGGCAAAATAAAAACACTGACTCTGAGACCAGAGGGCGCTAATCGGCAAACCAATCAAAAGATTACGAATAGCTCCGCCACCAAAGGCAGTCACAAAACCAAGGATAAAAATCCCAAGTATGTCAAAATCTTCTTCCATCGCGACGATTGCTCCAGATAAAGCAAAGGCGATAGAACCAATGATACTCAATAAATCCCAAACATTCATCGTCATTTTGATTCCAAACTATATTTTTTCTTACTAGACTAGTTTATCATTTTTAAAGAAGTAAAAAAACAGAGCAAGCTCTGTTTTTCTAAATTTTACTTAATTTCTTTTCCGAGGTTAAATTTTGTTCCTTTAAGCGCACGTTTTAAAAAGAACTTAAATGGACGTCCTGTGATAGTGGCTTGTTTTTTCTCTAAATCAACGTCAACAGCTTTCACGCCAGGAACAGCTGATAATTTTTCAGTCACTTTTGTGACACAACCTTGGCATTTCATGCCTGTTACTTCATATGTTTTTTCCATGAGAAACTCCTTTATTTTAATGTCATGTATTTTAAGCGAAGGGCATTTAGAACCACTGACACTGAACTAAAGCCCATAGCAAGTCCTGCAATCATTGGATTAAGCAAAGGCCCACCAAAGAGATACAAGACTCCCATTGCAACTGGAATCGCCAGAATATTGTAGATGAATGCCCAGAAGAGATTTTCCTTAACCACTTTAATCGTCAAACGACTGATGCTTAAAGTTCTTAGAACATCAGAAATTTCTGGTTTCATCAGAATAATATCTGCTGACTCGATAGCAATATCAGTTCCTGAACCTACTGCAATCCCAATGTCAGCTACTGCTAGCGCTGGTGCATCGTTAATGCCATCACCGACCATAGCGACCATTTTTCCTTGGCTCTGCAAGTCTTTGATAGCTTGTGTTTTTTGGTCAGGCAAGACTTCGCTAATCACAGTCTTAATGCCGGCTTGTTTGGCAATAGCTTGCGCAGTTTTGCTGTTGTCTCCTGTTAATAAAACAACATCAATGCCTTGACTTTGCAATTTGGCGACGGTCTCCTTGCTGTCTGCTTTTAATAAATCGGCTACAGTAATCACTCCTAGCAGTTGTCCATTAGCCGAGATGTAAATCGGAGTTTGACCTTTTTGGGTCGCAGCCAGCACCGCTGTTTCACTTGCGGTCAAGTCTACTTGTAACTCTTCCATCAACCTGCGGTTACCAACGTAAATGGTCTGTCCAGCAAGGTCAGCTTGTAACCCTCGTCCTGTTAGAGAAGTGAAATTTTCAACTTCTGCTAAAACAAGTTTTTCAGCGCTAGCTTTTTCCACAATCGCCTGACTAAGTGGGTGTTCTGAATATTTTTCAATAGATGCAACCTGGCCAAGTAGCTTACTTTCGTCACCGTGATAGGCAATAATATCAACAACTTGTGGTTTTCCTTGCGTGATGGTTCCTGTCTTATCAAAGACCATGGTATCAATATGATGAGCATTTTCAAGGACATCACCACGTTTGTAAAGAATCCCATTTTCAGCGCCTCGACCAGTTCCGACCATGATGGCTGTTGGTGTGGCAAGTCCAAGAGCACATGGACAAGCAATCACCAAAACGGCGATAGCGACTTGGAGGGCAAAGACGAAACTTTCGCCCTTGGCAAAATACCAGAATAAGAAAGTGAGCAAAGCAATAGTCATAACTGCTGGCACAAAAACCCCAGCAACCCTATCAGCAATCTTGGCGATAGGCGCTTTAGTTTGTTGAGCATCTTCTACCAATTTAACAATCTGTGCTAAAAGCGTTTCGTCACCGACTTTTTCAGCTCGAATAGTTAGCGAACCTTGTCCATTAATAGAAGCACCAAATACCTTATCATCTGCCACTTTCTCTACTGGAATACTTTCACCCGTCAACATTGATTCATCGATAGCCGAATGTCCTGACACCACATAACCATCAACAGGAATTTTTTCACCTGGCTTGACCAAGATAAGGTCACCTACTTGAACCTGATCAATTGAGATTGTCTGCTCAGCTCCATCACGGATAAGAGTCGCCTCTTTAGCAGATAAAGTTAATAATTTTTGGATGGCATCGGATGTTCGACCTTTCGACAAGGTTTCAAAATATTTTCCCAAGGTAATCAAGGTCAAAATCACAGCAACAGACTCAAAATAAAGCATATGCGCGTGATGCACATGGCCTAAGGCAATGTGGTAAGTGCTGTAAAGACTATAAAGAAATGCTGCGCTCGTTGCCAGAGCGACTAAAGAATCCATATTAGGATGCGCTTTTAACAAAGCACGAAAACCATTAACATAAAAACGGCGTCCAAAGTACATGACTGGTAAAGTCAATGCAAGCTGAACCAGCGCAAAAATCAAAGGATGCTCACTCATGCCAATAGCCTTTGGCACCCACAAACCCATCATGCTGCCCATCGAGAGATAAAGCAAGGGAATCGCAAAAGCCGCAGACCACAAAAACTTATGCCACATGTTTTGAGTGGCTTCGCTCTGGCGTTCTGATTGACTTTTAGCTGTTGTTGGGTCAAAGACACAAGCGCCATACCCAGCATCCACAACAGCTTTTTCAATCTCAGCTTCACTGACTAAGTCAGGATTGTAGCGTACAGTCATCTTCTCTGTTGTCAGATTAACAACCGCCGAATCAACATGATCTATTTTATTGACAGCATTCTCGACGGTTAAAGCACAAGCCGCACAAGTCATACCGTCAATGACAAAGACTTCTTCTTTTTCCATAAGATACCTTCCTATCAGAAATCTCACAAATCAACCATTAAAGACCAAGGTGTTCTTTACAACGACATTGTCCAGGAATACAATTACACGGTACTTCATCCAAAGCTTCTTTTTCTTTGGATGATAGCAGAGCTTGTAAATCAGCAATGTCAGAAAGTGTCATTGGCGTTTCTTTTAGCAAATGTTCAAGAATAGTCTTGTGCTTGCGCTGACAAAATTTGTCAAATAAATCATCAGCTTGCTGGTTCATGGCTTCTTGCTCAGACAAGAGACTTGAGTAGAGAAAAGCTTTACCAGACCTTTTTCTTGTCAAATAACCTTTATCAACTAGACGTTTCAAAAAAGTCTTAACCGTTGAGGCTGTCCAGCTATTTTTTTCACCTAGAATATCAAGAATCTGACCACTCGTTGCCGCATCTTTGGTCCAAATCACGCGCATGATCTCCCATTCTGATTTTGAAATTGACATAGTATTCCTTTCTAAATATCTTTTTTGGTTTACATTTGTAAATTTATTATATTTCTATCGTCTACATTTGTCAACTATAACTGCAAAAAAATAGCCCGAAACCTAACATTTCGGACTTTAAACACAAATAACTTTGTGTTCTGAGTAATTTAGAAGAGACTTTACACCTTCATTCTAGTTCTTTACGCTAGAATTTGCAAGTGCGGCCATTTCTTTTGCCAATCTTTCTTTTTCAAGCGATCATGATAAATTACCATACGTTCTTTATCAGCTAAAAAATGTGGAGTGGGTTGGACGACAAAATTAACAATATCATCTTCGCCATAAGGCAAAAATAACTCCAAATCTCCATCTTTTAAACGTGCTGCTATAGCTGTACAGCGTTCTGGGTATTTACTGATAGCATCTCTAGCATTTTGATAAGGGGCTGTGTGCGGACTATGACCATGCATAAAGACCTGATTTTTGACTTCCCATTGATAACTAGGGTAAGCCGCTTGAAGCTGTTCTTGAATAGCTTGAGTCTTCTCATAAGTTATCTCAGGGTCATAAAAAACAAGATCCAAATCACTTGCATCCGACAAACCCGGCTTTCCTGATAAGGCATTCCAAACGTAATTACGAAGTGTCCCCGCAGCTAGCCAAGCATCTGGCAGCTCAAGCTCAGCTATTATGGTTAAAATCGCTATCAACTCTTTATCGCTTGCAAATAAAGCTTTAAGATTCATTATTTTTCCTCGCTTTGATAAGCTTTTACAAATTCTTGCAGAGCCTTTAAATCATCTACAAAAATGGCCTTATCGCGGTCTTCTTGTCTCAAAAATCCCGTAGTCACCATTTGGCCAAAAAGGTCTTTGAGAGGGTTATAATAACCATTCAAATTAAGAAAAAGGCAAGGCTTATGATGCAACCCAATGCGTGCCCAAGAAAAAGCTTGGACAATTTCCTCAAGGGTTCCGGGACCACCTGGAAAAGCCAAAAAAAGCTCCCCATTATCCATTAAGAGTCGCTTACGCTCATCCATATCAGCCACCAAAGTTAGCTCTGTTAAATGCAAATGAGCTTTTTCACGCTTTTTAAAATCAAGCGGAATAATGCCATAAACCTCTCCGCCATCAGCTAAAACCGTATCTGCCAAAACGCCCATTAGACCATCTTTACTGCCACCATAAACTAATTGATGCTTCTGCTTAGCTAGCCAGTGACCTAATTCAATGATATTTTTCTTATAAATCGGATCATTCCCAAAACTTGACCCCAAATAAACCGTAATTTTCATCTTCTCAATATTCCTCGCTAAAACACTTTCATTATATCACACCAAAAAAAGGCCTGCCAAGTGGCAGACCTTTCTCGTATAAAATTCAAGTTAACTAAAATTTATTTTTTAGCTTCCAAATCACGAAGCATTTGATCGATTTTATTTCCGTATTCGATTGATTCATCTTTAATGAATGTCAAATCTGGAATTTTGTACATTGTCAAGTTGCGACCAAGTTCGCGTTTGATTGTACCTTTAGCTTTTTCAAGACCAATTTGTGCTTTTTGATTATCTGATGCAAGTTCAGAGTGAATTGTGTAATACACTTTAGCCATTGAAAGGTCTCCAAGCATTTGAACATCAGTAATTGTCACATCTTGAACACGTGGGTCACGAACTTTTTTGTGTAAAATTTCATTAACTTCGCGTTTGATTTCCATACCAACACGATCAACACGATGATTAGCCATAATCATTTCCTTTCTAATCTTTTTGAAAAAGCTAGGCTAAGCAAGCCTAGCTTTTATTCATTTATAACTGTAACGTTTAGGCAAGGCACCATAGTGCTTGCCGTATTCCCATTAGAGACTTCAGTCTCAATGGGCAGCGCAGTGGTTGAGTGGGTTCTAATACGCTGATAAATCAGCTTTTACAACCCTACTCAACTGTGCGGGGGTAAGACGACGAACCTGCTTTTTGGTGTTCTGTCTTACTCCCTAACGTTTAATTTCTTCCATAACGTAAGCTTCGATAACGTCATCAACTTTGATGTCGTTGTAGTTTTCAATCATCAAACCACCTTCTTGGCCGTTACCGATTTCTTTAACGTCATCTTTGAAGTGTTTAAGGCTGGCAAGTTTACCGTCGAAGATAACAACACCGTCACGGATGACACGTGCGCTAGCATCACGCGTAATTTTACCATTTGTAACCATGAATCCACCGATTGTACCAACTTTAGATACTTTGAATGTTTCACGGATAAGAGCTTCACCGATGATTTTTTCTTTGTATTCAGGGTCAAGCATACCTTTCATAGCATCTTCAACTTCTTCGATAACTTTGTAGATGATTGAGTGAAGACGAATATCTACTTCATCAGCTTCTGCTTGTTCGCGAGCTTGTGGTGTAGGGCGGACGTTAAATCCAATGATGAAGGCATTTGATGCTTCAGCAAGCGTAACGTCTGATTCGTTGATAGCACCTACGGCTGAGTGAACAACTGAAACTTTTACGCCTTCAACATCAATTTTAAGAAGTGAGGCTGCTAGGGCTTCAACAGAACCTTGTACGTCGGCTTTGATGATGACGTTAACAGTCTTAACTTCACCTGCTTTAAGGGTATCAAAGAGGTTTTCAAGACTAACACGTTGAGTGACTTGACGTTGTTTCATCAAAGCACGTTTAGCACGTTCTTCACCGGCTGCACGCGCAGCTTTTTCATCTTCGTAAACCGCGAAGTGGTCACCTGCCATAGGCACATCGTTCAAACCAGTGATTGATACTGGTGTTGATGGTTCTGCCACTTTAACACGGCGTCCAAGGTCATTAACCATGGCACGAACACGACCGAATGTGTTACCAACAACGATTGGGTCTTGAACATGAAGAGTACCTTGTTGGACAAGAAGTGTTGCCACAGGTCCTTTACCTTTATCAAGACGAGCTTCGATAACTGTACCGATAGCGCGAACTGTTGGGTCAGCTTTCAATTCTTCCATTTCAGCAACAAGAAGAACTGTTTCTAGTAATTCATCAATGTTTTTACCAAATTTGGCTGAAATTTCAACGAATTCACAGTCACCACCCCAAGCAGTTGAGATGATTCCGTGTTCTGCCAATTCACCAATAACACGTTCTGGGTTAGCACCTGGTTTATCAATCTTGTTGATAGCAACGATGATTGGGACACCAGCGGCTTTAGAGTGGTTAATGGCTTCGACTGTTTGAGGCATAACACCGTCATCAGCGGCAACAATCAAGATAGTGATATCTGTGATTGAGGCACCACGCGCACGCATTGATGTAAAGGCCGCGTGACCTGGTGTATCAAGGAAGGTAATTTTCTTACCATTTTCAACGATTTGGTAAGCACCGATGTGTTGAGTGATACCACCAGCTTCGCCTGTAGCGACACGTGAATTACGAAGGGTATCAAGAAGGGTTGTTTTACCGTGGTCAACGTGACCCATGATAGTTACGACAGGAGCACGTTCAACCATTTCGTCTGGGTTGAGGTAGCCTTCGTCAGCAAAGAAGCGTTCGATATCAGCTTCGTCAACTTCGACTTTTTTATGAGCTTCAATACCATAATCAACCATCAACAATTCGATTGTATCGCTGTCGAGGGATTGGTTTTGAGTAGCCATAACACCCATCAAGAAGAGTTTCTTAACGATTTCTGCTGGTTCGCGTTTGATACGTTTTGCGATTTCAGCAACAGTCATGCCTTCAGTGTATTCAAATTCTTTAGGTAATTCGTGGAACTTACGCTCTGTTACAGGTTTTGGAGCGTTGTTACGATTGTTATGTTTACCTTTTTTGTTTTTCTTGTTATTATTCCAGTTACTATTTCTTTGATTTCTCACTTGGTTATGATTATTCCAGTTTTTTCTATTCTTGCGTGGTCCATCTTCATTATCACGTTCATAATCACGTGATTTTTCAGGACGAGCTTGTTTCTTACGACGTTTATCTACAGCAGGTGCTGCTTGTTCTGCTACCACATGTTTAGGAGCAGACGCTGCAGGTTTTGCTGCTTTTGCTTTGTGTTCTTCAGCCTTAGCTTTAGCTTCCACACGAGCTTTGTGCTCTTGTTCTTTAGCTGCTTTTGCTTTACGCTTAGCGGCTTCTTTTTCGTGAATGCGATTTTCGCTTTGGCGAGAATACTCAGCATTTTGTTCTGCTTTCAATGCAGCTGCACGTGCTTTGAAATCGATACGTGGTTTTGCTGCTTGATTGCGATCGTTTCGTTGATCTCTTTGGTGATTATCACGCTGTTGATCTCTTCGATTATGATTTTGAGAATTGCGATCGCGTTGTTTGCGATTATTTTGGGCATTCTCTTGTCTGTCACGATTAGAACGATTGTCGCGTCCTTGATTGTTATTGCGCTTTTTATCGCCGCCTTTAGCTCGTTTTTCAGCTTCGGCTTTAGCACGCGCTTCACGTTCCGCCTTGAAATTACGGCTCTGAGGTTTTGCAGGAGCTGCTTTAGGAGCTTCTGCAACTGTTTTCTCAGCTGCTTTTTCAACTTTGGCTTTTGCCGCAGCTGGTTTGGCATTTCCTGAGAATTTCGCCGCAATTCGTTTGGCATCAGATTCGTCAACGCTAGAAGAATGGCTCTTCACATCAAGTCCTAGCTCTTGAGCATAGTCAACAACTTCTTTGCTTGATTTGCCCAGTTCTTTAGCGATTTCATATAATCTTTTCTTTGACAATTGATGTCCTCCTATTCTGTTAGTTCATAAGAGTCCTCATTTTCTTTGAAAATCCAGCGTCTGCTATGGCAACCACTTTACGTGGTTTACCAAGCGCAGCACTTAATTCCAGTGTGTTAAACACTGTGGAGACTTCTACTTTGTAATAATGACTTTTATCAGTTGTTTTCTTTGTCAAATTATCACCAGCATCATTTGCCAGAAAAACAAGTTTTACTTTGCCAGATTGGATGGCCTTAATGACCAATTCTTCTCCAGAAATCACTTTTCCTGCACGCTGTGCCAGTCCAATTAAATTTGACAATTTTTGGTGGTTATTCAAGACCTAACTCTCTTCTTTTGACTTTGTGATCTACGTAAGCAATCAATTCATCATAAAATGATTCAGGAACTTCCATTGAAAAGCTACGGTTAAAGACGCGTTTTTCTTTGGCTTGAAGAGCTTCTGCATTATCAAGTTTGATGTAAGCGCCACGTCCGTTTTGCTTACCAGTTGGATCGATAAAAATCTCACCTTCCTTATTTTTAACAATGCGAAGTAAATCACGTTTATCAATCACTTCACCTGAAACAACTGATTTTCTTAAAGGTATTTTACGTGTTTTAGCCATGAAACACCTCTATCTTTCTTATTCTGCGTCGTTTGCTACAACTTCTGTATCAGCAGATTCAACAACTTCCTCAGCTGGTGCTTCTTGTGCTTCAGCTGCTTTTGCTTCGCGTTCAGCTTCAAGAGCTTCGTATTCTGAAGCAGATTTAATGTCGATACGGTAGCCAGTCAAGTGTGCGGCCAAACGAACGTTTTGTCCACGACGACCGATAGCAAGTGACAATTTGTTGTCAGGAACAACAACTGTAGCGCGTTTGCTGTCTTCTTCGTCGAAAAGAACCATATCAACTTCAGCTGGTGCAATAGCATTGTAGATGAATTCAGCTGGATCTTCAACCCATTGGATAACGTCAATGTTTTCTTCAACAGGAACTTCTACGCCAGCTTTAGCATCGTAACGTTTTGGATGGAATTTGCTGATAACTTTTTTAATATTGCTTCCACCACGACCAACGATTGTACCGATAGCATCAACGTTTGGATTGTGGCTGCGAACAGCAACTTTTGTACGATCTCCAGCCTCACGTGAAACGCTCATGATTTCAACAGTTCCGTCAAATACTTCAGGAATTTCTTGTTCCATGATACGTTTGATAAATTGAGGGTGGCTACGGCTTACAAAGACATTAACACCTTTTGGATTGTTTTCAACTTTGTAAACGTAAACTTCGATACGGTCATGTGATTTCCATGTTTCACCAGGAATTTGATCTTGGTGTGACAATTGAGCTTCAAGTGAACCAAGGTTAACATAGATGAAACGTTGGTCGAAGCGTTCAACAGTACCAGTCATGATTTCGCCTTCGTGTTGTTTGTACTCATTGTAAGTCACTTCACGGATTTGACGACGCATTTTTTCCATGATTGTTTGTTTAGCTGATTGAGCAGCCACACGACCAAATTCAGCAACAGATTCTTCAAAGCGAATTTTGTCACCTAGTTCGTAAGCTGAGCTAATTTTCAATGCATCTGACAAGCTGATTTCTAGACGGCTATCAAAAACTTCTTCAACAACTTCACGAACTGTGTAGACTTTAAAGTCACCTTTTTTGTCGTCGAATTCAATAACACATGATTCAGATTGACCATAACGACGTTTATAGGCTGATTTCAAAGATTCTTTGACAGCGTCGATGATATCGTCTTTGTTAATGTGTTTTTCTTCTTCCAAAATACGGAAGGCTTCTAGCATTTCTTTGCTCATTTTTTTCATTGCCCTGCATGGCTAAGCAGGACGTAATCCTTTCGTTTATATCTAAGTAAAATCAGATTGTAGTTTGTTATAGTAGTTTGACTACAATTTCACTGCCAAACGCGCTTTTGCAACTGTCGAATATGGAATTTCAACGGTTTTCTTGCGTGTTTTGTCCAAATAATCAATGGTCAATGTTTCACCATCAAAAGCTACAAGGTCTCCTTGGAAAACCTTAACTTTATCAATAGCTTTGTAAAGACTAACATTGACATAAGAACCTACAGCTTTTTCAAGAGCTTCTTTAGTCTTCAATGGACGCTCTAAACCAGGACTAGACACTTCCAACATGTATTGTTCTGGGAATGGATCTGGTTTGATGGCATCAAGTAGAGGACTAATGATTTCAGTCAAATCAGCTGTATCATTTACGGTGATCCCTCCTGGTTTGTCAATCAAGATACTAAGGACATAATCGCTGCCCATTTTTCCGTACTCAACATCAACCAATTCGAACGGATCTTTAATAGCAGGCGCAACTGCTTTGGTAACCAATTCAATGATTGTATTTGCGTTTGCGATAAGAATCCCCTCCTTCTTCTATCAATATCAAAATAGAAAGTTCATCACATTGGCTCACTTGTCGTAAAACCAACGGTATTAGTAGCATGCGTTAAAAGCTTATCCGTCATCAAAATGACTTTAAGCACACACAAGAGGCGAAGTCACAAACTCCGCCTCCTTCTACTTATTTTATATTATAGTAACATAATTTAAGGTCTTTGACAAGTCAAAAGCTTGATAGAATGGGAAATATCATCCTTTTCCCGCAAGAATATCAGATGTCTTGTAAACTCCTGGAGCATAGGTACGTCCGAAAAGTTTTTTCGTCAAGGCATTGAAGGTATAATGGTCATCCAAAATAACAACTTCATCATAAGTCTTTAGCATGGCAATGAAATCTTTATCTGTAAAGGTGAAATCATCCCTTGCTTCAATATTTTCATTCCAAAGGTAATAACTTGTCGCGTTGTTACTGTAAGACTTCATCAATTCTAGAAATTCCTTGTCTGCTTGGACAAAGTTTTCCCTGGCATCAACGTTAACGTCCCAAAGATAGTAACGACTAGCGTATTGTACAAAGAAACTATCCACGTGCTCCTTATCAGCTGTTACCACAAGAATTCGTTTTTTAGTCGAATCCATATTGTTACCTGTTAATTTATGGAGCTCTTTAGAAACTTTATTGGTTTCTTGGTTGTTGTTAAAGACAATGCTGTTGTTTTCAGATAATAGCATTCCCACCGCATAAATGGCTAAAACAAGCGTTGCGTATTGGTAAAGCCGTTTATTTAACAAAGTCTTATAAGACTTGGCGTTACGCTTGCTGAGGATTTGCTCATAAAGGCACTCATCCATTACCCAAGCAAGCGCCATGACCATGTAACCAAAAGCAAAAATAACCATACTTGACGCATAGCGTTCAAAACCAGCTAGTTGAAGAGCTTCGTTTGTCGGCATAGCTGTCAAATACATCAATAAAATGCTAATGTAATAAGTCACAATGGAAATATCAATGAATAACCATGCCCGTAAAACACCCTTTTTATGTTTCAAGCGAATACCAAGAATAATGAAGGCGACTAACAAAATCACATTGATGATGATAATACCTTGAGTTGATAAACTAGTCACATCAAAGACTGACTTGATAAAGAGCTTGATGATTTTTTCTGGCACTCCTCCTGAAACATGACCAGACAAGATTTTACCCAAGTCTCCCATAGACACCGCGTGTTTAGCACTTGCTGCATTAGGAAAATTATTAGACACATGCTTTTGCCAAATGATAAACGGCAAGAAACTTGCCAAAATAGTTGTCACCATCATGATAAGCGCTTTTAGACGTGCTCTTTTACGGACCAACAAACGTACAACGCAAGCAATATAAACAACCAAAGCTAAAAGAACAAAGAAGAGTCCACTAACTTTGACAATGCTAAGAAGTCCAAGAACCACAGCCGTATGAAGCGACATCATCCAGAAACGATTGCGATAAGCAAAGCAACCTGCTATAGCTGCCAAGGCAAGTACTGGTAACAAGAAATCCACCAGCAAGTTATTTAATCGAATGGCAACATTAAAGGTATTAAAGACCGCAAATGAGGCAAATACCATAGCAACCATCAAGACACGACGTTCGTCACGCAAAGCACCAAACATAGCATAAAGACAGGATGCAATGAGGAAGAATTGCCCAACTAGCATGCTTCCTTCTGAAAAACCAACAATGGTTGTAAAGAAATAAATAAAGAGTGAACTGCCAACAGGATAAGTATAATAACTGATAATCGTATCATACTGTGTTGGAAGAGCATTGTTGATATGGAAGAATTTTACGATAGTCGCCCAGTGAGTGAAATTATCATAGTGTAAAATTGGAGAATTCCAAAGCGTCATACCAAATAAAAGCAGGTAAAAAATCATGCCAATAGAGATGTAATCCAACCTACGCACTTTAACCTTTTTCTTCCAAACCGACCATAAATAGTAAAGACTTAATAGACAGCCGATAACTGATAAGACATAAACCGTTGGTAACATTTCACCAACTAGGCTTCCCAGATGCAAGACCAAGGTAATAAATGCAAAAGTAAAGACCCAAGTCAAACGACGATTCATCTTCAACCCATTGCGGAAAAAGGCGTCATACCCCATGGTAATAGCAAAGAACAAAAGTAATCTCAAAATCGTTATCATACTTTTTCCCTCCATTCATTTGCTAAAGCTTTAAAAGCAGGTAATTTTTCCAGAGTCGGAAGATTCACTACTTGGTAAAGCGACTCATCTCTATCAATGTCATAAGAGACAAAGGCAAGTTTAAAGAACATGTCATGATAGATAAAGTCGACAATCGGCTTTCTTCGTGGATTTTCTAGTTGCCCAGAAAACGTCATGTAGTAATAATTCGTCTTTCTAAGTTGACGTTTTTTGCCATCGTATAAGACCTCTTCATTCAAACGAACTTTTGGCAAGGCAATCTGGTCATATGCTGAGACCGGACGTTCATTACTTTGGAAACGTTGGTTAAAGTTTTCAAGCAAATCATCCCAAGTTGTCATCCAAGAATCCTTATGCGTTGGCAAATTGTGATTGATACGGTCGTAAATGTATTGATAAAATTCACGAATATCAGCTGGATTAACTTCCGTAAATTGTACACCGTAGCGCCAGCATTTTTCACCAACCGCAACACGAACCACATGACCTTTAGCTCTCGCACGATAATCGCGTGATTGCAAGTGAAGCGTTATTTCTTTCGTTTTTGGCAAATAAAGTGGCAAGTTAGAACTAAAAGAAATACCTGTTTCTGAAATATCACAGACCCTCACTTGGTAAGAATCATTATCAACCTCGATAGTCATCGGTTCATCAACAGGGAAACGTTCACTGCCTCGATAAAGAGGACGACCAATCGCACAGAAAATAGCAAAGGTCAAGTTAACAATGTGATAAAAGAGCCAGAAACTAATGATACTACCATAGAAAAGTTCTGAACAAAATTTACCATAGTTAAAGGTTACCAAACCATACATAGCAAGTAGCCAAAGAACCGCATAAGGGATAGCATACAGATATAAGGTCCATGAAGAGTCGTTTCCTTTTCTGGTAACCTTAAATTTCTTTTCACTAATCCCGAAAGACTCCATCATCAAAGGAATCACTAAATAAGGCGCAAAAATCGTTTCAACAATTTCACCCCAAACTTGCGTACGATATTCTTTGGAAACTTCCCGCATGGATAAACGTGTCAAAGCATAACTTGGCAACCAGAAAAAGAAGAGCAACCAAATATTTGACACTACTACACGCACATGAAAGACCGTGTACAAAATCGGAGCTAAAATGTACAGCAAACGTCTAAAGAATGACCACCAGTACAGATAACCATTGATGTAAACCAAACGTTGTCCCTTGGTCAAGTTTTTATTGAAGAAGACGTTCATGTTATAACTACTCTTAATAACCCCACGTCCCCAACGAACACGCTGCTTGATAACACTCTTTAAGTCTGTCGGTGTTAAACCACTAGCCATTGGACGTTTCGTTGAATAATTGACATAACCTGCCGCATTCATTCGAACACCAAGTTCAAAATCCTCAGTGATAGTATCTGTCGGAAATCCACCAACATCTTCAATAGCCTTGCGGAAAATAACCGTGTTTGAACCGGTATAAACCGCTGCACCACGCGCATTGTTGAAAACATTGATTTCTTTTGAAAAGAAATCTTGTTCATTAGGCAAAGTTTCTTCTGAGAAAAGATTGTATTGGAAAATATCCGCATTGTAAAAACTTTGTGGAGTTTGAATCAAGCCAATTTTTGGTTTGTCATACTTGTCACCTCTTTCATAAGCCTCAACTTGCTCAATGAAATATGGCACAGCTTCCATCAAAAATTCACGGTATGGAATCATATCCGCATCAAAAGTTGCCACAAGCGGAGCTGATGTTTTACTAAGCGCATTATTGTAGTTTCCTGATTTAGCATCTTTATTATCAGATAAACCAAAATAACCAACACCAAGTTCTTCTGCGATTTTAGCAACTGCTGGACGATTGGTATCATCACAGACAAAGATGCGAACCTTTGATTTGTCAGGATAATCTAAGTAAGTACAGGCATTAATGGTCTTGTAAAGCAAATCAGGGTCTTCATTATGCGTGGCAATCAAGACATCAACATCAGGATAACGGTCATAAGGAATCTCTGGTTTTTTCAGCTCGAAGTTCTTCTGCTTATTCAAAATAAGAATGTATCCCGTAATGGCTGAGACCACTTCACTAAGCCATAACAAAATCCCAAAAATCAAAGCAAACCAAGAATCGCGCCATGGAATCGTCGCAAATAAACGCCAAGTCAAGTAAAAGACCGTGGTGGCAAAGGCGGCAATATATAGTAAGTTTTTAAGCTTCTTCATTTCCACCTCCACTAAAGACTAAATGCTTTTGAATAAAGTAGCTCACAAAGAAGAGCAAACCATCGACAACAATTTTAACGATTGAAATCGGAACAGCTGTCAAGGCATTTCCGACTATGGTTACCAAAAGACTTGATACCATGATTTGCACAATGACAAGGATAAAGTACTTAATGGCGCTGCTGGCTTTACCTTTCTTGAAAACAACCTTATGATTCAAGAAATAATTCACCACTGATGAAATGGCGCGTGCCAAAACCGAAGCAAGGGTAACAGCACTAAGACTTAAGCCATTAAAGAGTGAAATCAAAATCGTAAAAGCAACAATATCCACTAAGAATGAGAAAAGTGATGAGAAGATGTACTTAAAGAAGACCTTGTAAATGCGAAGCGAATCTCGAATAACATCAAAGTGTGACGATTGATTTTCATCGAGATAAATCGTTGCAATACCAACTTCACGAATTGGGATACCATCTTCCTTAGCTGCTAAAAGCATGTTCATCTCAAATTCATAACGTTCTCCTTCTACGTCAAGCATTCTTTTTAACCAAGTCATTGGCAAAACACGAAGACCCGTTTGCGTATCAGAGACTTTCATACCCGTAAAAGCATCCAAAACATCACGCGTCAAAAGGTTACCAAATCGGCTGCGGAGCGGAACAGAATTTTCAAATTTTCTAACCCCAAGTACTAAGCTCTCTGGATATTTTAAAAACTCATCTAGACATTTTAGGGTATCTTCATAAGTGTGTTGACCATCAGAATCAATGGTAACAATCCCTTTAGCTTGTGATAAATGCTCAAGAATGTGAGAAATGGCTGTTTTTAAAGCACGCCCTTTACCTTTATTTTCAGCGTGAGTCAATAAATGACAAGCGTATTTTTCCTTAGCTTCAGTAAACAAAGCTTCATAAGCAGGACCACTACCATCATCAACAAGGACAATTTCAAAAGGCTTACTTTCACGCGCTCGAATATCTCTTAACAATTCTAGCATGCGTTGATCAGGTTCAAAGGCAGGAATAACAATAACAACATCTTGATAGATCATAAGCTTTATCCTTTCTGATTTTTATCACGATACATTCTCTCATCAGCACATGCACAAAAATCAACAAATGTCTTATGTGCTTCATAAGAATCTGTATAAGAACCGAGCGAAGCCGTTACCGGCATATCTTTTACCATCATTTCGATTTTAACTAGATTGATTAAAAAATCAGCCTGACGCATCGAAACTCCGGGGAGTAAAACAGCAAATTCATCACCACCAAGTCTTGCGACAACAGCATCCTTTGGCATAATTTTTGTTAGCAAATCACCATACTCAATCAATATCTGGTCACCACAAGAATGACCATAAGTATCATTAGCCTCTTTAAATTTATTCAAATCAGACATGATAACCGTAATTGGATTTGTCTTATTTAACACACATTCATCAAAGGCCAGCTCAATGTAGCGACGATTATGAACTTGAGTTAAGACATCCTCATACGCCAATCTCTGCATTTCGAGTTCTTGTTTCCGTTGCTCCGTCACATCAACAACAATCGAAAAAGCGCCAATAATTCTCTTTCTTCGATTATATATCGGAGAGAACATATTTTGCCAATAAAGTGTCTCACCTTTATACTCAATGGTATCAAGGAAAGTAAAGGTCTCCCCCTTCAAGGCACGATCAACATTAGCTTTTAGCTCTGCTGATCTTTCAGCATCTAAATGCCGTAGCGGGCAATCACCAATCTTTGGAGTGAATTTAAAAATTTCTTGCATGAGACGAATATCATTTCGATTGATAGCCATAAAACGATAATTCAAATCTAAAGCATACATATTGATATACTCAGAACTCTCAAGGATAAAGTAGGATAACATGTGACGTCTTCGATTGAGATAAGATGCCAATAAACTCACACCTAATATAATAATTGAAATGAGTAGTTCCACAGGATTCTTATGATTAATAACAATCTCATCATAAGCCAGCTTCAACATCAAATTAAATGCTACCAAAGCCCCAAGATAGGTCAACCAGCCTTGATACTTATATAGTAATTCTTTTATTCTACCTAAAAGCATACAGCCTCACTATTCTAAGCAAGTTTTCCCACATTAGGCACTTGCCGCATCACCTAAATAACGTTTTCTAACAACATACCGCCATTAACTCTAGTGAGTTTTCCTTTTCATAATCCTATCCCCTTTTTTCCTATTTAATCGCTAAAACCATTAAAGAAGCAAAAAAACGCCCCAAACATTCAGATTTGTTTAAAAAATCAAAGGACGTTTCTTTTTCTATTCAATTGTGTAAGGAGAGGAAGGGACTTGAACCCTCGAAACCTAAAATTCATTTACGCTTCTCCACTAAGTACCTCTCCAACAGAAGATTAGCAAACTAACTTCTTTTTATAACATCAGCGAATCACTGAAACTGTGCTTCCACACGATAAATGACTTGACCTTTTTTAGAAAATTTCTCTTCATATTCAGTCATGACATTTCCTTCAAAATCACTAGCATGTAAGTCTAACCAAACTTGTTTTAAAATCATGCCGTATTGTGAGAAGCTTGCCAAGCTGTATTCGAACAAGCCACGGTTATCAGTTTTAAAGTGGATTTCACCGTGTTCAGGTAAGATTTGACGGTAAGTATCTAAGAACGTTTTGTAAGTCAAACGACGTTTTTCGTGACGTTTCTTAGGCCATGGATCTGAGAAATTCAAATACATCAAATCAATTTCGCCATCCGCAAAATAATTTGTCAAATCAGAACCATCAACTAGCAACAAACGAACATTTGGTGCTTGACTATCTAAAACTTTATCCAAAGCGTAGCTAAGCACAGATACTTGAATGTCAATTCCGATATAGTTAATATCTGGATTTTGCAAAGCCATTCCTGTAATGAATGCTCCTTTTCCTGAACCAACTTCAATGTGAATTGGATTATCATTACCAAAGACTTCACGCCAATGTCCTTTTGCTTCTTCTGGATTTAAGATAACATAGTGTGGGTTATTTTCTAAGTGCTCCTCAGCACCCTTACGTTTTCTAACTCGCATTATTTCTTTTTACTAACTAACTCCCTAAATTTTCGTAAGCCGTAAATTTCTTGGTTGACATGTTCCATATCTCGCTTATCAAAGCATTTCAAAATTTGTGAAAGATATGAAAATTGTCCGTACCAAGCAACTTTACTGCGTACTTTTTCATTGTCTTTATAGCCATAATAATTCAACCACTCACCCCAACGTGTGTAAGGAATGTAGTGACTCAAAAGAAAGGCTACATCGTACATTCGATCTGTCAAACGAACTGAATCCCAATCAACAAGGTAAATCATACCACTTGTTGTGATAACCCAGTTACTGTGTTTGATGTCCCCATGTACAATGGTCGCAACTTCAGAACGAAATTCTGGTAAGCTACGTTTTAGTTCTTTTACAATACCTTGCAAATACGTATTTTCACGAATTTGCAACGGTGCATTTTTTTCCCAGTCAACCAACAAATCATATGGATTTTCAATCTTATAGTTTAACTGTAACAATTGGTTAACCAATGGTCGTGACTTGTGTAAACGCAAAAGAATATGGACAATCTGTTTACTACCCATATCCTCTTTAGTCAAAATTCTTCCATCAAGCCATTCTTGTGCACTCATTGTATCGCCATTACCAGTGCGACGCACCCACAACAATTGTGGCGCAATCTGCTCTTTAGCAAGAGCTGGTAAAATTGGTGTCGTGTTAAACTTGATAAAGATTTTTTCACCATTCGGATATTGACCAATAAAGGCTTTCCCACTTTTTCCTCGAAGTGGTGTCATTGTCAATTCCTGATCTGATACTGTTGTCACCTGTCTGCCCTCCTTTTCTTTCATATATAATACGTTAATACTTTTCTTCACTTTTATTTTACTTGTTTTACAGTCCCTAGTCAATCATCTTCGCAATTTTGTAAGGAAGATACCATTCTGTAACAATTACAGTAATCAAAATCAAAAGCCCTGCAGCCTTCAAAGAAAAACATAATAACACATCAAGCAAGCAAATCATATAAGATAAAGTTCGTAGCAAAGCCTTTAAATTCGCCATTTTCTGCGCTTCTGAAATGGGGTATAAGCGTGTTAAATATTGATACTCAAAATGTTGAGCAAGTCCTAACAACTGAAACAGTAAAAGATAATTAAAAATTAAAGCAAGGCCAGCTGCTACTAGATGATTTGGAATAAACAGCAAAGCAAGAACACCTAATAAAACCAGACGCAAAGTTAAAGCCAGATAATCCGAACTACGAAGAAAGGCCCTGAGATAAAGGTTCGACCACGTTTTATCGTGACGTTTCTTAACCAAACCGAGTATCTTATCTAAGTAAACACGACGTTTGACACTTGCCGAAATTCCCTTAACCGTTGTAAAGAGGGCAAAGAATTTCAAAATAGATTGACGGCGTTTGGTTTCATAAGTAATGGCAGTTTCCCAAGAAAAATGACCATTTCTAAAAAAGACTTTTTCTTTTCTTGCCATAATCACCCACTTGATACCAAGTAAAATTAGCAAAAGTACCGCAAAAACAGGAACTGAGAAACCTAATTTAAATAAAATAGGTGCTAGCAACAAGAAAACAGCTGTTTGTAACACTGCCCAAACACCAAAAGACCGAACTCTAGCTTGGTGAATCCAAGCCACCACTTCTTCTTCCTTTGGCAAATAAAATAGCTTATCTGGTGCCTCAATATAAGTTGCAATTTTACCAAGACTAAGAAGAGCAAGCGTCACAATGACCAAAATGACATCAAGCCACCAATGTTGCTTTGGAAAATGCTTTAATAACTCACCGTATTGGACCATCAAAAAACCTGATAAGAAAAGCAAGACCAAGACAAAATGATCATTTAAGACATAACGCAAGTATTTCAGACATTGCCCTAAAAAGAGGCTGCGTCGTTTTCGAAAAACTTCTTTCATTTCTATCCCTCTTTAGTTAAAGCCATGTAAATATCGTTCAAACTAGCATCTTCTTTTCCAAAAGCTTGACGCAATTCAGCTAGATTTCCCATTGCACGCACTTGACCATGATGCAAAATCACAAATCGATCACACATTTTTTCAGCAGCATCTAGCACGTGTGTTGACATCAAAATAGATTTGCCTTTTGCTTTTTCCTGCGCTAGCAAATCCGTCAAATCAGAAATCGCCAAAGGATCTAGCCCCAAAAATGGCTCATCAACGATAAACAAATGAGGATCAATCATAAAGGCGCAGACAATCATAACCTTTTGCTTCATCCCTTTTGAAAAATTAATCGGGAACCACTCAAGCTTATCAGACAAACGGAAAAGTTTTAACAATTCCTTGGCACGCGCCATCGCCTCATCAAAATCAAGGTCATAAGCCATAGCAACCGTCTCTAAATGCTCACGTAAAGTTAACTCTTCATACAAGCTTGGCGTTTCAGGAATAAAGCCAATCTTTTTGCGATACTCTACTTGGTTATCAGCCAAAGTCAAGCCGTCAAGCGTAATCTTTCCTTGATAAGGTGTCAAAAGTCCGATAACTTCATTAATCGTCGTTGATTTCCCAGCACCATTTAGCCCAATCAAGCCGACCAACTCACCGTCACCAACTTCAAAAGAAATATTTTTTAAAACAGGGATATTAATGTATCCACCTGTGACATTTTCAATTTTTAACATAAGCTACCCACATTTTTTTGATATAATAATTATAACAAAATCAAAGGATTATAGGTGATTCAAATGGAAAATTGCATCTTTTGTAAAATTATCGCAGGTGACATTCCGTCATCAAAAGTTTATGAAGACGATAAAGTCTTAGCTTTCTTAGACATTTCACAAACAACTAAAGGACACACTCTCCTCATTCCAAAAGAACACGTTCGTAACGTCCTTGCTATGTCTGAAGAAACTTCACAAGAACTCTTTGCGCGCTTGCCAAAAGTTGCGCGTGCCGTTCAAAAAGCAACTGGTGCTGTTGGGATGAATATTGTTAACAACAACGAAGAAGTTGCTGGACAAACCGTTTTCCACGCTCACGTTCATCTCATTCCACGTTATGCTAACGACGACGAATTCTCACTTAACTTCACAGAACACGAACCAGATTTTGAAGCTCTTGGAAAATTAGCAGAGCAAATTGCTAAAGAGGTAGAAGCATGAAATTAAGCTCTTTTATCGCCTTAGGCCTAGCTGGATGCGCTGGATTTACAGCTTACCAAGCTTACCAAAAACGCGAAGAGATTAAAGACGATATCGCTGACGCTAACGATATCAGTGACAAAATTGCTGCAGATATTACCAAAATCAACCAAGCGATTGATAATATCAACCAACAATTACCAAAACTTGAAAGCATTAGCCAAGAATTGGACTACAAACGTCGCTTATTTGAACAAGAAAGCAATAGCCGATTAGAACAAATCAAAACGACACTTTCAAAATACCAAGAATTAGAACAATAACAAAAAGTACTGGAAAATTCCAGTACTTTTTGTACGCCTCTCAAATCTAAAATGAAAAGCCGACCAAATAGTCGACTTTTTTATGTTAATATGCATAAGCACTTGCATCTTGTGAATAAGTATCGGTTGAGTAATCACTGTAGCCACTGTTGCTATAATCACTATAACCGGTGTCATAACCTGTGCTATAGCCACTATCATAACTGCTATAATCGCTACTGTAATCACTACTATAATAAGATGAAGTACCGTAAAGATTCTCAGAAAGAACTGCTGTTGTTTTTAATTCCGTGCTTTCTTCTAAACCAAGTTGTTTCTTAATACGGTTTTGCACTTCAAGCAAATGATCAGAACTTACGATTTGGTAAGAAATTTCATTAATCGTTTGTCCTTCACCCTCTAACTGATACGTTTCAATATTTTTTAGAGAGTCCGCATAACCAAGAAGACTTGGAATTGTACTTGATGAAATTTCAACGTTTGTTTGCATGTTCTTACTTACAGCAGATAGAATTTTCTTGTAAGATGACACACTATCAAGAGCTAAAATTTTCTTAAGCACTTTTTGGATAACTTCACGTTGACGTTGTTGACGACCGTAGTCTCCTTTTGGATCTTGGTGACGCATACGTGCGTATACCAAAGCTTGGTCACCATTAATCTTGTGAGTTCCAGGTTCAATTGATGACGTGTATTCGGGCTCTGTCTCTTCAATTGAGATTGGGAAATCAAAATCATTTGTGACTGTGATACCACCTACAGCATCAACCAAGTCGACCAAACCTTGCATGTTGATTTGCATATAGTAATCAATTTTGATATCAAGCAAATCTTGAATGGTCATGATAGCCATTTGGGCTCCACCTGAAGCATAAGCAGCATTCAATTTAGCTTGAGCACCATTCATGTCATTATCTTCAGGACCTGTTAATTCAATAAGAATATCACGTTCAAGACTTGTCATTGTTGTTGTCTTCGTCTTAGGGTTAACAGTTACCAAAATCATTGAGTCACTGTTACCTTCCCAAGTTGAATGACGTTCAGAATCCCCTGTATCAACCCCCATCAAGAGAATTGAGAAAGGTTTTGTCTGTTTAATAGCATTGCTACTTGAACCAGACGTCTTGTAATCCTTAAACGTTTTTGAGAGCTCACTTGTCGAGAAATTGTAAGCACTTGTAATATAAACACCTAATGCAACAACTGTTGTCACAACGATTGCTGCTATCATAAGCAGAATTTTTTTTCCGAGTTTCATTTGTTTACTTTTAGTCTATCAACCTACTCATCAAGTAGACGTCAAGAAATTCTCCATCTTTAGTTTTTGCGCCACGTTCTTTAGTAGCTTCAATCTTCAAACCGAACTTTTTATAAAGGTGAACAGCTCTGCTATTTCTAGCCTGAACCGTCAACTCCAAACGACGAATCACTGGCGTGTGGCAAGCCCAATCAAGAGCAACTTCCATAAGAAGCGAACCGAGACCATATCCCCGGTATTTTTCTTGCACAGCAATGAAAATATCGCCGATATGATTAGTTTGTGGTGAGCTAGTGCTGGATACATTTAAAACACCAGCCAACTCTTTACCAACTCTTACGACCAAGCAAATTTCATTAACAGACTCAAGATGTCGCTCCAAGAAAATCTCCATATCTTCTTGTGACAAAATCGTTTCTGCAACCACAAAATCTGTCTCTTGACTAACCTGACTAAGCAAGTCAACCAAGGCTTTGGCATCAGAGAGTTGGGCTTCTTCAACGATTACCTCTTGTTCAGCCACGTTCTATAGCCTCCGAAAGCTCCTTACTTCGTGGGCCATTAGATTGTAACTCAATGTCACGACCATCTCCTGAAGGAGTGATAATGATTTCTAAATAATCGCCAAGTAAATCTTCTTCTAAAAGTTCACCCCATTCGATGACAGCAACACCATCACCATACAAGAAATCATCCAAATCAATAGAATCTGGGTCATTTCCAATACGGTAAACATCTAAATGATAGAGCGGTAAACGCCCCTCGTATTCCCGAACAATCGTATAGGTTGGGCTCTTAATCATCTGATCGATATCAAGGCCCTTTGCGATTCCTTTGGTTAATGTCGTTTTACCAGCACCAAGATTTCCAGTCAAGACCAGAACATCTCCTGCTTGTAATTTTCGACCGAGTCGATAACCATAAGCCATCAACTCATCTTCATTATGACTATAAAACATGAGTCCATTATATCAAAATTCTGCTTACCTTCCAAGTCTCGCCAGTTTTTTCATCGGTAGATTTTATCCAATAGGCTATTAAATTCACTAATGACAAGCTTTCTACCTCTTTCACCATACAAAAAAAGCCGAAGGTGAGAGAACGTA
This sequence comes from Streptococcus sp. 45, assembly GCF_900108865.1. Taxonomy (NCBI): domain Bacteria; kingdom Bacillati; phylum Bacillota; class Bacilli; order Lactobacillales; family Streptococcaceae; genus Streptococcus; species Streptococcus sp. 45. The sequence goes on along the minus strand of NZ_FNXZ01000005.1, from coordinate 23,069 downwards.
CCTTCAGCTTTTTGTCAAAAACTATATTTTATAAAATAGCCAAGCTAACGAAATTAAGAATGAATAAGAAGTCAAGAACCCACATAACAGCGTGAACTTCTTTTGCTTGACCTTTTACAATTTTAACTAATGTGTAAGTGATGAATCCAGCAGCGATACCGTAAGTAATGCTGTAGCTGAATCCCATAAAGATTGATGTGAAGAATGCTGGAACTGCTTCGCCAAGATCGTCCCATTTAACGTTTTTAAGATTTGAAAGCATCATAACACCAACGATAATAAGAATTGGAGCTGTTGCTTGTGTAGGAACGATTGAAACAAGTGGGCTAAAGAAACTTGAGATAGCAAATAGTACGGCAACTGTAAGAGCAGTCAAACCAGTACGACCACCAGCACCAATACCTGCAGCAGATTCAACGTAAGTTGTAACGTTTGAAGTACCTGCGATGGCACCCAATGTAGTACCAACTAAGTCAGAATAAAGGGCACGATCAAGTGCTTTAGACTCTTTGTTTTCACCAGTTGAAGCAATAATACCAACTTTTTCACCAGTACCAACAAGTGTACCGATTGTATCAAAGATATCTGTCAATGAGAAAGCAAGGATTGCCATCAAGACACCTGGAATACGTGAAGCATCTGAGAACAATGAACCAAGACCTTGACTACCAAGAGCTACACCAAAGATTTCTTTCAAATCATTGATTGAAGCAGACAAGTTAGTTGCAGCCCAGTTAACTGAACCAAGATCAACAACACCAATCAAAATACCAACAACTGTTGTTGCAGCAATTGAAAGGATAACACCACCACGAATTCCTTTAACGATAAAGAAGATTGAGATAGCAAGACCAATCAATGCAAGAATAACACCTGGGTTGTTAAAAGCGACCAATCCTGGTGTAGCTGATGCGTTAGCTGTAATTGAAGCAAGACCTTTATCAGCTCCAGTACCAGCTACCGTATAAGTACCAGCATCGATAGAGAATTTCAAGAAGCCGGCATTTTTTATACCAACATAAGCAAGGAAAATACCGATACCAGCTGAAATAGCTGATTTCAATGCTGCTGGAATTGATTCAATAATCAATTTACGAACTTTAGTTACTGTAATAACAAGTGAGATAAGTCCGCAGATGAATACCATCGCAAGAGCTTCTTGCCAAGAGTAACCCAATGAAAAGACAACTGTATATGTGAAAAAGGCGTTAAGTCCCATACCTGGTGCTTGTGCATATGGAAGATTAGCGTAGAAGGCCATCATCAATGTACCTACAACAGCACCGATAATTGTAGCAAGGAACACACCTTGTGTAGGCATTCCAGCTTGTGAAAGGATTGATGGGTTAACGAACAATACATATGACATTGCAAAGAATGTTGTTAAACCAGCAGTTACTTCTGTACGAACATCTGTACCATGTTCTTTAAGTTTAAAAAACTTTTCCATTTTTAAATGGTTTCTCCTTTAATAAGGTTAATTGATAGTCGCTTTTTCTTCTATTTCCGAACGACTTATATATTCTACCAAAAGATTGTTCAGTTTTCAATAACTTTATTTAAAATTTTCACGATCTAAAAAGATAAGACATAAAATCTGTAAAAAAGTAAAGCCAAGCACGAAATGAATAGCATTCCAGCTAATGACATTTAAGATTTCATCAATGACAAGACCTGGTCTAGTAAAAATATCCCAAGAATTTAATCGTGCATAGCGTCCAATATGAATCGCGAAACTCGAAACAAAAGATAGGATTGCAATAAAAAACATTCGGATATAATAATTTTTGATTTTAAAAGTCACCACAATGTTCTTAACACTTTCAATCCCACACAGAACTCCAAATAAAATACTAGACACGTACAACATGTACAAAATCAAACTAGTTTTGTTCCATAAAACAGAATCCGTAAAGTTCATATGAACGATATCTGTCAACATATAAAAAGTGTTCGGGTAAAAAAACAACCATAAGAGACTACTTGCCCCTCTCACCACTTTTTGTTTTGTAAAATAAGAAAGGAGTGAAAAATCAAGAGCTAGCAGCGCCAAAAACATGTTCCATACCAAATCCGGACCTCGCAAATGATAATAATAAATACCAAACGAAATGATTCCAAAAAAGATGTGAATCAAAACATTCTTTTTAACCATATTTTCTCCCCCTTTCTTAAGACTTATTATAGCAGAAAAGCACCTAAATTACCCTTTAAAACAAGCAATGGAGACGAGAATACCTCGCCTCCATTTTTCTATTAATCATTATCAAGAACAACAAACATCATGACCTGAACGACCATCAACCCAAGAATAAAAGGCATGTTAATCGTCGATAAAGCTTTCGCCGCTTCTTCAAAGATATTTAAGTGTTGATTAATAATCACTTTCCATGTAATGCCTAATGTTCGGAGTACCTGAAAAAGTAAACTTGCAAAGAAAGCAACTCCCATCACAAAGAATACTTGAATATACTGATTTAACTTCAAAGGTTTTAAAATCATTCGCAAACTTAGTGTCCCTGCAACCAATGAAAATACTAGCACTGCCAAATAAATCATAAATGATGTCATCCCATCAGCAGACCACAAAACAGACGTTGCCCATGATCTATCTGCCACACTGAACAAGACATTTAAATTATTCGGGTAGAAAAAACACCATAAGACAAATGCTGCCACTCGTAGAATAATGTGTTTAAAATAAAAAAAGAAAAATCCCATTTCCACTGTTAACAATGAAAATAGCACATCATTCATCAGCCCATTGCTATCTGCATGAAAGAAAGTAATGCTTAAAATAATCCCTAAAGCAAACACATGACTCCAAAAAATTTTATACATTAGCGTAACCTCATTTTTTATTAAAACCATTATATCATACCTACTTTTCTTTTTCTTTGCCACTCTTTTTTGTTATAATAACACCTATGACAAAGAAAAAAATGATTGCTCTTGATTTGGATGGTACACTGCTGCGCAGTGACAATACCATCTCAGATTATACTGTTGATACGATTAAAAAAATACAAGAAAAAGGTCACAAGGTCGTTATTGCGACAGGTCGCCCATACCGTATGGCTCTTGAGCACTACCGTCGCTTACAACTTGAGACACCTATGATTACCTTTAACGGTTCCTTGACACACCTTCCCGAAAAAAAATGGGACTTTGAACATAGCGTCACTATCGATAAACAATACCTGCTTGATGTCCTAGACATCCAAAAAAGTATCCAAGCAGACTTTATCGCTAGTGAATACCGTAAAAAATTCTTCATCAGTGCCGATAATCACGACATCATCAATCCACAACTTTTTGGTGTCGATAAAATCACCGATAAAATGACACTTGATGTAACAAAAATTACCGAAAATCCAAATGGTCTTTTGATGCAAACTCATCACGAAGATAAATACGCTCTTGCCGATGACATGCGCAAATACTTCAACCACGAAATCGAAATTGATTCATGGGGAGGACCGCTTAATATCTTAGAATTCTCACCTAAGGGCATCAACAAAGCTTATGCTCTCAATTACTTACTAAAAACTCTAAATATGGGCCGAGAAGACTTGATTGCCTTTGGTGATGAACACAACGATACCGAAATGTTGACCTTCGCCGGTACAGGCTACGCCATGAAAAATGCTAGCAACGTACTCCTACCATTTGCTGACAAACAAACAGACTTCACCAACGAAGAAGACGGTGTTGCGAAAGAATTGGCGAAAATTTTTCTATAAATTTCTGAAAAACTTCTTTTTAGGAAGTTTTTTCTTTTTTTCATCGTTTTCAAAACCTTTTCATGATTCTTTCAAAAAACATAGTGTTTTTCCCGAACGTTATTTTGTGTTTTATACAATTTAATCGCTTTATTTTGCGAGTTTCTGAAAATTTTTCATGATTTCTGTTATTTTTTCTCAAAAAGCTATTGCATTTTTTGTGAAAACGTTTTACAATAATATCGTTCTTAAAATTTCCTTGGAACGGAAAAGAATTGCCGGACTTGTCCGGAAGGAGATTATTCTTTTTTGTTTCAACGAAAAATAATCATAAGGAGGAAGAACAAGAATGGGTATCGGTATTATTATTGCCAGCCATGGTAAATTTGCTGAAGGTATTCATCAATCAGGTTCTATGATCTTTGGTGACCAAGAGAAAGTTCAAGTTGTAACTTTCATGCCAAGCGAAGGACCTGATGATTTATATGCACACTTCAACGATGCTATCGCACAATTTGATGCTGATGATGAAATCCTCGTACTAGCTGACCTTTGGAGTGGTTCTCCATTTAACCAAGCTAGTCGCGTAATGGGTGAAAATCCAGACCGCAAGATGGCTATCATTACAGGTCTTAATTTGCCAATGCTTATCCAAGCCTACACTGAGCGTATGATGGACGCAAATGCAGGTGTTGAACAAGTTGTCGCAAATATCATTAAAGAGTCTAAAGACGGTGTTAAAGCACTTCCTGAAGAACTCAACCCAGCTGAAACAGCTGCTGCAGCGCCTGCCGCACAAGCTGCTCCTCAAGGTGCTATCCCTGAAGGAACTGTCATCGGTGATGGTAAACTTAAAATCAACCTCGCTCGTATTGACACACGTCTTCTTCACGGACAAGTTGCAACAAACTGGACACCAGCTTCTAAAGCTGATCGTATCATCGTTGCATCTGACACTGTATCTAAAGATGAATTGCGTAAAGGCTTGATCAAACAAGCAGCACCAAACGGTGTTAAAGCAAACGTAGTTCCAATCAAGAAATTGATTGAAGCTTCTAAAGACCCTCGTTTTGGTAACACACACGCACTTATCTTGTTTGAAACACCTCAAGAAGCTCTTGAAGCTATCGAAGGCGGTGTGCCAATTAAAGAACTTAACGTTGGTTCAATGGCTCACTCAACAGGTAAAACAATGGTTAACAACGTATTGTCTATGGACAAAGATGACGTTGCTACATTTGAAAAATTACGTGACCTTGGCGTAACATTCGATGTTCGTAAAGTCCCTAATGATTCTAAAAAAGACTTGTTTGATCTAATCAAAAAAGCAAACGTTCAATAATTTTTGAATAATGCTTCAGGCAGGAACAAAAAGTAAGCGTTTCTATGAAGGGCTTTCACCTGTCAGAAAGATTCAAACTTCCTGTTTTTATCCAAAACGTGTAAGCCTTGGTTTCTGGCTTACAATTGCACATTGAAAACTTTTATAAACGAAAGGAACTAGAATAATGTCAGTTATTTCTATTATCTTAGTCATCGTTGTTGCCTTCTTTGCAGGTCTCGATGGTATCCTTGACCAATTCCAATTACACCAACCACTTGTTTCATGTACAATGATTGGTCTTGTAACTGGTCACTTGACTGCAGGTATTATCCTTGGTGGTTCTCTACAAATGATCGCTCTTGGTTGGGCTAACATTGGTGCCGCTGTTGCACCAGATATCGCACTTGCTGCGACTGCCGCTTCAGTAATCATGGTTAAAGGTGGAGACTTCACTTCTAAAGGTATTGGTGTCGCAACTGCCGTTGCCATCCCTCTTGCCGTTGCAGGTCTTGCTCTTACTATGGTTGTTCGTACAATCTCAGTTGCGGTTGTTCACACTGCTGACGCTGCTGCTGAAAAAGGTAATATCGCTGCTGTTGAACGTGCTCACATGTTTGCACTTCTTCTTCAAGGTATCCGTATTGCTCTTCCTATCGCACTTCTTCTTGCTCTTCCAACTTCAACAGTTCAAGGTATGTTGAATGCTATTCCTGACTGGTTGGCAGATGGTATGACACTTGGTGGTGGTATGGTTGTTGCCGTAGGTTACGCTATGGTTATCAACATGATGGCTACAAGCGAAGTTTGGCCTTTCTTCGTACTAGGTTTCGTATTTGCAGCTGTTTCAGACTTCACACTTATCGCTCTTGGTGCTATTGGTGTTGCTATGGCTCTTATCTACCTTAACCTTTCAGAAAAAGGTGGAAATGGTGGCGGAACTGTTTCAGGTTCTGGTGACCCAATCGGCGATATCTTGGAAGACTACTAGAAAGGGGTACAAACATGGCTGAAAAACTTCAATTATCAAAATCTGATCGTAAAAAAGTTTGGTGGCGTTCTACTTTCCTACAAGGTTCTTGGAACTACGAACGTATGCAAAACTTAGGTTGGGCATACGCTTTGATCCCTGCTATCAAAAAACTTTATACATCTAAAGAAGACCGTTCTGCTGCTCTTGAACGTCACTTGGAATTCTTCAATACTCACCCATACGTTGCTGCTCCAATCATCGGTGTAACTCTTGCCCTTGAAGAAGAACGCGCAAATGGTGCTGATATTGATGATACAGCTATCCAAGGGGTTAAAATCGGTATGATGGGACCTCTTGCTGGTGTTGGTGACCCAGTCTTCTGGTTTACAGTTCGTCCTATCCTTGGTGCCCTTGGTGCTTCACTTGCTGCATCAGGTAACATCGTTGGTCCACTTCTATTCTTCTTCGGATGGAACATCATCCGTATGGCATTCTTGTGGTACACTCAAGAACTTGGTTACAAAGCTGGTTCTGAAATCACTAAAGACCTTTCAGGTGGTATCATCCAAAAAATCACTAAAGGTGCTTCAATCCTTGGTATGTTCATCTTGGCTGCCTTGGTTGAACGTTGGGTAAACGTAAAATTCACTGTTGATCTTCCTTCAACTCAATTGTCTAAAGGAGCTTACATCGAATTCCCTAACGGAACTGTTACAGGTGAAAAACTTCAAGAAATCCTTGGTCAAGTTGCACAAGGTCTTAGCTTAACTCAACAACAAGCTAACACACTTCAAGGTCAATTGAACGCATTGATCCCAGGACTTGCTGGATTGCTTCTTACATTCTTCTGTATGTGGTTGCTTAAGAAAAAAGTTTCTCCAATCACAATCATCATCGGATTGTTCATCGTCGGTATCGTTCTTCACGTTATCGGTTGGATGTAATAAAAGAAAGGAAGGATTTCGGTCCTTCTTTTTTTATTATGTTATAATAGACTAAAAGCTTAATCAGAGGAGATGACATGGCTCAATCAATTAATTCTACCGTGGAATTAACGACTACTGGTGTTTCTTACCTTGGTATGGGAGGAAAAGTAGGTAAATTCCTTCTCGGTAACAAAGGTCTTGAATTTTATAGCGACGCTAACGTCGAAGATTATATCCAAATTCCTTGGGAAAACATCGAAAAAATCGGCGCTAACGTTTCTCGTAACAAAGTCAGCCGTCACTTTGAAGTCTTTACAGACAAAGGGAAGTTTCTTTTTGCCTCAAAAGACTCAGGAAAAATCTTAAAAGTGGCTCGCCAACATATCGGAAACGATAAAGTTGTTCGTATGCTTACACTTGTTCAAGTCCTTATGAAAAAACTAACAGGATTTGTCAAAAAGAAATAAATCTAGTATAATAAGTAGTACGGATAAGTAAGGGTGGAGCTCTTTCAGAAAGTCTGCGGTTGCTGTGAGCAGATAGAGCGACAGGTCTGAAATTCTACCGTTATATCAATTAAAAATAGAAATTAAGTGCACAGGATGTGAAGCTGGATGGAACCGCGCGATTGCGCTCCAGCAGTTAACATGCTGTGCTTTTTGTTCATCTGGGCACAGCTAACCCTATGAGCGCTAAAAAAACTGGAGGAAACTTATGTTAGACATCAAACGTATTCGTAACGATTTCGACGAAGTCGCTAAAAAATTGGCTACACGTGGCGTTGCTGCTGAAAAACTTGCTGAACTTAAAGAACTTGACGACAAACGTCGTGAATTGCTTGTTAAATCTGAATCAGCTAAAGCTGAACGTAACACTGCTTCTGCAGCTATCGCTCAAGCAAAACGCAACAAAGAAGACGCTTCTGAACAAATCGCTGCAATGCAAAAATTGTCAGCAGACATCAAAGCTACTGACGCTGAACTAGCTGAAATCGATGAAAAATTATCTGAATTCACAGCAACACTTCCAAACATCCCAGCTGCTGACGTTCCTGTCGGTGCTGACGAAGACGAAAACGTTGAAGTTCGTCGTTGGGGAACACCTCGTGAATTTGACTTTGATATCAAAGCTCACTGGGATCTTGGTGAAGATCTTGACATCCTTGACTGGGAACGTGGTGCAAAAGTCACTGGTTCTCGTTTCCTATTCTATAAAGGTCTTGGAGCTCGCCTAGAACGCGCTATCTACAACTTCATGTTGGATGAACACGCTAAAGAAGGCTACACAGAAGTTATTCCTCCATACATGGTAAACCACGACTCTATGTTTGGTACTGGTCAATATCCAAAATTCAAAGAAGATACATTTGAATTGGCAGATTCTGACTACGTTCTTATCCCAACTGCTGAAGTCCCACTTACAAACTACTACCGTGGTGAAATCCTTGACGGTAAAGAACTTCCAGTTTACTTCACAGCGATGAGCCCATCATTCCGTTCAGAAGCTGGTTCAGCTGGTCGTGACACACGTGGTTTGATTCGTCTTCACCAATTCCACAAAGTTGAAATGGTTAAATTCTCTAAACCAGAAACTTCATACGATGAATTGGAAAAAATGGTTGCTAACGCTGAAAACATTCTTCAAAAACTTGGTTTACCATACCGTGTTATCACACTATGTACTGGAGACATGGGATTCTCAGCTGCTAAAACTTACGACTTAGAAGTTTGGATTCCAGCACAAAACACTTACCGTGAAATCTCAAGCTGCTCAAATACAGAAGATTTCCAAGCACGCCGTGCCCAAATCCGTTACCGTGACGAAGCTGATGGTAAAGTTAAACTTCTTCACACTCTTAACGGTTCAGGTCTTGCAGTTGGACGTACAGTTGCTGCTATCCTTGAAAACTACCAAAACGAAGATGGTTCTGTAACAATTCCAGAAGTACTTCGTCCATACATGGGTGGAGCTGAAGTTATCTCACCTAAATAATAAACCTAAAACACCTACTAATCACTTGATTAGCAGGTGTTTTTGTATAAGAAAAAATCCCCTTTGAACCATCCTCAAAATCAAGAAAATGATTTCTATGACTTGAGGCTAGTACAATGCGGGATTTTTAAAATTTTCTAAAGCGTTGATAACGATTTTCAAGTAATTGTTCCAAAGGAAGTTGGCTAAGCTCCTCTAGTTCAGAAATAAGATTTGTCTTAATCATCTCAACGATTTCGCTTGAGAAATAACCATGTTCTGGAATCACTTTATCGATAACTCCCATATTATAAAGTTCTCCAGCTGTTATTTTCATCAGTTCTGCTGCTTCGGTTGCACGTGAACCATCTTTCCAAAGGATTGAGGCAAAGCCTTCTGGGCTCAAAATCGCATACATGCTGTGTTCAAGCATCCAAACCTTATCAGCTACAGCGAGCGCTAAAGCACCACCAGAACCACCTTCACCAATAATAATAGCAATAATTGGCACCTTAAGGTCACTCATTTCAAGCAAGTTACGCGCGATTGCTTCACCTTGTCCTCTTTCTTCAGCACCAACACCAGGATAAGCTCCCGCAGTGTTAATGAAGGTAATGACAGGACGACCAAATTTTTCAGCTTGTTTCATCAAACGAAGTGCTTTACGATAACCTTCTGGATTAGGTTGACCAAAATTGCGTTTTAGATTCTCCTGTAAGTTTTTCCCTTTTTGAATACCAATAACTGTCACAGGACGACCGGCAAGTCGAGCAATTCCCCCAACGATTGCTCCATCATCAGCAAAATGACGATCTCCATGAAGTTCCATAAAGTCATCAAAAATCAAATTAGCATATTCCAAGGTTGTCAAACGCCCTTGATCACGCGCTTCTTTCAAAATTCTTGATACGTCGCTACTCATTTGGCACCTCCATGAAACGCAACTAATTTAGCAATTGTGTCTGGCATTTCTGTACGTTTAACAATGGCATCCACAAAACCGTGTTCTAAAAGAAACTCTGCTCTTTGGAAATCTTCAGGTAAGTTTTCGCGCACCGTTGTCTCAATAACACGACGACCGGCAAAACCAACCAAAGCTTGCGGTTCTGCTAGGATAATGTCACCTTCCATGGCAAAGCTTGCTGTCACCCCTCCTGTTGTAGGGTCAGTCAAGATTGTCAAATAGAATAAACCAGCTTCAGAGTGACGTTTAACAGCAGCTGAAATTTTTGCCATTTGCATCAAACTCATGATACCTTCTTGCATACGAGCACCGCCTGATGCTGTAAAGATAACAACAGGTAGTTTTTCAGCAGTCGCCATTTCAAATAAACGCGTGATTTTTTCGCCGACAACTGTTCCCATTGAAGCCATGATAAAGTTAGAGTCCATGATAGCAAGTGCTACTTTTTCTCCCTTAATCAAAGCTTTACCAGTCACGACAGCCTCTTCAAGGCCAGTCTTTTCACGCATTTTAGCTAATTTTTCCTGATAACCAGGAAACTTAAGTGGGTCACTTGTTTCAAGCCCAGTAAAGAGTTCTTCAAAGCTTCCTTCATCTACTGTAATCGCCAAACGTTCTTTAGCAGAAATACGGAAGTTATAAGAACAAGCTGGACAAATCTTTGCAACCCCTAAGTCTTTTTGATAAATCATGTGCTTACAAGCTGGACACTTGGCAAATAATTCATCAGGAACCTCAGGAACTTCGCGAGGTTCCGCTTGTTTAATAGAGTTATTGGGAGTAATTCGGATGTACTTATCTTTTTTACTAAATAAAGCCATGAAATCTCCTAATCATTTTCCTTATTGTAGTTTGGTAAGAATGTCTCCATCAAGAATGAAGTATCATAATCCCCTGCAATCACATGCTCATCACAAATCAAATCCATTTGGAATTCAACGTTTGTTGTCACACCTTCAATTTCCAATTCATAAAGGGCACGTTGCATTTTCATCAAAGCATCAAAACGATTTTCACCATGAACGATGATTTTAGCAATCATACTGTCGTAATATGGTGGAATGGTGTAGCCATGATAAACCGCAGAATCCACACGTAAGCCCACACCACCACTTGGCAAATACAAGTCAGTGATTTTACCAGGACTTGGTGCAAAGTTAAACTTCGGATTTTCAGCATTGATACGACATTCGATAGCATGACCTGTGATTTTAATGTCGTCTTGTGTCACAGACAATTCTTGCCCTGCTGCAATTCGAATTTGTTCTTTGACAATATCAACACCAGTGACGAATTCTGTTACAGGGTGCTCAACTTGAACACGTGTATTCATTTCCATGAAATAGAATTGTGAAGTCTTTTCATCAAGCAAGAATTCAATCGTACCTGCATTTTCATAACCAACGGCTTTGGCTGCGCGTACAGCTGCCTCACCAATCTTACCACGAAGGGTTTTACCGATAGCAATTGATGGACTTTCTTCAAGCACTTTTTGGTTATTACGTTGAAGCGAACAATCACGTTCACCAAGGTGAACCACGTTACCGTAAGAATCCCCTAAGATTTGAACTTCGATATGGCGAGCCGGGTAAACCACTTTTTCAATGTACATAGCACCATTACCAAACGCTGCCAAAGCTTCTTGAGAAGCTGATTCAAAAGCTGGTACAAGGTCTTGAGCTGATTCAACTTTACGGATTCCTTTACCGCCACCACCAGCTGAGGCTTTTAGCATCACTGGATAGCCAAGTTTTTCAGCAACTTCAAGCGCTTGATCTGCCGTAAAGACTTCACCGTCTGATCCAGGAATAACAGGGACATTAGCTGCAATCATTTCAGCACGGGCATTGATTTTATCCCCCATCTTATCCATGATTTCAGCACTTGGTCCGATAAATTTGATGTGCATTTCTTCACACATGGTTGCAAATTTTGAGTTTTCACTCAAAAAACCAAATCCAGGGTGAATGGCTTCAGCACCTGTTACAATAGCAGCTGACAAGACGGCATTCATATTAAGATAAGAGTCTGTCGAACGAGCTGGACCGATACAAATTGCTTCATCAGCCAAAATCGTATGCAAAGAATTTTTATCAGCTTCAGAATAGACAGCTACCGTATTGATTCCCAATTCACGTGCCGCACGAATGATTCGCACCGCAATTTCTCCACGATTGGCAATTAATATCTTTTTAAACATACGTCTGCTTTTTCCTCCTATTTGGAATGCCTTAGCATTCCAGTCAAAATTCTTTTTTTGTCACAGTTTACGTTAAACTACTATTTCTTAACTACCAATAGCAAACGTCAATGTGCCAGAAGCTGCTAATTTCCCATCAACTTCTGCTTTTGCCTCAACCACAGCAATTGTACCGCGGCGTTTGACAAATTTCGCTGTCATAATCAATTGGTCACCTGGAACAACTTGTTTTTTGAAACGTACTTTATCCATTCCGGCATAAAAGACCAATTTCCCTTTATTTTCTTCTTTTGAAAGTTCTAGAACACCTGCTGTTTGAGCAAGAGCTTCCATGATGAGAACCCCTGGCATAACAGGGTATTCTGGAAAGTGACCGTTAAAAAATGGTTCATTGATTGTCACATTTTTTACAGCAACAATTTCATCATCACTCACTTCAAGCACACGGTCAACCAAAAGCATTGGGTAACGGTGTGGTAGAGCTTCACGAATTTGTTTAATATCAATCATTTAATACGTACCAATCCTTGTCCAAATTCAACAACGTCTTCGTTATTTACCATCACTTCTGTCACAATACCATCTTTTGGAGCTGGAATTTCATTCATGACCTTCATAGCTTCAATGATTAACAAAGTTTGACCTTTTTTAACAGCATCACCAACTGATACAAAGGCTGGTTTATCTGGAGCTGGTGCAAGGTAAGCTACCCCAACAAGTGGACTTGGTACTTCTTCACCTTCAGCAAAAATATCAGTATCAGCTGCTACTTCAGCCTCAGCAGGTGCTGCTGCTTGTGGTGCTTGTGCCGCAGCCACTTCAACAGGAGCCGAAACAGGTGCAGCTGCAGCAACTGGTGCTACAGGCGCAGCGTATTCATTTTTACTAAATGTTAATTCAGACTCACCTGTTTTAAATGAGAATTCACGTAGACTTGACTGGTCAAATTGAGCCATCAAGTCTTTCACTTCAGAAATATTCACGCTTAAGCCTCCCAACGTTTAAATGCTAGAACAGCATTATGTCCGCCAAATCCGAATGTATTTGAAATGGCATATTCTAATTCTGCTTCTTGACCTTGTCCGTAAACTACATTTGCTTCGATATCTTCTGACAATTCACGAGTACCAGCAGTCATTGGAATGTAGTTGTGGCGAATAGCTTCGATAGTTGCGACAGCTTCAACAGCACCAGCAGCACCAAGAAGGTGTCCTGTGAATGATTTTGTTGAAGATACTGGAACATCTTTACCAAGGACAGTGACGATAGCTTTGCTTTCACCTTTTTCATTAGCTTGAGTTGATGTACCATGTGCGTTAACATAGTCAACATCTTCTGGTGAAATACCAGCTTCTTTGATAGCCAATTCAATAGCTTTTGCAGCACCTGAACCATCAGGAGTTGGTGTTGTTTGGTGGTAAGCATCACAGTTGCTACCATAACCAACAACTTCAGCAAGAATTGTTGCACCACGTTTTTGAGCGTGTTCAAGACTTTCAAGAACAAGCACACCAGCACCTTCACCCATAACAAAACCATTGCGATCTTTATCAAATGGAATAGCAGAGCGAGCTGGGTCTTCTGTTGTAGAAAGGGCAGTCAAAGCATTGAAACCACCGATACCAATTTCATTAATAGTAGATTCAGCACCACCAGCAAGAATCACATCATGGTAGCCGAATTTGATTTCACGGAAAGCTTCACCGATAGCATCGTTAGATGAGGCACAAGCAGTTGTGATTGATTTACATACACCACGCGCACCAATACGAAGAGCAATGTTACCAGCAGCCATATTTGACAAAGCTTTAGGGATGAACATTGGTTGAATACGTTTGATACCTTTTTCGTGCATACGAATGATTTGCTCTTGCATTTCTTGCAAACCACCGATACCAGATGATACGATAACACCAGTACGGTCACGATCAACTGTATCCATATCAAGTTTTGCATTTTCAAGAGCTTCTAAAGTCGCATAAATCGCATAAAGTGAATATTGATCCATGCGGTTTTTATCTTTACGAACAAAATATTTATCAAAAGGAAAATCATGGATTTCCCCAGCATTATGAACTGGGATTTCAGAATTATCAAATTTAGTAATTGGTCCGATACCAATTTTACCATCATGAAGATTGTTCCAGAATTCTTCTGGTGTATTTCCGATAGGGGATGTTAAACCGTAACCTGTTACTACAACTCTATTTAATGTCATTTTTGTCTCCTTTTAAGAGAAATTATACTTCTAATTTTAAACTATTACAGCAAAGCAAACAATAGTTTACATTGCCATACCACCATCAATTGCAATGACTTGTCCAGTCAAGTATTCTTGCTCAGCTAAGAAGCTTGCTACTGTTGCCACTTCTTCAGCTTTACCTATACGTTTCATTGGAATACCTGCCAAAATTGCTTCTTGCATTTTTTCAGGAATCGCATCTGTCATATCTGACTCGATAAATCCAGGAGCAATGGCATTGACGCGAACTCCACGTGCTGCGACTTCACGCGCAACTGATTTTGTAAAACCAATCAAACCAGCTTTTGAAGCTGCATAGTTTGCTTGACCTACATTTCCTGTCAAACCAACAACGCTAGACAAATTAATGATAGCACCCTGACGCGCTCTCGTCATCGGTTTCAAGACTGATTGCGTCATGTTGAAAGCACCTGTCAAATTAACTTTAAGCACTGATTCAAAGTCAGCCTCAGTCATTTTCAACATCAATTTATCATTTGTGATACCAGCATTGTTAACCAAAATATCAACAGAACCAAGTTCCGCGATAGCTTCATCAACCATGCGTTTAGCATCATCAAATTGTGACACATCACCAGAAATGGCAACAACTTTCACTTGATAATCTTTAAAACTATCAATCAATTCTGCTGAAATTTCTGAACGACCGTTAAGCACAACGTTAGCCCCAAGGCTTGCAAAACGGTGGGCAATAGCTAAACCAATTCCGCGGGTTGACCCAGTTACAAAAACATTCTTATTTTTGATATCCATGACTATCTCCTATTTTTCTAGCAAAACACTTAAGCTTGCTTCGTCTTCAACACTTGCCGTTGGAATACTTCTGTCAATTTTACGAAGGAAGCCACTCAAAACTTTACCTGGACCAATTTCAATAACTTCTGTCATGCCAAGCTTACGCATTGTCTCGATAGAATCGTAAAAGCGAACTGGTTCTTTCACTTGTCTAGCAAGCAAAGCTTTGATATCGCCGTACTGCATAACTTTAGCTTCTGTATTTCCAATCAAAGGAATTTCAAAATCAGAAAAAGTCACTTTATCAAGTACTTCTGATAAACGTTTGCTAGCAGGTGCCAACAAAGCAGTGTGGAAAGGTCCTGAAACTTTTAAAGGAATCAAGCGTTTCACACCAGCTTGCTTAAGCAATTCCACAGCATAATTCACAGCTTCAGTTTCACCACCAATCACAATCTGTGCTGGTGTGTTATAGTTAGCTGGTGTCACAACACCTTTAATAGAAGCTTTTTGACAAATCTCTTCAATAAGAGACGCTTCTGTATTCATGACAGCAACCATTTTCCCAGTTCCAGCTGGAGCTGCAGTTTCCATAAATTCTCCACGTTTTGCCACCAAAGCAACAGCATCTTCAAAGTTTAAAGCTCCTGAAGCTACCAAGGCTGAATACTCACCAAGTGAAAGCCCAGCAACCATGTCTGCTTTAAAGCCCTTCTCTTGCAATAAACGATAAATCGCAACAGAAGTTGTCAAAATAGCTGGCTGTGTATAGCGTGTTTGATTTAATTTATCTTCTTCCTTATCAATTAAATCACGAAGATTATAGCCAAGAATAGAACTAGCTTGATCAAAAGTCTCCCTTACAATAGGATATTTTTCATATAAATCACTTGCCATTCCAAGTTTTTGAGCCCCTTGACCAGCAAATAAAAAGGCAGTTTTCGTCATTAAATCCTCCCAAACGGAATTTGATTTTTATTTAAATAGAAATTTTAATCTTTCTCAATATCAGCCCAACGTTTAGCTTCTTCTAAGATAACTTCTTGAGCTCCATAGTAGAGATCTTTTAAGATTTCTTCACAAGTTTCTTCTTTACGAATCAAACCTGCGATTTGTCCTGCCATGACTGAACCAGTCACAACATCACCATCAACAACAGCATTACGCAAAGCACCTGCTCCCAATACTTCGATATCTTCTTTTGTCTTGCGACCAGCCAAGAAATCTTTCTCTGCGTGGGCATATGATGTTGTCAATTTATTTTTAACGGCACGAACTGGATGTCCAACAACGGATGCAGAAATAACCGTATCAATATCTTTTGCTTTTAAGATTTTGTCTTTGAAGTTTTGGTGAGCATTAGATTCTTTGGCAACAGCAAAGCGAGTTCCCACTTGAACGGCTTCAGCACCAAGCATAAAGACAGCTGCTACACCGCGTCCATCAGCGACACCACCAGCACCAATAACTGGAATATTAACCGCATCAACAACTTGACGCACAAGAGTCATTGTTGTCAATTTACCGATGTGACCACCAGCTTCCATACCTTCAGCGATAACGGCATCCGCACCAAGTTTTTCCATACGTTTTGCAAGCGCAACACTAGGAACAACTGGAATAACAGTGATACCTGCTTCGTGGAAACGTTCCATGTATTTACCTGGGTTACCAGCACCAGTTGTGACAACTTTGACCCCTTCTTCAATCACAAGATCAACGATGTCATCAACAAATGGTGACAAAAGCATAATATTAACACCAAAAGGTTTATCAGTAATTTGTTTAACCTTATCAATATTTGCTTTAACAACTTCTTTAGGGGCATTACCACCACCGATAATACCTAAACCACCAGCGTTTGAAACGGCACCAGCCAAGTCACCATCGGCAACCCAAGCCATACCTCCTTGAAAAATTGGATATTTGATATTTAATAATTCTGTAATACGTGTTTTCATGTTAAACCTTCTTAGTCTTTACCAAACAATAATTTGATAGTCAAACTATCATAATAAGAAGAGAGGGAGTAAGATAAGTTTTCGCTTACTAGCAACCTATCCCACAGCCCTTTCTACTAAATATATAGTGGAGTTAGTTTTTAATCCCAACTCCAGCCATGTCATTATTTTGTTTTTTCTTCAACGTAAGCAACCAAGTCACCTACAGTGTTAAGACCTTCTTCAGTTTCGATTTGGATATCAAATGCATCTTCGATTTCAGAAATTACTTGGAAAACATCAAGTGAGTCAGCATCAAGTTCATCGAAAGTAGTTTCCAATTTAACTTCTTCTGCTTCTTTACCAAGTTCTTCAACGATAATTTCTTGTACTTTTTCAAATACTGCCATGATTAATTTCTCCTTAATAAATATATATAATATCTCATGCTATAATGCACAAGTTTGTAACTAGATTTTAACAATTAGACTTCCCCATGTCAAACCTCCACCGAATCCAGATAGAAGAATTGTCTGAGAACCGTCTAATTTGATAAGTCCCTTATCCACTGACTCTGATAAGAGAATTGGAATACTTGCCGCACTGGTATTACCATATTCCATCATATTTGCCAAAAATTTATCTCGGTCAATAGACATTTTTCGAGCCATTTTATCCAAGATACGAATATTAGCTTGATGCAAAAGCAAGTAGTCAAGGTCTTCAGCTGAAACCTCAGAAGTTTCAATAAGTGCCTTGATACTCTTAGCCACATCTCTGATTGCAAAATCAAAGATAGCTCTACCATCCATTTTCAAGAATTTATCATCCTCTTCTTTTTCAGAAAATGGTGAAGACAAGCCAACTTTGGCTGATGTCAAGCTAAGACCACGACTTCCATCAGTATTTAAAGATTCTGCTAGGAAATGTTTTGTTTCTGTTGCTTCAAGCAAAACGCCACCAGCTCCATCACCAAATAAAACAGAAGTACTTCTGTCTGACCAGTCTAGTGTTTTTGACAATGTTTCAGCACCAATGACAATACCACGTTTGTAAAGACCTGATTGAATAAATTTATCCGCAGTCGAAAGAGCAAACACAAAGCCACTACATGCTGCTGTCACATCCATGGCAAAAGCATTTACAGCACCGATATTTCCTTGAATACGAGCTGCTGTTGACGGCATCAGACTATCAGGGGTAATTGTTGCAACAATGATGAAATCAATATCCACAGCTGATAAACCAGCTTTTGAAAGTAGTTGCTTGGCAACTTGCGTCCCTAAATCACTAGTTGTTTCATCTCGAGTGATATGTCGTCTTCTAATTCCCGTACGTGATGAAATCCATTCATCGCTGGTGTCCATGATTTCAGACAAATCATCGTTTGTAATCACTTGTTCAGGGGCATAGGCTGCTGCCTGAGCAATTCTTGCAAATACCATTATTACATTAACTCCTCAAGAAACTTGTGAAGATTTTTAAGCCCTCTCAAAAGAGCTTCTAGTTCTTCTTCATTCATGTCTTCCGCAATATGAGAAACCATATTTTTGTGGAATTTATGATGAAGCCTATCTAATAATCTTCCTTTTTTTGTCAAAGTTAAATGAACCACACGACGGTCCAATTTCGAACGTCGTCTTTCAATATAACCTTTTGCCTCAAGCTTATTTAAACTAGTGGTTATTGTACCGAGGGTCAACATCAACTCACGTGCAATATCACTTGGAGTCACATTAGAATTCTTACCAATAATCTCAATGGTATGCATTTCCTTTAATGAAACATCGTTGAATTGACTTGTTCGCAAACTAGTCTCTTCGATAACCTGAACACGATTAAAAATATCAACCAAATATTCATTAATTCTATTATAATCCAAGATTTCACCTCCTAAATAAACTTTGACAATCAAAGTATATCAAACATCAAAATATTTTGCAAGGTATTTCGGATCAAACTGGAAAAATAATTTGAAAATCAAACTATTTTTTACATTACTTTCCTGAAAATTTCGGACGGCGTTTTTCAGCAAAAGCACGAACACCTTCTTTGAAATCTTCCTTAAAAGCTAATTCTTCTTGAAGTTGCAATTCAAGTTTTGTATAGTCTTCCCAGCCTTCATATTGGGCTTTCCAAGACATTTCCTTGATGGCACGGTATGAATTAATTGAACCGCGAAGCAGACGTTTCGTTAACTGATTTGTCGTTCTTTCTAGTTTTTCAGATTCACAAAGACGATAAACAATGCCATATTCAAAGGCTTTTTCTGCATTTACCCCTTCACCAGTCATAGCTAACTGAACCGCACGTGTTGTTCCGATAGCACGACTCATCAAGAAAAGTCCTCCAGCATCTGGAGCAAGACCAACACCAACAAAGGCTTGAATAAATTTGGCTTTTTCACTTGCGACCACAAAATCCGCCGCAACAGCCATATTTGCTGCTGCACCAGCAACCGCACCATCTACGCTCATAATCACTGGTTTTGGTAATTTTTTCATGGCAAAAGAAATTTTATTAACTAAACTTGCAATTTCAACTAGCGATTCGACGTTATCAGATTCAACCGCACGTTGCATCTCAGCCAAGTCCCCACCAATTGAAAAGACTTTACCAACTGCTTGAATGACCAAAATTTTCACAGAATCATCTGTTTTCACTAAGTCTAAAACCTCAAGAATTTCTTGACAAGTTGGAATATTAAAACCATTCGAAATATCTGGGCGATTCAAGGTCAAAGTTGCGACTTCTCCCTTTTCATAAATCACATTATCGAAAGACATCTACCTACCTCCATCAGATGTGATAAAAATAGTTTGATAATTTAACTATTTAGCACCAGCTATTTTAGCACATTATTCATTGATAAATCAAGAGAAAAATGGCATTTTAAGCAATTTAGTTTGACTTTTTAATATTTAAAATATCAAACTATTATATAAAAAAAGTAGGAGTAATCCTACTTTGACATCATTATTTGCTTAATTCTTCAATAACTTGTGTTAGATTGTTCACCAGACGACTTGCCTTACTTTGGTTCATATCAAATAACTGATCTTCAATCGCCCAAACCTCTAAATCGGCAGAAACACCAGCCTGAATACCTTTTTCACTATCTTCAATAACTAGCGTTTCGTCATTGTTAAAGCCAAGTTGTTTTCGTGCTTCTTGATAAATCGCAGGATGTGGTTTTCCCTTTTCAAATTCCTCACCTGATAAAATCACTGAAAAATATGCTAACAACTGAGTTTCCTCAAGAGCTTTCAAAATATCATGTTTAGTTGAGCTAGAAGCTAGCCCTAAACGGTACCCCCTTTCAAAAAGTCCTTTGACTACTTTAAAAGTATCTTCAAAAATCAAGTCTTTGTAAGGAAGCGGATGCGTTTTTTTGTAAATAGAATACTCTTTTTGCAGCTGATCAGTATCCCATTTGTCCAAATCATCACGCAAAATGTCTGGCCAGATTTGTTTCATATTACCGCCGATAAAGAAACTAGGTGGTAAGTGCTTTATACTGATCCCTTTGTCAGCCAAAAACTTCTCGCGACGGCGATAATAAAACGTCTCAGTATCGAATAAAACACCATCCATATCAAAAATAATTGCTTTAAATTGTTCCATTCCTCTATTATACTATCTTTTTATTTGAAAAACTACTGACAAGTTTTCAGAATTTTGCTATAATTGTATACAAATTTTAGAAAAGTGGAGAAGGTCATGAAAGTAATCAAATTTGGTGGTAGTTCACTGGCTTCGGCTGAACAACTAAAAAAAGTTTTGAATATTGTGAAATCTGATAACGAACGACGTTTTGTTGTTGTATCAGCACCCGGAAAACGTAACTCAGAAGATACTAAGGTAACCGATGCTCTTATTAAGTATTACAAGAACTACACCTCAGGTGATGATGTCACTGCTGCACAAGAATGGATTATTAACCGTTACCAAGCCATTGCAGATGAGCTTGGACTCAGTTCATCAATTATGAGTAAAATTGCAGGTGCGATTACAAATCTTGCGACACTTCCTATTGAATGTAACGAATTCCTATATGACACATTTCTTGCAGCTGGTGAAGATAACAACGCAAAACTTGTAGCAGAATTTTTCCGTAAAAACGGCCTCAATGCACGCTATGTTCACCCTAAAGAAGCAGGTATCATTGTTTCAAGTGAACCAGGAAATGCTCGTATTCTTCCATCAAGCTACGATAAACTCGAAGAATTACGTGATTCAGAGGAAATCCTTGTTATCCCAGGTTTCTTTGGTGTAACAGTTGATGGTCAAATCTGTACATTCTCACGTGGGGGTTCAGATATTTCAGGTTCTATCGTTGCAGCAGGTGTTAAAGCAGACTTGTACGAAAACTTTACTGATGTCGATGGTATCTTTGCAGCTCACCCAGGAGTGGTTCACAAACCTCACACAATCCAAGAATTAACATACCGTGAAATGCGTGAACTTGCTTATGCTGGATTTTCAGTGCTCCACGACGAAGCACTTATTCCTGCTTACCGCGGCAAAATTCCTCTCGTTATCAAAAACACCAACAACCCTGAACACCCAGGAACTCGAATCACACTAAAACACAGTGGACCAACTGTACCTGTTATTGGTATCGCAGCTGATGACGAATTTGCAAGTATCAACTTGTCTAAATACCTCATGAACCGCGAAGTCGGATTTGGTCGCAAAGTCCTTCAAATTCTTGAAGACCTAAATATCCGTTGGGAACACATCCCAACAGGTATCGATGACATGTCAGTCATCGTTCGCGAACGTGAACTTACACCAATCAAAGAACAAGAAATCACTTCATACTTAACTCGTGAACTTGGCGTAGACGAAGTCGATATTGAACACAATCTTTCAATCATCATGATTGTAGGCGAAGATATGAAAAATCATATTGGTGTCACAGCAACAGCAACCAAAGCTCTCTCAGATAAACACATTAACTTGGAAATGATTTCTCAAGGATCAAGCGAAGTATCTGTCATGTTCGTTACACAAACAGAACATGAAAAACAAGCCGTTCGAGCACTTTACAAAGCCTTCTTCCGCGCAGAAGAGTAAGCAAAAGGCCAGAATCCTCTGGTCTTTTCTTATGGTCTAAAATCTGAGAAATACGGTTCAATGCTTTTTAAAAAGGCTTTCTTCCCTTCAAAACGTTCCCCACGAATCACTTTTTCCAACTTCAGTCGGTCTTCTCTTCCCAATGTTCTTCGTAAACGTGCTAAGCTATCCTGATAAGCCACGTAATCTGCGACTTCAAAGAAAGATATCTGGGGTACACAGTGACTAATATCACCGATTTCCTCATAAGGCATGCGATTAAATTTCCTTTTAAAGGATTCCTGATGGCGGATAGTATCTTTAACATGGTTAGAAAATTTTGTTTTAAAGTAGCTATAGCGTTTGCCTTCATTAATTAAGAGGTCTGGATGTTCCTCTAAGAGTTGAAAGAAAACAATTCGACCTTCTTGAATCCAATCCTCATAGTCCCAGAGTTTAACAAAATAATGACGGCGTAATTTTAAAATAATTGGTTTAACCGTTTGAAAATAGCGTTCAAAATCCACTGTTACGATCTCCTTTTTCCTTTTTATTGTTAAGGTACCCTTATTATAGAAAGGATTAGGAAAAAGGAACATGACAAAAATGTCCAAATGAATGCACAAAAAAAGCAACTCAATGAGTTGCTCATCGTCTACCGCTTTTAAACTCCGCCAGTAGGACTCGAACCTACGACATCATGATTAACAGTCATGCGCTACTACCAACTGAGCTATGGCGGATAAATGCTAAGCGACTACCATATCTAACAGGGGGCAACCCCCAACTACATCAGGCGTGCTAGGGCTTAACTTCTGTGTTCGGCATGGGAACAGGTGTATCTCCTAGGCTATCGTCACTTAACTATGATTGATTATCCAATCAAAATTGAATACCTATATATTCTAACAAGAAACCGACTCGCTGTCAATATTGACTCGTTTCTTTTTTGGATAAGTCCTCGAGCTATTAGTATTAGTCCGCTACATGTGTCAC
>NZ_FNXZ01000004.1:0-129137 GCF_900108865.1 Streptococcus sp. 45 | reverse complement strand
AATGGGGTGGCAATACCTTATTTAAGCAAAAAACACCTCAATGGATTAAAGATGATGTGACAAGTGCTGGGATGACTATCCTTACCACAGATATTTTCATCAAACAACTCCAACACGGCGATATCGATGCTTGGAAAGCCGTTTATAAAGGCATTGAAAATTCTGCTAGCCAAGTCTTTCATAATATCACCTCAGGAAACACTTTTGAAATCGGTGGCTACCTCTTCGATGTCGCCACACTTGTCGGCCCTGCTGCTGTTGGCAAACTCAAATACGTCGACGAAGCAAGCAACCTCGCTAAACTCGCCAAAACCGAGGAAGTTGCCTCAACCGTTGGTAAAGTTGAGGATGGGGTGAAGGTTGTTGATAGGATAAAGGATATAAATAATATATCTAACTATGAATTTAATGCATTAACTAATCCAGGTCCACTATTAAACCACCCAGCTACTCCAAATCGTAACTTTTATGGCGGTCGATATAATGTTAAAACTACCTCAAAAGATATCGTGCTTTATAGGGCAGGGAGTTGTAATAATCCTATGGGACAATGGTTCACTAGTATTCCACCGCAATCTAGAGCCCAAGTCAGAATTGATACCGCTGTAAAAGATATTTGGAAAAATTCAGATGGTTCATATAGTGGTCAATCACCTATTGATAAAGTTTACAAGATTAAAATTCCAAAAGGAACAACTATTTATATGGGACCTGTTGGAAGTCAAGGAGGAATTTATCAAGGTGGACTTGATAAACTCCAAATCTTTATTGACTCCCCCTGGAATATAGAAAATATTGAGGTATTAGATTCTTGGCCTATAATACAATAATAAGAAAAAGGAACAATTAATATGACCACTGAAGTAATAAATGCAATAGATAAATTCATCACTATATCAAATAAATACCACATTGATGGTATTGCTAGTCAAATAAATGTTTTGAATGAATTAAAAACAAAGTTACTGAAAAAATCAGCTTTTAGCGAAAGAGAAAAGATTTCCTTATATCAAGCACTCTTTCCTTCAAGAGGTGGATTATCAGATATTAATTATTGGAATGATAACTTTGAGAAACGCAAAGAAGTAAATACTCAATTATTTGAGCAAAAGACCATTATTGCAAATTATTTACTAGGCAAACGCTAACGACATCATCGGAGATATTATGGGAATAACATCAATTACTTGGGAAGAATTTGAAACTTACAAGAAAGTCAAAACACCTGATAATCTTTATATTCGCGAACATGATGGAAAATACTACACCGTTTTTGAACTTGGCATTGCTTCTGTGCGACGAATTTTTGAAATCCAAGCCGATGATTTTAAAGAATATTTAAACGGACAACGTTCAGCTGATGATATTCTTTTTAAAGCACAAAACGATGCTTGGCCACCAACTGAGGAGGAAAAAGTAAAGCACAGGAAAGAAAAAATAAAGAAACATCCTGTGACCTTAATATCAAATCCTAACAGTAGAGAGATTTTTTCACTTGAAGAATTAAAACATCTCATTCCGATAGCTGAGGAAAAATATATTGCGTCATATGGTAAACTTCCTGAGAATTACATATCACCTCTAAAATAATTTAATTTCTTATTTTTATTAACACCTGAGACGCATTTTGCGTCTCTTTCTATGAAATCTGCTGATTTCTTCTGCAGCTTTTATTATCAGCGAGATTAGATTAAAAAACCAGCTCCTACTTTAGAGCTGGTTTTTAGTTGCTCATCCAACCTTAACGCAAAAGGCATCCCAGGGTTGGAGGTTGTGGTTTTCAAAGTCTGTTAATTCTGAGGTGTTGCTGATGATGGTTTCTTGGTAAGCAAAGTTACTTTCAAATGCTTGGGCTTGATCTGATAAGTTAGCAACTATGAGGTAAGTGGCGTCAGCTGTTTTTCTGAGGTAAGCGAACACTTTATCAGCTGTCTCTAAAATCTCAAACTCCGCGTCAATCAACCAATCATTTTCTTTGCGAAGCTTGATGAGTTTTTGGTAAGTGTAGAAAATAGAATCTGGATTGTCTAAAGCTGCTTGTACATTAATTTCTGTGTAATTTGGATTGACTGGTAACCAAGTCTTATCAGCAGTTGAAAAGCCAGCATTCTGACTGCTATCCCACTGCATTGGGGTTCTAGCATTGTCTCGTCCAATCATGCGAATGCTATCCATGATTTCTTCGGGCGTCTTACCATTTTCAAGGGCTTCTTTGGCAAAATTAAGCGACTCGATATCGTCAATTTCTCCCAAATCCTTAAACGGATAATTGGTCATTCCAATTTCCTCACCTTGATAGATATAAGGCGTTCCCCGCATTAGATGTAAGGAAATAGCTAGCGCTTTAGCTGATTTTTCGCGGTAAGTGTCTGTGTTACCCCAGATAGAAAGCACGCGCGGCAAATCATGATTATCCCAGAAAAGGGAATTCCAACCTTGACCAAGTTTAAGTTCTGTCTGCCATTTGTTAAAAATAGCTTTGAGAGCAGGAACGTTTAGTTCTTCTTCGTACTCCCATTTTGAGGCATCTAGCTTGTGCTGAAGACCAATGTGCTCAAATTGAAAGACCATAGATAATTCTTCCTCAGCTGGTGATGAGTACTGTTTAGCGATTTCTGGAGTTGCTCCCCAAGTTTCACCAACCGTCAATAAGTCTTTTCCAGCCAAGGTTTCTTGGTACATTTCTTTTAAGTAATCGTGCAATTTCGGACCGTTGTTTGCGATGAGTTTGTCAGGAATTTTCCCAATCATATCAATCACATCCATACGAAAACCAGAAATTCCTTTATCAATCCAGCGATTCATCATGTCGTAAACAGACTGACGCAAGACCTGTTTTTCCCAATTCAAGTCAGGTTGTTTTTTACTAAAAAAGTGCAAATAGTATTGACCAGAAGCAGCATCATATTCCCAAGCAGAGCCTCCAAAAATCGACTCTAGCTCGTTTGGTTCATCACGCCAAATGTAAAAATCGCGATACTGGCTGTCTGGATTTTCACGCGCTTCAACAAACCAAGCGTGCTCATCTGACGTGTGATTGACCACCAAATCCATAATAATACGAATGCCACGCGCCTTAGCCTCTTCTAGCAATGCTTCCATGTCAGACATATCACCAAAAATGTCTGCAATCGCCTCATAATCTGAAATATCATAACCATTATCATCCATAGGAGACTGATAAACCGGTGAGAGCCAAATCGCTGTAATTCCAAGTTTTTTCAGGTAATCAAGCTTACTGATGATTCCTTGCAAATCTCCAACGCCATCACCATTTGAATCCTTAAATGATTTCGGATAAATCTGATAAATTGTCGCCTTATGCCACCAATGCTTTTCCATAGAGCACCTCTTTTCTTACAATTCTTTGACTCTATTTTAGCTTTTTATTTTAAATTGTGCAATCGTTTGCATTGAACTTTTTTAAAACCTCCCACAAAAGAGATTCCCAAATGATTTTGAGAACCTCTTTAACAAATAACACTTTAAAATACCAGTTCTCGACCGTTTTCAGTCACTGTGTAAGTCAACTCTTTGAGATTGATTTTTGCCTCAGCTATCACGCTGCTAGCGTGATTTCGACGGGTAATGACCAATGTATTTTCATCTAAAACTTCAACATCAATGCTCCCATCAAGGTCAAAAGCCGCAGATTGATTTCGGAAAGTGAAGAGTTTTAGCAATGCTTGAACCACTGGTCGCTTGACTTCTTCAGCAATTTCTTCACCACTATAATAATGACGATTAATATTGCGTCCTTCTTTGGTTTTTTCTAGCAAGTCTAGGTCATTTTTCCCTGCTAAAAATCCAACATAATAAACTTGCGGAATGCCTGGTGCAAAAGCTTGAATCAAGCGCGCAAGGAAATATTTCTTGTCATCATCACCGAGTGCTGAATAGTAAGTCGAATTAATCTGATAGATATCAAGATTATTGTACTCAGCTGACGAATACTTACGTTTGACATTAGCTCCAACTTTATAAAGCTCATTTGAAGTGTAGTCAATTTCCTCATCAGTTAGAATATCTTTGACATCAACCACTCCAATACCGTCGTGGGTGTCAAGTGTTGTGAATTGCTTCATCGGGGACATTTTCAGCCATTTTGCCAAGCGCTTCACGCGCCCACTGTAGAGACTATAGAGAACCACCATCGGAAGTGCGAAATCATACACGTAATAATCATGCTCAGCAAGCTTAAATTGAATCGAATAATGTTCATGAATTTCTGGGAGCAATTCTGTGCCAGTTTCGGCAGCAATGCGACGGACTTTATCAAGCAATTCCCAAATTTCTGGCTCTACAAAGAAATCATTGGTGTCAAGTTTCTTGACTGCGTAAGCAAAAGCATCTAAGCGAACGAGGTCACAGCCATTTTCAGCCAAATGTTCAATGGTCTTTCGAATGAAATCCATGGTCACATCTTTTGTAACATCAAGATCAATCTGTTCTTCACCAAAAGTATTCCAAAGATGTTCCACAGAACCATCCGCAAAGTGAATTTCTTGCTTTGGTGCACGGTCTTTACGCTTGTAAATCAAATCCACATCAGCTTGGGTCGGACGATTTTCAGGCCAAAAGTGATCCCAATTTAAGAATAAATCTTTATAAGCACTGTCTTCATGCTTTTCTTGATAATCTTTATAATATTTTGATTGACGAGAAATGTGATTAATCATGAAATCAAACATGAGGTAGTACTGCTCACCAAGAGCTTTCACATCATCCCAATCACCAAAAGCGGAATCAACCTCGTCATAATCAACAGGTGCAAAACCACGGTCACCTGTTGACGGGAAAAATGGCAACAGGTGAACACCTCCAACAGCTTCGCCGAAATAGCGTTCAAGGTTGTCCTTTAGCTCTTTCAAATTCTTACCCAGACTATCTGAATAAGTGATAAGCATCGTTTTATTTTGTATTGTCATAACTATTCCTTTGTTTTCTTAATATTTAATTTTCACTGTGCCCGCTATACGCCCTCTGTATCCTTACTTCACTGCGCCGTTGCTCATTCCTGAGATAATGTGTTTTTGGAAAATGAGGTAAACGATTGTGATGGTGATAATGCCAACGACGTATGAGGCAAAACTTGGTCCGTAATCACTGAGGTATTGTCCTGTGTAATTGTATTGGAAAAGTGGCAATGACCATGAATCAGATGTTTTATTCAACATCAAAAGAGGAAGCATGAAGTCATTCCAGAACCAAAGGGCATTGATAATCAAGGTTGTTGCATGCATTGGTTTTAGCATTGGAAAGACAACTTTGCGATAAGTTGTAAATTTATCGGCACCGTCGATTTCAGCTGCTTCATCTAAACTATCAGGGACACTTAATTTGATATAACCGACATACAAGAACAGGGTTTGCGGCACAGCATAAGTGAGGTACAAGATAATTAAGCCCCAAATATTTGTCAAACCAAGTCGACTCATCATGACAGTAATTGGAATCATGATAACTTGAAAAGGCACAAAAATTCCCAAAATCAGCAAACTATACATGATATTAAAAGCACGCTTTTTGCTCATATTACGCGCAATTGAATAAGCTGCTGCTGGAATAAACAAGGTTACCAAAATTACTGAAACAACTGTGATAATGGTTGAATTCCAGAAATAGTGTCCAATACCGTCAGCTAACAAACGTGTATAGTTAGCTAAGGTAACAGGATTTGGAAAAGCAAAGAAATGTTGCATGATATCCTTGGTCGTTTTAAAAGAACTAAAGACCGTTGCTAACAAAGGAATCAAAATCAAAATAGAACCTGCAACCAAGAGGACATATTTCCAAAAAGTATTATAACGTTCTTCTTTTTTCATCTTTCACTCCTATACTTCAAAACGACTTGATAATTTGAGTTGCAACATTGATACTAACACAATGATGGCAAAAAGAATCAAGGCAATGGCGTTAGCGTAACCGTATTGATTGCTTGAAAAGGCGTAGTTATACACCAAAAGTCCAATCGAAGTCGTTGAATTACTTGGTCCACCACCAGTTAAGGCAAAAATTTGGTCGAAGGCTGTCAAACCAGCTTTAAGCGCCATAATAAAGACCATAGAGATACTTGGCAACAAATAAGGCAATTCAATATTCCAGAAAGTCTGTTTGCTAGTAGCTCCATCAATGGCTGCTGCTTCTGTGATTTCACTTGGAATAGTTTGAAGACCTGAAAGGAAAAGAATAATCGGCATTGCCACACCTTGCCAAAGCATGACAAAGATAGCTGCAAAAACGGCACCACCAGTTGTTCCTAGAAGACTCGTTTTCAAGAATTCAATGTTTAAAGCTTCACCAATAGCAGGCAAACCG
This sequence comes from Streptococcus sp. 45, assembly GCF_900108865.1. Classification (NCBI taxonomy): domain Bacteria; kingdom Bacillati; phylum Bacillota; class Bacilli; order Lactobacillales; family Streptococcaceae; genus Streptococcus; species Streptococcus sp. 45. The sequence goes on along the minus strand of NZ_FNXZ01000004.1, from coordinate 122,819 downwards.
TAGTTAAAGACTTGCTTGAAAATCAAAGACACTGTCAACCCTGATAAAACCGCTGGGAAAAAGAACCATGCTCTAAAAAACGTTTGTCCTTTGATTTTAGCATTCAGGGCACGCGCCACCCAGATACCAATCACAATTTCACCGACAATTAACGCAATGGTCAAAATCAAAGTAAAACCAAGCGCTTTAAAGAATTTGGTATCTGTTAGCAAGATTTTATAATTGTTGACACCAACAAAATCAAAATTGTAAGTCAAGCCTGTCCAGTTTGTAAAACTGTAGAAAGCACCTTGAATCATTGGGAAATAGAAGAAAATTGCCTGTAAAATCAAGGGAACAATCAAAAACGTCCAACCCCAATACTTATTTAAAAATTTTCGCATTCTACTTTCCTCCTACTTCTTCACATCAGCTTTCATCGGATTGAAAAAGGCATTCATTTCATTAACGTATTGATTAGCATCTTGATTCAAAAGATAATTTGCTGTCAAGCTAAAGAAATCTTCTTCACTTGTCCAATTTTCACCAAGCCAAACATAGTGCTTATCTGTAAAAGCTAATTGATAAAGCGGAGCAAGGGGAGAGTTCTCGTCTTCAGCCACACCATTTACAGATACAGGTGAGCCATCGACATCATAATATTTTTGCATTGCTTTAGCTGAAGCCATATAAGAAATGAACTGTTCACATTCTTTTTTGTGTTTCGTTTTCGATGAGATTGATAAGGCCAAATCACCCGCACCGACAGTTGCTTCTTGACCGGCTTTTTCACCTGGAAAGGCAAAGGTTGAGATGTCAAATTTAGGGTCTTGTTGTTTAATCGCAGCTAACACCCATGACCCACCAGGTAACATTAAAGCTTTTTCAGTCGCAAAAGCTACAACAGAGTCATTGTAAGAAGCACCTTCCCAGTTGGTTTGTTGATTGCCTTTACCAGCAAGCAAATTCAAGCGAGTCAAGACTTCCTTAACTTCTTTATCCTTTGTTGAAATGGAATTAACAGGAGAAAAACGAAGATAATCATTTGCCTTATCACCGCTGCCAGTCACACTGATATAAGCTAATTGGTGATAACCATTTAAAGTCCAACCTTCACTACCAGCAAGCGCAAACGGTGTTTCGCCGTCAGCTTTGATTTGTTTAACCAAAGCTTCAAATTCTGCCCAAGTTTCTGGCACCTTAAGACCTAACTCGTCAAATTTTGTTTTATTAAAATAAATCCCTGAAACGTTGGCTGATAGCGGGACGCTATAAATTTTGCCGTTGACAGCATAATTTTTTTCGTAATGATTTTTGATGTTTTTAAGATATGATTTGCCAGTCATATTCTCAAAGTAACCTGCTTTTGCCCACTCTTTAAAATCAACGTTCTGAGGGTAAATGTTAATGACATCCGGAGCATCGCCTGCAAGCATACGTGTTTTTAGGACGGTACCAGCACTTGGCACACTGGTCATTTTGACATGGATTTTTGGATTTTCTTTTTCAAAATCCTTAATGATTTCTTTTAGCGTATCAACCATTTCTGTTTTTTGGTTGAAATATTCGATAGTTACCTTGCCATCATTAGAGGAATCACTGTTTTTTGAACAAGCTGTCAATGTCAAAGCAGCTGCCGCTGTCAACATTGCCACTCCAGTCACTATTAATCGTTTAGGCCATTTCATGGAAAACCTCCTTATTGTTTCACGAAATAGTATTGTTTGCTGAGGTAATCACCTTGTGGGAGAATCGCTGTGAGGCCCGCGTACATGAGCTCTGCTCCTGAAAAGACTTGGTCTGTTCCTTGCAAGCAGTAAAGAGCTTCTTCTTCCAAACCTTTCAGCTTAAGTGTTGTTTCAATTGTTTCAATCGTTGACAGTGTGCGCACGTAGGTCACGACAACCTTATCTTCATAAACAAATTGAACCGCCGTTTCATTTGAACCTTGTTCAGGATTGATAAGGCGATATTGTTTTCCAAATTGGACAACTGGACGAATGTCTTTGTAGTGAGCAACCTGAGCAGCAATCACTTCTTTGTCACTTTCTGGTAGGCTTGTCAAATCAAGTTCATAGCCAAGATTTCCCATCATAGCAACATTACCGCGAGTTTCAATCGGTGTTGTGCGTCCCATTTGGTGATTAGGACTTGCTGAAACGTGAGAGCCCATTGAAATGGTTGGGTGAAGGTATGTTGAACCGTATTGAATTGGCAAACGTGAAATGGCATCAGTATTGTCACTAGCCCAAACTTGTGGGAAGTAACGCATCATGCCAAGGTCATTTCGACCACCGCCACCTGAGCAAGATTCAAAGAGAATGTTACTATGTTTTTCTGTCAAATAAGACACCAAATCATACAAGCCTAGCATGTAAGCATGAGATTGCATTTGGGTCGCAAGGTAAGTATCACCATTTCCGATATTTGTGATGTTACGGTTATAATCCCATTTAACATAATCAATAGCATTTTCTGTCAAAATCTTATCAATAGCTGCCTTGATGTAGGCTACGACATCAGGATTTGCAAGATTAAGTACCAATTGGTTACGAGAATAAGTATGTCCTCGTCCTTCTGCCTGAATAGCCCAATCTGGATGCGCACGATAAAGGTCACTATCAACAGAAATCATTTCTGGTTCAAACCACAAACCAAATTTCAAACCTTTGGCATGGACTTCAGCAATCAAGTCATTCAAAGGTCCGCCAAGTTTTTCTTCGTTGACAACCCAGTCACCAAGCGCACGATTGTCGTCGAAGCGATTACCAAACCAACCATCGTCTAGAACAAATAGTTCAATACCAAGTTTACTTGCTTCGTCAGCCAAATCTAGCAATTTTTCTTTCTTGAAGTCGAAATAAGTTGCTTCCCAGTTGTTGATAAGAATTGGACGTTCAACATGGGCAAATTGTTTTGGCATGATGTGATTTTGAACGAATAGTTGACTTTCCTGACTCAGATGTGTCAATCCTTTTGCTGAATAAGTCATCAAAGCTACAGGCGTTTCAAAACTATCTCCAGCTGCTAGTTGCCAAGTGAAGTTGTCGTCATTGATACCAATTCCAAGACGAACTTCATTCAATTGATTTTTTTGAACGAAAGCTTGGAAATTACCACTATAAAGCAATTGAAGTGCCAAAGCTTGACCAGCATCTTCCGTAGCTGTGTGGTCACATAACACCATAGCTGGTGTGTGCGCATGACCTGAAGCACCACGATTTGAAGCGACAGTGAAAATACCTTGTTCAAGCTTATGGCGACGAACTGTCTTTTCACGCGCATAAGCTCCTTGCAAAGTCACCACATCATAATCAGAAGCTGGCACATCAAGCATGGTTGACAAAGCACGATTGATAACAACTGCTTTATCTGATAAATTTCGAACCTCAGCATGAGTTGAAATGGTGTTGCAATCAGCATAAGCAGTGTAGTAAAGTTTTAATTCTAGCGCAGCGACTTTGTCTTCAAGTATCAAAACCAATGTTTCGGCATCTTCTGTCGTATGTGGATTAGGTAATCCTGTTGCTTCTTTTGCACCATGTAAAATCTCACTAGATGTTAACTTAAATTGTGTCAATTCGTTGTTAGCGTGTGCTATTTTTAGAGATGGTTGTCGAAAATCTCCAAACCCGTGAACGCCAAAAACTTGGCGTTGGGTATCATAACTAAAGGTGCGGTTATCTGGAGTTGGATTTCCTGAAAAAGCGTGGTCCTTCTCCAAAATAGCGTTTGAACCGTGATATTTGGCGATTTTGCCTCCAATATGACGAAGAAGCAAATCCCCTTCTTTATTTTCGATAATCATTGACATCTCTTTACTTTGAATGTAAAAAAGATTCCCTTCGATGCGAATTCCCATGATAATTCCTCCCTTTGTTTACTAAAATTTTACCATCATTTATTTACCTCTTGAATGGTATCATGTTGGGCAAATATGGTAAAATGTTGTTTATAAAGGAGTTGATACTTTGAATGTTCTAAATACCTACAACGAATTTGACACGAATAATTTTGACCTGAACGTCGACCATTATGGTGCTGAGATTTGTGATAAAAACTACTCTTTTGGACCTACTGTTAGGGATAACTATGTCCTTCATTTCATTGTTGATGGCAAGGGAACTTTCAAAATTGATGGCACAACGACCGAACTTAAAACAGGTGATATGTTTATTTTGCCAAAAGGAAAAGTGACCTTCTACCAAGCTGATAGCAAGCACCCTTGGACTTATCTTTGGGTTGGATTTAGTGGCTCAAAAGCTGAAAGCATCTTAAATAAAACACAACTTCTTGAACACTATTTTTGTCATTCAACGCTCAACTCTAAAATCCTCGATCAGCTAGTCAAATTAACGCAATTTCGTGACCAAAAACTAGATGATGTGACTGAACTCCAACTGATTGCGGAACTCTATAAACTTCTAGCTTTTCTTATGGAAGAATTGCCAAGTAAAAGCATGTCAGACAGCAATATTTTGATTCAAAACTATATCAAACAAACGAAAAAAATTATCCACACCCAATACAGCAAAACTCTTAAAGTTAGCCAAATTGCAAAAAAACTCAATCTTAATCGTTCCTACCTTTACAAGATTTTCAAAGAAGAAACAGGTTATTCTCTCAAGGATTATCTCATCCAAATCCGCATGGAAAAAAGTGCTGATTTGCTTACCAGTACGACTTTTCACATCTCAGAAATCGCAAATGCTGTAGGCTTTCCAGACGCTCTCGCCTTCAGCAAGGCTTTCAAAAAACATTTCGGACAAAGCCCAAGCAATTACCGAAAAGCGCTGAAAAAATAAAACAAAAAAACTCCCCCAGAACTAAGTTCTTGGGGGAGAAATTTTTTATAATGCCCGATATTTTTTTAAAAAGAAAGTATTCAATAATGTAAAAAGCAAACTAATAACAATTAAAGCTAGCCATTCTAATACAACAGAATTAATAGTCAATCCATCCACCATAACCTTCTTCAAAGCCTGCGCTCCATAATAGATTGGCATAATAAATTGTAATTTTTCTATATGAAATGGCAAAATCCTTATCGCGATAATTCCTGAATATAGAATTTGTGGCACGATTACAATGGGAATAAATTGTACCATTTGAAACTCTGTATTAGCAAAAATAGCAATGAACATCCCAATCGATACAGCAGAAATAGACAATAAAATAATCGTCAATTCCATCAAAACAAAGTTTCCCTCAAAAGGAACATTTAAGATAAATCGAGAAAATAACAACAAAAGCGTTCCTTGAATAATTCCAAAAGCACTAAAACCAAGTGTATATCCCAAAATTAAGCGTAATTTTGAGACTGGGCTGATTAAGATTCTCTCAAGTGTCCCTAGTACCTGTTCTCTCACAAAGGCGATTCCTGAAATGAGGAAAATTAAGAAGAAAGCTACAATGGCAATTAATGCATAGGTTAATTTTTCAAAAGTTGTTTTTAACTGATTTCCATAAAGATAATGAGTAGTCACCCCTAATTGCGGTGATAATTTTTCCTGAGTTTTTTTCAAAATGTCATGTACTTTATTGACATAAAGCGAATTTTCTTCAAGGAAATAAAGCTCTGTTCCTCGGTCAGTATACTTGATATAGGCATCATACTTGCCGGATTTTAGATTCTCATCAATACCTTTTAAATCATCAACAACCGTGACATCTGCATCTTTTTTCAGCATTTTTATAACTGACGGATTCTGACTATTTGTCGCCAATGACAAATGAACATCACTATCTCCTAACAGAAAGAAAAGAAAGGTAGTAATGACCAAAGGAACCACAAAAATCATACTGATGGACCTTTTATCATGTAAAATCTGCTTAATAACACGTAGGCAAGTTGCAACCATTATTTTGTCACTCCTTCCTCTACTAAAAACAATTTTTCAACATCTAAACCACTCTTTTCAAGCAATGTTTCCATACTATCAGTAGCAATCACTTTTCCATCACGAATGAGAATACCATAATCACAATACTTCACTTCATCCATAACATGAGTTGAGATTAACAAAGTCTTTCCTTGCTTTTGTAACTGTCGAAATTCTCGCCAAATCTTCTGTCGTAAAATAGGGTCGATGCCAACTGTTGGTTCGTCTAAAATTAACAGTTTTGGGTCATTAAGCAAGGTAATTGCTAAAGATAAGCGTTTTTTCATTCCTCCAGAATAAGTTGATACCAACTGTTTTAAGTGATTTTCCAAATTTAAAAGTCTTGCTAAATAGTCAATTCGCTGTTTGATTTTATTCTTTGACATTCCGTATAGTTGTCCAAAGAATAAAAGATTGTCATAGGCAGACAAATCCAAATAAATCGCATCCGCTTGTGGCATGTAACCAATCTGACCAATATCATGCTTACTAAGCTGATGCCCAAAAAGCATTATTTGGCCCTTAGTCGGCTTTTCTGAGCCAGTCATTAATTTCATAATCGTTGTCTTTCCAGAACCAGACGGACCAAGTAAGCAAGTGATATGTGACTCTTTTACTGTCAGATTTATACCATCTAAAACAGTGACCTTTGAAAATTCCTTAACAACATTTCTTAACTCAACACTGTTCATATAAAGCTCCCATATTTTTCATAAATCAAAATATATTGACATATTGATTCTTACAAGAGCATTATACTACTATATTCAAAAACTTCACTTCTTTACTGCAATTCACGCAAATCTCCCCCAAGAACTGAATTCTTGGGGGAGAAATGTTTTAATCAACTTTCACTAGTCGGACGTTATCGATATTTAGCCATTTGTTGGCTGATGATTTGACGTAAACGCCAACTTCGCATTGTCCATTTGTGATTTGAATGTTATCAATGGTATAAGTTTTCCAAGTACTTGAGTCTTTGAGAGAAATTTTTTGTTCGTTGCCACCGTAGTTTTTGATATAAAGTTCTGCGGTTTCAAGACTTGTGTCACCCATAGCATCGATGCTTAATTTATAAGTGCCTGAGCTGAGCTTGCCTAGTGTTTGATAGATAGAACTTTCATAAGCTTTATCTGACCAGAAGCTGAGTTTATAACGCGTATTATCATAACTTTCGGTCTTAATAGCTGAAGTTTGGCCATTTTTCCAAATCTTCCAAGATGATGGACTTTCGGTATAACCGTCCCATTCAAAGCTGTTGTTTTGAAGGAGATTCGTTAGATTAGAGTAATTGAATGCTTTGATACCACGTAAAGCATTTCCTTGGAAATCAAAGACTGCTTGATTTTCCCATTCGTTACCAGTCATATCTGAAACGCCAAGATATGACATACCTGCTTGTGTGGCCCATGAGACATTGCCGTTATACCAGAGTGGTTCCCAGTAGAAGAAACCTAGCCCATTGTTATTTTTAACGTCTTTAATCTTATCAACCAAATCTGTCAAAAATTCGTATTGACCATCTTGGCTAGCTTTATAGCCTCCTGCTGCTTCTTCTGTTGCTGTAAAGGCGTTTGTTTTTTGGTCAAGATTATCAAGAGTATTTGCATAAGCTGTTTCAACCACAACCACTTTTTTATTGTAGCTTTCGCTGATATTATCCATGTTGGCTGAAAGATCAGCTAGGCTACCATGCCAATAAGGATAATAAGAAATGCCAACAATATCAAAGTCAACGGATTGATTGGTAATCTCATCTAACCACCATTGAAAAGTTGATTGGTTACCACCGTCTGCTAAGTGAAGCATGATTGGAGTGTTACTACTTTGGGTGTCTTTTACCGCTTGAACACCAGATTTTAGAAAAGTGGCTAGGCGGGTAAATTCTTTTCCATCACCGCCCCAACTTTTTCCATATGGCCATAGCATACCGCTGTTTAATTCGTTTCCGATTTGCACCATGTCAGGGTAAATGCCTTTTGCTTTCATCTGATTAAGGACATCAGCTGTGTAAGAATAGACACTTGAATTTAATTGTTCAAAGGATTGATTTTGCCAAGCTTTTGGAAGATTTTGTTTTCCTGGGTCTACCCAAAAATCACTGTAGTGAAAATCAAGTAAGACTTTTAAGCCTTTCTTTTTAGCACGTTTCGCTAATTTTAGTGTTCTGTTTAAGTCATTCGTTCCTGCACCGTAAGGATTGCCATTTGCATCATAAGGGTCAACCCACAAGCGCAAACGAACATAGTTGACACCATTATCTTTTAAAATGGTCAGCGGATCTTTTTGAGTTCCATTACTTTTATAAACCGCTCCGCTATTTTCCATTTCATCAAGAATGGAAATATCAGCTCCGTTGATAAAGTCATCGGCTTTGACTAGGCTAGCATTTCCTGCCGTTAAGCCTAGTACAGCCGCGCTTACTAAAATCAGTTTCTTTAGCTTTTTCATAATCGTATCCTGCTTTTGTTCTTTTAAGCAAAGTAAGACATTACGAAGGCTACAGCACCTTCTGGGTCACGCGTTAATTTAATGTATTCAGCACCTTTTGTGGCAGCTAGTTTGATACCAAGGGCATCAGTATCTTTCTTGATATCTTCGTAGAATGAGTTAACTTGCGGAGCAAGGACAATCATATCGAAGTTTTTCATGATTTCATAGTGTGAGCCATAAGCACCAGCTGAAGCTGTGATATTTGCGCCTGTGGCAGCAGCACCTTCAGTAAGAGCGTTAGCAAGCATTGCACTGGTACCAGCACCAGCACAAAGGACCAAGACGTTAATTGGTTTATCAGTTGTGACTGTTACAGCTGGTTTAGCGTCAGCAACTTCTTCTACAGCTTTGACTGGTTTAACAGGAGCTTCACTTTCACTAGCAGTTTCTTGCGCAGCATTGGCAGCTTCTTCTTCAAGAAGAGATGCGTCGTAAGCTTTGATGAATGGGAAGTAGATAATCGCATCAACAGCGATAAGAACAAAGACAAGGACAATAGCTAGAAGACTAACACCTGTACCAAGAACAAGTCCGATTGGAGCTGGAGTTGCCCAAGGAAGAACGTACATAAAGCTGTTCATCTTAAGCACGTCAACGAAGAATTTGAAAATCCAAACGTTGGCAATCGGTGCCAAAAGGAATGGAATAAAGAAGTAAGGGTTAAGAATGATTGGTGTGGCAAAAAGCAAAGGTTCATTTACCGCAAAGCTGACTGGAATAAATGAAGCTTTACCAACAGCTTTCAATTGTTCTGATTTTGCAAATAGTAAGAATAAGAATGGCACGACAAGTGTGGCACCAGTACCACCCATAGTACCAACGAAGTTACCAAGACCAACAGTCAAGACGTTTGAAGCATGTTCACCAGCTTTAAACAATTGAAGGTTAGTTTCAACATTGGCATAGATAATAGCTGCAATGGCTGGTTCTACGATTGATGGACCATGCACACCAACGAACCAGAAGAGGGCCATAGCTCCCCAGATAATGGCAATTCCAAGATAACCATCAGCTGCTGTGAACAATGGTTGAAGAAGAGTGATAACAGCTTCGGCAAATGATGTGCCAAAGAAATGACGGATAACCGTATCAATGATAACCGCAGCAAACACTGCAAATGAGAATGGGAAAATGTCACGGAATGTTTGAGAAATAGTACCAGGTACTTCTTTTGGCATCTTGATTGTGATGTCACGAAGCACACAGAATTTATAAACATTGACAGTGATGAAGGCTGCTACAAAGGCTGCTAGGATACCTTTTGTCCCCATGTATCCAGTAGCAAGACCACCTTCGATTTCATCAGCACTCAACATCAAAAAGCTGACGATTGAGGCAAGCATGACAGATACCGCATTGATTTTTTTATTGCCAGGCATCTTACGGTTAACAGATTCAGCCAAGCAACGTGCAGTTGTTGATGAAACAAGAAGGGCAACCACACCCATTGAATAGTTGTAAATTTTCCAAAGCCAGTTTGAAAAGTCTTCTGGTAATTTGACACCAAGAACATCTGGAATAGATGCAATCAAGATGAAAATACTAGAAAAGAGAATAGCTGGCATAGCAGCTAGGAAACCATCACGAATGGCACCTAGATAAATATTTCGAGAAACTTTTTCAAAAAAAGGTTTTCCCTTTTCAATTTGTTGAATGAGTTTGTTCATGATACAACTCCCCAAAAACCTAGGCTTGGCAAATGAGAGGAGATTATACAGTTACCAAGCCCTAGTTTTCTTCCTTTCTTTTTCAAAAATTAACGATTTTTATATAATTCAATAAAATCCGAAATGATATCACGCAACAACAAAGTTGTCATCAAGTGGTCTTGACCGTGAACGAAGATAAAACCAAGTTCCAAATCTTCACCACCTGCTTCTTGAGCTAACAGAGCAGTTTGTGCATTGTGGGCTTTTGCCAAATTGTCATCAGCGTCCTTGAGCGCTTTATCGATATTGTCAAAGTTGCCAGAACGCACTTCTTTGAGCAATTGAAGAAGTGTACTTCTTGCATCACCTGAGTAAGCCACAATTTCAAAACCCAACATTTGTAATTCTTTTTTATCCATTTTCAAAATCCCCTTATTCTACAATTTTTGTATCGCTAATGTGTTTGTACCAATATGCTGACGCTTTTGGATAACGTTTTTGTGTTTCAAAATCCACATAGAACAAACCGTAGCGTTTATTATAGCCATTTGACCATGAGAAGCAATCCATCAATGACCATAAGAAATATCCCTTAACATTAACACCTGCATCGATTGCTTTAGCAAGTGATTGAAGGTAAACTTTCAAATAATCGATACGCGGTTGGTCCATGATGATGCCGTCATCAAATTCATCTTTGTAGCCCATACCATTTTCTGTGATGTAGATTTTATTATAGTGTGAGTAATCTGCTTTGATACGAAGAAGCAAGTCATACAAACCTTCAGGATAGATAATCCAGTCCCAATCTGTTCTTGGAATTCCTTCTTTGTAAATACGTTCCCCGATACCTTTCACTTTGTAAACTGATGTTCCTTTATCACCTGTACCGTTGTGATGAATAGCATTTTCACCATTGTAGGCTTTAACAAAATGACATTGGTAATGATTGATACCAAGGTAGTCATTACGGTGACTAGCTTTTTTCATTTCTTCAAAGTCACTATCAAGAAATTCGTAACTTGCATTGTTAGCAGCACATATTTCTTTAAGCGCTTTCATTGTTTCGTTTGAATAATAACCTAGGTAAGTTGCATCAAGTAAGAAACGAATTGATAACGCATCATCTAGGAAAGCGGCATGTTTATCTTCTTCACTATCAGTTGCAGGGTATTTGGTTTCAAGAGAATGAACCACACCAATTTCTCCTTGGTAGCCACCATCTTTAAACAAGTTAACCACACGCGCATGCGCATACATCATATTGTGCAAACATTGGATAACTTTTGAAAGGTCATATTTGATTCCTGGTGGGAAAATTCCAAGCAAATATTGGTTGGTTGCAACTGGATAGATTTCATTAAAAGTACTCCAGTGACGAACTTCTGTGAATTCTTCAAAACAGAATTTAGCATAATCGACAAATGCCTCAATCGTGTCACGGTTTAGAAAATCACCATTATCAAACAAAACTTTTGGCGTATCAAAATGATGAAGGGTTACGAAAGTTGTGATACCACGTTTTTCACATTCTGCAAAAACTTTGTGGTAAAAATCAACACCTTCTTGGTTAACCTCACCTCTACCATTTGGGAAAATACGACTCCAAGCAATCGATAAACGGAGTCCATTAACACCAAATTTTTCACAAAGCTCAATATCTGTTGGGTATTGGTGATAAAAATCGCTAGCTGGATTTGGACTGAAACGTCCTTGTTCTGCTAGGAAATCATCCCAAGCCACAGGTCCTTTGCCACCTTCATTTGTTGAGCCTTCAACCTGGTAAGCTGCTGTTGCGCCACCAAAAATAAAATCATCAGGTAATTTGTACATTATTTTCTCCTTATTTTAATAAACGTTGAATATGTATAACCAGATAAACACGTTCACTGCGTGATAAATCCAGCTGCAATTCTTCTTCAATCAAGTTGTAAATGGCTCGACCAATTTGATAAGCTTTTGGATAATCTGCTTTAACAAATTCTTCCATGCTTATCAAAGATGTTTCATCTTGCTGATTAGTCTGTAATCGATTGATTAGATAAGTGAGATGAATCATTAAGCGGTCGTAAAGATTGCCATTAGCACTACTACGCTTGATACCATTCTTGGCTAATTCATCCTCGACTAATTCCAAGACGCGTTTTCTAGCGCTCTCTTCTTTCGTCGCTGAAACATCGTAGTCACCTTTAGCATTAATGAAATGCAGTGCCATGCGCCCAACTTCGTCATCAGGAAAAGTTACTGATAACTTTTGACTCAATATCTCAACAGCTTCTCTTGCCATCTCAAACTCTGTCACGTATTCTTTCGAAATGTCTGGCAAATGACTTTCTTGATAGGTCCCTTTTAATAACTTCTGATAAACAGAATAAACGTGATCGGTAAGCGTGACATACAAATATTCTTGCACAGGGAATTGATGTTTTTTCACCAATTCATCAATCATATTGTAAGTAACCGTTAAGATATCAAGCGGAATGTTCTTCAAGAGCGTTAAAAAGTTTTCCTTAGATTCCTCAGTTTTTAAAGAAAAGACTTTTTCAACTTTATCTGGTGTGATTAAATCACCTTTTCTCTTGTGAAAAACAATTCCTAGTCCCATAACGACAGCCTGTTGTCCTTGTTCATTTTTAACTAGGGCAACATTATTGTTGAGCGCTTGTATAATCCGAAACATTCTACCCCTCCCCAGTGGTTTAGACAAATAAAAAACCACAAACAAGCTAGACTTCTTCCGTCTAGATTATTTGCGGTCTTGCCTAATGTCTTAGTTACAATCCACTCTATTTAATTTCTATGGTTATAATATATCACACATTTTTAGTTTTGTAAACCCTTTCTTGTTTATTTTTTGAGTTTTTTTGTTTGTTTATAAACATTTTCAAAAAATGGTAATAGCAAAGGATTTTTCACTCGTTTGACCGCTATCCACAAAAGTAACCTGACGTTTGTCTTCTAAAACATCACTTTCATCTAAGGATGTTGACAAGCCACTCCAAGGTTCCAAAGCGATAAAAGGACTCTTATTAGCTGTCGACCATAAAACCAAGTTTGGAAAATCAGCAAAGTCTAATCGCAAACCTTTAGCATGCTTGTGAGATTTCAAAGAAATGCTGCGCGAAGCTAAACGATCCAAAGTAATAGCATCTTTAGCAAACAAAGCGTAATCTAGCTCTAGCACCTTTTGATGGTTTAAAAATGGCGTCCGCTTTGTCACATCAAGTAAACCAGTCTCTGGAAAAGTTTCTGGTACCGAGCAAGTTTCTTCTTTTTCAAATTCAAGATAATAATCTTCGTATTCCTCATCATTTAGCAAAGGACAGTTAAAGCCTGGATGTCCCCCGATAAAATACGGCATCCGCTTTTCTGGCTCACGATTGCTAACTTGATAAGTCACCTTGATAGTCTTTTCAATTAAGGTATAAATGATTTTAAGTTCAAAATCGTAAGGATAATTCGCTAACATATCACTGTCGGGTGTAATGCTAAAAGCAACACTGTCTTCTGATATGAGGTGATAATTAAAATTTTTCTTACGCACCAAGCCGTGACGTGGGATGATTCCTGTAAAATGCGGACGAACATTTGGACGATAAATCGCTTCATCATCACGTAAGCTACCACAAATCGGAAAGAGGACAGGTGCCTGTGAACTCCAATATTTTGGATTTCCTTGCCACAAATATTCGATGCCGTCTTTATCTTTGATAGAAGACAAAGCTCCCCCAAATTCTTTAAATTGAACTGTCAAGAAATCATTTTTTAATTCGATGACCATAATTTCCTTCCCTTTCTAAAAAAGGGAATGTTCATCCTCACAATCAACATTCCCAGTATCAAAAAACAAAGTATATCAAAGAAGTTTTGCTAATTGCTTTAGGCAAAAGCAACTTCAACTACTTTCTCAGTCCAAGGACTAGCTGTCTTCACAAGCACTTTATTGAGATCTTCAATATTTTTGCGTCCTTGCGTTTGAAGCCATTCACGCGCAGCAGCTTCACCTTGTTCAATATAGATTTGAACACAACCAGCCCATGTCGCACGTCCACAAAGCACACCATTGAAATTAGCACCAGATTCAGCCGCAAATGCCAACGTTTCTTGGAAAAGTTTTGCTGACACACCAGCACTTAGGTAGATATATGGCAAATGGCTAGCCGCTTCTTGGTCTTTAAAGGCTTGTGCTGCTTCTTCTCTTGTGTAAACCACTTCACCATCCGCAAAACCTTCAACATATTTCATATTGACAGGGACTTCAACTTTTAGCACATCGATACCAAAACGTTCATCTGAGAAGACTTTCATCGCTTCATTAACTTTGTGTGGTTTGACTTTGGCAAATGCTGTGCTAGTATTGTCAGAAATGTTTTCATCATAAGTCAAGATTTCAAGGAAGAATGGCATGTCTTCAGCCTTACATTCATCACCAATGCGTTCGATATAAGCTTGCTTTTGAAGATTAATGTATTCATCGCCATCGACATCATAGTAAAGCAAGAATTTCACCGCATCTGCGCCTTCTTCTTTCAGGCGCTTAGCTGACCATTCTACCAAGCAATCTGGTAAGCGGCTAGTTGTTGTGGTATCATAGCCTGTTTTTTCATAAGCCAGCAACAATCCTGCATTGCTATCTCTGACTTTGCTTGCAGGCAAGCCATATTCAGGGTCAAGAAGAATAGATGAGGCATATGGTGTTAATTCTTCAGAAACCAAGGCTTTCAATTGTTCAATTTGTGCAACACTTGGTTCTTCAGTTTGATATTTTGCCATCATGCGCTTGAGAGCCCCACGTTGGTCAAATGCCAAAGCAGAAATAACACCCTCACGACTAAGTTTTTCCAGTAAGTTACGTTTTCCTTGTGTTAATACCATTTTTCTATACCTCTTCTACCTGAATTTGATTAAATAAATTTTCGTAATGTTTCATATTGACATGCCCAGTCATTTTTTCTTGAGCGTTTAACATTCCAAGAACATTAGCATGGCATAAGAAATCTTTATCTGAAAGGCTGTGAGTAATTGCTGAAGCAATCCCAGCCACTGTCGAATCCCCTGAACCGACCGGATTTACCACATCGATTTTTGGAATAGTGACGCGATAAAAATGATTGTCATGTTTTGCAAAAGCCCCTTTGCCACCAAGTGAGACAACCACCCAATCAATGCCATCAAATAAGTCATCTTGCAAGATTGCTTTTAGCTCTGCTACATCATCAGTAACCGTTTTTCCAACAAGTTGAGACAACTCTTCGGTATTTGGTTTGATAACAAATGGTTTGTCAGCACCAGCTAAAACAGCTTCTAACGCTTTGCCAGAACAATCCAGCACAACTTTTTTACCTTGAGAATTTGCTAGACTAATCATCTTTTGATAGTAATTATCCTCAAGACCAGCTGGAAGACTTCCTGAAATCGTGATGACATCATACGACGGGCAAAGATAGCGGAAATGATTAAGGAAACCATCTGCTTCATCTGGGTCAATCATGGGACCAGCTTCTAAAATTTCTGTTTGCAATCCGTTATGTAAAATCGCAATACAATTACGCGTCTCACCATGAATCTTAAAAAAGCGGTGATTAATCTGACTTTTATCCAATTGCCCTGTCAAAAAATCTCCTAGCTTTCCACCAACAAAACCTGTTGCTGTCACATGGTCGCCAATCTCTGATAATACTCGAGTGACATTCAAACCCTTACCACCTGCTGTTTTTCGTACGTCAGCAACACGGTTTACAGTATCCAACTTTAAATCATCTAGCGGATAAGAAATATCAATCGATGGGTTCAACGTTACAGTAAGAATCATCTGATTTTCTCCTAATCGTGATATTCGCCACGGTCCCATTTTTCAAGAAATTCATCAAAGAAATCTGGTGAACTTTGTTCTTCGTTGATGGTTTCAACTGCTGCAATTTTTTCAATTAAAGCTTTATTTTCTGCTGTTGGTTTGTATTCAGCCTTGATGAAAGCTTCGATAATATCACACATCAACAATTCACCAGTAATTTTGCCACCAAAGCCAATGACATTCGCATTCAACTCTTCTTTGGCATAAATGGCGGTTGTCATATCACGCACCAAAGCTGAACGAATACCTGGAACTTTATTGACAGAGTTGTTAATACCAACACCTGTACCACAGATACAAACTCCCAAATCTGCTTGACCGCTTGTTACAGTTTCACCAACTTTTTTACCAAAGATTGGGTAGTGCGTACGTGTATGGTCATAAGTACCACAATCAATGACTTCATAGCCTTTTGATTTCAAAAAGTCTGACACTGCCATTTTTTCTGTTGTTACGATATGGTCACATCCAATTGCAATTTTCATTTTATCTTCCTCGCTCCTAGCACATTTTATTTAACATATCGACACGGATTTGGTGACGACCACCGTCATAGTGACCTTCCAAAAATCCTTTGACAATGTTTTTAGCTAATTCAACCCCAACAATTTCTGAACCCATGGTAATCATGCGCGCATTATTGTGAGCACGTGTCATATAAGCAGAGCGTTCATCTGAAACTTCAGCACAAATCATCCCTTTGATTTTTGTAGCTGTCATAAAGCTACCTGCACCATAAGCATCAATCATGATACCTAGATTTTCATCTGATTCATTGACACCTGCTGCAACCGCAAGCGTATTATCAACAAAATCTTTTTTGACATCTGTAACGTCTTTGACGTCATAAGCATTTTCAAGCAGGTAATCTTTAATAATGTTTTTTAAAGTTTCCCCTGCAGCATCTGAACCAAGAATAACTGTCATTTTAACACCTCAAAATTTTTCTTTTATCTAGATAATTTTTTAAAAACGTTTTTTTATGTTTATATAATAATTCTAAAACAAACATTTGTCAACATATTTGTTTAATATTTTTTTAAAAATGTTTGTTGCTTTGTGTTTGTTTCATTTTGAGAAACTCTCGAAAAACGCTTTAACTTCGGTACTTTTCATGATTGTTACAAAACTGTTTCAAAATGTTTCTTTTTTTTCTTATTTGTTGAGTTACCAGTCTCTTTGTGATATGATAGTGACAAGGAATAAAGAAAAGAAAGGAGATTGACATGCTGAAAAAAGAACGCCTCCAGTGGATTCTTGAAAAAATCAACGTCAAAGGTGTTATTACAGTAAATGACATCATTAAAGAACTTGGTGTTTCTGACATGACAGTTCGTCGTGACCTTGACGAGCTAGACAAAGAAGGCTTATTGATTCGTATCCATGGTGGCGCACAAAGTATTGATACACCAAAAGTAAAACCAAAATACGAAAAATCAAACACTGAAAAACAAGAACTACAAATCGAAGAAAAGCGTGCCATTGCTAAGTTCGCCAGCACACTCATTCAAGAAGGCGAAACAGTCTTTATCGGTCCCGGAACAACGCTGGAACATTTTGCTCACGAACTTGTTGCCAAAAACATCCGTGTCGTGACAAATAGTTTGCCAGTATTCACCATTTTAAATCAAAATAAAAGCACCGATTTAATCTTAACCGGCGGTGAATACCGTGATATCACAGGTGCCTTTGTTGGCTCACTGACTGCTAACTACTTGCAAAATCTCAAGTTCTCAAAAGCCTTTGTTAGTGCTAACGGTGTCTTTGGGGATTCTGTAGCTACTTACAGCGAAAGCGAAGGAGAAATTCAACGCATTGCCCTTGATAATGCCTTTGAAAAATTCCTTCTCGTCGATCATGAAAAATTCGATAAATACGATTTTTATGATTTCTACAATGTCAGCAAAATCGATCACCTGGTCACTGATTCAGGTATTTCTGAAGATGCCAAAGAAAAATTTGGTCAATTAACTGATATTATGGTTGCCGACGAATAAATTTAGACAATGAAAAAGTTACTTATCATCTGGTAAGTAACTTTATTTTATGATGAAAACCCAAAAAAGCCCTACGTCGTTAGACGTAAGGCTTTTTGGGTTGTATTCTAGAAGAGTTCTGTTTTGGATAGCGTTAAATTAGCGAATAGCTGCCTCCGTTTCTGGGTCAAAGAAGTGACCTTTGGCAACATTCAATGTCAATTCCACTTTTGAACCTGGTTGGTAAACATCACGCGCATCCGCACGAGCAACAAGTTCAGTGTTACCTACTTTAACGTAAAGCATTGTTTCAGCACCGAGTAATTCAGAAACAGTAACTTCAGCTTCAAGAGTTGCTCCTGGGTATGTTTCACGAGCTAGTGGGTTGTTTGAGATATCTTCTGGACGAATACCGAAGATAACTTTTTTACCATTGTAACCTTTTGTTTCAAGCAATTTCTTTTGACCTTCTGGCAAAGTAATTGTGAAACCTGAGTCACTAACCAAAGTATTGTCTTTAACTGTTCCTTCAAAGAAGTTCATGGCTGGACTTCCGATGAAACCAGCAACGAATTTGTTAGCTGGACGGTTGTAAAGTTCTTGTGGTGTACCAATTTGTTCAACGCGACCGATTGTTCCTGAACCGTCAGGGTTTTTAGTAGAACTCATGATAACAATACGGTCAGCAAGTGTCATGGCTTCTGTTTGGTCGTGAGTAACGTAGATTGTTGTTGAACCAATACGACGGTGAATTTTTGCGATTTCAGCACGCATTGACACACGAAGTTTGGCATCCAAGTTTGACAAAGGTTCGTCCATCAAGAATACTTTGGCATCACGCACGATAGCACGACCCATGGCAACACGTTGACGTTGACCACCTGAAAGGTCAGCAGGTTTGCGTTCAAGGAATTCTGTCAAGCCAAGAATTTGTGCGGCTTCGCGAACACGTTTGTCAATTTCATCTTTTTTATATTTTCTAAGTTTTAGCCCAAATGCCATGTTATCGTAAACAGTCATGTGTGGGTAAAGAGCGTAGTTTTGGAAAACCATGGCAATATCACGGTCTTTTGGTGCTTTATCATTAACGACTTCGCCATCAATTTTAAGTTCACCTTCTGTGATATCTTCAAGACCAGCAACCATACGAAGCGTTGTAGATTTACCACAACCTGAAGGTCCTACGAAAACGATAAATTCTTTATCTTTAATGTCAAGATCGAAATCTTCAACAGCATAGTGGCTTGCATTTGGGTATTTTTTGTAAATATGATTAAGATTAAGTTCTACCATTTTTTAACTCCTTTGATCTATGTGGCTTTATTATAGCAAAGATAACGCTTACATGATATAGACAGGAGTCACAAGATTTTTTGTGCAATGTGCCCAAAAACTAATTTTCCATAATTAAAAGATACGAAAATGCCAAATCATTAAGATTTTTCAAATTCAAACCTGACAGGAGGCGAAATTTCTCGATTTTATAATGCAAGGAATTACGGTGAATATAAAGATTTTGTGCTGTTTTGGCAAGATTGCCCTGTTCTTGCCACATGGTCATGATAATCGGTCTGATGTCTTTACTATCATCAATAGCCTGTAACATTTTATGTTTAATAGCTGGCAAATCAAGCTGGTGCGCATAAGCTAGCAGCAACATTTGTGAAAAACTGACTGTTCGTTCATTACCACGGAAATGTCTCATATTGGCAAACAAGCGACTTTCTTCACGGTAAAAAGCTGGCAAATCATCTGCTTGAAATTTACACCAGACATTGCCAAAGAAAATGGTTAACTTGATACCAAAGTCACTTTCCAAAGTCGGCAGCACATCATCGATTAAATCTTCTGCTTCAATCATCTCTTCTTGATCAAGAATGAGTAATGTTCTAGTCTTTGAAATGACCACCGTCGCAAGTAAATTGGGTAACAAGGTCACAAAAAAATCACACAGTTCTTCTGGCAAGGCTTCCTTGTGATCGATGTAAATGATTTGCAAGGCTTTATAATCTTTTGCCACACTCAAATCATCTTGAATCAAATAACGGTACCAAGGATTCTCAGTCACCTTGTCTTCTAAAATACCGTCATTTTGCAAAGCCAGTAATGCTTTTTCACGCTCACTCAGATTTGCTAGAGGAAGGTAATACGTTTGCCCATTTTCCTCAACAGCTACCCAATCTTCTGCATGCTCAACCTTGCCAGCTTCAACAGCTTCTGGAAACAATCGCTCTAATGACATCTTCCACCTCCGTCCCTTCTTAACTCAACTTAACGTGATTTCGTATCTAAAATAATGGTAACAGGACCGTCATTAACTAGGCTAACTTGCATATCTGCACCAAAAACGCCTGTTTCAACAGGAACGAATTGGGCAAGGGCTTCATTAAAGTCGAGGTACATTTTTTCAGCTTTATCAGGTTTTGCGGCACCTGTAAATGCCGGACGATTGCCTTTTTTGGTATCCGCAAACAAAGTAAATTGAGACACTGATAAGATACTTCCTTTAATATCTTGGACAGATAAATTCATCTTGCCCATGTCATCTGAAAAGATGCGCATATTAGTGATTTTACGAACAGCGTAATCAAGGTCTTCTTGCTCATCATCTGGTCCTACTCCAACTAACAACAATAAACCTTGATTGATATCTCCAACCAGTTCATCATCAATTACAACTTGTGCCTCTTTAACACGTTGAATGACTACTTTCATATCTATTCCTTTCTGAAAATAAATTCGCTTTCATTACTGCCATTTTAACATTTTCAGAAAAATAAAAAAAGCACTTACCACATACTCTTTCAAACAAAAAATGAGCTGATTGTACAGCTCATTTTTTAAAGAAAAATTCTTTTTCGATGCTTTCCTTAGGTGGTGCGGTCGGCAGCGACTTCCTTCGGAATTCCATGCCTAAGTTTTGAGCCTAATGTCTCAAAACTTCCCGATGGCTGAATTATTAATACTACAGCCACTTCCACCACGGCAGAAAGCATCCTTTGGACAAGAGCAAAGCTCACAAATAACCATAAGACAAAACTGTAATAATAGTAATTTTAAATGATGCGAAAGTTTACTTACATTTTACAGCTCATTTTAGTTATCCATTTGTACGTTTGACAGAATAAACGTCTGGAATGATTTTAATTTTATCGACAACAGCAGTCAATTCCGTCAAGTTTGGAATTGTGAAGCTAACGTGAATATTCGCAAATTTCATATCCTTACTTGGTTGGGCATTGACGGTTGAAATGTTCTTAGTAACGTTTGAAAGGACTTGAAGAACATCATTTAGAAGCCCTGAACGGTTAAGACCATAAATATCAATTTCAGCGATGTAATCATTATTAGCGCTAGTAGCATCATCCCATTCGACCTCGATAAGACGTTGCTCATAGCCTTCTTGGCTCTTAATATTGTGGCAATCCGCACGGTGAATGGCAACTCCACGTCCTTTGGTAATATAACCTTCAATTGGGTCACCTGGGACTGGGTTACAACATTTGGCGATACGCATCAAAAGACCTGAAGCACCTTGGATGATAACGCCATTTTCGCTGCGGACTTTCAAGACTTCTTTATTTTCTGTCTTGATTTCGCCACCATTCATGAGTTCATCTGCTTCTGCTTTCGCTTTAGCGCGTTCTTCTTCGCGGCGTTCTTTTTCTGTTAAACGATTGAAAACAGCTGCCGCACTAATTTCACCGAAACCAACAGCCGCATAAAGAGCTTCTTCGCTACGAACACTGAAACGTGGCAAAATGGCTTCAAGGTGTTTTTTATCCAAGTATTTGTTAGCCACATAGCCTTGGTCTTGGAAATAATCTACCAAAAGCTCACGACCCTTGTTGACTGACAATTCCTTATCTTGATTCTTCAAGAATTGGCGGATGCGGTTGCGGGCTTTGTTTGTCTTAACAATTTTAATCCAGTCGCGACTTGGTCCAAATGAATTTGGATTGGTTACAATTTCAACCACATCGCCTGTTTTAAGTTTAGCAGTTAAAGGCACCATACGACCATTAACCTTAGCACCAACGGCCTTTTCACCAACTTGTGTGTGAATGGCGTAAGCAAAATCAATTGGCCCAGAGTCTTTTGGCAATTCTTGAACGGCACCTGTTGGGGTGAAGACATAGATACGTTCTGAGAAAATATCTTGTTTAACTGAATCGACAAAGTCTACTGCATCACCGTTTGACGCGTCTTGCAATTCAACCAATTCTTTAATCCAGCTCATGCCGACAGCTTGTTCTTGACTGTCAACCTTGCCTTTAATCCCTTTTTTGTAAGCCCAGTGAGCAGCAACCCCGTATTCAGCGACTTGGTGCATTTCTTTGGTACGGATTTGAATTTCGATTGGTCCTTTTGGTCCGTAAACAGTCGTGTGGATAGATTGGTAACCATTGGCTTTAGGCGCAGCAATATAATCTTTGAAACGCCCTGGCATTGGACGCCACAATTCATGAATGTAACCAACCATAGCGTAAACATCGCTAGGTGTTTCCATGATACAACGAATGGCAATCAAATCATAGATTTGGTCGAAACGTTTCTTTTTATCACGCATTTTGCGATAAATAGAATAAATGTGTTTTGGACGACCGTAAACGTCTCCGTAAAGCCCTTGTTCTTCAGTGTAGTCTTTGATTTTCTTGACGATTTCATCAACCAAGGCTTCACGTTCACGACGTTTTTCGTTCATCATGTGAGAAATCTTGTAGAACTCAATTTCATTAAGGTAACGGAATGACAAATCTTCCAATTCCCACTTGATGCGGCTAATCCCCAAACGATGAGCAAGGGGAGCATAGATTTCCATGGTTTCACGTGAAATACGCGCTTGTTTGTCCTTACGAAGATGCTTCAAAGTGCGCATATTATGAAGACGGTCAGCAAGTTTTACCAAAATGACACGGATATCTTTAGACATGGCCATAAGCATCTTACGGTGATTTTCAGCCAATTGCTCTTCGTGTGATTTGTACTCAACTTTACCAAGTTTTGTCACGCCATCCACGATGATACGCACATCTTTACCAAATTCGGCTTCGATTTCATCTAAAGTAATCTCGGTATCTTCAACAACGTCATGCAAAAAACCACAAGCCACTGTCACCACATCAAGATGAAGATCTGCTAAAATACCTGCAACTTGGATAGGATGGATGATATAAGGCTCGCCTGATTGCCTAACTTGTGAGATATGTGCTTTTGTCGCGTAATCCAATGCTTTTTGAACAATCGCTACATCAGATTCGCTCATATATTGGGCCGTTAGGGCAACGACCTCTTCACCCGTCAAATTCACAATTTTTGCCATAAGGACCTCTTCTTTGCATACAGATTTATATTGTATATTATTTTAACACTAAACGCCCCAAAATACCAATGCCTTATCCATTTTAAAGACTTTGTTTACTAAATAAAAAAGAGGCTTGAAAATTTATCAAGCCTTAAACTATTATTTGCTATTTAAGAAATTAGAAACGGCTCCTAAAAGATTGGCATCGTTTCGGAATTGGCAAGTTTTTACTTGGTATTCTAATCCGTGAGCATCGGTTTTTTCGACCAATTTTTGCAGACGTTTTTCAAGTTCTGGCACCAAATCTTCACGCGCAGAAATACCGCCACCAATACCAACCAAATCAGGGTTAATGCTGACAAGGCAGTTGAAAATGCCGATAGCAATAACATCATACATTTCTGACAAAGCAGCCTTAGCATCGCTATTGCCAGCATCTGCCAAATCAAATAAATCTTTGCCTGTAAAATCAGTCAAGCCATGTTCCTTAGCGTATTTTTTAGCCACAGCAACGGGACTAGCTAAATTACTAAGCGTAATACCGTCTTTGATAATCATGAAACCAAATTCACCACCGTAAAGGCTACTTCCTTTGTACAATTTACCATCAAGGCAAACCGCACCACCGATACCTGTTCCAAGGATGAAGTAAATTGATTTTTTGCTGTCTTTTCCGATACCAAATTGACTTTCAGCAAGGCCAGCACAGTTAGCATCATTTTCGATGGTCACAGGTAGGCCAAACATTGCTTCCAATTCATCAATAATCTTGAAATGATGAATGTATGGGATAGCACTAAAGCCTTTAATCACACCTTCTTCAGTATCCACAGCACCAGGGCTAGAGATAGCAACTCCTTTGGTATCAGCATCCGCTAATTCTGTGAAGACACGATGCAAGTTTTCTTTCATTTCTTCCCATGTTTTGGGAGTTGGAAAGGAACCTTTTTTATCAATGGCACTGTCTTGGTAGCGACCATATTTCACAGAAGTTCCACCAATATCAAACACGACTAAATTCATTTTCTTCTCCATTTCTACCTAGCAAAAATCACCGCTAGTGGTGTGTTAAAACAATCTCCAATGAAAATTCATCATAACGATGTGTACTAATTGAGTATTCAAACGCAGCACCATTTGTTAAATACCCCGTTTGAACAGCTACTGCTACTGGGTCACCTTTTTCAAGTGACAAGTAATCAGCTTCCTCATCCGTCGCACGACGAACAGTAATAGTACGGTGGCCTGATTGAATTTTTAAACCAAGGTCATTTTCAATGTAATCGTAAATCGAATTTTCCACATGCTCAATTTTCAAACCTGTAATCAAATCGATTGGCATATAAGTTTCTTCGATAACCGTTGGTTTATCATCAACTAAGCGGACACGATGAATTTTATAAACAAAGCTTGTTTCCTTAATTTTTAGTTTTTCTGCAATTTCCGCGTCTGCTTTCACAACCGTAAAATCAATCACGCGACTTGTAATTTTTTTATCTGGATAAAATGCTGTTGTCCCCATCATTTGGATATCCATCAACATTTTCTCCATTTTTTCAACTGACAGGTCCATGACAAAAGTCCCTGCTCCACGACGTTTGTAAATCAAACCTTCTGTAACGAGAATATCTAAGGCTTTTTTGACCGTCATCTTACTAACCTTGTACGTGCGACAAAAATCTTTTTCAAAAGGCAGCTGTTCATTCGGTTGATAAACACCTTCTAAAATTTTCTTACGCACATCATTTGCAATAAGGTTATATTTTTCCATTGCTTCTCCTCTAAATCTAATATATAAACTAATGCATATTATTATCTATATTTTAAACTAGAAGAGCTAAAGTTCCAAATGTTAATTGATAATTTGTTGTAAATGATACTTTTTCCCATAAAATGTAACCATAAAAAACCAAAACAGCCCAGGAGATTTTAAAAGTTGCTCTGATTTTTATGGTTAACTAATAAAATTCTTTAATTATCGGATAATAAATTTGTCAATTAATAAGCTATTCACCTCCTCCTTCTTTTGACAGCTTCATTTTATCATTTTATTTTATAAAAGTATATACTTTTATAAAGAATTATGTTATACTTTTTTTGGATGCGCTTCCTGAAACTTTTTTTGATTATTTGTATACAATTGCTTTATTTACCGCGGAAAAAAGTTATATTCAAAACATAAGGGCCTAAAACTTTTTAGGGGGAGAAAACTAATGAAAAAAACACTCATTGGATCTTTAACGGCACTAACATTACTTTCTGGTATTGTAGCAGCTCATGAGGTAAAAGCTGATGCGATTATTTCAGGAAATACTTACAAAATCACAGCAAAGCACAGTGGGAAAGTTCTTGATGTCGCTCGTGGTGCAACTAATGCGGGCGCTAACGTCCAACAGTGGGACGACACTGACGGGACTAATCAAAAATGGACAGTCCTTGATACTGGCGACGGCTATTATAAATTGGTATCTGTAAATAGTGGAAAAGTACTCGATGTTGCTTCTGCTGCAACATATGATGGCGCTAATGTGCAGCAATGGGACGATACTAACGGGACTTGTCAAAAGTGGAAAATTGTTGATAACGGCGACGGTTCTTACAAGTTAGTCTCTGCTGTTAGCGGAAAAGTACTCGACGTCGCTCGTGGCGCAACTAATGCAGGGGCTAACGTCCAACAATGGTCTGATACTAATGGAACCAATCAAAAATGGGAATTTACCAAAGTAGGTGAAGATCATCCCAACCCTAATCCGGTAGTCACAACTAGTGGCTTTTACACAAATGGAACAACACTCTATGATGCCAAAGGCAATCCATTTATCATGCGTGGTATTAACTACCCTTATGCTTGGTATAAAGGGCAGGAGGACACTGCCATTCCTGCTATTGCAAGAACTGGGGCAAACTGTATTCGTATCGTTATGGGAGATGGGCAACAATACAGCAAAACTTCACTAGCAGAAATTCAAAAACTATTGCAGCTTTGTAAAGACAACCACTTGATTGCCATTGTTGAAGCGCATGATGCTACTGGTTCCGACAACATTCAAGATTTGGAAAATGCCGCTAATTATTGGATGGAAATGAAAGATGCTCTAATTGGAAACGAAGACCATGTCATCTTAAACATCGCCAATGAATGGGGCGGTGCCTGGGATAGCTCAAATTGGGCAGCAGGTTATCAACAAGTTATCCCCAAACTTCGTAACGTTGGGATAAAAAATACCATCATGGTTGACTGCGCTGGCTGGGGGCAATATCCAAAATCAATCGCAGATGCTGGCCAAAGCGTCGTCCAATCCGATTCAGAACACAACCTTATTTTCTCAATCCATATGTACGAATACGCTGGTGCCTACGGTGCTGTACAAAACAATATTGACTCATCATTAGCCGTTGGGGCACCGTTATGTATCGGTGAATTTGGTATTAAACACACAAATGGTCCAATCGATTACAAGACAATCATGAGCTACTCTCAAGCAAAAGGTGTTGGGTATCTTGGCTGGTCTTGGAAAGGAAATAGCAGCGAGCTTGCTTATCTTGATATGGTTCAAGACTGGGCTGGTACACAATTGACTGAGCAAGGTAACGCCATTATCAATGACACAAATGGTATCAAAAACACCTCAAAATCTTGCAGTATTTTTGACTAATCATTTCACACTCAGAGTCTGAACTACGCTTCAGGCTCTTTTATGTTAATAGCAATGCTTTCTCACTACTTATTTTCGACCTACAATTTAAAATTTTCTGAATATTTGATATAATGTTAGCTAGACATGTTTTATTCTAAAAGTTTTTGTGGCTTTTGGTGAAAGGAGACTCTCATGAAAAATACCGTATTGAGCTTTCAAAAAGCTAAAGCAGACGGTAAAAAGTTAACCATGTTAACCGCCTACGACTATTCAACAGCAAAGTTAATCGATAGCACTGGTATCAACAGCATTCTTGTTGGTGATTCTCTTGGCAACGTCATGCTAGGCTATGATGACACTATTTCAGTAACCATGGAAGATATGATCCATCATGGCAAAGCAGTCTGCAGAGGGGCTAAAAACGCTCTAGTTATCGTTGATATGCCTTTTATGTCTTATCAAGTATCGGTTGAAAAAGCTGTGGAAAATGCTGGGCGCTTGATGAAGGAGACTCATTGCCAAGCCGTTAAATTAGAAGGTGGTAAAAGTGTCTGTCCACAAATCAAGGCAATGGTGGAGGCTGGGATTCCAATTTGTGCTCACCTTGGTTTAACCCCACAACACATCAATGCCTTCGGCGGTTTCAAAGTTCAAGCCAAAACCGAAGCTGCTGCCAAACAACTTCTAGAAGATGCCAAAGCTGTTCAAGAAGCTGGTGCTTTTGCCGTGGTTCTTGAAGCTATCCCAGCTAAACTCGCCCAGCTTGTAACCAAACAGCTAGATATTCCAACCATTGGGATTGGCGCTGGTAATCAAACTGATGGGCAAGTGTTAGTTTACGCTGATTTGTTGGGGTTATTCTCTGATTTCACACCAAAATTCGTCAAACGCTACGCCAACATTGGCGAGCTCATCTCCGACGCTGTCAAAAACTATATCGAAGATGTTGACGCTCAGAAATTCCCAACACCTGATAATGAATATCATATTGATGACAGTATTATTGAAAAGCTCTATTAATTAGAAAAGAGGCATGACATTACATGAAAATCGTTCACACCGTTGAAGACGTTCGAAAAGCTGTTCAAGCTTGGAAAGCAGATGGAAAAACTATCGGACTTGTTCCCACAATGGGCTACCTTCACGAAGGGCATAAGAGTTTGATTGACAAAGCTGTTTCTGAAAATGACCACGTTGTTGTCAGCGTTTTTGTCAATCCAATTCAATTTGCTCCGACTGAAGACCTTGAAAGCTACCCACGTGATTTGGAACAAGATGCCAAACTCTGTGAAGCCGCAGGCGCTAGCCTGATTTTCAATCCAGAACCTAGCGACATGTACTCTCCTACTTTTTCAAGTTTCATTGACATGTCAACGTTGACGAAGGGACTTTGCGGGAAAACACGCCCAATTCATTTTCGTGGAGTTTGTACCGTCGTTGGAAAACTCTTCAACATTGTGGAACCAAATAAAGCCTACTTTGGTCAAAAAGATGCGCAACAACTGGCTGTCATCAAACACATGGTTGAAGATTTGAATTTCAACCTTGAAATCGTTGGTTGCCCAATCGTTCGTGAGGCTGACGGACTTGCTAAAAGTTCCCGTAATACTTACCTTTCAGCTGACGAACGAAAAGCTGCTCTTGTTCTTTCACAAAGTTTGGCTCTTGCTGAAAAGATGATTTCTGATGGCGAAAAAGACACTAGCAAATTAAAAGAAGCTATGACTGCTTTTATTGAAAAAGAACCGCTAGCAAAGATTGATTATGTCGAATTTGTGGACTGGAAAACTCTAGAACCCGTTAGCGAAATCGACCGTCCTGTCCTCAATGCCATTGCGGTTTACATTGGCAAGACACGCTTAATTGACAATCACATCTACGAGTAAGGGAGAAAAAAATCGTGCACATTCAAATGTTAAAATCAAAAATTCACCGCGCTGTCGTAACGGGTGCTGAGGTGGATTATGTTGGTAGTATCACCGTCGACCCAGAACTTTTTGAACTAGCTGGTATGGTGGAATACGAAAAAGTACAGATTGCTGATGTCGAAACCGGCAGCCGCCTTGAAACTTACATCATTGCTGGCGAACCAGGGAAAGGCGAAATTTGCCTTAACGGTGCCGCAGCAAAACTCGTCAATGTCGGTGACCACGTCATCATCATGTCATACGCTGACTTCACACCTGAAGAAGCCAAAACGCACAAACCACGCGTCGTCTTCGTTGATGACAATAATAAACTCGCACGCTTTACGCGCTACGAAAAAGCAGGGCGTTTGTATGACCTTGAAGTTGAAAAATAAGCTAAAAATGAATCCGAAAATTTCGGATTCATTTTTTATTTATGTCTACTTATAATTAGTTTTCATTTGGGTGACTAGCAATGATTTCTAGGTCGCCATCAAATTTCCAAGTTTTCACATCATTTGGAAGAATGAAGTGGTCACCTTTTTTCACGTTATAAACACAGTTATCAACAGTTAAGCTACCTTGACCAGACAAAACACTAACCAAAAGATATGGAGCTGTTTGACTAAAAGCAACCTCACCAGACACCACCCATTTATAAACCGCAAAGAATTCATTTGACACCAAAAGGCTTGAAGTCAAGTTA
Organism: Streptococcus sp. 45; assembly: GCF_900108865.1. Lineage (NCBI taxonomy): Bacteria > Bacillati > Bacillota > Bacilli > Lactobacillales > Streptococcaceae > Streptococcus > Streptococcus sp. 45. Next base: position 93,430 of record NZ_FNXZ01000004.1, on the reverse strand, counting down.
TCCACACCTATAGTCACAGGGGTGCTGTTAGCTGGCTCACCGATAGTTAGAACATCGATAGATTGTTCAATGTGCAAATCACGAAGATTCCCTGCAGCATCTCGACGGTCAAAATCGTAGACACGATAAGTTGTATCACTTGATTGCTGTGTTTCCAAAATCAAAATGCCTTTACCAATGGCGTGCATTGTGCCGCTTGGTACGTAGAAGAAATCACCTGCTTTGACTGGAACTTTTGTCAACAAATTATCCCATTCACCTGCTTCAATCATCTTGGCAAGTTCTTCTTTGGATTTGGCGTTATGACCGTAAATAATCTCAGAATCTTCATCCGCTGCGATGACATACCAGCATTCTGTTTTACCAAGCTCACCTTCATGCTCAAGAGCGTAAGCATCATCTGGGTGAACTTGGACACTAAGCCAATCGTTGGCATCCAAAATTTTAGTTAACAATGGAAAGACTTCTGATTTTGGATTGCCAAAAAGCTCTTTGTGCTCACGATAAAGTTTATCTAAGCCTTGTCCTTTATAAGTCCCATTATCCACAATCGACACACCATTTGGATGAGCTGAGATTGCCCAGTATTCACCAGTCGTTTCTGTTGGAATATCGTAACCAAACTCATCACGAAGCTTAGTTCCACCCCAAATTTTATCGTGCATTTGCGCTTTTAAAAATAATGGTTCTGCCATAATTTATCCTTTCTTTCGGGGGATTTCCCCGTTCAGCAGTTAAGCCTGGAGACTTTTCTCCAGACTTAACCGTTACCCTATCGACTCTTAACTATTTTTAACATCTAGCAATGAATACCCGCGGACATCATAACGATTTCGCGTACGTGAATACTCAATCGGTCTACCATTTTCCAAATAAACCACTTGCTCTACTTGCAAAATCGGGTCATCATCCTTGCAAGCAAGGTAATCTTTGTCATAGTGGTCAGGCTTTTCAGCCGTAATATGACGATAAGACCCAGCAAATTTAAGTTCCAAAGTATTCCAAAGGTAATCATAAACGGATGCTAATAAAATACTATCATCCAGACCTGGAACTAAATCGCAAGCCATGTAAGTATGCTCAAGCGCATACGGCTCACCATCTAAGAGACGTAATCGAATAATCTTATAAACTGGCGTTGATTCTTCCACTTGAAGGCGCTCAGCAATTTCCGCATCGGGAAATTCAACCGTAAACTCAATAATTTGACTCGTTAATTGTCGAGGGTCATCCTTCAAATCGTTACTTAAACCATTGTAGTTGTTCAATCGAAATTTTGAATCCTCTTTGTCCCAAAATGAGGAGTTCAAAACCTTGGTGCCATTTCCTTGTTTTGAAATGACCAAGCCTTCGATAGTTAACATCTCAATAGCTTTTTTCACCGTCATTCGACTGACGCCAAATTCCTTAGCCAAATCAGACTGAATCGGCAACATGGAATCAATCGGATACGTTCCATCTGAAATTCTAGCTCGAATAATCCCTGCAATCTCTTCATATTTTGACATAGATCGCTCCTACTCTACTTGTATAGACTAATAATTTTAAACTATAGTCATATTATAGCGCAGAGTCAGGTTGTTTGTCCAGCATATGCAAGAATGGTAGCCAAATACAGCCAACAATCAAGCAGTCCACAATTTGAAGAAGTCCGCCAGCAAGTGAGTTTGTCGCAATCATTCCACTAAAGAAGACAGGTACTGTCCAAGGAACTGAGACCCCAGTTGGTGCAGGAACAAGACCAATTGACATCACAAAATAGTTAAGGGCTGTGACAATAATTGGTGAAATAACCCATGGAATAAGAATTGTAGCATTCAAAACGATTGGCAAACCAAAGATTACTGGCTCATTAACGTTAAAGATACCAGCACCAAGTGCCAAACGACCAACATCACGATATTGTTTTTTCTTCATGATAAAGGCCATGATAATAACAACTGCAAGCGTCATCCCTGAACCACCAAGACCAACAGTGAATGTTTCCATGAATGGTTTTGAGATAATGTGAGGAAGGTGTTCACCTGCCTTGTAAGCTTCCAAGTTTTCAAACATCAATGTATTCCAAACAGGGTCCATAACTGAGTTCACAAGAATTTGCCCATGAAGACCGAAGAACCACAAGAATTGAATAAAGAAGATTGCAACCAAAGTTGCCCAGATACTACTTCCAAGACCAACAAGCGGAACTTGAATAACGTTATAAATCACATCATGAAGATTTGTTTTAAAACCAACTGTCACAACAGCATTAATCGCTGTAAAGAATGAAAGTGTCAAAATAGCTGGAATCAAAGCCGCAAAAGACTTAGCAACTGCAGGGGGTACACTGTCGGGCATTTTAATTTGCCATCCTTTTTTGCTCGTGCGGCTGTAAATTTCAGCAGCAAGAAAAGCAACAATCATCCCAAGAAACATTCCTTTTGCACCAAGGCGATCAAGACTCAAAACACTTGAAACTTTTTCGCCACCATCACTTGTTGTGAAAAACGGTGTCAAAATAAGGAAACTTGCAAATGAAATAGCACCCCCGAAAATTCCCTCAACATCGTAAGATTTAGAAAGATAATAACCAATACCAAAAGTAACGAAGACTGTCATAATCGACATGGTAGCACTTTGACCACTACCAAGCAGGTCGTTTAAAAGCGCTTTCGTACCATCGTTTAAAAAAGGAAGGTTACAAATAACCACGACAATTGACCCAAACATGGTCAAGGGGAAGGCAAGCATAAAGGCATCACGCAAAATCGATAAATAACGATTTGAAGCGAGCTTGTTTGCCAAAGGCAAAAGTTTGTCACTGATAGCATCTAGAAACTTGTTCATAAACACTCCTCTTTCCATTTATTTGTTTTTACATTATCATTATAACTTATTTTTTGTAAAAGTCTAGTCTTTTTATATAAAAATATTGTCTTTTAATTTTAAAAGTGTATAATTGTACTTGTAAAACCAAAACTTATTAAGGAGAATCCTATGGCAACTTACACTTTTCCAGAAAATTTCTGGTGGGGAGCTGCGACATCTGGACCTCAAAGTGAAGGACGTTTCAATAAGAAACATGCTAATATGTTTGATTATTGGTATGAAATTGAACCTGAAGCTTTTTACAACCAAGTTGGACCAGACACAGCCTCTAACTTCTACAATAGTTATAAAGAAGATATTGCTCTAATGAAAAAAGTCGGTTTAAATAGTGTCCGTACTTCTATTCAATGGACACGTTTGATCGATGACCTCGAAAAAAATACCGTTAATCAAGATGCAGTAGACTTCTATAATAACGTTATCGACTGCTTCATCGAAAATGGCATTCGTCCAATTATGAACCTACATCATTTTGATTTACCTGTCGAGCTTTATCATAAATATGGTGGTTGGGAGTCACGTCATGTGGTTGACCTTTATGTAGGCTTTGCTGAACAAGCTTTCAAGGCTTTCGGTGACCGCGTCAAAGACTGGACAACTCACAACGAACCAATGGTTGTTGTCGACGGTGAATACCTCTATCAATTCCACTATCCAAAATTAGTTGATGGTAAAAAAGCTGTCCAAGTCGCTTACAACTTGAATATCGCATCCGCAAAAGCCATCGCTAAATTCAGAGAACTTGGCTTAGACAAAGACGGTGGTCGCATTGGTACAGTTTTAAACTTAACACCAACTTATGCTGCTTCTGATTCTAAAGAAGACCAAGCTGCTGCACACTTTGCTGAACTTTGGAATAACAAAATGTTCCTTGAACCGGCCATCAATGGACATTTCCCAGAAGAACTTGAAGAAGTTCTCAAAAAAGATGGCGTCATCTGGCAAACAGAACCTGAAGATGCTCAAATTCTTAAAGAAAATACCATTGATTTCTTAGGTGTTAACTTCTATCACCCAAATCGTGTAAAAGCACCAGACATCGCACCAAATTCTGTCGGTGCTTGGATGCCAAATCGTTATTATGACGAATACCATATGCCAGGACGTCGCATGAATATTGATAAAGGCTGGGAAATTTACCCAGAAGCTATTTATGATATCGCCATTAACATCCGCGACAACTACAATAATATTCCTTGGTTCGTCTCTGAAAATGGTATGGGAGTCTCTCGCGAGGAACGCTTCATGGATGAAAACGGTCAAGTCCAAGACGACTACCGCATTGATTTCATCAAAGAACACCTTGCTTGCCTTCACCGTGGTATCCAAGAAGGTTCAAATTGCTTTGGTTACCATCTTTGGACACCAATTGACTGCTGGTCTTGGATGAATGCTTACCGTAACCGCTACGGATTCATCTCAAATAACATCCACACTCAAATCAAAACCATTAAAAAATCAGGTGAATGGTTCAAACAAGTCACTATCGATAATGGTTTTACCGATTAATCCCTCCTAATCCCATATTTCAATCCTCCAATTAAAATTAATATTTATGATTATCACCCATCCTCGGTAATCAAAACTTCTATCCTTTTATTAATTCAAACAAAAAGCTCCCTTCCTCTAACCAAGGAAGGGAGCTTTTTGATGATGATAAAAAGAGCGAGTTTGTCACTCGCTCATCTAATTTCAGTTATTTAAGTGCAAATCTTTGATACATTCCCATCATCTCGATAGCAACTTCTTTCAAAGTCATTGTTGTCATCAAATGATCTTGGGCATGTACCATGATAATTTCAATTTTAATTTCGGTACCGCTTGCATATTTCTGCAACAAATCTGTTTGAGCATGGTGAGCCTGTAATAATTCTTCATCAGCAGCAGCTAATTTTTCTTCCACCACTTCAAATTTACTTTCTTTCATGGCATCAAACGCTTCATGAACGTAAGTTCTAGCTGTTCCACTGTGTAAAATAATCTCAAAAGCGGCTAGTTGTAATTCTTCTTCTGTCATATCTTGCAATCCCTCATTAAATGCTTTCTAAAATTAAGTTAGCCATTTTTTCAACTCCCATTGGAATTGGAACATAAGCTTGTGGTGGCACTTTAACGACTGGTCGTCCTGATTTTTCACCAGCAGTCGCAAATTGGTTGTAGTACATAGTTGCTTGCGGGCTAACAAGATACAAATCATAAGTAGCATCCGTAATCACGCGCTCACCTTCGTTAGAGCTAATCGCTTCAACAGTAATATCTTTACCTTGATTTTTGAAGAATTCTGTTGTTTTTTGAGCCATAAGTGATGATGACATTCCAGCAACACAAATAATTAATGCTTTTGACATGGGCATTCTCCCTTTTTGAATATAAATATTAGCTAAAGATGTTTTCACTCCCCAACATCTTTACAAAAAGTATATCACAGGTATTTTGATAAGTCTAGTCTTTTATTTCAAAAGAACAAACTTTTTAAAAGATCACATTTAAAATCCAACTAATTTCTCCAAGCTAATCATTTGTCTCTGCCCTTTCATTATGGTAAATTGACTAAAAACACTATTCACATGAGGTGTCTTATGACAGAAAAAACACTAACCATCGTCTACATTAGCTTAAGTGGCAATGTCCAGAGCTTTGTGAAACGTTTAGGAGAATATCTTCAGAACCATTATCAACTCTCCAGTAAAGCCATCAATATCAAAGATCTTAACCACGAAACCTTTCCCGTTGCCTCACCTTTTGTGGCAATTCTACCGACCTACCTTGAAGGTGGCAATGGCGTTGATTCGGGTGATGTTGAAATTTTAACCAATCCACTGGGAGATTTTATCACTGCTCACGATAACTACAAACATTGTTTTGGTATTATCGGCTCAGGCAACCGCAATTTCAATGAACAGTACTGCTTAACAGCCAAACAATACGCCAACCGCTTTGGATTTCCCATGCTTGGGGACTTTGAACTCCGCGGCACAAGCTCAGATATTGAACGACTGGCAGAAGTTATCATCGACCATTATCAAAACTTTACTCAAGCTCAATCATAATGACTTTCCCCCTTAGCAGAAACAAAGTTACTGATAAATGTTATAATAGCATTAGACTATCGGAAAATACCGATAAATGACTAGATTGTATTGGAGAAGCAATGAAAACAACAGTTGATTATATTACAAAACTTGCAAATATCCCTTCACCGACTGGCTACACAAGTCACATTATGAATTACGTGATTGCTGAACTTGAAAGCTTTGGCTACGCTCCTGTCCGCACAAATAAAGGTGGCGTTATGGTCACTGTCACTGGTAAAGATGACAGCAAACACCGCGTGGTCACAGCTCACCTTGATACCCTTGGTGCCATGGTTCGTGCTGTCAAACCAGATGGTCGTCTTAAAATGGACCTTATCGGTGGTTTTGTCTACAACGCTATCGAAGGTGAAAATTGTACCATCCACGTTGCTAAAAATGGTAAAAAAATTAGCGGTACTATCCTCATGCACCAAACTTCAGTTCACGTCTACAAAGACGCTGGTACTGCTGAACGCAACCAAACTAACATGGAAGTTCGTCTTGACGAGAAAGTAACCAACGAAAAAGAAACACGTGCTCTTGGTATTGAAGTTGGTGATTTTATCTCATTTGACCCACGTGTAGTCGTTACTGAATCAGGTTTCATCAAATCACGTCACCTTGATGATAAAGTATCAGCAGCTATTCTGATTGAATTGCTTAAAGAATACAAAGCACAAAATATCACCTTACCATACACAACACACTTCTACTTCTCAGCATTTGAAGAATTAGGTCACGGAGCCAACTCAAGCATTCCAGCAGAAACCGTTGAATACCTTTCTGTCGATATGGGAGCAATGGGAGATGACCAACAAACAGATGAATACAGCGTATCAATCTGTGTCAAAGATGGTTCTGGACCTTACAATTTCGAACTTCGCCAACACCTCGTTGAATTGGCAAATGACAATAAGATTCCATACAAATTAGACATCTACCCATACTATGGTAGTGATGCCTCTGCAGCTCTTCGCGCTGGTGCCGAAGTCAAACACGCCCTTTTTGGAGCTGGTATCGAATCAAGTCACTCATACGAACGCACACATATCGACTCTGTCCAAGCAACAGAACGCCTCGTTGATGCTTACCTAAAAAGCCCAATTGTGGAGTAAAAATTAAATACAAAAAAATAAGAGTGAATGTTATGTTCACTCTTTTATCGTTCTCTATTCGGATATAACCCTAAGTTCATGACCTTTATAATCATTTTCGTCTAGGACAATATTTTCTTTCCTATACTGTTCGCTTACCAATTTCAAAGCTTCGTTTTCATCGCTTGCCTCAATTTCTACAATTTTTTGAAGCACTTCTTCGATTTCTACGTTAAATTTTTTCATTTTTATCTCCATAATTAATCGTTTATTATTTTAATGCCATTATTGCGGATCCATTATAACACACAACACCCAAAATCGCCCCTGAAATCAGGAGCGATTTTTTTACAAAAAACAAACAAATAATTAGGAGGTAAGAATTAATTAGTAGTTAAGTTCGACAGCAAGACCAAAATGGTCACTGACGATTGGAGATTCACCGCCATCAAAGACAACGGTTGAAGATTGAATCTCGATATCTGTACTTGTAAAAACGTGATCAACTTTGAGTGACTGTTTATTGCCTTCCCAGCCATCAATATCTTCAATAATAGTATGATCACCTTGAATGTTTTGAGCCACTTTATGGCTATCTTGTAAATGAAGTGGGCTCTTCATAATCATATCATAACCAGCAGTGTCAGTAGGATTATTAAAGTCTCCCATCAATACCAAAGGTTTTGGATAGTCAAGCAAGGCTGACTCCAACTTTTGCCATTCACTTTCAAACCCTTTCCCAAACCAAGACATATGAAGGCTCACCACCGTAATTGGCTTGCCATCAACTTCTGTCTCAGCCACTAAGACACGTCTCGTATGATAATCTGTTTCATCATCCACTTCAGATACTAAGATGTCGTGAACTTTGATTGGATTTTTAGAGAGAATAACGACACCTTCATTATATTTATCATAACCAATATGGTTATAAGCCCAAGACCAGTAATAATGTCTTCCTTGGCTTTTAAGATAGTTAACCAATTGAAGAGCGTAATTATCACGGTGTAATTCAGGACTTCCAGGTAATTTTTCATACCCTTCAACTTCTTTAGTTACTAACCCACGAATATCTTGGTTGATTTCTTGAAGGCAAATAATGTCATAATTTTCACTATAAATCGTTTCAGCTAAATCGAATAATTTTTTTAACGAATTTGCCTCTAACCAAGAATGCGTATTAAGTGTTAAAAATTTTGCCATATCTCTTCCCTTCAAGTTAAAGGAGAGTCCGAGATGCCTACCTCGGACCCCCTTCTATTTAGTTTTAACCTCAATCTCTATATCACTAATAGTAATATATGCTTAAAGTTCTACTTTTGCAACAGGGGTTTTAGCAGAGACGTTTCCTGTTTGTGTTAAATTGACTGCTTTAATTTCTGCTGTATTTGTGAAGGCAACAATAATTGTTGTTTCACGTCCCGCTGAACTGATAGCTGCCAAATCAGCTACCACCAAAAGATCACCTGCTTGAACACGTTGACCTTCTGTTACCTTAACAGAGAATGGCACACCGTTAAGAGCAACGGTATCAAGTCCAATGTGAACAAGAACTTCAAGGCCAGCATCTGTCAACAATCCAAAGGCATGTTTTGTAGGGAAGACGCTTGTCACAATACCTGAAACTGGTGCGTAGACATTACCATTTTCAGGTTCTACAGCGAAGCCATCACCCATCATTTTAGCTGAGAAGACTGGATCTTTCACTTCAGTGATCGCTTTTACTTCACCATCAGCAACAGAAAGAACTTCTTCTGTCACGCCTTTATATGAAACTTTAGTTACATCATTTCCTTTAACTTCTGCTAAATCGATTGTTGGGATTTCAGCACCTGAATCAAGAAGGTCTTGAATATCAGATTTCAAGATATCTGCTTTTGGTCCATAAACAGCTTGAACACCTGAGCCTTTGATGATAAGACCCATAGCACCTGCTTTTTTCCAAGTTTCTTCATCACCAACTCGTGCGACATCTTTGACGGTTACACGAAGTCGTGTCATACAAGCATCAACATCTTCAATGTTATCGCGTCCACCAAGGAGATTAATGATTTGAACGATTTGAGAATTTGCAGATACTGTCGCACCAGTTGTTGATGCAGCAGCGTCATCATCCATATCGTCGTAATTACCGTTACGACCTGGAGTAGCAAAGTTAAATTTCTTAATCATGAAGTCTGCGATGAAGTACATCACAACACCTGATAAGATACAGCAAATAACAAAGTTAATTAAGTCACCACCAAGACCTGCTTTAAGAGCCATTGGTGTACGTGTCAAAAGTTCGATATTACCAAATGAATGGAGACGAAGGTTAACTAAATCAGCTAAAGCAAATGTCACCCCTTGAACAACTGCGTATACAACGTAAAGTGGCATTGCAACAAACATAAACATGTATTCGATTGGTTCTGTAACACCTGTCAAGAATGTAGCTGCTGCTGTTGAAATAAACATAGCAGTATATTTTTTCTTCTTATCAGGATCAACGTTACGGTACATAGCAAGACTAAGTCCCATAAGAGTACCAGTTGCACCAATCATCTGTCCAACTTTAAAGCGGGCTGGTGTTACATTTGCCATAAGATCATGGTAAGCAGAAGGATTTGAACCTTTAAGATTGATAAGGTCTGTTACCCAAGCCAACCAAAGTGGGTCTTGACCGAAGACTTCAGTACCTTTTTGAGCACCAGTCATAATTTCATAAGTACCACCAAGTGAAGTGTAGTTCATTGGGATAGTAATCATGTGGTGAAGACCAAATGGAAGAAGCAAACGTTCCAAAGTACCATACAAGAATGGTGCCAAGAATGGAGCTGAGTTTTGTGATGACGCAATCCACATACCAAATCCATTAATTCCTGATTGGATGATTGGCCAAACAAGTGCCATAAACAAACCAACAAGAACTGAACGATAGATAACAACGAATGGTACGAAACGTTTACCATTGAAGAATGAAAGAACATCAGGCAATTTGCGGTAGTTATAGTATTTATTGTAAGCTGTTGCCCCAACAAAACCTGAGATAATACCTACAAAGACACCCATGTTAAGCGCTGGTTGACCAAGCACATTGACAAAGTAGTCAGAGACAAGCATCTTGCCACCGAGAACATTGTGAACAACACTTTTACTATCAGCAATCATATCAAGTGATACACCGTAAATGTGACCAGTGATCAAGTTGATAAGAATAAATGCGATACCAGCGGCGAATGCACCACCAGCACGTTCTTTTGCCCAGCTACCACCAATAGCTAGAGCAAACAAAATGTGAAGGTTATTGATAATCCCCCAACCAATTTGTGCGATAACATTACCAACAGTAGCAAGTACAGCTGAGTCAGCATTGATTAGCGGGAGCGAGTTACCAATACTAACCATCAAACCGGCTGCCGGCATAACGGCAATAACAACCATCAAGCATTTACCGAATTTTTGCCAAAATTCGAAGCTGGTCAATTTTTTAAATGCCTTCTTCATGAAACGACTCCTTAAAACTTTTTCTCGGAAACCATTTGCTTTACAAATCAAGCAAGAACGTCACTAATATTACTTGTTTTTTGTAAAATAAATGATTTGTGAGTTGAATAATTTACGCAAACGTTTGCGTTGTTTTGATGATTTTATTATAGCACGTATTTTTATTTTGTAAAGCGTTTTCGAGAAAATTTTTTTAAACAAAAAAGAGCAAAGAGACCTTTTCCCAATGAAAAAAAGCTTTCTTTACTCTTTTCATTTTTAATTAAAAACGCAAGGTTGATTCTCTTTCGATGATTTGATGAGGAATGATGACTTTCTGGCTTACGCTTTTTCTAGATTTTTCCAAAAGCAATTGCGCTGCTTTTTCACCAAGCTGATAAGGAAAAATATCAACCGATGTCAAAGCTGGATTGGCAATTTCTGTAATCAAAGAATTATTAAAGCTAATCACAGCATAAGACTTTTCTTGTTTGCCATTTTTAAGCAAACGTTGCAAACGGATAGCCATGATGTCATCACAAGCAATAAAAGCTTGCGTTTTTGGGTGTTCAGCTAAAAACTGCTGTAACTTAAGAATATTCTCATCTTCTTTGACCCTTGAAAAATGAAGAGACAGACTGTCTTTTTGATGTTCTTCCAGATAGTCGCGACAGCCTTGATAACGCTCAGTCTGCACCAATTCATTCATGTCAGTATAGGCAAAGACAAGATGTTCAAAACCTTTATTCACCATAAATTCAGCAACATCTCGCCCTGCCTGATGGTTATCATTATCCACAAATTGGACAGATTTTGGGGCAATTTTTTCATAAGAACTCCCGACAACTACACAAGAAACTTTTTTCTGTTTCTTGACAAAATCAAAAACAGGGTCATCTTTGTGAGAATACAAAAAGATAAATTTGCTAATATTTCCGCTGCGAATCAGTGCCTGACAATTTTTGCGTAGCTCATCTACTGTACGCCCACTTGCCAAGCTAACCATATAATCATACTCACTACAAATGCTTGAGATGCCTTGGATAATCTGCATGAAAAAGGGGTTATTACCAAGAGAGTCTTGGCTCTCGCGAACTGGCAGAACAATCCCTATGGTGTTAGTCGTGCGGTTAACCAAATTTTGCGCAGAATAATTTGGTGAATAATCTAATTCTTGCATAGCACGACGAACGCGTTCCTTAGTTGCTTCACTAATCATGTCACTGTTATGCAAAGCTCTTGAAGCTGTTGACGTAGAGACGCCAGCAAGCTTTGCTACATCCTTTATCGTTGTCATTTTCTATCCTCATCTTGAAATCGTTATCTATAGGATAAGAATTTTTTAAAGCGCTGTCAATTAAAAAATAAAATAAGAGCGAGAAAAATCCCACTCTTATTTTAATAATTCTAAAGCATAGCTGACGCTTGATAAAGCATAAAGCGGTGCTGTCTCTGCGCGCATGATACGCGGACCTAAGCCAATTTTCAGACCACCTTTTTCCTCAAATGCTGTAATTTCTTCTGGGGAAATCCCACCTTCTGGTCCGAAGATAAAGAGAATTTTCTCTCCTGCTTTAACTTGTGACAATTCACGCGCTAAAACAGCTGTCTCACCTTCTTTAGCAGATTCTTCATAAGCGATAAAAATCTTATCGAACTGCTCTAATTCTGCTAGAAAGGCTGCTTTTTTCTCAAAAAGAGTCACTTGCGGGATACGATTACGTTTACTTTGCTCCGCAGCACCAAGAGCAATTTTTGCCAACTTGTCTGCTTTTTTAGCTAATTTCTTGCCATCCCATTTGACGACAGACCAATCCGCTGGGAACGCCCAGAGGTTTGCCATACCAAGCTCAGTACCTTTTTGAGCTAGAAATTCTAACTTATCCCCTTTTGGAAAACCAGCAGCAATCGTCACCTCAACTGGCATTTCAACATTGTTATCCAGTTCTTCAAGGATTTCAAAACGATGCTCAGCACTGTCGATAACCTTTGCCAAACGTTTGATATGGTCATCAAAAACTAGCACCACTTCTTCATCTTCAGTCAAGCGCATGACATTGAACATGTGTTTAACCGTGTCTTTATCTGTGATTGTCACCACATCTTGAGCCTGTCCAGCTACAAAATATTGTTGCATTTATCCTCCAATTACACCTGAAATATCATCTGTTTTTTTGAAAACACAAGCATTCCATTCCCCTTGAACCATATGTGTTTCAAGGAAGAATCCTGCATCCTCAGCTGATTTACGAACCATTTCCCATTTATCAGAAATAATACCTGACATAATAAGGTAGCCTTCATCTTTCACAAGACGATAAGCATCTTCGGTCATGTTAACCAAGATATCCGCAAGGATATTTGCCACAATAACGTCAGCTTTGATGTCTACACCTTGCAAAAGGTTACCAGTAGCCACGTGGATATTTTCAGTGTTGGCATTAAGGTCAATATTTTCTTGTGCCACGCGCACAGCCACTTCATCAAGGTCATAAGCGTAGATATCTTTAGCCCCAAGAAGTGAACTTGCAATTGAAAGCACACCTGAACCAGTACCCACATCAATCACAGTTTCACCACCACGAAGCACTTGTTCGAGTGCAAAAAGACTCATTTTTGTCGTTGGGTGAGTTCCTGTACCAAAAGCCATACCTGGGTCAAGACGAATCGTCTTTTCACCTTCACTAGCTTCATAATCTGTCCAACTTGGAACAATTGTCAAATCATGGCTAATACGTGTTGGCTCATAATATTTCTTCCAATTTTCAGCCCAATCTTGTTCAGCCAATTCTTGTGTCTCATAGTGAACCTCACCAGCATCCACACCAAAATATGTCAATTCAGCCAAACGTTTAGACGCTTCTTTTTCAACTTCTTCAATGTCAATGTGTTCAGGGTAGTAAGCCGTAATTTTCACAGTTTCTACTTGTTTAATTTCTGGGAAAACTTCACCGTATTTCCCGACGTGTCCAAGATAATCAGCACTATCATCGATAGCAACCCCTTGACTACCCAATTCAATCAAAATATTTGACGCAGCCTCTTCTGCATCACGCAAGACCTCAACAGTCAACTCTTGCCACTTGTCCATAATTCTGATACAAAGGACGACTAGAAAACGACTGAAAAATAGGAAGCTTGATGGCGTGTCGACAGACACTAGTCAAGCTTATCTTTTTTCCGAGTTTTCCGTCCGTGTTCAAAGCTGAACACTTATCCTTACACTCCTTTTCTATTTTGTTTCGGGCGGGTTCAGTTAAAATACTAACCGAACCTTTTCCTTTCTATCTAATCTATTCAGGCGGAGCTATTAACTCCCGCTCACTAACTTTGCTTAATATCTCGGATATGCAAAGAATTCTGTTTCTTTTAACTCTGCTTTGCCTTTTTCAAAGCTTTCAGCATCCCATTCAAGGGCAAAGTCGGTTGCATTTTCATCTGCTAAAAAGTCCATCAAATCATCAAGACCTTTAGTTGCAACGTCGTTTAATGTTTCTGCAAAATACGCTAAAAATTCGCGAGAGAATCCTTTTTTAGCATCAAAAGGAACAGTCACCAAGTAGTCATCATGGTCAACTTTAGATTTTGCTTGGTTGTAAAATAGCACGTAATCTTCAAAAACGATATCCTCGCTGCTAACCTCACCTTGGTCGTCCACGGTTTCAACAGCAGCTTGGTTCTGCGCTTCCAAAATAAAAGTCACTTCCACCGCATGATTTTTCTTATTCCAATCGATGGCATAATCAAAGGTGAAGTGCTTATCCATTTCTTCTTCTAATACTGATAAAAAGCCAAATTTAGCCATTAAAAATTTCTTCCAATCTTCTTTTGTGTTACAATTATTTTATCATACTTAAGGGGAAATGACATGCAAATACGACCAATGAAGCTAGAAGACATTGAACAAGTCGTTGCCATGGAAAATAAAACTTGGGACAACTTCAATACACCTGCTAGCTTACCAGCCGCAAATAAACATAAAATCATTCAAGCCTTTCAGAATCATTCACATTATCTCGTTGCTGAAGAAAACGGGGTTATTTTGGGAGTTCTTGATTATCACGCTTACTATCCTTTCCCTAGCGCACGTCACGTGGTAAGTTTCATTGTCGCAGTCGACAAAGACACTCAAGGTCAAGGCATCGGACACTCGCTTATCCGAGCTTTCTTTGCCATGGCCAAATCTGATAATTACAAAAAGGTTGTTATCCACGTGCTATCATCAAATAAAAACGCCTGCCGTTTCTATGAAAATTTAGGATTTACTCTAGAAGCAACCCTTAAAAATCAATTCTACCTAAACGGCACTTACGTCGATGACCTCATATACAGTTATTACTTGGAGGAAATACATGCCAAATAATCTCGCTTTACGGATGCGCCCCAAAAACATCGATCAAGTTATCGGGCAAAAGCATCTGGTAGGCGAAGGAAAAATCATTCGCCGCATGGTCGAAGCCAACATGCTCTCGTCCATGATTCTCTACGGTCCTCCCGGCATCGGGAAGACCTCAATTGCTAGTGCTATTGCCGGAGCAACCAAGTACGCCTTTCGTACCTTCAATGCCACAACCGACAGTAAAAAGCGCCTGCAAGAAATCGCTGAAGAAGCCAAATTTTCTGGTGGTCTGGTTTTACTCCTCGATGAAATTCATCGTCTTGATAAAACCAAACAAGACTTCCTCTTACCCCTACTTGAAAATGGAAACATCATCATGATTGGGGCAACCACAGAAAATCCATTTTTCTCAGTGACACCTGCCATCCGCTCCCGCGTACAAATTTTTGAGCTAGAACCACTATCAACCGACGATATCAAACAAGCTCTTCAAACGGCTTTATCAGATAAGGAGCGCGGCTTTGAATTTGATGTTGATATTGATGCGGATGCTCTTGATTTCATCGCAACAGCTACCAACGGTGATTTGCGCTCTGCCTTTAACTCTCTAGATTTAGCGGTCATGTCAACCAAAGCTGATGACAAAGGCATTCGCCACATTAACCTTGACACCGTTGAAAATAGCTTGCAGCGCAGCTACATTACCATGGACAAAAACGGCGATGGACACTACGATGTGCTCTCAGCCCTTCAAAAATCCATCCGTGGTTCTGACGTTAATGCTAGCCTGCATTACGCAGCTCGCTTAATTGAAGCTGGGGATCTGCCAAGCCTTGCTAGAAGACTGACTGTCATCGCGTATGAAGATATCGGTCTTGCCAATCCCGATGCCCAGATTCATACCGTCACAGCCCTTGATGCCGCTCAAAAAATCGGTTTTCCTGAAGCCCGCATCTTGATTGCTAACGTCGTGATTGACCTAGCCTTATCACCAAAATCAAATTCAGCCTACACAGCTATCGACGAAGCTATCGCTGATTTGCATAAAAATGGCTCACTACCAATCCCACGCCATTTGCGTGATGGACACTATGCTGGTAGTAAAGAGCTTGGTAATGCCCAAGATTACAAATACCCTCACAACTATCCTGAAAAATGGGTGAAACAACAATACCTTCCAGATAAATTGGTCGGCAAAAATTATTTTGAACCCAACCAAACAGGCAAATACGAGCGTGCCCTCGGTGCCAATAAAGAACGCATCGATCATTTATCAAAATAATCACGACCTACTTTCTGTAAGTTTTCTTGAACTTTTTCAAAAAACGCTTTCTAAAATTTCAGTTTATCCCTTGAAAAAATTTTTTAAAGTGGTATCATAATTACATAGGTTATTGCTGTGGCATACGAATTCACATCAATGTGTTGACCGACTAAATTTTTGTATTTCGGGAAACAGTAGTCTTTCTCCAGTATGCAAGCCGTCACACGCGGAAGCGACTAAGGAGAAGCGAGTTGCCCACCTGCTTTAAGATCGCGGGTTCAATACAAAGCGTGAATCACGGTGCCAATACAGCTTCTCATCCTTCCTTAGCTCAGTTGGTAGAGCAGTGGACTCTTAATCCATGGGTCATAGGTTCGAGCCCTATAGGGAGGATTTTCCCACATCCCTGAAGCCTTGCTATTGCAAGGTTTTTTGTTTGTAAAACAAAGGCAAAGCAAAACCCCACACTAGACTAGCGTGGGGGTATTTTTATATTAATTTCTTTCCATACGTTTTTTCGTAATTAATAGAATAACTGCGACAAGAACAAGGATTGAGCCTACAAGATAAAGGATTGTTGTTCCCATACCACCAGTTGATGGAAGAAGAGATCCTTTACGGCTAATGATTTCAGCGGTCAGTGACCCTGCATCAAGGTTTGACTCAAAGCTTGCATCTTTTGATTCTCCTGAAAGTTCTGTAGGCGTATCTAATTTTTTATCATAATTAGCCACAACTTTGAATTCAATTGGTTTAATAGTATTGTAACCATCTGGTGTTTTGGTTTCTTCAAGGATGTATTTACCAGCATCAAGTCCTTTGAAAGAGAATTTTTCTGTTTCACCAACTGTTTTTTTATCAACTTCTACTTTTTTATAAGTGTCGCCATCTTTTACGACTTTGTAAAGCGTAAATTCAGCACCTTTCAAGCTTTCTTTGTTTTTATCAACTTCTTCAAAGATTGCTTCGTAGGTGTAGACTTTGACAACTTTCTCAGGAGTTTTACCTGTACTTGCTCCGACACCAGTATTATTAGGGTTGTTTGAGTAAATCAACTCAACGCTACCTGTGTTACCAGCTGAACCCAAAACAGCATTTTCATTAAGAGTTGCATTATATTCAATTACGATTTTTGATGATGACGTAAGCTTACTAAGCGATTTTAAATTATCAATTTTAAAATTTAAGCCATCGAGTTTAAAGTATTTTGTAACATCTATTTGATTTTTTCCATTAACAAGATAAACCGTTGCATCACCATTGTAAGTCAATCCTGGTGACAATTTATCTGCTAACTCAAAATAGTAGCTCTCATAAGAGTCTAGGTTATCTGGCAGAGTCGCTGTCAATTGAAAAGGAATTTTATCTTTCACATCATAGTCAGCATAGTCTTGCCAGTCACTAACAGTACCAGTTGTGTCATTAGTTTCTTTAACTTTTTTAGTAACACTTGGAGTTGATGTTTTTGGGGTTACCTTAACATCTTTGACGACTTCCAAGATGTAGTTCGTGTAAGCTTCGTTACTTCCAACTGTCTTATTTTGGACAAGGTAATAACCAGCCGTATGACCAGTTAGACCAGATGCGTTTTGAAGGTATTGTCCTGCTGTTTTAGCAAATTCTTCTGCGTAGCCAGAATTTTCTTTATTGGCATCAAGTTTTTCAGCTACTTCTGCGGCAGAACTCACGCCATATTTTGCTTGAAGAGCTGCTTGACCAGCTGGTGTAATCCCATCTCCCCATTTGATATTGGAAAGAGTTGTTTCATCCGATGACAAATCACCAGTGAAGATTTGGTAGGTTTCATAAGTTCCTGAACCACCGTTAGTAACCGTGATATCATAAGCTAAAGCTTTCCCACCAACAAAAATAAAAAGAGCTGCCATTAGGGTAGCAAGAATAAGTTTAATCTTTTTCATATTAGGTCCTTTTTCCCATTTGAAGAAGATAAAGTCACATTGAACTCAACACTTCTAAATCTTCTATCACTTTCACTTTTTTTCAAAAACTATAGGATACTATTATATCATAAAAATTTACTTTGATAGTTAAAAGTTGCTCATGATTATCACACTTTTGTTAAATATTTCTTTAGTTTTTATTATTTTAGATACAAAAAAGCGCGCTAGTATAGCGCGCTTTGATAGTTATTGAAAAAAAGAAAAGTTTTAAAGGATTAATGCTATTGTATCACATTTCTTTCTTCCAGCAACATCAGCTTTTAATATAAAGATTGTCACAGTGTCAATTCAAACCCATCACAGTTAAATTAACACAAAAAGAGAACCACTAAAAACGTATTATAGTATCACCATCTCAAAACAAAATGTTTAGCTTATCTCAACAAAATCGGCACTGTCCCCAGTGCCAATGGAGATGTAAACAATAATGTTTTGGATAAATTTATTTTATCATAATTAAAGCTTACCACATCAAAATTCCCCAAGAAATATCTTGTCAGTCTGACAAGAGACAGTTTCTACTCTCTTTTTTGAAGCTATTGTGCTAGAATGTAGGTGAAAAAATTGTTCATGGAGGTTACAATGGATACACTCATTATTTACGCGCACCCTTATGACAAAAGTTTCAATCATGCAATCTTAGAAAATGTCGAAGGAACTTTGATGCAAAGTCAAGAAAGATTCAACCTCGTCGACTTATACAAAGACCATTTCAATCCAGCCTACACCAGTGAAGAACTGGCTTTATTTAAGGACGGGAAAACCACTGACCCGCTTGTCGAACAGTACCAAAAATTTTTAACCTCTACTAATCACGTCATTTTCATCTTTCCTATTTGTTGGAATGACACACCAGCAATGATTAAAGGCTTTATCGACAAGGTTATGAAAAAAACATTTGCCTACGAGGTCGGAAAAACTGGCCTTATTGGGCATTTGACCCACATCGAAAAAGTCACAATCCTCACCACATCTACTTCACCAACTTGGTACTTAAGACTTTTTTGTGGCGATGCCATCAAGCGCGTTTTCATCAACGCTACCTTAAAACAACTCGGAATTAAGCATATCACATGGCAAAATATGGGAAATATCGATAAAAGCACCGCACAAGATCGCCATGACTTTCTAAATAATATCAACCTTTAAAGCAAATCAGCACCCATTGGGGTGCTGATTTTAATTGTCTTTATCATATTCAAAAGCAATGGTGTAAGTCTTTTCTTCATTAGCTTGCAAGACAATATCGCCAAAACCATCATGATTAATCGCATTAGGTAAGAATTGAGCTTCAAGAGCTATCGCTTCAAATTCTTTTGCCATTTTACCCTTATCACGCGCTGGGTAAATCCCATCAGGAATACCAACCATACTGTAAGCAACCCAAGCATTACGATCTGAATAAAGTTTAACAGCATCGCCACTTTCTTCATCTTTTAACTCACCACAAGGTGCATCAAGTGAAGCTGGGACTAAAAAGGCATCATCAAAACCGCCTGTTGCCTTAATGGCATCTCCAAGATTTCTGCCAGCTCTAAAATCATAAGCTGTTTCAGAAACGTCAATGAGTTTTCCTGTTGGAATTAGGTCATCACGCGTTTCCAAATAATGGTCCGCTGCCAAAGTAAAGACATGTTTTGTCAAATCTTGTCTTTCTCCAAGGTTAAAGTACACATGATTCGTTGGATTAAAGAGTGTCGCTTGACCGCCATTTTTACCAGTGTATTGAATCGTAAAGCGATTTTTATTATCTAGGGTAAAGCGCACTGTGACAAGCATATCACCTGGAAAACCATCCACACTTTCTTTAGCATTATAAGTCATGACAATGCTAGTTTGATTGCGTTCTAAATCAACACAAGCTTGCCAAATTTGCTTATGAAAACCTTGAGGCCCACCATGAAGCGTATTGCCATTTTCATTTTGCGGAAGTTGCATGAGCTTTCCATCAAGTTTAAACTGACCATGATTAATGCGTCCAGCAACACGACCAATAGATTGTCCAGCGCACAAAGTATTCTTGCCATATTCATCAGGATCATCAAAACCAATGATGATATTTTTGTGTCCACCTTTTCCATCTGGCACCAAAAATTCTTGCCAAGTTGCTCCCAAAGTTAACAAACCAACTTGCACATCATTGTCATTGACAATCGTGTATTTTTCAATATTTTTCCCATTAATTGTTGCTACAATTTCTTGTACTACTTTCATTTTTCTCCCTCTTTCTTAGGTCTTGTCTTTATTTTACTCCTCCTAAAATTTTTTGTAAACGTTTTCTATCCATCTTTACCAAGGTTTTACTAAAACTCAATTTTTACCAACAAAAAAAATCCTGCCCTTAAGGACAGGATTTATCTATTTAAACTTATTTCACAACAATATTTACAAGTTTATTAGGCACCGCAATCACTTTGATAATGTCTTTACCAGCGATTTCATCTTGAATTTTTTCGTTTGCAAGAGCAAGTTTTTCAAGTTCTTCACGGCTTGAGTCTTTTGGTACAACAAGTTTTGCACGAACTTTACCTTTGATTTGGATAACAATTTCAACGTCGTTTTCAACGAGTTTTGATTCGTCCCATGTTGGCCATGCAACGTATGAAATTGATTCACCTGAATGTGTCAATTCTTGCCACAATTCTTCTGAAAGGTGTGGTGCAAATGGTGCTAACAATTGTACAAAGCCTTTAGCGTAGTCAGCAAAGAGTTTATCTTCTTTGTTAGCAGCGTTAACGAAGACCATCAATTGTGCAATAGCTGTGTTGAATTTCATTGCTTCAAGTTGTTCAGTAACAGCTTTGACAGTTTCATTATAAACTTTATCCAAGTTTCCGTTGTTTTCAGCTACGACTTCTTTTGTTGTCAACAAGCGGTAAACGCGGTCGAGGAATTTACGTGAGCCTTCAAGACCTTCTTCAGACCAAGCGATTGAAGCATCAAGTGGTCCCATGAACATTTCGTATACACGAAGAGTGTCGGCACCGTAACGTTCAACTACATCGTCAGGGTTAACAACGTTTTTAAGTGATTTAGACATTTTAGCTGGTGCTTGTTCAAGTTCTTCACCAGTTTCGATGTGGAAGAATGAACCGTCACGTTTTTCAACTTTATCAGTTGCTACAAGGGCACCACGGTGATCGCGGTAGCTTGTTCCCAAAATCATACCTTGGTTGAAGAGTTTTTGGAATGGTTCTTTAGTTGGAACAACACCTAAATCGTAAAGGAATTTGTGCCAGAAACGAGCGTAAAGAAGATGAAGCACAGCGTGTTCAGCACCACCGATGTAGATGTCAACTGGTAACCAAGCTTTAAGAAGCTCTTCGTCAGCCAATTTTTCATCGTTGTGTGGATCGATGTAGCGAAGGAAGTACCAGCTTGAACCAGCCCATTGTGGCATTGTGTTTGTTTCGCGACGACCTTTAACACCATCTTCACGAGTCACTTCAAGCCAATCAGTCAAGTTAGCAAGTGGTGATTCACCTGTACCTGAAGGTTTGATGTCTTTTGTCACTGGCAATACAAGTGGTAGTTGATCTTCTGGAACAGCTGTTGTTGTACCATCTTCCCAGTGGATGATTGGGATTGGTTCACCCCAATAACGTTGACGTGAGAAGAGCCAGTCACGCAAGCGGTAAGTCACTTTCTTGTTACCAACACCTTCTGCTTCAAGCCATTCAACCATTTTGTCAATAGCTTGCGCTTTATCAAGACCATCTAGGAATCCAGAGTTGATGTGAAGACCGTCTTCTGTGTAAGCTTCTTCTTCAACATTTCCACCTTCAAGAACTGGAATGATTTCCAAATCGAATTGTTTTGCGAATTCCCAGTCACGTGTATCGTGAGCAGGAACAGCCATGATAGCACCAGTACCGTAGCTTACAAGAACGTAGTCTGCAATCCAGATTGGCATTTCTTTACCATTAACTGGGTTGATAGCATAGCTACCAGTCCAAACACCAGTTTTTTCTTTAGCAAGGTCTGTACGAGCAAGGTCAGATTTAAGGCTTGCTTGGTGTTTGTAATCAGCAACAGCTTGTGCTTGTTCAGGTGTTGTAATTGCTTCAACAAGTGGATGTTCAGGTGCCAAAACAGCGTAAGTTGCACCAAATAGTGTATCTGGGCGAGTTGTAAAGACTGTAAAATCTTTGTCGCTATCTTTAACTTTGAAGGTTACATTAGCACCAGTTGATTTACCAATCCAGTTACGTTGCATATCTTTGATTGATTCTGGCCAATCAAGATCATCCAAATCTTCAAGCAAACGTTCTGCATATGCTGTGATTTTAAGCATCCATTGACGCATTGGTTTGCGGACAACTGGGTAACCACCACGTTCAGATGTTCCGTCAGGAAGCACTTCTTCGTTGGCGATAGCTGTACCTAATTCTTCAACCCAGTTAACTGGTACTTCAGCTTCGTATGCCAAACCTTTTTCATACAATTTTGTGAAAATCCACTGAGTCCATTTGTAGTAGTTAGGGTCAGTTGTGTTCACTTCGCGGTCCCAATCATATGAGAAACCAAGTGAGTTGATTTGACGTTTGAAGTTAGCAATGTTTTTAGCTGTAAATTCAGCTGGGTCATTACCAGTGTCCATTGCGTATTGTTCTGCTGGAAGACCAAAGGCATCCCAACCCATTGGGTGAAGAACGTTATAGCCTTGAGCACGTTTGAAACGGCTAAGAATATCTGTCGCAGTGTATCCTTCTGGGTGTCCTACGTGAAGACCAGCTCCAGATGGGTATGGGAACATGTCTAATGCGTAGAAGTTTGGTTTATCCGCATCTGTTCCTGTTTTAAAAGTATGGTTATCAGCCCAAAAGGCCTGCCATTTTTTCTCAATCTCTTTGTGATTATAAGTTGCCATGTCATTTCTCCATGTTCTTAGTATTGGTTACTATTATACCACGAAAAGAATAAAGAAAAAAGGCGAAATCACGGGGGATTTCACGCCTTTTAGTAGCCAATCAAAAAATTTTTGCAAATCAAAGATTTCCTGATTCATCTGACAGATATTCTTTCAATTTCGCCATATCATTTTTGGCATCTGCTAAGCCGACTTGGTAAATTTCTTCGTATTTTTCTGGGTTTGTTTCGAGTCGTCCGATTTCAAGGTTTTGGCTTGGTCGAATGGCAAAAAGTTCGCCTTTATTTTCCAAATCAATAATGTGCTCAACCGTGTCATTATAGTGCTGATAACGTTTGGAAGCCACTTCTACGAATTTTGGATATTTTCTATAAAAGAGTTTGTAAAGACGACCACTGCTTGATTTTTTACGGTAATCAATCGGGCGTGTTAGCACCACAATCAATTTATCAAAGCCAAGACTTCTAGCAAAATCAACTGGAATACTATCTGACAAGCCACCGTCAAGATATTTTTGTCCTTTCCATTCTACGATTTTTGAAGCTAATGGCAGAGCAGAGCTAGCTCGGAGCAACTCCATTTGGTCAAAGACATTATCAACTTTGTGGTATTCGGGTTTTCCAGTTGCTAGGTTCGTCACCGTTGCGTAAAAAGGAACTCCTGACTCTTCAAAAGCTTTTTCATCAAAAACATCCAATTCCATTGGAACCTTGTAATAGGCAAAGTCTTTATTAACGACATTTCCTGTTTTTAACCACGAACGAAGCCCCATATAATTTGGGTAAGAAGCGTATTTTTTATTGTAACGAATGGCACGACCTTTTTGTTTTGACAAGAAATTAACACCGAAAAGTGCCCCTGCCGACACTGAAACAACACCGTCGACCTTAATCCCTGCCTCTAAAAACGTATCTAGCACACCTGCTGTGTATAAGCCACGCATGCCGCCACCTTCTAGTACTAAACCAACAGACATTCTCTTCCTCCGTTCTTTCTAATTTTGTTACTTATTATACCAAAAACTGAGCTATTTAGATGGATTTTGCTATGTTATAATAGTCCTAAGAATTCAAAGGAGATAGTTATGCGAAAGAAAATCTACAACATTATCGAGCCAACTAAAAATATAACTACCGTCGAAAAAATCTATGATATTTTCATGATTCTTGTCATCATTGCAAGTTTACTTCCGCTAACTATCAAAACGCATTTTACTTTTTATGCGATTCTGGAAAATGTAACCACTCTGATTTTTATCATTGATTACGTATTACGCCTGATGACGGCTGATTTCAAACTCAAGCAAGGAAAAATCTCTTTTATCAAATACCCTTTTACTTTCCTTGCGATGACAGACCTTATTGCCATTTTATCTTCTTTATTATTTTGGAATAACACTTTTCGATTATTCAAAATCGTGCGTATGATTCGTACCATTCGCGTTTTCAAACTCTTTCGTTATTCTAGAAGTATCAACATGCTCATCCATGTTCTTAAAAAGCAAAAAGAATCTTTGTTAATCGTTGGAGCTTTAGTGGTTATCTACATTTTCATCTCTGCTCTAGTCATTTTCAATGTCGAGCCAACGACTTTTGCCAACTTCTTTGACGCACTTTATTGGGCAACTATCTCTCTGACAACCGTTGGCTACGGTGATATTTATGCCGTTTCTGCTATCGGAAAATTAATCACCATGATTTCATCAATCCTTGGCGTGGCAATCATTGCGCTTCCTGTCAGCATTATGACCGCAGGCTATCTTGAAGAAATCGAAACAAGACGCCACCGACACAAACATTAAATAACTAAAAAGCTGAACTCTTAAAAGAGCTCAGCTTTTTGATATTACAATGTCAGATGAACAATTTCTGATGTATCTTCAAAAAAATAACCTAATAGATAATTCTCAAATGACTCATAAGTGATTTTATCCGTGCTTGGGCATTTAAAACGAATTTCCTTTTCTAACCATTTTTGATAAAAAACTAGCTTTTTATCAGCAATTGGTTGATAACCTAAAAATTTATCGTAAA
The DNA here is from genome assembly GCF_900108865.1 of Streptococcus sp. 45. Taxonomy (NCBI): domain Bacteria; kingdom Bacillati; phylum Bacillota; class Bacilli; order Lactobacillales; family Streptococcaceae; genus Streptococcus; species Streptococcus sp. 45. Next base: position 68,459 of record NZ_FNXZ01000004.1, on the reverse strand, counting down.
CTGTTTCAGAACGATCACGATATTCTTCCAAATCAACTCCACAAAGACCACTTGGAGAATAGATTAAAACATGGTAATTGCTTGAATTAGAATAAGAGATGTGCCCTTGTGGTAATGAAATTAGATATGTACTAGCTACCGAAAAAGCTTTTTTACAAACTTCTTCTGAAAAGCCAAGCACCTTTAAAGCGCGATAAACAAAATGACTCCCCTGCAACAATTTTTCTCTTGTTACCTCTCGACTAGCAGTCTGATAACGAGCTAAACGCTCACCCGTCAGACAATTTTCCAAATCATGACTAACATTTTGAGATAGAATAACAACATTACTATTTGTTCTGTGAGATAAATGCTGCAATTTCCGCCTCCGCTTTTTCTAAAGAATGCTGCGCTTCTTCTTTTATCTGATGAGTTAGTGCTAACATATTTTGCTTATAGTCAGTTAAATGCTCAGTAAAATCACTAATTACCCCAGTTAAATTTTGTGCTGTCGGATTTTCAAGCAAAAGCGCTGCCTGCTTCTTGCTAAATTTTTTAATATTCCAGAATTGTTCATTAAAAAAGGGAATACCAATAAAAGGGATGCCTTGTGCAGCCATAGCATAGACTGTCCCTTGACCACCGTGAATAATTGAAAATTCAATATTTGAATCAAGTGTTGAAAAATCAAGGAAATCAATTGCCTGAATATGTGAACCAGGTAACTTTATTTTTCTGCCACAAGTCGTTAAAAGATAGCAACGATTTTTTGGTAATTTAGTCAAAAATTCCTCAACCCATTCTTTTTTAAAAGATGTTCCAAAACTTAACAGAATTTTTGAAGTTTCTTTTTCCATGTGCGATGAGAATCCAACGTCATCAATCAAGATTGGACCAATAGTTTTGTAAGTAGAGTTGTCTGGAAAATCATAGAATTTGGAATAATCTGCAACCAAATTAAGATTTCCTTTAAACAGTTCTAGTGCATTGTTAAAAGGCACCCCACCATTTTTCTTGAGGTAAGTGTTCCAAGTACTGACGTTACTTGAATAAGAGGTAATCATCTTCTCAACAGTCTTTTTCATTTGTTGCTGATTGAGCTGAGAACGCCTGCGAGTTGATTGAAAATATTTGTTATTAGAAAATAGACCTTCTGAATTTTCAACAATTTCACTAATATGTGTTGCCCCAGAAATAATCCAAATAAGAGGTGTTTCTTCTAGACGACAACTCGTAACCATGCTAAGACGATAACCCGTTACCACCGCATCAAAGCTTTCTTGGCGCAATAATTTTCTCTCAAAATCACAAACCATTTCAATCTCATCTTCCGTCAAAAAGTTAAAATCAGTCGACAAAGAGAAGAAAAAATCATACCGTTCTTTGTTGTAAATGGCATTATCAGCAGAGCAATGATGCCAAGTATAAGCCGCATTATTGAAAATGAAAGGATAATATGAGTTCCCAATAATATGAATCTCATGACCTTTTTGCCACAAATGGTCTGCTAGTTTTGATAAACGTTGACTCTCACCAAGGTTCATCATAAAGGGGGCAAATAAGAATTTACTCATAGTTACCACCTATTTTTCAATAATAGCAAATGAAATCCCGCCAAATTTTGAATACGATAATACTAAATAATATCCTGACGACAAATCTTCATTAACTACAAAATCAATCTCTTCACCAGCACCATTTGAAGCAAATGAAAATTCATGTTCAGCCAGATTTTCATAACCATAAGTATCCATCAAGGATTTCAAAAAATCATAATCTTTGCTATCAATTTTTTTACATGAATTCCAAACACATGCCTTAATATCTTGTGACGTCAAAGATAATTTTTTCAATAATTCTTGGAAGGCTTGGTCAAAAATCGCTGCCACTTCTTGCAAGGATTTTCCCTGATATTTCAGCTGACGGCTTCCTAAAATGGTTGCTGTCTGCTCTGCTTGTTCACGTGAAAGAATTTGCACTGAGCAATAATCTGCACACACAAAATCACTACTATCGTAGCGCATCTGTTGCCACCACATCATGCTAAATTCAGTCCATTGATTAGCTGAAACAAGAATCACCTGATTAAGGTCATCATGCTTCATCATTTCCTTAGCGTACTGAATACCATCAATAGCTCCACTATTACTTGAAATGACAGAAACTGGTCCTTTGATTTTAAAGAGAATAGAAAGCATACCAGCTGCCGCATTCATAACCGTAAATGGAAAACGTGAAGCAGAAACATGAGCATAGCCTTCTTTAGTGATTTGTTCTTCAATACCTTCGACAACTTCAACAGGTCCTGATGGTGTCACAAAAACAATCCCGACTTTTGAAGTATCCATTTTTTTCAAATTAAGACCACTGCTTCGCAAGGCCTTATCTGTGGTTAAAGCGACCATTTTTGAAAAGTCATCCATCTTGCGGAACTGCGCTGGATTAATAGTCTTAGGTGGCATAGCTTTTTTGAAGCGATAAGCTTTAAACTCATTAAACGCATTGTCACAAAGCTGATATTGCTTGCTGTCTGCTGCAGTTTTGTCAAGTGAGCTAGCTGATGAAAGAATAGCTAATGTCATATCGTCTGTGACTGAGAATGTCTCCAAATCAGAATCCAAAGACGACAAAAGAACCCCGCTGTTATTTCCACCAAAAGCAAATGAAAAATTCATGACATTTTTGATAACATGTTCACGTTTTTGATTGTAAACAAAATTATCTGGGAATCCTTCATGACCGATACTATTTTTCGTTGCAGGAACAGTTTGTTCTTCAATAGCAGCCAAACAATTAATCAACTCGATAATTCCTGCTGCACCAAGCGTGTGACCCGTCTGACCTTTGGTACTGCTGACAAGTGTTGTTTCTGGGAAAAATTTATGGTACATATTCTTTTCCATTTTATCGTTAGCTTGAGTACCTGTACCATGACCATTGATATAATCAACATCTTTAAAATCAATGCCTGCTTTTTCCACTAAAGTCTGAGCAATATGTGCTGCACCTTCACCAGTTGGTTTTGGAGCAGTAATATGATAAGCATCCGATGTAATCACACCACCGATAATTTTTCCGTATTTGGCCAAAGCCTTATCTTTGACCAAAATAACAAAACCTGCTCCTTCACCAAGATTAATCCCTTTTCCAGATGAATATGGCTGACACGCCATGTTGGCACTGATTGCACCAAGCGAAGTAAATCCTGCTAATGAAATATCACTCAGTTCATCACAACCGCCACAGATGGCGAGATCACATTCGTCATCTTGTAAAAGCTGCGTTCCTAAAATAACAGCATTATTACTAGCTGAACATGCTGTTGAAATGACATAAGTTTCACCTACAATATCATGGTAAGCCATCAATTCATCAGCAATATGGTGAACGGATGTCTCAGCCAATAAATCTGCTTCAACCTGATAGTCACCATCAAGGAAACGATAAAGTGCTTCTTGCCCAGCAACCTTACCTCCAAGTGACGTTCCCAAACACATGGCAACTCTGTGATACTTTTTCAAGTCAATTCCCGAAGAATCAAGAGCTTCTTGCAAAGCTGAAAAAGCAAATTTAAAGTTGCGAGTCTCATTTTGATAACAATCAGGAACTTTTGGGTCGTCAAACACACGTCCTGTGTAAGCTTCCAAAGTCCAACCATGGTTGTTATAAGTATTTTTTGTAATGCCTTCTTTCATGGCAAAAAGATTAGCTTTATGCTCAGCATAATTTTGCCCAAGTGAAGAGACAATTCCTAAACCACTAACATATACTGTCATTATTTATTCCAACTTTCTGGGATGCGATATGGGCTTGAGAGGGTTGTCAAAACTTGACCAGATTCAACAACAAAATAAACGCCTGAATGTGCGAAGTCTTTTTTGATAGTCATCAAGCCTAAGTTGCTTTCATTGCTACTAACATCATCTGCTGACCAAATTACCTTTCCGACAACTTGGCCATCAAATAAAACCTCTGTTCCTTCGGTAATCTTTTCAGTAGACTTGAATCCAACACTACGTAAATTAGTCATCTCTGCAGTTTCCAGGAAAGCGTCTCTACCACGAAATTCTTCCTTAGTAAAATCAAGATTCCAAGAATAACCGAGCTCATAAAGTGAATAGTCAGCATTTTCGTAAATGCTTGTAATTGGTTGACCAACCTCAAAACGAAGAAAATCATCCAAATCTCCATCAAATGTGGCTGTATCAGCAAATACCTCTGCAAGAAACTGGTCAAACACAGCAGTAGGTAAGAAGAATTGGTAGCCAAATTCACCTGAAAAACCAAAACGTGCTAAATAAGCTGCTTGGTCTTGGTAGGTCATCTCAGCCATACCACGGAAATTCAAAGTAGAAATGTCGTATTCGTAAAATGCTTGAGCAATATCACCTGATTGTTTACCTTCTACTTGAACCATTTTATAATCAGCAGAAATATCGGTCATTGAAAACTCAAAATCAATACCTGCAAAATAATCTTCTAAGGCTTTATGACTAGCCAGCCAATAACTATCCTCGAACTTATAAAAAGTGACTTCATCAAAAACTTTTCCTTCTTCATCAAGCAAGAAAGTATAACCACAAGTATCAGTATCTGCAAAAACAATATTTTTTGGTAAAACGAGATCTAAAGCTTCCTCGCACTCATCACCAGCAATCTCATAAAGATAACCATCGTAGATTTTATAAGCTTTATCTGTTCGTAATGTCGTATAAATGCTTGTCATATTTAACTCCTTTTATATTCTGTTATTCTCACATTGACAGCGTGAGTAAGGCTGGTGTCAAAAACACATCTGATTTTTAAACTATTATTTTCCTTATATGAGTAAAAAACACCATCTTTACAAGCGAAACAAATATAACGATCTTGCTTTTCATCATAGACCACTAACTGCTGCTTGCTTTCTAAAATGTGCGATTTATTTTGATAAGGAATACTCTCATGAAAGCGTAAGGCTTTAAGATTTCCTTTTATTTTGAAAGTAAATGAAAGTGAAGCATAATCACAATCTTTCGGAATAGCTTTGTAGGGAATAACCAGTTGATTATGTGCTAACACTAACCGACTAGTCGCATAACTTTTACGATTTTTTAAAAAACGCTTCGTTCCATAACCATGCTCTTGTTCTAAAGTTAGTTGGCTTATGTATTTTAAAAGATTTTTAGAACTTGGTTGATAGCCCAACTTGTCAAAAAATGGCTGAGTTTTTGGCAAAGTTAAATCCGAAAATGTAATCTGGTAAGATGAACCAGCAAACTCATCTGGAGAACAAATGCTCAATGGACGAAATTGCATTTGATTACTAGCTTTTCCTAAAGGAGAATAGTGAACATGGCAGTCTTCACTTGGAATCTCGTAATCAAAACTTTCCCCAACAAAGGCTTCTGCCCTCAAAAAATCATCATGTTCTTGTGGATAATAACCTGGACGATTTGCTTTATAGGTCGTTTGCTCCTTAATCAAATGTTCTTGATTAAAAATCCTGAATCCTTGCTTAATTAGCTGAGGCATCATGTCTTTAGCAGTTGCATTGCAATCATATCGACAAATCATGGTGTCCTCAGAAAAACTGATAGTTTTTTTGATACGCGCTTTCTTGTAAGACCAGATAATTTCAAGATGATTTGGCTTTTCTTTTACCTTGAAAGTCAAAGTTAAGGGCTTACTAAACATGATAAAAGTATCCTCAAAGACCACGCGCTCACCTTTACAAAATAGCAAGCTCCCTTCGTGCGACACTTTTAGTCTATAGCCGCTAAAGTTTTGTTTTAAAAGATGATTTTTTCCTACCGACTGGTTACGACAGCGCTCCAACTGCACTGCAATCGTCCCTTGCTTAGTCACAATATTTGCCTGTACGAAATAGCGAGAAGCTAGTCCAAGTGACAAACGCTTGTGCTTACGATCCAATCTTGCCAATCGCTTACCAATTTTGACCTGAATCTTTTCAATGTCTTCTGATAAAGAATCAACCTGCAAATAAAAACGCCCTGATTCCTGCACAATCTCTAGCTGAAACAATGCCATTTTTAAAAAATAAGGAAGTGTCGCTTCATCTTGCACCTTAAAAGACAATTCTTCTTTTGAAATCTGTGTTCGAATAAAGGTTTCCTTTCGAGTTGAATCCTCAATTTCCTCTAAAATCTCAAAAGTCGACAAATCATATTCCTTACCATAATAATCTGATAAACAAAAAGTTTTAATCACTTTTGGTAAATTGCTACGAAGAGAACGGCAATGTAAAATATCTTCATAAGTTTGGCTATATTCTCTAAAACCATTCAAACGAGATAAGGAAAGCGATGGTTTATTGTACTTACTAATCTCAGTAAAAAGATTTGAAAAACCAAGCTGAGCAATTCGTTCTAAAATCGTTCGGTAGAGATAAGAAATCGCTTGGCCACCACGATTTTCAGAATCAATCAGCAAAAAGCCACTAAAACTACTGTCTACATCCAAGCACTCATGCGTAATAAATTTGAAGAAAGCTGATGTTCCAATTAATTTCTTTTGCTGACGTAAGAGAAAAAATGGTTCAACTTCTTTAACTTTCATGGTCAAATCAAAATCTTCTACGCTCAGAGGTTTACCATCTGGGAACTGATAGACTTTATTTTTATTAAAGAGATTAATGATTTCAGGATAATCATCAAACTGTGCCCTAAAAACCTCTAATTGATTTTCTTCCATCATTTTTTAACCTTTTTAATCACAAAATGTAGCACAAGAAAAGCTACGATAATAATCAAACAGTATTCCAACATAAAATGATTAGATAGAGCTTCTCCACCAGTGTCTTTTAGCACCAAGCCATAAGATTCCTTATAATCTGCCACAACAGAACTATCTGCCTTATCAAAAACGTTTTTTAGCGATTCTTTCATCAATACCTGCTTTAACAGAGCATTAATCTGGGTCAATGGAAACCAAGTCATCACCTGTTGCAAAGTTTTTCCGACAGAACCAATTGATAAATAAACACCTGAAATAAACCCAATGAAGGTTCCGACAATCGTACTTAAAGTTGTAAAAGCTGAGCTAGATTGAATAAAAGCCAAAATCGGCAAAATAATCGCTGCTGAAAGCACTGTTCCTAAAGAAATAATGCCAAAAATTCTAAGGTAATCCGCAGCTGAAAAATCAAGTAAAGATGAGAATCCATTGAAAATCCCAATCGCAAATAAGCACGAAAACATTGTAAGCATAATTCCAAAAAGAATAGCAAAAATGGCATATGACAATTCAATCGCTGAATTTGGCATTGGACTAACTTTAAAATCTTCACTTAATTTCTTTTCACGGTCAGCTACCATTACACCAAAAGCTCCAAGAGTACCAGTCATCGAAACAATGGTAGTCAACCCGGCAATCAACCAATAATTCACCATTTGAATCGTATCACTTGAAACCGTGTCGCTATGCAAAGCTGCTTTAATAGCATCAATTTGAATTTGCCCTAAGAAAACTTGGTAAACCAAAATTAGAATAATAACTGAGAGAAATGACATAAAAAATGCCATACGGTCACGCGTATAAACCTTGCGATTTCTAGAAATTAATTCAAGCATTAACCTCTCCTTCCTTTTCCTTCAGCAAGTTCAAATAAGCTGCTTCTAGGTTAGAATAAACCACATCAAACTTTTCAATAATAGCTTGATCTTTATTATCAGAAATAATTTGCATCATCTCATCAACAGTGACGTCTCTAAAGACAATCTCTCTTTCAGACAAAACTTCACTCTTCATTACAAAAGATGCTACATCAAGGGAAGTAACCGAATGACCTTCTTTGACTCGCAATTGCAGATTAGTCGTTGAATGTTCCTTGATAAAGCCCTCAATGTCTCCTGAATAATAAAGTTTACCAGCAATTAAAACATTTAAAACATCACAAGCAGCCATTTCCTCAAGATAGTGCGTAATCAAAACAACTGTCATATGAGCTTCTTTATTCAAATGACTGATGGCCTCCCACAAATCATGCCTTGACTGGGGATCAAGCCCTGTCGTTGGCTCATCAAGTAAAAGTAAAGATGGTTTTGGTAAAAGAGCACGCGCAATATCAACCTTACGTTTTTGACCGCCCGAAAGACTTCCATAAGCTCGCTTTCTAAGGTCACGCAAATCTAAATAAGCTTGTAACTCTTCAAGACGCTTACGAACAGCTGCTCTTGATAAACCATACAAAGCGCCTCTAGCTATCAAGTTCTCTTCAACACTGAGATTATCATCTAAACGATTACTCTGAAAAACAATCCCAATGTGCTTATAAAATTCTCTATCACTCAGTACTTTTCCATCGACTTCCCAAGTAATATCTCCAGAATTTGGTTTAAAATTTTTAATCAAAAGATTGAAAAGTGTTGTCTTTCCAGCACCATTTGGACCAAGTAAGCCGTAAAACTTACCCTCTTCAAATACCAAATCAATCCCCTTTAATGCCTCGAAAGAACCATATTTTTTTCGGATATTTTGTAACCTAATCTCCATTTTCAGACACCAACATCCTTCCCGAAGCCACTTCTTGCTTATTTTCATCTCGAATAATCGCCTGAATTTCAAGGAGCTGACCTAGTTTTGATTGTGACTTGCAAGTGATTGTCAATTGATCACCCGGCGTAGCAATTTTTTTAAATTTGAAATTTTTCACACTTGCCAAATACCCAACTTTTTCAGCCACATTTTCAGCACTTAACTCCTCACCGCTTACTTCTTTTCCGCCAAGAGAGTCTAAAATATAGAGTAATGCTGCTGATTGTGCAGCCATTTCAATCATTAAAACACCAGGTACAATCGGACGTTCAGGAAAATGCCCTTGAAAAAAAGGCTCGTTAATCGTGATATTTTTTCGACATTCAATAACACCCGTCTTATACTTTAAGACTTTATCAACTAACAAAAAAGGATAACGGTGCGGCAACATATTGATAATGTCTTCACTGTTAATCTTCACCATTAAACTCCTCACTGTTTTCAATCACAAAATCAGCTAATTTATTAACTGATGATAAAACAGCCATGTCATCGTCATTGATTTCAACTCCAAAAGTTGTTGACAAACCAATTGACAATTCCAAAGCATCAATCGAATCAAGCTCTAAACCACGTCCGAACAAAGGCTGATCGTTCATGATTAGCTCCTTGTCCAAATCCAACATTAACGATTCAATCAAAACATCTTTGATTTGATCAACTACTTCTTGACGGGTTTTAATCACTTTTTTCTCGTCATTCCAATTAATCATTAATCATCCCTCCATCAATTACCAAATTTTTTCCTGTAATGTAATTTGCTTTATCACTCACTAAAAATGCAACTGCCCACGCAACCTCTTTCGGATGCCCGAAACGTCCAAGAGGAATCAAATGCTCTGCAATCTCATCCTTATTTTGAAGTTCACTAGTCATATCAGTCTCAATAAATCCAGGACTGACACAATTCACAGTGATTTGATCCTTAGCAAATTCTTTGGCTAATGTTTTAGTTAGCGCAATAATAGCCCCTTTACTTGCTGAATAATTAGCCTGTCCAACCTGACCAGCGACACCGCTCGTTGATGAAATATTGACCACCTTACCATGAATGTGTTTAGCTTTCATGATTCGCAAAACTGCTTTAGTCATATTCACCAAGCCCATCAAATTAACATTAAGAACATCCTGCCATTTTTCTTCAGACATCATCAAAAAATAGCCATCTCGAATAATCCCTGCATTATTAATCAGACAATCAATGTGTCCATACTGACGGAAAATGCTTGTCACTAATTTTTGAACAGCTTTGGCGTCTGACACATCACATTTATAGGCTTCAAGACCTGGTAACTCTTCTTTCAGAGCATTAGCTTTGGCGTCATTTCCAGCATAAATAGCAATAACTTGATAACCTTCCTTATGCAATTCTGTTGAAATAGCCTTACCAATGCCACGTGTGCCACCAGTAACAATCGCAACTTTCATTTTTTGCCCTTTCTATGTTGCAGCTTCATCAATTGTTTTGAAATGAATTTATTCGGCGATAAATCTAAAATATTTGTGTCTGTACTTAAAATATCTTCCTTGATTTTTTGCCAGTTAAACAAATGATGCCACTGGTAAATAATTTCTTCCTCTAAGTCATCACAGTGAAAAACATACTTGTATGCTTGATTCTGTTTGATATGTAATTCCTGAACTAATTTTCGGTAGTTTTCCTGAGAGTCACTCAAAAAACTTGTATGATAAGGTGCCTTAACACCCAGAGGTTTTACCTTCAATAAAAGGCCTGCTTCTTTCGCAGAATCCTGCAAAAGAGGCAAGTCTTCTTGTCTCATAGCTAAGACTCCCGATTTCTCATCTGTCAATATGGCTAACTGAAATTTATCTGGAAAATCCTTTAACACCTTTTGCTTAAAAAGTTCCATATCTTCTGTCATCACCAAATGTAACTCTTCTAAACAAGAGAGTGATTCTACCAGTTGAGCACGCTTCTTAATAAAGGCTAAAATATCTTTAAAACTAGCACTTCCACTAGCTAATAAAACATTAAAAATACCTGCACTATGTGCTGAAAACTGTGTCCCAACCTCAACCATATCTTCTGGAGTTATCCAAGCATTATAAAGAAAAGTCGTTAACATAGCAGCATACAAGTTTTGTAAATTAACCTTCTTAGCCAGAATATCTTGAAATAACTGATAAGCTTTTGGGTCACAAGCTTCCAATTGTAAAAGTAAATTCTGACCTTTCTCAGTCTTAGCCATCTGATGCAAATGTTTCAATTGAACATTTCCTTGACCACCATAGATTACTGTCGACATCACCTTTGTATCCTTTCCACAAGAAGTATGGGAGCATTGTAATCTACAACTCCCCCATTCCCACAATATTTCTTGAGGACTTTTACTGATTCATTGGTCACATAATCATAAGTAAGGCCTAAAATCTCTACTCTTAATAAAAGGGCACCTTTTTCATAAGTGCCACCTTCAACGATTTCTTCAGCATAGTAGACTTTACCCACCAAATGTGTTGAAATCAATAAACTATTTGCCAGCCGTGTATCATACAAACAATATTGGTGATCAGAAAGTTCTTCAATCTTCCCTAATATATTAGACTTGTTCATTAATTTGTACCTCCAGCACAAATCATTACACTACTAAAATTATGCTTGTTCTTTCACCATAATATTGGCATTTTTTCTGATTGTACCCAATAAAATCTTTTTTTGACTATTTTGCTCAATCATTGTCAATTTAAACAATTCATCATCCACCCATACAGAAACTAATTTATTATCTTTGGTAGAATTATTCAGGGTTAGATAAGAAACTTCTTCGATTCTCTTTTCAATATTGCTTGTTATCATTGCTGTATTTTTCCTCAGAAATACTTCCTTGTATCATCTTTGCTTGACACTGCTTGGGGAAACAGCATCCCTATCTTAAACTAAAATTTTAAAAACTTTTAGCCTTTCCAAAAAATTAAAAAATTAAGTAATACAAACATATCCTTCATCCTTTCTATATTTATTAGCACATATTATATAGCGTTTTCATAAAATTACGTGAGGACATTCATGTCCATATGAAAAAAGGGAGTGAGACAGAAATCGGTAATTTCAATGAAATTCGATTTCGTCGTCTCACCTCCGCACAGTTGACTAAGTTGGTCGCAATTTTTGCAAAGCAAAATAAGAACTAGCAGTCAGCCTCTGCCCCTTATTTATTACAACTGTATAAAATAAGAAGCTAGACATTTGTCTCAGCCTCTTTTCACGATTCTAAAATTTTTCTAAATGGCTCCGTCATTTCTATCCAGACCTAGGAACTCTAAGTCTTTTTTCCATTCGCGCTGCATATTTTGCTTAATCAAATCTTCCGACAACAAATCAGCCATCATAATGGCTTTTTGATAATCTTTTCTCGCTTTCTCAAAATCATGTTTCAAAAAAAGAGCGATTTTCCACTCAAAGGCATAAACAAAAATATTATCTCTATAATCATTACGCCTTGTCATAATTCCTCGCAAGACTTCAATTACATCAGGCAATAAATCATATTCCCCATAGCAACATAAAATTCCCGCAGCAGAGATAATGACATCTTGAATTTTACCCAAATCAGCTAAAGGAAAATAACTCACCGCTAAAATCACCTTGCTAAGTAAATCTATAAATTCAACCTTATCAAAATCTTTGATTGCCAACGACAAAAGACGTAATTGAATAATCTCAACATCATTAAAAGACAATTGTGTTTTTTTGCAGGCTTGTCCCAAATATTCATCTAACAAACCTTGATCAAATGAAGCATTTCCCGTACAAATCATATCGACTGAAGCTTGAGCAACTTGAACAGCAATCTGTTCTTCCTCAGGTAAATCATCAAAGTAGCAGTCATAAATCTGCTCAATAATCTTCTCACGCTGCAACAGTCGCTCCTTATTACCATAATGGTAAAGTGTCCTAAGTTGATAACGTAAATTAATGTAACCTTCTGGTAACTTTAATCCTTCTTTATTCGTCAAATTATCCAAAGAAACTCCCAACTTCTCAGCAATATAAACAGCTGTTGCAATCGTAGGTAAAGATTGTCCCTTTTCAATTCGTTGAAGCTGCCTTGTTGTCAACACATCTTCAATCCCACAAACTCTTTGTCGACTCATTCCCTTTTCTTTTCGCAAGTCTCTTACCTTTTGACCAAATTCTTTTTTAAAATCCACGACAAAGAATCTCCTCAATCTATTTTTAGTTAAAAAATACTTTGAAAATCAAAGTATACTGCAAACTCTAACCACCCTGTAATATTCTAAATATAGCAGATAAATGAGAGAAAGACAAGATACTCTGAAAGTGAATACGTTTTAAGACAATACAATTTTTTAAATAAAAAAATACCTCTAAACTACCTGAGCTTAGAGGCTTCTTTAAATAAGAATGATTACAATTCAGCGATTTGGTAAAGTTCCAATTCAGCTTGTGTTTCTGTTCCGAACATGTTGATCATCAATTTAACTTTGTTGTTTTCGATTTCAACAACACGTCCTTCTTGACCAGAGAAAGCACCATCGATGATTTGAACCACATCACCTGGTTTGATGTTTGTGTCAACGACATCAACAGTTTGTCCCATTGAGATAAGGATTGAACGGATTTCTTCTTCCAAAAGTGGAGTTGGTTTTGAACGGTTACCGTGTGAACCAACGAAACCAGTAACGTTTGGAGTGTTACGAACAACGAACCAAGCTTCGTCTGTCATAACCATTTCAACCAAAACATAACCTGGGAAGCGATTTTCTTCAACTTCTTTGATTTTACCGTTCTTTTCAACGTTAACAGTTTGTGTTGGGATTTCAACACGCAAGATGTTGTCCAACATGTTGTAAGTTTGTGCACGTTGCAAAAGAGTTTCTTTTACTTTGTTTTCGTAACCAGAGTAAGTTTGTAGCACAAACCAACCTTTATCAAAAGAATCTAACATAATTTCCTCCATTATAAAAAAGCCCCTTAAAGGCTTCTTGGGTGTTTTTCTTTATTTTATTATAGGAAAAATCGCTAGCGCTGTCAATGAATTACTGCTAAAGAAGCTGATTTAACACTTTAAAAGACAGCAAGATATTGCCAAAGATAATCAGCAAAGTCACTAGTGCATAAAGGTAATAATGATAATCAACTAAGCCAAAAGAAAATAGAAAAGCAAGAGAGATAACAGCAGTTATAATACCACCAATCAAGCCTGGAACGTATCTCCTTAACATCAAGCTTTGCACAAGATGACCGACAATATGATAAATATAAGCAATTATAACCGTCACATAAAAACCAAAATGCTTGCTATAATAGCTGATGCCTAAAATCAATAGCAAAAGCAAGAGTTGCTCCAAAACCGTAAGATTAAAAACCAAAGGGCTATAATAAGCTTGAACTTTTTTAGTTACCTTAGATGTTGGTAAACTTGACACAAATCCAGGCATAAAAATCAACTCTTCCATCTCATGTATCATAAATAATGCTGGAAAAATCATAAAAAAGGCTATCATGCTCATTACCCCCAAAACTTTTATTAGCTACTTCAGCTCCATTATACTCTTTAATGACAAAAATAAACAACCGTAGCTCAAAGCTACGGCTGTACTTTAAAATCGATTTAACAAATCCATCACTCCCAGTGAGAGCAATTTATCGAAAATGAAAATAACAATGGTAAAGAATGCTGTATATTCAAGTACAGAGATATAATCTTTCCAACGTTGTTTACGATCTGGCCAAGTTGTTTCACTTAAAATCGTAAATACTCCCTTAATGAATGCCACAGGCGACTCCTCCTTATTCTATCATCTCGCTCATTACTCTAAAGCTGAGAATGACCGCTACAAATTATCGTGTTTCTTTGTGTAGCGTGTATTTTTTACAATGTTTACAATATTTATTAACTTCTAGTCGTACAGGTTTGGGGTTGCTACTAACTCCGATAGAGTAGTTACGGCTTCCACATTCTGTACAAGCTAAACTTGCTTTTTTCTGTGCCATAATTCCTCCGAGACCTTATTTTATCATGTTTTTTCCTACTTGGCAAGTGACTTAGTTAGTCTGCTTGTTGAACCAACTTGAGAAGTTATCCCAAGCATCTTTAACCGCACGGCCAATCTTATCTCCGGCATCTTGAGCTGATTCTTGAACCTTATCAAGGATGTTATCAGAGCTTGATGATTGGCTTGTGGCTGTTTGACCATTTGCGCTGTAAACCAAGTCATAACCATTTTGGCTATAAGCATTTTCAACGGTAAATTCTGTTCCTGCAGTGTATGGCAAAATGCTGCTGGCTACTGCGCTAAAGATTGTCGACGCTGTACCAGAACTTGCATCAGTTAGGTAGTGATTTTCATCTGTCGAATCATAACCAATCCACTGTGCGATAACCACGTCTGGCGTATAACCGATAACCCACTGGTCACTGGTCAAATCAGCATTGAAGTTAGCTTCCACTGTCCCAGTCTTACCTGCGATTGTGTAACCATAAGCATTGGCGTTGACCGCTGAACCGTTTGAGAAAGTTCCAAGCATCATGCTGGTCATTTTGTTAGCTACAGATTGGCTAATCACGCGCTTAGTTGAGGGCTTGAATTCCGCAATAACATCACCGCTGGCATTTTCAATTTTCGTAATCAAATGTCCTTTCGGCATTACACCACCATTAGCAAAGGTTGCGTAAGCTTGAGCCATTTCAAGTGGGTTGGTTGTAACACCACCACCAAGGGCAACGCCCAATTCTTCCTTAACATTTTTCATGTTAAGACCAAATTTTTGACCGTAGCTCATTCCCTTGCTAACACCGATTTTATGAAGTAAGTAAACCGCTGGGATATTGTATGAATTTGCCAAAGCTTGATACATTGGAAGGTCTGCTGTTTCAATACCTGCGTAGTTCGTTGGAGAATAACCATCGTAATCCCTAGGTGTATTTGGTAAATCAGTCGTAATGGCGTAACCTGAAGCAACAGCTGGTGAGTAAACCACTAGAGGTTTAATGGTTGAACCAGGGCTTCGTGAGGCTTGTGTCGCGTAGTTAAAGCTACGGAAAGTTGCTGAACTTGGGCTGACACGTCCAACCAAACCACGAACCGCACCAGTTGACGGATCCATGGCAACACTAGCTCCTTGGGCTGTTTGACCATCATAATCAGATACTGGGAAATAAGCCGTGTTATCAAAAACAGCCTGCATATTTGCTTGATAGTTTTGGTCTAATTCTGTGTAAATCTTATAGCCGTTGTTGACGATATCATTTTCAGACAAGCCATATTTTTTCTCAGCTTCTTGAATAACCGCATCAAAGTATGAACCGTACTGATAATCATCAGAATTTCCAGTATAAGTATCGTTCAATTCACTTGCGATATCAACTTGCTTAGCTTGATTGGCTTCTGCTTGTGTGATTTTTCCTGCATCAACCATAACTCCTAAGACCGTATTGCGTCGGTTTGTCGCATTTTCTACAGAGTAATAAGGGTTATAAATTTCAGGACCTTTTAGCATCCCAGCTAAGATAGCTGATTGTTCAACAGTCAGATTGGCAGCGTCCGTTCCGAAATACTTGCGGCTGGCATCTTGGACACCCCAGACCGAATTTCCAAAATAAGCATTGTTCAAATACATGGTCAAGATATCATCTTTACTGTATTTTTTGGTCAATTCAATCGCTAAGAAGAATTCTTTAGCTTTACGAGTGACCGTTTGTTCTTGGCTTAGATAAGCATTTTTAGCTAATTGTTGTGTGATGGTTGACCCACCACCAAAACGTCCCATGGTGAACAAAGCTAAGAAGAAACGAGAGTAATTAATCCCACCATTTTTGTAAAATGAACGGTCTTCTGTTGCAATTACCGCATTTTTCATGTTATCGCTAATGGCGTTTAACTCAACGTAAGTCCCTTTTTGCCCTGAAAGCGAACCAACTTGATTGTCATCTTTATCATAAATAACAGTTGTCGCCTTCAATGCGTCCTGCAAATCCGAGACATTGGTTGATTTGGCAACGGCAAAAAGGTAAGAGCCAATGGCTAAAACACCAATACCAACCAAAATGAGTAAGATTTTTCCAACTCGGTAACGACGCCAGAAACGTCTAATAGGATTCTTAGGCGACGGCATAAAACGCGAAAGCTTTTGCAACCAAGCCGGCTGCTTCTTTGCTTTTTCGTGATACCCTTTACTACGTTGGTAGGTTGGAGCTGTCTGCTCCTCAGTCTTTTCAGTTTCAAAGTCACTTAAGTCATCAGCCAGATAATCATTATCACTTTCCTGACTGGTGTGATTCTTGAAAGGTACTTCTTCTTTTTCTGATTTGAAAAAAGAAAGAAGCTTTTCTTTAATCATTTTAAATTTTGTCATAACCACATTATAACAGTTCTTTTGAAAAACGTCAGATGAAAAGGGATTTCATCTTGATTACAACGTTTTCATCTCTTTTGTGGTAAAATAAAAGTATCAATAAAAACGCTCACAACTTATCTGGTTGTCACAATTGTCCACGATACTTGAACGAGTATTAGAAAGGATTTTACCATGAACAAAGGATTCGAAGCATTCAAAAAAACATTGTCACACGATAGTTTAAAAGCCGTTTACGACGAAACAAAAATCGAAGTTTCAGAAAGTGAAGCCGAAGGCACTGAAGCTTACTCAATGGCTGTCGCAACTCAAATGGCAGTTAACCTTTTGGAAAAATACCACGATTGGCTACACGAAAACGAGGCTAAAGACAAGTAAATCTAAGCGCGCCATAAGGTGCGTTTTTTTGCGCACTCATGCTATAATAGAGCTATGACTTTAACATATACGCTTAAAAATCCTTATCCAGATAGCACAGTTAAGGAACTATTAGAAGAGCATTTACTGATTCCGCGAAAAATTCGCCATTTTTTACGCACCAAAAAACACTTACTGATTAATGGGGAAAATATCAACTGGCAGAGCTTGGTCAAAACAGGCGACACTATCCAGCTAACTTTTGATGACGACGATTACCCACAAAAAACGATTCCATTTGGTGATAGCAAGTTAGTTGAATGTCTTTACCAAGATGAGCATCTCATCATTGTCAACAAACCTGAAGGCATGAAGACACACGGCAACGAGCCAAATGAAATTGCTCTACTCAACCATGTGTCAGCCTATGTCGGAAAAACATGCTACGTCATTCACCGCTTAGATATGGAAACGAGTGGCGCTGTTATGTTTGCTAAAAATCCTTTTGTTCTGCCAATTCTAAATCGTCTGCTTGAAAACAAAGACATTTCACGTGAATATTGGGCACTAGCTCAAGGAAAATTTGAACCTAAACACCAAGTCTTTCAAGATAAAATTGGACGTGACCGTCATGACCGCAGAAAACGTGTCGTTGACCGAAAGAATGGTCAAACTGCCCTAACCATCGTTGATCGCCTCAAAGTTTTTCAAAAAGGAACTTTGGTCAAATGTCGTCTAAAAACGGGACGCACGCACCAAATCCGCGTCCATCTGTCAGCACACGGACATGCCATCATCGGTGACCCATTATACAGCAAAATTCCTGCTAAACGTCTCATGCTCCACGCGCATAAACTCAGCTTCACACACCCATTTACTCTTGAAAAAATCAGTGTTGAAGCCAAGTCAAAAACATTTGAAGCAGGATTACATTAAGAGGTTGGGACAAAAGTCACCAACCTCTTTATTTATGCAATTATAATAAGCAAAACGGAATGATTAAGTGGGTTCTAATGCGTTGATAAATCAACTTTTACACCCCTACTCTCTTTTCTTATTTTTTACTCAAAGTGCTACCAAGCATTGGCTTACTATAATCAAAATCAGCGTCTTTATTAGCTTGCCATACCACTAGAGTAAGCTTGTTACCATCTACTTTAATACCGAAAGTATACTTAACGCCTACACCACCTAAACCACTTACTACAAAGACGCTTGTGTCAGCATCATCCCCGTAAAGGTAATGATAGACATTATTTCCTTTGTCTTCAATCCCCGTAACCTTAGTTTGTTTCTTATTATTTTTAGTCGTTTGAGTGATTGTCCCATCAGCCTCAAAGGTAAATGACGTATCACTCTTATCATCGACTTTCCATGTGCCAAGCATGGCTTCTGGGAAGAGAGAATCGACTTTAATTTGATTATCTTCATTGGTCACAGTGATGCTCTTTTGTCCTGAATTAGCAACGACATAAGTCGCGCCAGCTTTCTTCAAGGTTACTTTACCTTCTAAGGTTTGGATGACTTCACCTGATGTTTGCTTTTCAGTATCTGTCGATTTATCGTAGTGGAAATCATAAGTTGCTGTAAATCCTGCCACATAAGTTTCCTTGCCGACTTGAGATAGACTAGTCAAAGTGATATTTGGTACTGTTAGACTTGTCGCCTTGCGGCTATCCGTTTGCATCTTAGCCTTGATACTTTCTTTCAAGCCTTTGTAAAAGTCATTATTGCCGCCGTCTTCAAAAACCGTAGATACCGTTGATGAGTCTTGCCCAGCGTTCAAATACAAGATCATTTGGTCAAAAGCTGATACCAAGACTTTTCCAGCTGTTTCATTATCCAAAAGATTATCGACATTCAAAGCAACCGTATCCCCATCAGCGATACTTGCTAGAGCTTGTTTTTGTGATTTCAAATCACCATCTGAAAATTTCTTCTTCACGTAAGCTTTAGCTGAATCTGTCAACGGGTAATCACTGACTTCGAACTCACCATTTTCCAAAGTTCCTACGCGCGTGTTATCAAAATAAAGCTCACCATCAACTAAGTTACTTGTCACCTTAAAGTTTTTAAAGGTAACAGATAAATCAAGAACCTTGTCCTTGCCATCGTAATCTTTACTTAACTCGATTGGTTTGCCATTGTATTTTCCAGAAATACTTGCCGTGTAATCCGCGATTGGCAAGCGTTCAAGCTTGACGCTGTAATCAGTTGAATCACTAAGCGCAACTTTCTTCTTATTGAGCAAAATGTCGACTTTATCTACATTCGTCTTAATGGTCAAATCCAAAGGTTTCAAAGCAATACGATAGTTTGGAAAAATCAAAAACTTACGACCGATTTTTTTAACGTAAGTATCATCAGAAGCGTCCGCTTTTGTTAAATCTCTACTTAACTTGTCAGCTTCTGATTGTGATAACTTGGTAAATGTCGCATACTTAGCTTCATCAGTTGTAACCTTTTCATTGTTATCAGCCCAAACGATATAACCTTTGATATTGTCAAAAGTATCCCCAGATTTTTGGTAGGCTGCTACATAATCTCGAATGACTTGTTTTTTAGAGTAGTGAAAACTTCCCCAAACCACAAAGACCAAGAGTAGCACTCCCACAATCACACTAGGAATCCAGACTTTTTTTCGTTTTAGCGTGTGTTTAAACTTTTTCATCTTTAGTCTCCCTATCCTATCAAATCTTAAATCATTATTATACCAAAAACTTTTTAAGCTACCATTACAAAAAAATCACACCATGTTACACCTAAAAAAGGCGGCTCAAAAGGCCACCTTTTACTTTTCAGAAATCATCTTTGTTATCCACAATAACAAGATAAACAGCACCTAAAACCGCGCCTGCAACACCTAACCAAAACATCATAAGCCTACTCCCTTCATACAGTAAGCATATATAAAACTAAACCAACATTTCTTACCTTTAGTATACTACAGACAGGTCTTTTTTACGATTATTTTATAACTTTACCAAAGAAAAAAGCAAACCTTACCAAATCAAAAAGGTTTGCTTTCTCCTAAGTTTTTTAGTGTAGCTGTCAGTCTTTTCAGAAAGTTATACAGTCAAGCTGCACCAACATATTTTCAGCTGCCCCCAACTGAAAATACGATGTCGAAGTAAAACAGGTTATCAGAATGATTAGCGAGTTATCAGTCGTTTTTGGTGTGAACAATCACCTAGCTAAAACACTCTCAATAAACCCTATCTCATGTCATACCTCTCGGAAATGTACTAATTTTTGTAATTGAACGCATAATACTACTAATACTACAGACGGTGTCGCTCAATAAGAAAAAAAGATATGACTTATACATCTCAATCCGAAGATTCAGATGTCATGATTAGCATAATGCTAACTCTCCTGGATAAAAATCCATCCCTTTAGAGCAATACTTTCCATTACACATGACTCCCAAAAATCAAAAGCTCCCAAACAATTGATTTATCCACATGTAAAACATCTTGCCTAACCAAAACTAATATCGCTCTGTAAGTACTCCTTAAAATACTTACGAATATAATATACCACGGAAAAAAGCACTTATAAGAAATTCGCAAATATGAAAATTCAATTTTTGTTTTTTCATATATGATAATTTTAAAATCTCCCTATTTTTTACGGTACAATAAGGACATAGGAGGTCATTATATGCCTAAGAAAATTTTTTTATTAATAGCACTTCTTATTCTGGCCTTTTTAATCCAAAGTCTGTTCACTCTAATAAAAAACGGAAAGTTTAATCCTTCAATTTTTATTATTTATATCATTTAATAAATTGTTCCAAATGTTCCTCTAAGAGTTTAGCCATGGTGGCATTTCCTAATTTTTCAACCATTTCAATACATTCTCTCATCGGTTGAACATCATCAGTCTCACCTTTCAAATAAGCCAAGGTATCTTTTAAAAAGGTTAAAAACACTACGGTAAACATGTCTTGATAATTAATCATACTTTCCAACTTAGTCATAAAATAAGTCGTGTAGTAAAGCTGATTACGCTCAATCAAAGCCAAGATAATATTAATAAAGGTCAACTGCGCAGCTTTTTTATGTTGAGGAAGTGACAGATAAAATTCATTACGTTCAGCAAGCGCTCTTCCTAAGAAAATCAAATCAGCATCAGATAAAATCGACATGGTGTTTCCAAAAAGATAAAGTTCATACTCTGTCCATTGTTCGATGCTATAGAGATATTGCGTCAAAAATTGCTTATCATCTTCTTTAATCTCATAACTTGGATCAAGGGCATAAATAGCACTGACAATATCAATCCTCGTCAAACGATTATAGGTATCAAAATTTTCGTCAGCTTCAAAATTTTTCAGCACCTCTTTAAGGCCTTCAATATCACCAGCCACTTGTAAATTAGCCAACTGGTTTCCAAGTCTAAAATAAAAACTTTCTTGATAATGATTCAGGGCGTGTCCAAATTCTGAAAAGCTCATGTGAATCGCTGAAATCGCCACTAAAAGTTTGTCTGCTGTAAGCATGCTTTGCCCATTTTCAAACTTTGATAACTGCGAAACTGACAACTTCTGACCAGCAACATCTTTTAACTTTAAGCCCCGCGCCATGCGTAATTCACGATATAGCTCGCCTAAGCTCATCATTTCTTTTTCATCCACGATAACACACCCCTCTTTCTAAAAAATTGCTTTTTTTAATTATATCAAATTCTTTTTAGATAAATAAATCACATAATCAACAAAAAGAACACCTCGCTTGAGGTGTTCTTTCTAATTAATCTATTCGAATTTTGGATTAGAATCCGCCCATCATTGATGGATCCATGCCAGGAGCTGCTGGTGTGCTTGCAGCAGGTTCTGGATGGTTAGCTACAACTGCTTCTGTTGTAAGAATAAGGCTTGCGACTGAAGCAGCATTTTGAAGAGCTGAACGGGTTACTTTAACTGGGTCAATAATACCAGCTTCAACCATGTTCACCCATTCACCGTTAGCAGCGTTGAATCCTGTACCAACTTCTGAGTTTTTCAAACGTTCAATAATAACTGAACCTTCGTAACCAGCGTTGAAGGCAATTTGACGAACGGGTTCTTCAAGAGCGCGAAGAACGATGTTACGACCTGTAGCTTCATCACCGTCAAGTTCAAGTTCAGCAACTTTAGAAATAACGTTAACAAGGGCAGTACCACCACCAGCAACGATACCTTCTTCAACAGCGGCACGTGTTGCGTTAAGGGCATCTTCAATACGCAATTTCATTTCTTTAAGAGCTGTTTCTGTAGCAGCACCAACTTTGATAACTGCAACACCACCAGCTAATTTAGCCAAACGTTCTTGAAGTTTTTCGCGGTCAAATTCTGATGTTGTTGAAACAAGTTGTGATTTAATCACGTTGACACGGTTAGCGATAGCATCTGCATCACCAGCACCTTCAACGATAACTGTGCTGTCTTTATCAACAGTTACTTTAGCTGCTTGACCAAGAGCTGCCATGTTAGCATCTTTCAACTCAAGACCAAGATCTTCTGTAATCACTGTAGCACCAGTCAAAATAGCGATATCTTCAAGCATTGCTTTACGACGATCACCAAATCCTGGAGCTTTAACAGCTACAACGTTGAATGTACCACGGATTTTGTTAAGAACAAGTGTTGGAAGAGCTTCGCCATCAACGTCATCAGCGATGATAAGAAGTGGACGGCTTGTTTTAAGCACTTCTTCAAGAAGTGGCAAGATATCTTGGATGTTTGAGATTTTCTTATCTGTAATCAAGATGTATGGATTTTCAAGGTCAGCAACCATTTTTTCGTTGTCAGTAACCATGTATTGTGAAAGGTATCCACGGTCAAATTGCATACCTTCAACAACATCAAGTTCTGTTTCCATACCACGTGATTCTTCAATTGTGATAACACCGTCATTACCCACTTTTTCCATGGCTTCTGAGATGTATTCACCAACTTTTTCAGAACGTGATGAAACAGCAGCGACTTGGGCAATAGCTTCTTTGTTAGCAACTGGTTGAGCGATTGATTTCAATTCGTCAACAGCTACTTTAACAGCTGCTTCAATACCACGACGAATACCGATTGGGTTAGCACCAGCAGTCACGTTTTTAAGACCTTCGCGAACGATAGCTTGTGTCAACACTGTGGCAGTTGTTGTACCGTCACCAGCGATGTCATTTGTTTTAGAAGCAACTTCTGAAACCAATTTTGCACCCATGTTTTCAAAGTGGTCTTCTAGTTCGATTTCTTTGGCAATTGTCACACCATCATTAGTGATAAGTGGTGAACCAAATGATTTTTCAAGAACAACGTTACGACCTTTAGGGCCTAAGGTTACTTTAACTGTATCTGCTAAAATATCTACCCCACGCATCATACTTGCGCGTGCATCTGATGAAAATTTAATATCTTTTGCCATATCTATTCCTCTATTTGATTTCTATTATATATTCCAAATAAAACTAAGTAGCTAAAAGCTATCTAGGTTGAAGACAAGACCTTTTTCTGATACTTTCTTTAGGTGGTACGGTCGGCAGGTTCGACAGTCCAGTGGACTGTTGAAGGAATCCAAGGAATTCCATGCCTAAGTTTTGAGCCGAGAGTCTCAAAACTTCCGGGTGGCCGATTTATTACTATTTCAGCCACTTTCACCACAGCAGAAAGTATCGTTTTATTGCTCGCTTCGCTCGCAAATAATCCTAAAATTCAACTGCAACAAATAATTAATTTTAGTTTATCTACATTCTAAGTAACTAAAAGCTACTATTTTGTTAATCTATCTTATGCTAATACAGCTAAAATTTCTGCTTCACGAACGATAGTAACTGTGTCGTCACCATCTTTCACTTCGACACCTGCACCAGTTTCAATAATCACTTTATCTCCAGCTGCAACACTTGGTGCGACCAATTCACCTGTCAATGTACGGGCACCAGTACCAACAGCTACAACAGTTGCCGTTTGTGTGCTTTCTTTGCCTGCGCCAGCAAGGACAAAACCACCAACTGTTTGTTCTTTTTCTTCTTCAACTTTCAAGACCACACGGTCACCTAATGGTTTCAACATGCTTTTGCCTCCAATATTTTTATTGTTGTTAGCACTCCTTACATTAGAGTGCTAATGTCTACAAAAACTATTCTAACACTTGGTCAAAAATAGTCAAGAAAAAAACACTAAAAAACAACTTAGACACTAAGTCATCTAAGTTGTTTTTTTATTTAAAATTTATTGATTAACTAATAATCTTTTTCAATCCCTTTAGCAGGAATTAAAGCAACTGGACCAGGTCCATTGGTTACACAAATATTTTCAATTTGTTTTTTTCTAATAATCTCAGCCACTTCTGCTAATGTTGTTGGTTGATAATCGTAATGTCCCATATATTTAAATAAATCGGTATACAATACATATAATTTCTTATCACGAATAAGAAGTTCTTGTGTTGCTTTTTCTTTCAGTAGGAAAAGTTTTTGACTTGGCAAATCCATCTCAATAGCAATTTGTACAATTGAGCGAATATATTCAAAATACTCCAAATCGTCTTCTTTTTGCATTTCTCGAGCTTTTGGCATCATAAACATATTTAAAAATTCGACTAAATAACAATTTTCACAAAGAGAACGCTGTTCGTAGTAATGAATGACAGTTTCATTAAGGTCTCCATAATCTGCAAAAATGCCTTGCTGCAATTGTTTTTCTCTTTCTTCTGAAATAGCAAATGGATTTTTAAAATTAACAATGGGAATCGGATTAAAATGCAAAGGCACTGACGCAGATATAGCACCGTTTTCCATCTGTTTCTTAAGCTGTTCACCGCTGGTCAAAACAGTTAATTCTGTCAACAGTTTCGTTTCTTGTAAAAACCAACTAATATTAAAACCATTAGCATCTGGCTCCAATGGATTAAAATCAAACCAGTCTACTCCCAATCCCCAAGCGATATTTAAAACATTTTGAAAAGAATGAAGCGGAGCATCCTTCGTCAATTTTCCGATGGCATGGATACCTTCTAAAACTTCATAACCATTTTTATCCAAATAATTTTTAGCTTTTTCATAGCTATTAAAAAAGAAAAGGATTTTTGAACCTTCATGAATTCCAACATAAGGAATACTTAACCCATTTTGCATATCAGCCTGACTAGTTGATAATATAACATAGACTTCAGATAAGTCAGCAATTTCTCTAGCTATTCTTGTCATTCGCTCTTCTTGTGTCTCTGATTTTATTTCCACACTTTTATTTTTAAATAATGCTTTTAATTTATTAAACATAAATCTCCTCCTTGTCATATATCCTACTAAAAACGTTTTCTATGTCAAGCAAATATTGCAAAATCAAGCATTTTGTACCATCTTTTCTAAGTAAAAAAACTAGAGTATCTCTAGTTTTTCAATCACTTCTTTTACCCCAACACCAAGGCATCGTCGTTTAGGACTTGACCACTGTTTTTGTGGAAGAGGTCCATAAGTTGTGCGACGGTCAGATTTTTCTTTTCTTCGCCACGAACGTCCACGACGATTTTTCCGTGATAGAGCATAACCAAACGGTTACCATACTCAATAGCATGTTCCATATTATGGGTAATCATCAAGGTTGTGAGCTCTTGTTCCTCGACGACTTTTTTAGTCAACTGCATGACCATATCGCTTGTTTTGGGATCAAGGGCTGCAGTGTGTTCGTCAAGAAGAAGCACTTTTGGACGTACCAAGGTTGCCATAGCAAGGGTCAAAGCTTGACGTTGACCACCTGATAGGAAAGCTGCATCGGTTTTCATACGGTTTTCTAGTCCCAATCCTAGCTCAGCCAATTTCTCTTTGAAAAGTTGACGTTCTGCTTCTGTAACTGATTTTTTGAAAAAGCTACGCTTTTTGCCACGACGGTAAGCAATGGCCATATTTTCTTCAATGGTTAGATTAGTTGCCGTTCCCATTCGTGGGTCCTGGAAGACACGGCTAATGTCTTTTGAACGTGCGGCAACTGATGCTTTGCGAATGGATTGACCATCTAGGACAATATCTCCTTCGTCAATCTCAACCACACCTGCGATAGAGTTCATCAAAGTAGATTTACCAGCACCATTTCCCCCGATAACTGAGATAAAATCACCTTGTTCAATGTCCAAGTTCAAGCCACGCAAAACGTGATTTTCGTTAACTGTCCCTTTTTCAAAGGTTTTATGAATATTTGATAAGCTTAAAAGTGCCATTAGTCGTTACCTCCTGGTGTCAATGTTTTTGAGGGTTTGATGTGAAGTTTGTTGCGAATTTCTGGAACATAAAGAATCAATGCAAGAAGGACTGCCGAAGCTAGTTTAAGCATTTGTGCGTCTACGTTCATGGCTAAGATAATGACAAGAACCAAACGGTACAAGATTGATCCAAGAACGATTGACCAGAGACGTTTGCCAAGTGGCAAGTATTTGACAATCACTTCTGCAAGAATAATAGAAGCCAGACCGTTGACGATTGTTCCTGTTCCCATATTCATATCAGCGTAGCCGTTATTTTGCGCTAAGAGTGAACCAGCAAGAGCAATCAAACCATTTGAAATCATGTAGCCAAGAATTTTCATACGGTCAACTTTAATCCCGTTAGCTTCCCCCATGGCAAGATTATCACCTGTCGCACGAAGAGCGAGTCCCATTTGTGTGTTCAACAAGACGACAAGTAGTAAAATCACCAGAGCCACAAAGATCACACCAATCAAAATCACAGCGTATAGTTTTGACAGATTGAGCGCTGATGTGAGGACTGTAACCAAAGTCGTTTGACCCGCTAGGGAAACATTGGCACTACCAAGAACCAAAAGGTTAACTGAGTAAAGAGCTGTCAACACGATAATCCCTGTTAAAAGTGCTGGAATTTTCATCTTGGTATGCAAGAAACCAGCAACGGCTCCAGCTAACATCCCAGCCACAAAACCACCAATAGTCGCAAGCAATGGATTAATGCCATTAACAATCATGATAGCTGTTGAAGCTGCACCAAGTGGGAATGATCCTTCAGCAGAAAGGTCAGCAATGTCCAAAATGCGGAAAGTAATAAACACACCTATAGCCATGATAGCCCACAAGAGACCTTGTGAAATAGCTGTTAAAATGATATCAATCCAAGCATTTGAAGCTTTTTTAGCTGACTTATTTGATGTTTTTGTCGGATTTGCTTTAGCAGTGCTACTTGCCTGCGTATTTGTCTTTTCACTATCATCAGTCGATGCTTTAGTTGCTTCATTTTCAATGCTACTTAAGTCAATGCCAAGTGTTTTTGCCATGTCATCGTTAGCTACTACATTAAGAGCTTTTGGATATTCTGCTGCTACTTGGCTGACATCTTCACCCTTGATAATGCGAACAGCTAATTTAGCTGTTTGACGACCAAGCGCCTCGTAATTGGCACCGTAAGTGAAAAGGACGCCTTGGTCAACTACGTCTGCAGAGCCACCAACAACTGGAACTTTCATTTCTTTTGATAGTTCTGTAAGTAGTGAAATGGCACTGACAATCATATTATCTGTTGGGATGAAAAGAACTTGTGTTTGACTCATTAAGCTTTTAGCTGTATCTTGAACATCATTAGTTGATGAAATCCCTTTGGTAATGACATCAATGCCTGCTTTAGCAAATTCTTTTTGCGCTTCTTCAACTTGAACTTCTGAATTACGTTCATTAGTTGTGTACATAATCCCAACTTTTTTCACATCAGGCATAACTTTTTGCAGCAATTCAACCTGTTTTGAAATAGGTGACATATCACTTGTTCCTGTCGCAATACCAGCTGGTTTTTCCATGGTATCCACTAATTTAGCTGACACAGGGTCAGTAACGGCTGTAAAGACCACAGGAACATCTGATGACAGATTTGACAAAGTCTGCGCTGCTGGAGTGGCAATCCCTAGAACCAAATCATTGTTAGAAATCAAGTTAGTTGAAATGGTTTGAAGGTTAGACTGGTCACCTTGAGCATTTTCATAATCTAGCTTAAGATTCTTACCATCAACATAACCTTCTTTTTTTAATTCATCTACAAAACCTTTGCGTGCAGCCGTTAAAGATGGATGCTCCACATATTGGAGAATGCCAAGATGGACAACATCTTTGCTTGCGTTTTTGCTTGACGAACACCCTGCTAAGGTGAGGGCAGCTAACATAACTGCCATTAAAGCCGTTAAACCTTTTTTCATAATTTACCTTCCTCTACTTTTTACTCACTTGTCTAAAGCGTGCGCTAGACAAGCTAACCTAATATCACCATTAGGGATTTCCCCTAAATCAATCACAACAAAAACCAGCTAGTTCAAAAAACTAACTGGTTTTTACGCGTATGCAAAAAAAGTAGAAACACTTAAAAGCCAGTTAGATTTTTGAGTATCTAATCGGCTTTTCAAAACAGGCAAAATGCTTTAGCTTCATAGATACAAACGCAGGTGACGTTTGCATCCATGATGGCTACAAACGTCTATCTAAAGAAACTAAAGTAATAGTATCGATTCAGTTTTTCAGTCGTTATAGACGTTAAATTAAGCATACTTTCTCTCCTGTTAAGAATAACAAATCAATGAGTGCTAGGTATTGACTTGCATCAATTGTTTTTGATTGTAAACTAGTCTACCCTTATTTTGATATTTTGTCAATATATTTTTAAAATTCAGAAAAATAAACCATAAAAAAGTTCCTAGCACGGAGATTATCTGCTAGAAACTTTTTCATGTTGAGTGTTTGAGTAAGTATTGTAATTTTTTGTATTGTTATTTTAGAATAGTTTTTAAAAAGAGTTTACACAATTAAATTTAAAACGATTGGAGTTTTGTTTCAAAATCATCGATAACCTTGGCAACGTTCTTTTTGCCATGGTATATGCCGTAACCAAATAACAGCATTCCTATACTTCCAGAAATCATTAAGACAAAACCGAGAATTAGCAAAATGATGTGTTTGTTAAAGAAATAAATGAGTAAGAATCCTAAACTCGTTACTGCTAGAAATAAGGTCATCCAACGGCCTAAATTTTCAAGCATGTGTTTTTGATAAACTATTTCAGTTTCATAACCTCTGATTAATTCTGATTTTGTCATAATAATTCCCTTCAATATCTGCTGGATTAGTAAGATAGACCTGGATTGAAGAATCCGACAAGAACACCGACAAAGGCAATGACTACTAAAAGAAGCATTACTTTGATTGGTGAGATGTTTTTCTTAGCCATCAACCACCAGCAAAAGACGATAAATAGTGCTGTTAAGAATCCTGGGTAAACAGCATCCAATTTATCTTGAAGTACCAAGTAAGGGTGTTTGGCACTACCAAGTTGGAATGATGTTTTAACTGATACCCAAGTTGCGGCAACACCACCGACAACCATACCACCGACGATTGAGACAGCTTTACGAATGGCTTGACCTTGAGCACCAACTAGGAATTCAACGGCTTTATCACCGAGTTCATATCCTTTGAAGTAGGCAAATTTCATACCAAAATAAGCAAGCAAGTTCCACACAAGAATGTAGAAGATAGCACCGATTGGTGAGCCACCAGTCGAAAGACCAAGAGCGATACCCAAGATAACTGGAATCAAAGTACCAACGACAAGTGAATCACCGATACCAGCTACTGGTCCCATAAGCCCTGCACGAAGACCATTGATGGTTTCATCATCGACTTCTTCAGAACCATTAGCACGCGCTTCTTCAAGCCCTGCTGTGATACCAACGATAAGGGCACCAAGTTGAGGTTCAGTATTGAAGAATGCTGTGTAAGTTTGCATTGAGCGCGCTTGGTCTTCTTTCTTGTCATACAATTCTTCTACGATTGGAAGCATTGATGTCAAGTAACCAAAGGTTTGCATGTGTTCTTGTGAGAAACATGTCAAGTTACCATAGTACCAATGATGGAAAGATTTCATCAAGGTTTTTTTAGTTAATTTCTTTTGAGCCATCTTAGATATCCTCCTCATCATCGTCATCAAAATCATCTACTGCAGCAGTCGCTTTTACGTGTTTTGCCATTTCAAGTTCGTAGAACAATACCGCAAAAATCAATGAAATCACTGCACATGATACCAAGTTCAAACCAAGTGAAGCTGCCAAAGTGAAACCAACAAAGAATGGGATGAAGTCAGTCACTTTTTCAACAATTTGTTTCAAAAGAATGGCAATTCCGACACATGGTAGCAAAGCACCAACTGTGAAGAGGGTTTTCATTGGGATACCATCCATTGGAAGAGCATCTTTCATTGCTGTAACAGCTGTCGCACCAAGTTTACACATAATCAAAGTTGGAACAAATGAGAAGACAATGTGTGATACCCAAGGATAGAGCCAGTCAACTTTGTAAAGTTGTTTGAAGTTTCCTTTTTCAACAGCACGCCAACCGATATGTTGCCAAACAAGGTTCATTGTAGCTGTTCCGTAGAAAAGAACAGTACCAACAGTACCAACAAGAGTACCCATTGATTTAGCCAAGTTAGCCGCATCAGCTGAATCAGCTGACAAACCTTGTGAATGAATAGCAACCATTGCCAAAGGAATACCAATGTATGATACCGCACGCACATCGGCTGAAACTGTACCACCTGGTGTTACAAGCGCAATGTAAACCAATTGCATTGCCACACCACAGATGACACCTGTTTTAATGTCACCAAGAATAAGTCCACAAACAAGACCACCGACAAGAGGACGACCAAGAGTATAGTTACCAATGGTTGTACCACCAAGCCCAGGCATTGAAGACAAACATGCAAACAGCCCTAGCAAAGCTGCTTGAAACCAAGAAATTGCCATAATACTTCTTCTCCTATATTAAGATACAAAGAGCGTTACGAACACTGGCAAAATAGGAGTTTTTGACGAAGAGTTACCAGACTCTAGAAAAAAACTATCTTTTTGACACAGCTCGTAGCTCGAGATACAAAGAGCTACTTTGTTAGCTCATTAATAACCAAATTTTGATTTGAAATCTGACCAGTAACCAATTGAAACGTCTGGCAACAATTGGAATTTCACTTTGTAACCAGCTTTTTCGATTGCTTCAATCGCATCAGCTTCTTCTTGTGTGATAGATTGGTTGTTACCAAGTTTGACAGCACCTGGACGGTCGTTACATGGGCCAACGATGATTTCTTTCACATCACTTGGAACAAAACCTTGATCCACCAAGATTTTTTTCATGTCAATTGGATTTTTAGTAATTACGAAATAACGCGTATCTGAATCCAAAACTTTTTGTGATTTTTTACCAAAAGCATCAACTGACCAAACGAAGGTTTTCTTATCAGAAGCACCTTTATAAGCTTGTGTCAACACTTTGTTGCTAGCTGCCGCATCGTTTACAGCAATCAAACCATCGCATGGGTATTCTTTTGCCCAACGTGTTACAGTTTGACCGTGAATCATACGGTCATCAATACGTACAAATGAAACTGTCATTTTTTCTTCCCCTTACCTTAAATATCGTCTTCTTCATCGTCTGAAACGATTTTGAATTCTTGAAGAGCCGCTTGAGCTTCTGGCAACACAGCTTGAACAAAAGCATCGCCCTCAAGCATATCTTTCATCACTGCTGAGGTAATTGCCATTGGTAAATTCATACCGCCTAAAACAATAGCGTCATCAAGTTTGCCAACTTCATCCAAGACACTGCAAGCTGTTGTCAGTGGGCTTCCGCCAACAATATCTGCAAGAACTACAACTGAATCTTCAGCTGTCAAACCTGAAATGGCTTGTCGAAAGTCTTTTGCAAAGTCATCAACTGTTTTGCCATCTTTCAAACCAATAGCGATAACTTGGTCCATTTTATCTCCCGCAAACATTGCTAGAGATGTTTTCAGACCTTCAGCAAAACCACCATGACTCACCAGTAGTAAATACTTCATAGTTTTTATCTCTCCTTCTCTGATTATTATTCTAGCAAGTCATTAAGCGTTTTCACACTCTCGATTGTCACACGCTTGGGCTGATAAATGTCATCTCAAAAATGACAATTGTCACACAAAAAAACCAAGCACACGCTTGGTTCTCTTTATTTATTATTCAAATTGTCCTCAATCCTTTTTTGAATTGAAAACAAATCCGTCTCAACACTATTTTCAGCAATGGCTTTGCTAATGAGATAATCAGCTTGCCCAATCACACTGTTATAAGTTTTAAACGTTGGTTTGGTAATTCCCTGACTTAACATAGAGTCTAGAGTCGATACGGTCAAAGAATCTGGTCCAAAGCCTTCTTCTTTTAATTTTTCCTTAGAAGCCTTACTTTGCATGACTGACTTCAAAACAGAACTTCCCTGTGAATAATCAAAAACAGACTGCTGGGTTTCTTTATCCGTGCAGAGGAGTTTTAAAAATTCCCAAGCTGCTGCGCGGTGTCTTGTTTTCGAAGAAATGGCATAAAGCGATGTTGACACTTGAGTTGCATCCACCCCCTTTTTGCTAGCAGGCATGGTGACACAAGACCAAGAAAAAGTAGAATACTTGGCTACATGATAAGGATAAGGTTTGTAGGTACGGTAAGTGGCTAAAGACATAGGCAGAAAAGCAACCTTTCCTTCGTCAAAGTCTTTACTGGTCACATCATAATTCCCATTTAAAGCTTTTAATTGCGTAATCAAAGACAATGCTTTTTTAACCTTGTCACTATCAAAGTAAGCCTTCGTTCCCGTCGCATTAAACAACTTTCCACCATAAGCTGCGACTGCTTGCTGCCAATCATAACCTGCGCAGCCATACTGGTCAATCGCCCCATCACCATCAGTATCCTTGGTGACTTGTTTACAAATCTTATAAAAATCATCCACTGTCCAACCTGATTTTGGAATCTGGATGCCTTCTTTTTTCAGCAAATCAATGTTAATACACATCATGGTTGGATTGCTTTCAAATGGCAAAGCGTAGTGTGTGTGGTTGTACTCACCAGCTTGATAAGAAGATTGGTAAAAAATCGAATCGTAAAAACTCGTGCTGATATTACTATCCAGATTTGCCAGTGCACCTGTTGAAGATAAAAGGTTAAAGTCATCTTCTGGCACAATGAAAACATCAGGCTGTGTACCCGCGACAATCTGGTCGGTCAACCAAGTCGAATAATCTGACTTTGAAATCCCACTTTCATAAACCACTTTAACGTTAGTATGCAATTTTTCAAAACGCTTAATCGCGCTATCAATGACTTTATAATCATTCCCGTTTGGCACATCCCAGCTACTACCAGCATAGACACCAATTTTGAGGACTGTTTTTTGCTGCATACGATAATAAGCATAGCCACCAAGCCCCACACAAAGGGCAAGCAGTAAAACAAGCAAAAAACGATATTTTTTTAGCTTAGTCATGGTCATCATCCTCAAAAGATTTTAAGGTAACTCCAGTCTGAACTGCCCAAATAGCTAACTGTGTGCGGTCACGCAAGTTCAATTTTGAGAGAATATTAGACAGATAATTTCTGACCGTTCCTTCTGACAAATACAACTTAGCAGCGATTTCTTTATTGGATAGTCCGAACCCAATCTGCTGAATAATACGCCACTCCATTTTATTGATATCTTGCGTCAAGCTGTCATCAACTTGAATAGCATAATTTGACTGTGCCATTTGCGAAAAAAGTTTGAATACCTTTGTCGCGATATCTGGATTCAACATGGCACGACCGTCATTAACGGTCACGACCGCATCATGCAACTCATCCATCGATGTTCCCTTTAGCAGATAACCACTGGCACCATATTTTAAGGCACTGTAAATGAAATCATCGTCGTCAAATGTCGTCAAAATAATGACTTTAACATTTGGAAAATGAGCTTTCACAGCTTTGGTGCAGACCACACCATCCATTTTGGGCATACGAATATCCATTAAAATCACGTCTGGTTTGGCAGTTGGTAAGACTTCCAAGACTTCTGTCCCATCGCTTACTGCACCAACAACTTCTATATCAGGATAAGCAGACAAGACGATTTTCAAGGATTCTCGTATTAATTCTTGGTCGTCTGCAATAAGTACTCGTATCATTCTTCTTCTCCTTTTATTTTGGGGATATGAATGGTCGTCGCAAAACCATCTTTACCTGAAAAAGCGACCTGACCACCAATAATGGCCAAACGTTCTGTCATTTGTGTCAATCCAAAGCCGTAAGTGATTTTCTCACTACCTATCCCGTTATCCTTAATCAACAAAACGTAATCCTCTTGATTAAGCATGCTAATCTTAATCTTTGTTGCTCGCCCATGACGCAAAGAATTAGTCACAGATTCCTGAATCACACGGAAAATCACGTCTTCTTTAGTTTTATCAAAGTCGACATTATCCCAATGGTAATTCAAATCAATCTGCAAATGAGATAATTCCTGGTATTCATCGAGCATTTTTTCAAGAGCATCTTTTAAGGTACGATTCTCTAGAGCGCCTGGGCGCATCTTGTTAAGGGAGCGTCTAACGTCGACAATTCCCTCACGAACAACGTTTGACACACTCTTTAATTGCTTCTTAGCATGCTCAGGATCAAGGTCAATCAAAACCGTCACAGCATCAATCCCTGCTGAAATACCTGTTAAAGCATGCCCTATGGTGTCATGAATTTCACGCGCAATACGTCTACGTTCACGGTCCTCAGTAATCTTTTCAGACACCGCAACATATTCTTTCAAACGCGTGTTAGCCTGCGAAGCCATTAACAACTCTTCTTCAATCTTATGATTTTCCGTTACCGAATAAATGATATAAATCATCAAAGAAATGATAAAGACAATCATATTTAGCGATACCAAGCAATTCTTAATAAAAAGAACCATCAAGCGTGTACTAGCTGGGAAGAAATTAATGTAAACATCTAAATCTGGTGTCCGCACCAAAAGCGACAAGACATCATAATTCGATAGCAAAAGCGCCCCAAAACTAGCTAAAATGAAAAGCAGCCATGATTTCTTTTCACGAAAAGTGTAAAAATCCGTGTAAGAAAAGAAAATATCCATGAAAACCATCAAAATCAAGCCATTATAAGACAATTGCAGAGCAAAAAAGGTAGCAAAAAGTAAAATCACTTCTAAAACTGCAAACCAATCACGTGCCCTAGTTTGCTTTTCAAAAGCACGATTACGCATATAAATCACAGCCAACAGTCCTAAGAAAAATAAATTAGACAGCCAAAAAATCAGCTCAGGTGAACTTGGGATAATATTGATTTTTTCCAACAACGACCGACTAAAACCATTTTCGATGATATATTTTGTCGCTGACAAATAAACCGTACTATAAAAAAGCACTGCTAAAAAATTAATGGCAACCAAAGCACGTTTGGCCAATTCAACATTCTTCAAAGCTTTCATCATTGCCACCCCGTGATATCTGTATTAGAAACCGTCTCACTAGTCATAAATTTGACTGGGATGACAATCTCTTTAGCCACTTTTTTTCCTTTGTCCAGCTGATAACCTGCTTGAATAGCCTTTTCGCCAATCGTTATCGGTGATTGAGCTACGGTTGCCTGAATTGATGATGTTGTTGCCAAAAGAGTTTTCATATCTGGCGAACCATCGACACCGTAAATTTTCACCGTATCCGTCAAGCCCATATTTTCAATCGCCGCTAGGGCACCAATAGCCACTTGGTCATTAAGTGCCATCACCGTATCAAAAGATTCCGCCGAATTAATCACTGATTCAACTTGCGGCATTGAGAGTTCTGTCTGACCCAAACAATCCTTACGGTCTACCACTTGATAGGCATCATGTCCCTTAATCGTATCTAAAAAACCATTGATACGATCTACCGCTGAGACCGCACTACGGTGCTCAAGTAGCAGGATTTTAGCGCTACTTTGCGATTGCATCAAATTTTGAGCACACAAAACACCTGCTTGATAATTATCAGAGACAATAGTCGTATCAACAGAAGAATTATCAGACAACTGACTGTCCACAACCACAACTTTAATACCTGCTTTTTTAGCTTTTTTCAATGCCTTGATTAAGCGACTGCTATTAGCGTCAACGGGATTGATGATAATGACATTAACCTTTTTTTGAATAAAAGATTCAATCTGCTGCGCTTGCTTATCAACATTCAAGGCTGGGTCTCTGGTGTAGAGAATATCATTTTTTTCTTCAACGATTTTATCAATTTCATTATTTAAAACCTTATAAAAATCATTATTCATGGTCATGTAGGTTGCCCCGATTTTGACCCGATTAGCATTATAAGGCACTAATTTATAATGGAAATAAATACCAAGCATCGCAAAAAGTGCTATAAAAGCGCTTACCACAATACCTAAAATTTTTCGATTTTTCATCTTATACCTTTTACTTAACAAAATAACAACACTCAAACGTAGTTTTATTATAACACGTTTAAAATGTATAGACAATTTACCTCCATAGAACAAACAATAAAACGGGAGAACTTAACGTCCTCCCGTTTTACTCCCTACTTAAATTTACAATTCTTTTTTCTTAAAGCATTTACTTGCAAAAGCTCCTACAGCAGCAAGCAGTGATAAGATTCCTAGACCAGCTAAGTGACTGTCTTTTTCACCCGTTTGTGGTAATTGAGCTGTGCTTGTCTTTATCACAGTATCTGCCGAAACAGTTTGTCCCAGACCAACTGCTTCTTTAACAGCGTTGACGAGACCAGTCACGCTTGATTGTGCTGATGCAACAGCATTACTACCTGTATCACCAGAACTTGGAGCATCACAGGCAGCATTACTATCATGCCAAATGCTCTTCAATGGGTAAAGAGTAATATCAGCTGTAGCTGCATCTCCTTCAACAAGGACAGAAAGACCAAGACTAGTTGATGATGGGAAAAGTTGGTTCGCACCAATTACCGTATCACCTTTGGTGAAGACTTCAACGCTAGCGCGGTCAACAAAGAGGTGAAGGTCGATACTTCCGTCAGCATTTCGTGTCACCGCTTGACTATCAATTTCTTTGAACTTGTCTGAAATGATAATTCCTGACTGGCTGCGGTCAATGACGATTTTACCCGTCTGCAAATCATAATAAACCTTAGTTACTTCACCTGGTCCGACACGAAGGTTAAAACCAACTTTTGTTGTACCTGCACTTGGTTTAAAGTGAGCAACAATTTCATAAGTATCACCAGAAAAGTCCTTAAAGAGATTATTATCACTGCCAACCGTTACATCTTTGTATTCAACTTTATGTTCTGTATCACGCAAACTTTCATAAGCTTTAATCGGCGTTTGAGTGAGAACGTATTTGTCGCCGTCTTTGACAAGACCCAGCGTCAAATTAAGGTTGAAAGTACCATTAAATTTTTGGCCAAGATGATCAGCAACAAGCAAAGCATAATCTTCCCAAGTATTCATCCAATTCACTTCAACAATTTTTGGAATAGTTGGGTGTGCACTTGTACCAAAATCTTGTGTAAAGTAAGTTTGAGCAGCGTAAGAATCTTTACCAAAGTTCATGATGCCATCTGTCGTCTTATAAGTTTCATCAGGCGTATATGTCCAATGTCCACCAACTTGTTGTAAATCACCGACTTTATAATAACGGCCACCACGAGAAAGTACCCATTTGACAGCTCCGTCTTCTGTTTGGATAGGATAAAGATCTGGACATTCTGTATGGATGTCTGGATAAGTTGATTCCACTGACCAATCAAGCAAATTATCTGATGAATAAATGCGGAGCGGTCCACCAGCCACTACCATGAACCACTTATCTTCCCAACGAAAGACCTTTGGATCGCGGAAATCACGATTTTGCAAAGGATCATTTGCCCAGTCAGCCACAACTTTATCTACCTTTTGCCAAGTCTTACCAGCATCTTTACTGTAAGCAAGTTTAATACGTTGTCCTTCACCATCTGCTGTGATAAAGGCAACTAAACCACCCTTATCAGTGTCAAATAAACCACTAGTATTATTACTATCAGTTACGATACATCCTGAAAACATGGTTCCATTATAGTCTGGGTAAAAGGCAATCGGTTGGTCCGTCCAATGAATCAAATCAGTACTTGTCGCATGTGCCCAGTGCATTGGCCCCCATTTGGTATCATCGTAAAATTGATAGAACATGTGGTAAACACCGTCATAGTAAACCATACCATTTGGGTCATTTGCCCAGCCATCTTTGACAGAATAATGATATTGGTCGCGGAAATTTTCATTATAGTAAACCGAAGCTGGTTGACGACGGTGAACATTGATACGATAAGTTGCTGTCGCTGTATAGCCATCTGCTGTCGTGTAACTACTTGTCACAGTGAGGTAATTCACTCCGACTGCTACTGGAATGTCGCTAGCATTTGCATAAACATTGCCATTAGCATCTGTTACCGTAATGGTAGCTTGTGGATTATGACCCACAAAACTCAAATCAACAGTCGAGGCATCGTTTGACACGTATTGAATATAAGCTGCTTCTTCTGGGAAGAATTGACCTTTGGCTTCAACAGGACCATTTTTTGAAGTCACCGTAACATCATCAATAATTGGCAACTCTTCATCAGTTAATTCACGGTAGAAGGTATTTTGAAAGACCATCTCACCATTCCAATTGAGCAAACCAAAATGACCATCAGGGATGTAAGTCGTTTGACCTCTGTCATCACGTTGGAGCGTGTAATCTCCTAGATTTGCGACAAGAATACCGTTGACATAGTAGGAAATTTTGCCATTCAAAGCGACAACTTTAAGAGCGTATTTGTTATCAGGGCTTGCTGCAATTTCTTTTTCATCAATCAAGTTTGCTTCGCCCCAGCGCATGAATTTGACCTTGTGAGAGTTGCCATCTAGATTGACAACATAGCCTTTGAAATTGGCTGCGTCATTATTTGAACGAAAAACAAGTGAAGCTGCTCCGCTATTTTGCAAGAAAGTAACGTCTGTCTGATAAACAAAATTTTTCCCTGTCGAATCTGAGTAAAGGAAATTATCTCCTTTACCGATGGCGTTGCTGTAAAGACCATTTTCCCCTTCTTGCCAAACAGTGGCATCATAGCTTAAGCCTTGAAGATTGGTGTGATAAGCACTTTGAGGGGGTTGGGTTAGATTGGTAGCGACAAGTTTTTTAGCAGCTTTTGAATTAGCTTGGTTAGCTGTAGCTAAGTCTGATGTCGCTACTTGCTGAGTTTGGTCGCTACTTGCTGGCGCTGTTGTCTCAGCTGACGGTGTATCAGTAGCTTCTGTTAGAGCATTATCTGATGACTCTTGTTGAGCAAGAGAGTCAGCTGGCTCTACTGTATTTTCTTCAGGCGCTAGATTTGTATCTTTAGCACCTTGATTTACAGTGTTTTCTGGCATAGCTTCTAAAGGTTGACTTGAATTGTCAGTTTCTGACTCTTCAGGGCTACTCGCGACAACTTCAGTTTGAGTGTTTGGGACAGTCACTTCATCAGCTTTAGCAAGACCAGTCACACCTCCCAAAAGAAGACCACAGACTAAAAGACTGCAACCATAAACCCATTTTTTCCCACTTTTGTGCATGTACCAATTCACACACTTCGTCTCATGTTCTTTGTTCATAATTCCTTTTTTCCTCCTGTCTCAAACATTCAACAAGATAAGGATACCAGACAAAGAAAACGTTATCATCAGACATTTGTCATCTCCTCAAGGTGACAAATCTCAATAATCTAAGTGGCAAAAGTCATTTAAAAAAATTCCCACACTAGGTGCGAGAATTGCGAAAAGTCGTGAAAAAAGAGGAATCCATTTTATCTAGCAAGTTTAAATTTTTCTAGAATTAAAGCAATGCCGTCATGATTGTGGTTGGCAGTGACATGACCAATACGCTCTTTAACTTCTTGCGGAGCATTTGCCATGACATAAGCTTCACCAGCCGCTTCTAGCATATCCAAATCATTAAAATTATCACCGAAAGCTAAGGTCTCTGACATCTCAACACCGTAGTGTTTGGCTAATAGGCTGACTGCACGCCCTTTTTGGATGCCACTTGCCATAACTTCAATGTAATAAGGTAAAGATCTTGCGATTGATAAGCCTGGATAGAGTTCTTTTAGCTTGTCTTCCAGCACTTGCATACGCTCAGGCTCACCCATTAAAAGCAATTTGTGAACTTCTGGTAAATGACCGATTGCCTCCAAGTCTGCTTCTTGTGAGACCAGACCAACAACACGTTCCTCACGAGAAATCCATTTGTTCAAGCGGTTTTGCGACAACCATTTTTCACCGCTGTAAACATTCCAAGCCACATCTGCCACTTCTTTTTCCAAGTACTGACAAATAGCCTGCGCCGCCTGCGGGCTCATTGGACAACTATCAATCACTTGTCCACATTCATCCTGAATAAAAGCACCATTGTAAGAAATCATTGGTACTTCAGGCAAAAAATCTTTGATGATTGGCTTGATTGCTTCAGGCATGCGCGCCGATACTGGCACAAATAAAACGCCTGAATTGACAGCATCTCTCAAAGCTTGACGCGTTTTATAAGTAACTTCTAAAGCGTCATTGATGAGCGTCCCATCAATATCACTAAAAATAATTTTAAACATTGCTCTTTCTCCACACATTTTCTCCAGTATAGCATTTTTGAAAGGGCTTTCCAAGAGTTTTTTTCATTATTTCAGTAAAAAAAGTTGACAAGACGATAATATCCAGAAAATCTAACATTCCTTTCATTATTCTGATAAAAAAGTCCGAGCAAACACACGGACTTCATCACTATTAAAAGGGTAATTCTTCCTCTTCCAACACAAGGTCAGCCAAATCATTAGCCACATTATTTTCTCGCATGGCACGTTGAGCACGGCTTTCTAATAGTTGGAAAGAATGGCAGAGCACTTCTGTCACATAATTGGTGTGACCATCTTTTTCATACTTACGTGTTCGAAGTTCACCATCAACCGAAATCAAACTTCCTTTACCAGCGTAAGACACAAGAGTCTCTGCCAAACGTCCCCAAACCACCAGTGAAATGAAGTCAGCCTCACGTTCACCATTTTGTGATTTAAAGCGTCGATTAACGGCAAGTGTTACACGTGTAACAGATTTCTCATTTGGCGTTGTCACAAGCTCAGGTTGTGCCGTCAAACGCCCAATCATAATAACTTTATTGTACATCATTACCTCCTATCTTATTATT
The DNA here is from genome assembly GCF_900108865.1 of Streptococcus sp. 45. Taxonomy (NCBI): domain Bacteria; kingdom Bacillati; phylum Bacillota; class Bacilli; order Lactobacillales; family Streptococcaceae; genus Streptococcus; species Streptococcus sp. 45. The sequence continues at coordinate 27,194 of NZ_FNXZ01000004.1, read as the reverse complement.
CGAAAAAAATTTGGTAATCCACTTTAAAAAAGAATTTTTCAAAATATTCTGTTAAAATAAAATATATTTTACAAGCTAGGAGATTTTATGACAGTCAACATCAATGCCTACAAAGAAATGCTGAATCAGCCTTGGGGAAAAATCATGTACCGTTTGATTTTTGCACAACTCAACCACATCAAAGATAAACAAATCCTTGATTTTGGTGCTGGTTTTGGAACAACCTCAGAATATTTATCACAAAATAATACCGTTACTGCCGTTGAACCAAATGCCGATATGCTTTTTGCCGACGATACACAGACATTCACTAAAATTAATGGCAGTTTAGAAATTCTTAAAAACTTACCAGAACAATCCTTTGATGTCATCATTTGCCACAATGTCTTTGAATACATCGACAAATCTCAACATCAAAAATACCTTAATGAATTTGAACGCCTCTTAAAACCACATGGTGAGCTTTCCTTAATTAAGCACAATCTTACTGGAAAAGTCTTACATCAAGTCATTTTTAACAATAATATTGAAGATGCATTTTATCTCTTAGATGGGAAAGACAGTTACAATAGTTCATCATTCGGACGTGGGGAAACTTACAGTATTGAAGAGCTTACCAACAAAACTAACTTGGCTCTTGAAAATTACCAAGGTCTGCGAACATTTTATGCCCTTCAGCCAAATGAATTCAAAACTGAGGATGGTTGGCTAGAACGTTTAACAAAAATGGAATTAGCTGTCGCTAATCAAAAGCCCTATAAAGACATCGCTTTTCTACAACACCTTACTTTACGAAAAAACTAAAACGAGCTAGATTATTCTAACTCGTTTTTTATTATGTTATCCTTTCCAGTGTTTTTCTGGATTAAAGGCTTCACCGACAACAGCTGTGTCATCAAGTTCAATGATACCACGTTTTTGTGGAGCATTTGGAAGAGCTAATTCACGAGGTGAGCACATCATACCAAAGCTCTTTTCACCACGAAGGGCACCTGGGAAGATAAGGCTTCCGTTTGGCATCATAGCTCCTGGAAGAGCAACGATTGTTTTCAAACCAACCGCAGCATTTGGCGCACCTGCAACGATTTGAACAGTTTTGTCATCTGAGATTTGCACTTGGCAAATGTTCAAGTGGTCACTATCTGGGTGAGCAACCATTTCTTTGATTTGACCAACAACAAATTTTGGTGAAGGGTCATTTTCCAATTGTTCGCTAAAGCCTTCTTTTGTCAATTCATCGTTAAGCTTAGCAACATCTTCATCAGACAAAGTCACTTGTCCAACACCGTCAATTGCAATTAGACTTGATACTTCAAAAATATTCCAAGCAACTGTTTCACCATTTTTTTCAAGGAAAACACGTGAGACATTGCCTTTGCGTTCGTAGTCAAGTTTAGCACCTTTGCTATCTTTGACAATCACCATAAGGACATCACCGACGTGTTCTTTGTTGTACGTAAAAATCATTTTCTCTCCTATTTCAATCCAGCTAAAAAGCTGTTAATTTCTGCTTTGGTTTTTCTTAATTTATTAACTAAACGACCAATTTCTTTGCCATTCTCAGTCACTACAAAACTTGGAATACCCAAAATATTCCAGCGTTGGGCTACTTCCATGAAATCATCGCGGTCAACACGAACAAAAGTAAATTCTGGATTTTCTGCTTCAATTTCAGGCATGACTGGGTAAATAAACTGGCAGTCTGGGCACCAATTTGCCGTAAAAAAGAAGACTACTTTGCCATCAGTTTCTAAATAGCTAGCCATTTCTTCATAAGATTTTGGACTAATCATTTTTCTCCTCCTCGTAGCTAATCTCACCGTTTTGGTAAACAAATTGGAAAGTTCGACCATCCTCAAAAACAAGGCCTCCAGTCGTTCTCTCCTTATCAGATTCATAAGCATTCATATAGAGCACCGAAATGCTACCAAATTGACTAAAATAATCACGAATGGCTTTTTTAATCTGTTCTTGTCGCTTTTCTTCGCGTTGTTTTTTCAGGATTGTTCCCAAAACAATGATACCGCCGACTCCCACAAGGCCAAAACGTGACAGTAAGCTTCTTTTTTTGTTTCTCATACGCTTTATTTTAGCATATTTCAGCACATAATACCAAGGTCCAAATATTTAATGTTATTTCAATCTAAAAATTGTCAGAAAACGTGGTAAAATAGAAACCATAGAATCGAGGTTTTTATGTCAGATTTATTTTCAAAAATAAAAGAAGTCACTGAACTTGATGGTATCGCAGGATACGAACACAGTGTTCGTGACTATCTTCGCTCAAAAATCACTCCACTTGTTGATGACGTGCAAACTGATGGTCTTGGTGGTATTTTTGGTATCAAAAATTCTGCCGCTGAAAACGCCCCTCGCATCATGGTGGCTGCACACATGGACGAAGTTGGTTTCATGGTCAGCGACATCAAAGCTGATGGAACAATGCGTGCTGTTGGCATCGGTGGCTGGAATCCACTAGTTCTAAGCTCACAACGTTTCACTCTTTACACACGTGATGGTTCTGCCATTCCAGTTGTTTCTGGCTCAGTCCCACCACATTTCCTTCGCGGGGCAAATGGCTCTGCTTCTCTTCCAAAAATCGATGACATCATTTTTGATGCAGGATTTACAGACAAAGCTGAAGCCGAAGCATTTGGTATCCTTCCAGGTGATATCATTGTTCCAAAATCTGAAACTATCCTCACAGCAAACCAAAAAAATGTTATCTCTAAAGCTTGGGACAACCGCTTTGGTGTGCTTATGGTAACAGAATTACTTGAAAGCCTTAAAGGTCAAAAACTTGATAATACCCTTATCGCTGGTGCTAACGTCCAAGAAGAAGTTGGTCTTCGCGGAGCGCATGTTTCTGCTACAAAATTCCAACCAGAACTTTTCTTTGCTGTTGACTGTTCACCAGCCGGAGACATCTATGGTAACCAAGGTAAAATTGGTGATGGAACACTTTTCCGTTTCTACGACCCAGGACACGTAATGCTAAAAGATATGCGTGACTTCTTGCTCACAACTGCTGAAGAAGCTGGTATCAAATACCAATACTACGCTGCTAAAGGTGGTACAGACGCTGGTGCTGCTCACCTTAAAAATGGTGGTATCCCATCAACAACTATCGGTGTTTGTGCGCGTTACATTCACTCACATCAAAGCCTTTATGCTATGGATGACTTCTTGCAAGCCCAAGCCTTCATTCAAGCTATCGTTAAAAAACTAGACCGCTCAACTGTTGACCTCATCAAAAAATACTAGAAAGGAGCTAGGGGACTCAGGTCATTAAACATTTCTCTTGTACTTTCCCCTTTGTCTTACTATGAAAATCGGATTTATCGGAGTCGGAAAAATGGCAACTGCCATTATCAATGGACTTAATGCAACATCACACGATATCATCATTTCAGGTTCTTCACTTCCTCGCTCACGCGAAATTGCAGAGCAACTTGAAGTTGAAGCAGCTCTTTCACACCAAGAACTCATCGACCAATCTGATTTGGTTGTCCTTGGCATCAAGCCACAAATGTTTGAACCTGTCCTTGCTGGACTTCACTTCCACCAACCCATTCTTTCAATGGCAGCTGGTGTCACTCTTGAACGCCTTGGCAAATTGACAGATCCAAACCTTCCCTTAATCCGCATTATGCCAAACCTTAATGCACAAATCTTGAAAAGTACGACTGCTATTTGTACAAATGACAAAGTCTCTGCTGAACTTCTAGCAACTGCCAAAGAAATCACTGACAGTTTTGGTTCAACCTTTGATATCCCTGAAAAAGATTTTGATACCTTTACAGCCCTTGCTGGATCAAGTCCAGCTTACATTTACCTCTTTATCGAGGCACTTGCCAAAGCTGGCGTTAAATACGGTATTCCAAAGGAAAAATCACTAGACATCGTGACACAAACAGTCCTTGCTAGTGCTGAGAATCTTCTTCAAGGCTCTGACAGTCCACACGATTTGATTGATAAAATTTCAAGTCCTGGTGGAACAACTATCGCTGGTCTTCTCGACCTTGAAAAAACTGGCTTAACTGCAAGCGTCGTTTCAAGTATTGATGCGACAATCGCAAAAGCAAAAGCCTTGTAATACACCAAAAAAAGCGACTGAATTCAGTCGCTTTTTTTATAAAATCATGCTAAGGACGCCTAGAAAATTATTCAGAGCGTGAACAGCAATAGAAAACTCTAGTTTTTGTGTTTTTCGATAAATCATCGCTAACACTAATCCCATACCACCATAAAGAATCCAACTGCCCAAATCTGTCGGCATATGAAGTGCTCCAAAAAGAAAACTGCTGACAAAAACACCAAGTTTCGAAAATTGGAAGGCTTGTTTGACAATCAATCCACGAAAAACAAATTCTTCAACAATCGGAGCTGCCACAACTGTCATCACAAAAAGCAAAGCTGGTGACATGCCAAGATTTTCGATAACTGATTGATTCAGCGTATTTGCCTTTGTACCATGCTCCAAAACTAAAGTAATGCCTCCAAGCATTCTCACAGGAACCATGACCAAAAATCCCATAAAAATACTCTTCCAAGCATCTCCCGTCAACAACTGACTAGCATGATTTAAAAAGCCTAAACGCTTAGCAATCAAAATCGTTACTAAAGTCACCACTAAAAAAGCTAGGATCAACATAAAAGTTTGCCAAAAAGGCTGATTTTTTCTTAGAAAAGCAATAGGCAATTGTTCCAAGAAAATCACACCTACCGCTAACCCCAAATATTTAAAAAATGATACCAATTTTTTCATAAGAATCTCCCCCCATTATAAAATCTTTGAAAAAATAATTCGTAAGCCTAAAAATCCTAAAAGCAAACAATACAACCAAATCATCAATAAAATAACATAAGAAAAGGCAATGCCCAGGAAGGCATACAAAGCAATCAACATCACATTTACAAGAAACATAAAAATCAAAGTTGATACAGCAGTCACTCGCAAAATATACTGATTACGTTCATCATAAAGAGCAATGTAAGCAGCTTTTAAACGTTTTGGCTGACGAGAAAGCAGCCAATAGTAAATAGCAAAAATAAGACCAGCACTGCCACCACCAAGCATTAATCCTGATGCAAAATCATTGTCTCTTATCAAACTAGCTAACACCAAACTAAGGCCAGCCAAAGCTAAGATAAAGTAGGAAAGTCTTAGTAAATATCGGCGATACTCTTCCAAACTCTTCTTACGATTCCAGCTAGCAACAGCTTTTAATAACATCATTTACTCCTCTCCCTTTGTTGATAGAAAAATCACTGCAAGTAAATTTAATATCATACTCATACCAAGCCCCATACCATGAAGAAAATCGCTCATCTTCATGAAGTAGCTAAAAACAAATAAACTTTCTCCTAAAAATAACAAGAACATTCCAGTTTCTTTTCTACTTTCTTGCCTATCAACTATAGCTCTAATCTTTTCCATTTCTACATCTCCTCTTTACGCTTCATCAAAAATAAAGATTTCCTCAATTGTCATACCAAAATATTTGGCAATTTTATGCGCTAATTCTAAAGAAGCATTATAGCGTCCTTTTTCTAAGGAAATAATGGTTTGTCTGGTAACTCCAAGTGCCTCAGCAAGCTCAGCTTGGCTAACTTTATTTGCTTTTCGGAGTTCTTGAATTCTTGTTTCCATTTATCCCTCCAATGAGTTCTCATTAGTAAAGTTAACTTTACATTTAAAGTATAGTACACTTTACATTTTGTGTCAAGTTTATTTTACATTTTTATAAAAACATCAAAAAAGCTGACCCGTAGGTCAGCTTTTCTGGTCTTATCATAATATTTTGATAACTAATTAGTAGGGTGTTTGAAACGTTCAACATCACGCGCAATTACGAGTTCTTCATCCGTTGGAATAACAACTGCTTTCACGCGAGCTTGATCTGTTGAAATCACACCATAAGCACCTGAAACATTCTTAGCTGGGTCAACATCGACACCAAACCAAGTCATTCCAGAAATGACATCCGCACGAACATCACTAGAATTTTCACCGATACCAGCGGTGAAGACAATAGCATCCGCACCGTTTAAAACGGCGAAGTATTGTCCAATATATTTTCTCAAGCGATCAACATACATATCATAAGCAAGTTGGCATTTTCCATCACCTTCTGCTTTTCCTGCTAAAATATCACGCATGTCACTTGATTTTTCCGAAATACCGAGTAAACCTGAATCACGATTCAAGATGGTACGAATTTTTTTAGGATCAGCCATCGCTGGCTCACATTCTAGAAGATAAGTAATGACACCTGGATCAATACTTCCTGAACGTGTTCCCATCATTGTACCACCAAGTGGAGTTAATCCCATTGAAGTATCAACAGATTTACCACCTTTAATGGCTGTAATAGAGACTCCATTACCAATATGACAAGTAATCAATTTCAAGTCTTCTAAAGGTTTGCCTAAAACCTTAGCTGCCTCTTGGGCAACGTACTGATGACTTGTACCGTGTGCTCCATATTTACGAATCTTATAATCAGTGTAATAACGATTAGCAATAGGATAACGGTAAGCTACTTCAGGCATTGTCATATGGAAGGCAGTATCAAAAACAACAACGCTCGTAATATCAGGCAATATTTCTTTAAACGCTTTAATCCCAAGAGCTGCTCCAGGATTATGAAGCGGTGCTAGCATTGACAATTCTTCAACCTGTTGAATCACCTTATCTGTTACCAGGGCCGATTCTTTGAAATAATCACCCCCAGCCACCACGCGGTGACCAACACCAGTTATTTCATCATAACTAGCAATAATGTCCATCGAAATCAAGTCATCAAGAAGGATTTTTACAGCAGCTGTATGGTCTGGAATGTCTTTCGTTTCCGAATACTTCTGACCATTAAATTTCACTGTAGAAACACTGTTTGCAAGGCCGATACGTTCAATCAAACCTTTTGCAATAACTTCCTCTTCAGGCATTTTGTACAATTGCCACTTGAGACTTGAGCTTCCTGCATTAATAGAAATAGTTTTCGCCATAAATTTACCTCTAAAGCGCTTTCATAATATATCTCTATTTTAGCACAACTATTTTAAAAAATCATATTTTCAACATTCCATTTTTTAAATTTCTCAATAAAATCTGTTAAAGCTTCGCGACTTTGCAAGTCAGCAAGCGGGTAAACAAATGTTTCTGGAGTATGTTCAGCCTGTTTCTTCAAGACAAAAATTGACTTAGCGTTGGCCGCATTGCCGAAAATAGATTCTGGTAAAGTAATCACCGCAATAACATCAGCGTAATCCTTCAACCATGCCTTTAACAAATCACTTTGTTTACTTGTCAAAAGACTAACCGGTGCTAAAAAGACAGCAATACCATCTTTTTTGAGATATTTGAGAGATTGTTCCATCAACAAATGATGCGCATAAGTGTGTTCATCACTACTTGCTACTTTGTAGCGTTTTGCAATCTCATCATTCGGATAGAAGCCGACTGGAAGGTCACTGATGATGACATCACTTTCCTTAAGAATCTGTGGGCGCACAGCATCTTCTTGAATGAACTGAGCTTTAGAATCCATCACTTCGGCAATACTTGCTGACAAGTCAATCAACAAATCATCAACTTCAATTCCAAGGTAATTCAAGTCTTTAGATGAATTATTGAGCAAGGTTTGTGCAAGGTTACCTGTTCCGCTACCGATTTCTAAAATATCAAGTTCTTTTGAGGCTGTCAAATTCTCAATAAGGAACATTAAGATAAAGCCAATAGCATCAGGTGTAAATTGGTGGTTTGCCTGAAGTGCTTCTGTTTGAGCAGCTTTAATGAAAATAAACTGAAAAGCACGACGCCATTCTTCTTTAGTTAAATCAAGTTGGCGTAGTTTTTCATTATTGGCAGCTACTGTCTCATTGGCACCTTCAGCACCAAGATAAAAAGAGTTTTGTTCAATAAGTGCATCGTAAATGTGTGTTTTCAACTCATTTTCGATTAACTGTATATTTTCTAGAATCAGCCCATAAGCTGTTTCGATTTTTTCAAAATTCATTTTCCCCTCCAAGACTAATCATATCAAAAAATATTGAAAATGAAAAGAAAGCACTAGTGACTTTCTTTTTCAAGTGCTTGTTTTTCTTTCTTAGGAAGATAAAACGTGTATTGAAACTCCTCTTTGCTATCTAACGTAACGGTCTCTACTAAGAGTTTGTCTTTGTAGTGATAACTCACTGTTCCTTTATCAAATTGGCATTGTCCTGATTCTTCATCAGCCAAGTTCTTACTCATTTCTGCCATCAGGTAAGCTTGAGCCGATTTTAATTGTGCCTGATGTTGACGCTCACTTGCAACCACGCGCCCCAAATAAAATTGCAAAAGCAGGGCAAAGATAGCTGCCATCAGCAAAGCATATAATAAAATTCCCGCTTTAACTTGTCGTCTCAAAAGTGTAAACAAAACATCTCTCCATATCACTGACTAATTGCAATTTAATCATCACCTTATTGCCATCCTGACTAATGCTTGATGACGTCACACCAAAGAGCATGGGCTGATACCCCTGACCTGAGGCATTTGTTTTTCGAAAATCATCAGCCTTAGACAAGCCATAAGCCAATTGCTGATTACCTTTACTAACATAGAGTTTGTTGTCAGCAACTTTATCCAACTGACAACCAGCAAGCTCAGAACGCAGCTGCTGAGAAAACAGCAACCACTTCTCCTCTTGATTCGCCGATAAATAATGGACATTGCTTGAAATGCTTTGGGTCAATCCTTGATAAACCAATATAGAACCTGAAATAATCAGCAAAGCCACCAAACTTTCTAAAAGGGTAAAGGCTCTTAACCTAATTTTTCGTGACATGCAGCACCTCGTTTTTCCCATCATAAATGGAAATCTCCTTATCATGCTTAACCATACGCACCTCAACCCCATTAATGGCCAAATGATCTTGTCCTGTTTGAACGGCCATGGTCGCCACATTAAGTACTTCTTGCTGATGCAAACTCTCTTGCATTTGAGTGCGACTACGGTCCATTTCTCCTAAGACCAGACTGGTAATCGTTGCTAATAAAGCAAGAGCTACCAAGCCCTCAAGGAGTATATAAGCTTTTAGTTTCTGTTTTTTTATAGTTACCACTTCCTATGTACAATTGATAATCGATTGCCTGGGTTTCTGTATGAAACTGTATCTTGGTAAGAGACGAATTGCCCCCATCTTTATCAAAAACGAGCTGATAATTCTTGTCAACCGATACAGTTTTGGGAATCTTAACACTAGTGATCCCATTTGAAATCGCATCTTGCGATATCTGCAAAGTTTGACTTTCCTGCTTAATACTGGCCAATTTTTGTGTGTCACGATAAAGATTTTCAAAGGAAAGAAAGAACAGAGTTTCATCGACCGATTGAAAAATATGATTGACCGAACCTGATAGCATGATGACCATGAAACAAGAAATTGCTAAGGTCAATAAACTTTCGATAAGGGTAAAGGCTCTAAGGGTTTTGTTTTTTAGCTTCATTGTAGGTTTGAGCTTGTTCCTGTGAAATAAATCCTTCTTTCACCAAATCTTTAATAGTTGCTTCTTTACCTGTTTTGACTTCGTAAAGTTCCTTCTGGCTGTCGACAACTTTGACAACAGCAGCATCTCCTTTTTCATGCACAACATCCTTTTGATTGCTCAAGTTTGGCACAAATAACAGCATTAAGACACCAATGATTAGCAAAACAATCAACATCTCCACAAGTGTGAAAGCTTCCACAGACTTTTTACGTAGTTTTTTCCAGATTTTTTTCATTAAAAATTTCCTCCCATATTTTGATACATTGGCAAAAGCATTGCCACATAAATTAAAACGATGATTAAAGCAACAAAGACAAAGACCAAAGGCTGAATCAGCTGCGTTGCCTGTGTCAATTGACTAAAGAAATTCTGCCAAGTTTCCTCTGCGTAAATATCCAGTTCACGCCCTAATTTTGATTTGACTTCACCGTACTCAATCATCAAGCTAAGTTCACGCAAAAAGAAAGGGTAATCCAGCACTTTCTGATGAAAAGATTGACCTGACAATAAAGCTTCCTGCATGTCTTTTCCAATTTCCTGAAAAAGGCGTGATTTTTGCCGCTGCATGAGCTCTACAATCTCCATAAGCTCAATACCTTGCCCGATAAGATTTCCCCACTCACGCGCATAATAGGCGGTCAAATAAAGACGCACGTACCGCCCAAAAATTGGCAAACGACTCAACTGACTATACAGATAAATTGGCGATAAGCGCTTGGCATACAGAACCCCAAGCAGAATTCCTAAAGCTAAAAGAGCAAAGCCACCTAAAAAAATCATAGGAAAATGGCTGATAATCTGAGTCGCAAAATTTTGATTTTCCAACTGCGGCAGCAAATAATTTTTCAAGCCCAACATAATCAGAATTAAAAAGCTGAGCAAAATCAAAGGATAAGTCGCCACTTCAATCAATTTCTTTCGAACAACTGACATACTGGCCAAGTAGCCATCAATTTTTAACAAACTCTGCTGACAATTTCCATGAACATCTGCCAAAGCAATCTGAGTGACAATTGTATCTGAAAAGCCTAATTTAGCCATCATATCTGCCAAACTTGCCCCGCTTAGCAAAGATTCTTGCATACTATCCACATAAACTTCTGCCAACAATTGACTTCGTCTCAAAAAAGAAACAATTTCTGTTAAATTAAAGCCACTGTTAAAGAGATTGTTAAATAATTGAATCACCTTCTGCTGTTTTTTAAAGGGCAATTTTTTCGATTTTTGCTTCCTCAAGGCTAATATGTCCGTCCCTAGCAAGGCTTTCAATTTGCTCATTCCACCTTGTTGGGGGATACTGTTCAAAATCTCCTTTGGCAAAATCCACAACACCTCCACCGCCAATTAATCGCTGATAAATGATCGCTCGTAAACTATTTTCAAGCTCTTGTCTACTAACTCCCAACTCCAGTAACCTAGCATAAACACCTGGAATACTTTTCGCATGAATGGTTGAAAAGACGAGCACACCTGTTAGACTAGCTCTAATAACCGCACGCGCTGTCTCACTATCACGAATCTCACCAATAATCAAAATATCAGGTCTATGACGAAGCGAGAGCTTGATAAGATTATCATAAGTCATGCCAATCTCATCATTAAGCTGCAGCTGCAACATATTGTCTTGCTTAATCTCAACAGGGTCTTCTATCGTAATAACTTGCTTATCGGGGAACTTTTCACGAACCAATTGATACATGAGAGTGGTCTTTCCACTCCCTACCGGCCCGGAAAAAAGATAAAGACCTCGACTATCAATCGCTTCTAGAATATTTTTCATCCCATCGAACCAATATTGCAAATCATGACGTCCTGAATAAAGAAGTCTAATGACCAGGCTCTCACGCCCGCGATAATCTCCAACAGTGGATAAACGCAGCGAAATCTCTTCACCCTCAGCAAATTCATAATCACAAGAGCCTAGCTGACTACGACGCTTCTCACCAACATTCATCCCAGCCACAAATTTAAAGTGACTAATCACACTTGTCATCTCATCACTAGCAAGCTCCTGAATAAACTGACGTTCATCACCAACACGTTGATAAATTTCATAGCGCTCCTTCTTAGGAACAATGTAAATATCTTGCGCATTCTTTTCAACAGCATCCTTAATCAGCTGCTTTGCTTTTTCCTGAATCATGTTGACCTCCTCACTTTTATATTCGTAAAAAAATCTCAAAAAAAGAAAAAAACCATGGAAAACTTCCATGATTAAGGTTTAAATTTACAACTTTGAGGTCTGGGGCTTGGTTCGTCATTTCGAACATTAAAATGATAAGCAAAATGCTCTTTAGTCAATTCTTGCCCATCCTTTAAGATTAAAAGAGAATGATATTGCTGCAAATAATCACCACAATTTTCACACCAGCGTTTTTCGGTTTGATCCCAGAAAGCAGCTTGAAAATTATCATGGCACTTACAACTCGGCAGGTTCATTCTTAACGATTGCCATTCTGATTTGTAAAATGACACAGCTTCTTCAAAGTATTCAAAAGTTTGTTCTTCGATGATATCATCCTGCCAATCATCCAAAAACCACCAGGGTTCCCAGTCCCCAAACATTTTGATTACTTGATACATTTTTTCACTTCCTTATGGTCTTTATTATATAAGAATTAAAGCTATTTTAAAATATATTTGCTTATTTATAACCATTATCATCTAAAACAGCTCAACAAAAAGGCCTGAGATAAACTCAGGCCTTTTCATTTATTAAACTCAAATGTGAAATCAGATTATTCAGCGTCTGTTGTTGCAGTTGCTTCAACTTCTGCTTCTTCACTTGTTTCAAGTTCATTAACAGCTTGTGGTTCAAGGTTACGGTAACGTGCCATACCTGTACCAGCTGGAATGATTTTACCGATGATAACATTTTCTTTAAGACCAAGAAGGTGATCTTTTTTACCACGGATAGCAGCATCTGTAAGAACACGAGTTGTTTCTTGGAATGATGCAGCTGACAAGAATGAGTTAGTTTCAAGCGAAGCTTTAGTAATACCCATAAGTACTGGACGTGCAGTTGCAGGAATACCACCAGAGATAACAACATCTTTGTTAGCATCTGTGAAGTCTGCGATATCCATAAGTGTACCTGGAAGAAGATCTGTATCACCAGGATCCATGATACGAACTTTACGAAGCATTTGACGAACCATTACTTCGACGTGTTTATCACCGATTTCTACCCCTTGGCTACGGTATACTTTTTGTACTTCGGCAAGAAGGTAAGTTTCAACTGATAATGTATCACGAACTTCAAGGAGACGTTTAGGTTGGATAGAACCTTCAGTAAGTGGAGCACCACGGTGAACTTCGTCACCAACAGCTACTTTCATACGAGCTGTGAATGGTACCACGTATTCACCCATACCAGTCTTACCTTGAACGTAAACTTTCTTAGTACGTGTAGAAGCATCTTCTTCGATGTCAACAACAGTACCTTTAACTTCAGTGATAACTGCTTCCCCTTTAGGGTTACGAGCTTCAAAGATTTCTTGGATACGAGGAAGACCTTGTGTGATATCGGTATTTGACGCAACACCACCCGTGTGGAAGGTACGCATTGTAAGCTGTGTACCAGGTTCACCGATAGATTGAGCGGCAATTGTACCAACTGCTTCACCAACTTCAACCGCATCACCTGTAGCAAGGTTGACACCATAACAGTGACGACATACACCATGACGAGTGTTACATGTAAATACTGAACGGATTGTTACTTCTTCAACACCAGCTTTAACAATTTCAGCTGCCATATCTTCAGTAATCAATACGTCTGGACCAACGATAACTTCGCCAGTTTCAGGGTGTTTAACAGATTTCTTAGTGTAACGACCAACAAGACGTTCTTCAAGAGTTTCTGTAACTTCTTTACCATCAGTGATAGCACGGATGACAAGACCACGGTCAGTTCCACAATCGTCTTCACGAATGATAACATCTTGGGCAACGTCAACCAAACGACGAGTAAGGTAACCAGAGTCGGCAGTCTTAAGGGCTGTATCGGTCATACCTTTACGAGCACCGTGAGTTGAGAAGAACATTTCCAAGACAGACAAACCTTCACGGAAGTTAGACAAGATAGGCAATTCCATGATACGTCCGTTCGGAGCAGCCATCAAACCACGCATACCGGCAAGTTGTGAGAAGTTAGAGATGTTACCACGAGCTCCTGAGTCCATCATCATAACGATAGGGTTCTTAGGATCTTGTGTTTCAATCAGACGTTGTTCAAGTTCTTCTTTAGCTTCACGCCATGTTGTTGTAACAGCAACATAACGGTCATCATCAGTCATCAAACCACGACGGAAGGCTTTGTTAATTTGTTCAACTTTCGTGTGGGCTGCATCGATAATTTCTTGTTTGTTATCGATAACTGGGATATCGGCGATACCCACTGTCAAACCAGCAAGAGTTGAATGGTAGTAACCAAGGTCTTTCAAGCGGTCAAGGAAGGCTGATGTTTCTGTTGTACGGAAACGTTTAAAGATTTCCGCGATAATGTTACCAAGATTTTTCTTCTTGAATGGAACGTTGATGTCCAAGCTGTCAATAACAGTGTGGATATCTTGACCAGGTGCCAAGAAGTATTTATCTGGAGTTTTTTCAGTCAAGTTAGCATTGTTTGGTTCTTGAAGGTAAGGTAGATCATCAGGCATGATGTCGTTAAAGAGGATCTTACCAACAGTTGTAACCATGATTTTGTGTTTTTGTTCATCAGTCCATGGTTTGTTTGGCATGCTATCAACTGTGATACCAACACGTGTGTGCAAGTGAACATAACCGTTACGGTATGCCATAACTGCTTCATCACGGTCTTTGAAGATCATTCCTTCACCTTCACGACCTGGTTCTTCCATAGTTAGGTAGTAGTTACCAAGAACCATATCTTGAGATGGTGTTACGACTGGTTTACCATCTTTAGGGTTAAGGATGTGTTCTGCGGCAAGCATAAGAAGACGTGCTTCTGCTTGAGCTTCTTCAGAAAGTGGTACGTGGATGGCCATTTGGTCACCATCGAAGTCGGCATTGTAGGCTTCACAAACAAGTGGGTGAAGACGAAGTGCTTTACCATCGATAAGGACTGGTTCAAAGGCTTGGATACCCAAACGGTGAAGAGTCGGTGCGCGGTTAAGAAGTACTGGGTGTTCTTTGATAACTTCTTCAAGAATATCCCAAATACGTTCATCTCCACGTTCAACCATACGTTTAGCAGCTTTAACGTTACCAGCGTAATCACGAGCAACGATTTCACGCATTACGAATGGTTTGAACAATTCGATAGCCATTTCACGTGGCACACCACATTGATACATTTTAAGTGTTGGACCAACGGCGATAACTGAACGTCCAGAGAAGTCAACACGTTTACCAAGCAAGTTTTGACGGAAACGACCTTGTTTACCTTTAAGCATGTGGCTCAAAGATTTAAGAGGACGGCTACCAGGACCTGTAATTGGACGACCACGACGACCGTTATCGATAAGTGCATCAACAGCTTCTTGCAACATACGTTTTTCGTTTTGTACGATGATACCAGGGGCATTCAATTCAAGCAAACGAGCCAAACGGTTGTTACGATTGATAACACGACGGTAAAGGTCGTTCAAGTCAGATGCAGCGAAACGTCCACCATCCAATTGAACCATTGGACGAAGATCTGGTGGAATAACTGGCAAGATGTTAAGTACCATCCATTCTGGTTTGTTACCAGATTTGTAGAAGGCATCAAGAACATCCAAACGACGAACAGCTTTGATACGTTTTTGACCAGTTGCTGTTTTCAATTCTTCTTTAAGTTCAGCGATTTCAGATTTCAAATCAACGCGTTTAAGAAGATCTTGGATAGCTTCCGCACCCATTTTCGCTACGAATGAACCTTGTCCATATTCTTGGATTTTTTCACGGTATTCGCGTTCTGTCAAAAGTGATTTTGGTTCAAGCGGAGTATCTTTTGGATCGATAACCACGTAAGCTGCGAAGTAGATAACTTCTTCAAGTGCACGTGGGCTCATGTCCAAAGTAAGTCCCATACGTGATGGAATACCTTTGAAGTACCAAATGTGTGATACTGGAGCTTTCAATTCGATGTGACCCATACGTTCACGACGAACTTTAGCACGTGTTACTTCAACACCACAGCGGTCACAAACAATTCCTTTATAACGAATACGTTTATATTTACCACAAGCACATTCCCAGTCTTTTGTAGGTCCGAAGATAACTTCATCAAAAAGACCTTCACGTTCTGGTTTGAGCGTACGATAGTTGATTGTTTCAGGTTTTTTAACTTCACCATAAGACCATGAACGGACCTTACTTGGTGAGGCTAATGTGATTTGCATACTTTTAAAACGATTTACGTCAACCACTAGTTTTACCTTTCTTTATTGTACTTTTGAAAATAGCTGAGCTACTTTCTAACTGTCATGACTTACAAATCATTGACTGTAAGACATCATTTATCGTTATAGGACTTATCCAAACAATCCGACCAAGAGAAGCAAGATTTACTTGCAACTCTTATGCCCAAATTGTTCTTTCCTATTATTATTTTTCTTCTGCAGAAACTTCAGCTTTTTCAGCTTCTTCTGTTTCTTGTTTTTGACGAGCTTTTTCAAGATCATCAACGTGCATTACGTCGTCATCTTCACCTTCATCAAGGTCACGAAGTTCAACTTCGTTGTCATCTTCGTCAAGCACGCGCATGTCAAGACCAAGTGATTGCAATTCTTTAACAAGAACTCGGAATGATTCTGGCACACCTGGTTTTGGAATTGGTTTACCTTTAGTGATGGCTTCATAAGCTTTAAGACGACCAGTCACATCATCTGACTTGTAAGTCAAGATTTCTTGAAGGACGTTTGATGCACCGTAAGCTTCCAAAGCCCAAACTTCCATTTCACCAAAACGTTGTCCACCAAATTGTGCTTTACCACCAAGAGGTTGTTGTGTAACGAGTGAGTAAGGACCAACTGAACGTGCGTGAAGTTTATCATCAACCATGTGGTGAAGTTTGATCATGTACATGACACCAACTGACACACGGTTATCAAATGGTTCACCAGTACGTCCATCGTAAAGAACTGTCTTAGCGTCGCTAGCCATACCAGCTTCGTTAACAGTATCCCAAAGATCTTCTGAAGTTGCCCCGTCGAAGACTGGTGTTGCAATGTGGATACCAAGGTTACGAGCAGCCATACCAAGGTGAAGTTCCATAACTTGTCCGATGTTCATACGAGATGGCACCCCAAGTGGGTTCAACATGATATCGACTGGAGTTCCGTCTGGAAGGTAAGGCATGTCTTCAACTGGAACAACACGAGAAACAACCCCTTTGTTACCGTGACGACCGGCCATTTTATCTCCGACTTTGATTTTACGTTTTTGTGCGATGTAAACACGAACGAGCATGTTAACACCTGATTGCAATTCATCACCGTTTGCACGTGTAAAGATTTTAACGTCACGAACGACACCATCTCCACCGTGTGGTACACGAAGTGATGTATCACGAACTTCACGAGATTTATCACCGAAGATTGCGTGAAGAAGACGTTCTTCAGCAGAAAGGTCTTTTTCACCTTTAGGTGTTACTTTACCTACAAGGATGTCACCTTCTTTAACTTCAGCACCAATACGGATGATACCCATTTCGTCAAGGTCTTTAAGGGCTTCTTCACCAACGTTTGGAATTTCGCGAGTGATTTCTTCAGGGCCTAACTTAGTATCACGTGTTTCTGATTCAAATTCTTCCAAGTGAACTGATGTATAAACATCTTCTTTAACAAGACGTTCACTCAAGATGATGGCATCTTCATAGTTATAACCATCCCAAGTCATGTAAGCGACGATTGGGTTTTGACCAAGGGCCATTTCACCTTTTTCCATTGAAGGACCATCAGCGATGAAGTCACCTTTTTCAACGATATCGCCAACTTTAACAAGTGTGTGTTGGTTATAAGCTGTACCTGAGTTAGAACGACGGAATTTAGTGATGTGGTAAACATCAAGTGAACCATCTTCACGACGAACTTCAACTTTTTCAGCGTCAGAGAAGACAACTCGTCCATCGTGTTTAGCGATGACGGCAGCACCTGAGTCGTGGGCTGCTTGATATTCCATACCAGTACCAACATATGGTGCGTGTGGATCAATCAATGGCACCGCTTGACGTTGCATGTTGGCACCCATGAGGGCACGGTTAGAGTCATCATTTTCAAGGAAAGGAATACATGCTGTCGCAACGGCAACTACTTGTTTAGGTGAAACGTCAACGAAGTCAACGATGTTTGATGGGAACTCTTGGTTATTACCTTGGTGACGACCCATAACGATGTCTTCAGCAAATGTTCCATCTTCGTTAAGTTTTGAGTTAGCCTGTGCTACTGTATATTCATCTTCTTCATCGGCAGTCAACCAAACGATTTCGTTTGTAACCACACCTGTAGCGCGGTCAACTTTACGATATGGTGTTTGGATGAAACCATATTTGTTAAGGTGTCCGTATGTAGACAAGTTATTGATCAAACCGATGTTAGGTCCTTCAGGAGTTTCAATCGGACACATACGACCATAGTGAGTGTAGTGCACGTCACGAACTTCATAACCAGCACGGTCACGAGTCAAACCACCAGGTCCTAAGGCTGACAAACGACGTTTGTGAGACAACTCAGAAAGTGGGTTGTGTTGGTCCATGAACTGTGACAATTGAGAAGAACCGAAGAATTCTTTAACGGCTGCAGTTACAGGACGGATGTTGATGATTTGTTGTGGTGTCAACACTTCGTTATCTTGTACTGACATACGTTCGCGAACGTTACGTTCCATACGAGCAAGACCAATACGGAATTGGTTAGCAAGCAATTCACCAACGGCACGGATACGACGGTTACCCAAGTGGTCGATATCATCAACTTTACCTAGACCTTCAGCAAGGTTAAGGAAGTATGACATTTCAGCCAAGATATCAGCTGGTGTAAGCGCACGTGCTTTATCATCAGGATTTGCATTACCAACGATTGTAACAACGCGGTCTGGATCAACTGGTGATACAACTTTGAATTTTTGAAGAACAACAGGTTCAGTGACAACAGCGTAATCGTTTGGTGTGTAAACAAATTTGTTAAGGTCACCATCCAATTGATCAGCAATTGAATCGATAACGTCACGTGTCATTACTGTACCAGCTTCAACAAGGATTTCACCTGTTTCAGCATCAACCAAGTTTTCAGCAATTGTTTGGTTCAAGAGACGAGTCTTGATGTTAAGTTTTTTGTTGATTTTGTAACGACCAACAGCTGCCAAGTCATAACGACGTGGGTCAAAGAAACGAGCTACAAGCAAGCTACGTGAGCTATCAGCTGTTTTTGGTTCACCTGGACGAAGACGTTCGTAAATTTCTTTAAGTGCTTCGTCAGTACGTGAATCTGCTGGGTTTTTGTGAATATCTTTTTCGATAGTGTTACGAACAAGTTCGCTGTCACCGAAGATATCCATGATTTCATCATCACCTGAGAAACCAAGAGCACGTACAAGTGTTGTAAATGGAATTTTACGTGTACGGTCGATACGTGTGTAAGCAATGTCTTTTGAATCTGTTTCTAATTCAAGCCATGCTCCACGGTTAGGGATTACAGTTGAACCGTAACCAACTTTACCGTTTTTATCAACTTTATCGTTGAAATAAACACCAGGAGAACGAACCAACTGAGAAACGATAATACGTTCACCACCATTGATGATGAATGTACCCATTTCAGTCATAATTGGGAAATCACCGAAGAAAACTTCTTGAGTTTTGATTTCTCCTGTTTCTTTGTTAATCAAACGGAAGGTTACAAAAATAGGTGCTGAGTAAGATGCATCGTGGATACGAGCTTCTTCAAGCGTATACTTAGGCTCTTTCAATTCGTAACCAACAAATTCAAGTTCCATAGTATCCGTAAAGTTTGTAATTGGAAGTACATCTTCAAAAACTTCTCTTAATCCGTTATCCAAGAAGTCTTTAAAAGAATCCGTTTGAATTTCAATCAAGTTAGGTAAATCAAGAACTTCCTTGATTCTTGAAAAGCTACGACGTGTACGGTGTTTCCCGTACTGAACTTCATGTCCTGCCAAGTTTTTTACTCCTTCATTAAAATACAGAGGTCTATAAACTCCATCATAACCACAATTCTCTTCATACGACGAGAACAATCATTACTTTTTCATTTTGACCTTTATAGTTAGGATGCTTAAAACACCCCGCCAAGTGTGTCGTTGATGTGAATTTTTAGAAACTTTAAATATAGGTTACAAACCGCATTTTTTCTAAAATTAGGCACAAAAAGAGCAGCTAAATCTGACCATAAAAAGTG
This sequence comes from Streptococcus sp. 45, assembly GCF_900108865.1. Lineage (NCBI taxonomy): Bacteria > Bacillati > Bacillota > Bacilli > Lactobacillales > Streptococcaceae > Streptococcus > Streptococcus sp. 45. The sequence goes on along the minus strand of NZ_FNXZ01000004.1, from coordinate 7,295 downwards.
TGATTTAACTGCTGCAAACCTTAGTTGGACAATATTTCAACTAAAGCAGACGACAAATAGTTATTAGTATTATACCTTATTTTTTCAATTTTTGCAAGTATTTTTAGTTACTGCTGTTGGTTTTAATTGCCGGATTATGAAGCAATGCATCCCATGCTTTCGTGTAGTCACTATCTGTTCCACCGATAGCAAATTTATAGGTCATATTACCAGCGCCAGTCTTAGCCCAATAACTTGTTGTTGTCTCGCCGCTAACATTAAGCGAGCGACCATTTACCGTTACCGTACCAGGCTGCAAACCAGTTGCTTTTAGAACCGTTGACTTAATCACATTTGAAGACAAGTTGTATTTGTCTGTTCCAAATGTATTCGCATTAGCATTATAAATGCTATTAACCAAATCAGCCATATACTGAGCGTTGTATTTGTAACCAGCCATTGAGTCTAGAGAAGTATTATCATCATTACCTGCCCAACCACCTAAAGTTACTTTTGGTGTTGAAAGCATCAACCAAACATCCGTATAATTGTCGGTTGTACCTGTTTTTCCTGACCAATCTGCTTGCGCTGCTTGACCATTCAAAGCTTGTAAATCTTTGTAGAACTCAGTAGTTGCGCCACCTTTAACAACATCTTTCAATAACTGGTTCAAAATACTAGCTGTTGCTTCTGAGAAGACACGAACTGGATTTGCCTTGTGTTGGTAAATGACATTACCTTTATTATCAGTAATGCTATCAACCAAGTATCCTTTCATGTAAACACCACCGTTTGAAATCATTTGATAAGCATTTACTTGTTGAAGAACAGTTGTTTCAATACCACCACCTAAAGGCAGACTTTCAATCGCGTAGTTGTCAACGCTATAATTCATTTTCTTCATGTAAGACTCAATATCAACATTATGATTGAGCAACATTTGATAAGTCCAATAAGCTGGAATATTCCATGATGTATTAAGTGCTTCTTGAAGGTTAATCATGCCAGTTCCGACGTCGTTACCGTGCATGATTGGTTGACCACTTGAGAAATTCGTTGGGTAATTAGAAAGAATACTTGCACTGCCAAGAAGCCCTTGATCAATGGCAATACCGTAAGCGATAATCGGTTTGATACTTGAACCTGGTGAGCGCGCAGTATCAAAAGCGTGGTTATTTTGGTTGGTTGAATAATCCCTGCCACCGATAAATCCTAAAATCGCACCAGTAGAATTATCCATCAAGACATTCCCGACATCGACTTGTTGAGAACTTCCTTGATCCAGTGTGCCACCATGCTGCGCTACAGCATTTTGCATGGCATTGTAGACATTCTTATCAATTGTTGTCTTGACCGTGTAGCCACCTTGTTGCAAAGTTTCAGAAGCTAATTTGCGGTAAGATTCTTTTGTTGTATCGTTTTTCAATTCTTGTTCAGAAACACCATTTTTCTCAATCAAGTAATCATACATGATATCTTGTGCTTCTTCTAAGACAGAATAGTAAAGGAAATCGTGAGAACTTGTCGTTGCAGATGCTGGTTGAATAAAGTCTTGACTAACATCGTATGACTTATACTCATTGTACTCATCTTTTGTCAAATAGCCTGCGCGGTACATGTTGTAAAGAACATCTTGTTGACGAGAAAGACCATAAGCCATATTTTCCGCATCTTTTAGCTGACCAGCAGCTGTATAAGGCGAGTAAACAATTGGACTTTGTGGCAAACCAGCTAAAAATGCAGCTTGTGGAATCGTCAAATCACTTGCAGACACCCCAAAGATTCCTTGAGCCGCCTCTTCAATCCCAGCAATATTTTCACCCTTATTGTTACGTCCAAAAGGTGACACATTCAGATAATCGGTCAAAATCTCATCTTTATTCAAATAACGTTCCAAAGCCAACGCATAGATAATTTCACGTGATTTACGTTTAAATGTTGGATCGTCACCTAAGACCTGTTGCTTGATTAATTGTTGCGTCAACGTTGACCCACCACTAGTTTCACCTAAACCAAGAACAGAACCTAAAGTCGCACGGAAAACCGCCTTAGGAACCACACCATCGTGCCCCTCAAAATTTTCATCCTCAGTTGCTACAATGGCATGTTTCATATTTTCTGAAATAGCTTCGCTAGCAACTGGTGTACGTAGCAAGTCCGTATCAATGGCAGCAATCGAACTGCCATCAGAATAAGACATCTGTGACACGCGCGTCAAGGAAGTCACCTGACTGACCAAGCTCTCCTTATCAGGAATTTTAACCGCATCTATCTGACTAGCAAGATAACCAAAAGCTAGACCGACTCCCAACATGCCAAACAAGATGACAATGATATAAAAAAAGTCGGTTAACAACTTAACTGTCCTCAAAAAGACTGATCCAAAATCAAGTAAGCCAAGCTTCTGACGATCTGCTTTTTTCTTATTTTTATTTCTCTTACTCATTCTAATACCTCGATAATATTATACCAAACTTTGATAAAGCTTGCATAGAGGCACCGCTTTTTGATATAATAGCCTGTAAACTACAATATCATTGAGGGAAAATCTAGCACAGCTAGAAGACACAAATATCACCCTCAAAATTTTAAGTAAGGAGAAAGCTCGTGAACATATTCGAAGAACTCAAAGAACGTGGCTTAGTTTTTCAAACAACTGATGAAGAAGCCCTTGTCAAAGCATTAACAGAAGGGCAAGTATCCTATTATACTGGTTATGATCCTACAGCTGATAGTCTTCACCTTGGTCACTTGGTTGCCATTCTAACATCACGTCGCCTTCAAATGGCAGGACATAAACCATATGCTCTTGTTGGAGGAGCTACAGGACTTATCGGTGACCCATCATTTAAAGACGCTGAACGCAGTCTTCAAACAAAAGAAACTGTTGATGGATGGGTTGTTAAAATTCAAAATCAATTGTCACGTTTCCTTGATTTCGAAAATGGCGACAACAAAGCCGTTATGGTTAACAACTATGACTGGTTTGGTAACATTAGCTTCATCGACTTCCTACGTGATGTCGGTAAATACTTTACTGTCAATGCAATGATGAGTAAAGAATCAGTTAAAAAACGTATTGAAACAGGTATCTCATACACTGAGTTTGCCTACCAAATCATGCAAGGTTACGACTTCTACGAATTAAACGATAAATACAACGTTACTTTGCAAATTGGTGGTTCTGACCAATGGGGTAATATGACTGCTGGTACAGAACTTCTTCGTCGTAAAGCTGATAAAACTGGCCACGTGATGACAGTGCCACTTATCACTGACGCTACAGGTAAAAAATTCGGTAAATCTGAAGGAAATGCTGTTTGGCTTGATGCTGACAAAACATCTCCATACGAAATGTACCAATTCTGGCTCAACGTTATGGACGACGATGCTGTTCGCTTCTTGAAAATCTTCACATTCCTTTCACTAGATGAAATCGCTGAAATCGAAAAAGAATTTAACGCTGCACGTCACGAACGTTTGGCACAAAAAGTCCTAGCACGTGAAGTTGTTACACTTGTTCACGGTGAAGAAGCTTACAAAGAAGCTCTAAAAATCACTGAACAACTTTTCGCTGGAAATATCAAGAGCCTTTCAGCAAAAGAATTAAAACAAGGTCTAAACAACGTTCCTAACTACGCTGTTTCAGACGATGATAACCGCAACATCGTTGAAATGCTTGTTGCTGCTAAAATCTCACCATCAAAACGTCAAGCACGTGAAGACGTTCAAAATGGTGCTATCTACATCAACGGTGAACGTGTTCAAGATTTGGACTACACACTTTCTGATGACGATAAAATTGATAACGAACTTACTGTTATCCGCCGCGGTAAGAAAAAATACTTCGTATTGACTTACTAATTTAAAATCATTAACAGATGCTTAAAGCATCTGTTTTTTTATGCCATCAAAAAAAGAGAGGAACTTTCTCTCTTTTTTAACTATTACGACGACTTACCACATTAAACAAATTCACCAAAAGGAAAATTGCCACAAAGATAATTGTAATCGTTGCGCTTGCTGGTGTTTCCCAATAATACGATGTGATAATACCAGTTACCATTCCAATAAAACCAACTAAAACACCAATGAAAATCACTGATCTAAAGTTTTTCCCAAGCCTCATAGCGATACTTGCTGGTAAAACCATAATCGTTGACACCAGCAGAGCTCCTGCTGCCGGAATCGTCAAAGCTATTGCAATCCCAGTCACAATATTGAACAACAATGACATCAAACGAACTGGCAAGCCATCAACAAAAGCTGTCTCCTCGTCAAATGTCAGAACATACATCGGCCTGATAAATAATAAAGTCAAAATCAAAACAATAACTGCAATCACAAACAAAGCAATGACTTGACCCATATTAATCGTCACAATCGAACCGAATAAATACTGTTCCAAATTCACACTACCAGCATTCTCTGACTTACTTGTCACAATCAAAGCAACCGCCAAACCAAGCGACATCAGAATTGCCGTAGAAATTTCAATATAGTGCTTATAAACCGTCTGCAAATATTCTAAAACAACCGCAGCGATAGTTACCACAATGACCGTTGACCAGGTTGTTGATTTTCCAAGTAAAATACCAAGAGCAACACCAGCCAAAGAAACGTGGCTTAGCGTATCACTCATCAAACTCTGATGACGTAGGATTAGGAAAATTCCCAAAATCGGAGCAAAAATACTAATCGCAACTACTGCCATAATGGCGCGTTGCATAAAATCATATGAAAAAATCTCAGTCAGCATTCTTAGCTCCTTTCTTTGTTAAAGCATGAAGATCGAAGCAATGCCAAGGTGTCTTTTGACTACGAACCAGGTGAATATTACGATCAGCATAACGTTTCACCTCATCTGGATCATGCGTAATCATCAAAACAGATTTTCCATGCGTATGTGCACTGTGGTGCATCAATTCGTAAAACCTTTCAGTTGTTCCAGCATCCATACCAGTTGTTGGTTCATCTAAAATAAAAATATCAGGATCTGAAGCAAAAATACGCGCAATCACAATACGTTGTTTTTGACCTCCAGATAAGCTCCCAATGCGCTTATTACGATTTTCCCACATACCAACTGATTCTAGACTAACCTTAACGTGTTCTTCGTCGTGCTTTGTTAAACGACGAAACCAACCATTTCTAGGGTATCGACCAGAACGGACGAATTCATGAACCGTTGACGGAAAACCAGCATTAAAACTAGCAATCTGCTGTGGCAAATAGGCAATACGGAGCTTCTTGCCATCTTTATTTATTTTAGAGATTGTCACTTGACCACTCTTTGGTGTCAAAATACCAAGCGTCGCCTTAACCAAAGTTGATTTTGCTGCTCCATTTTCACCAGTTAAAGTAACAAACTCACCACTATCTAAATGGTAATTAATTCCTTCCAATACTGGCTCACTATCATATTGGAAAGATAAATCTTCTACAGTAATATATCTCATTTACACCCTTCTAGCTCATCTGAAAAAGCAGTCAAAAATCTTGAAATAACAGACTGTTCTTCATCTGAAAAATCATCAATCATTTTTTTATACACTGACAATGTCGCATGATGGTGGTGAGTATGTTCATCTGCGACAGGTTTAGCAAGCTCAGTCAATTCAAAATAAGTCACACGGGCATCATCCTTATTTTTCACAGGAGCAAGCATTCCCTCTTTGACCAAACACTTAATAGCTTTCGTAACAGCTGCTTGGCTAATATTCAAACGTTTTGCCAAGGCTGAATTAGTCAAGCGTTCTTGCGATAAGAGCATCAGAATATGTTCTTGTGTATTGGTTAATTCGACACCACTTTGACAAGCACCAAATAATAACTCGTGCTGATTTTCGGCTTTTAATAAAATTTCATTTACTAGACAATCAATTTGTTTTTCTAGCTGCATTATCAACACTCCTCTCACTTCATTAACCAGTTAATTATATCAAAAAGAAAAAGAAGAATCAATTACCTGATTCCCTTTCTTCACAATATCCGTACTTTGTAAACTTCTTTACAGAAGCCTCGCATACTATTAACCAAACGATCTGCTTTTTTCTCTGAGCGACACAAACCAAAAACTGTCGGACCACTTCCTGTCATTAAAGCAGCATCAGCCCCACACTTCATCATACGATCTTTTATTTTTTGGATAAATGGCTTGCGCTTAATCGTAATATCCTCTAAAGAATTCCCCATATGAGCAATAATCTGTTCATAGTTATTAGCTAAAACAGCTTCCTTTAAAGAATCAATATCAACACGAGAAATTGTCTCACAATCAATCTCAGGAAAAACCGTGCGCGTTGAAACACCAAAATCAGGCTTAACCAAAACAACCCAAGCAGACAAAGATGTATTTAAACACTCAACAATTTCACCTTTACCAGAAATGCAGGCACAACCAGCTCCCAAACAATAAGGAACATCACTCCCCACTTGAAAGCCAATCTCAATCATTTCTTCTTTAGATAACTTAAGTTGCCATAACTTATTTAAAGCCCTGATAGTGGCAGCAGCATCAGTTGACCCGCCGCCCAAACCAGCACAGATAGGGATAGATTTCTCCAGTTCAATCTTAACACCAGACTTGATGCCATATCTATCCTTAATGAGCTGAGCTGCCTTAAAAACATCATTTTTAGCATTTAAAGGCATCTTGTGATTATTAGACTCAACAATAATATCTGAACCAGAAATCTCAGATACTGTGATATAGTCATTCAAATCAACACTAACCATAACCATTGATAAATCATGATAACCATCAGGCCTTTTCCCAACAATATCCAAGCCTAAATTAATCTTAGCAGGTGCCTTTTCAATAATAACCATTAAACATTCCTTTTAAAATATTACATCTATTATAACAAATATTCTGAAAAGAACACACCATAATAGTCTCCTTCTATGAAAAACATCATATTTTCAGGAAAACTATTTTTAAAATACTATATTTTCAGATTGATGCACAAAAAAAAGCAACTCATCTGAGTTGCTCTCCGTCTACCGCTTTTAAACTCCGCCAGTAGGACTCGAACCTACGACATCATGATTAACAGTCATGCGCTACTACCAACTGAGCTATGGCGGATAAATGCTAAGCGACTACCATATCTAACAGGGGGCAACCCCCAACTACATCAGGCGTGCTAGGGCTTAACTTCTGTGTTCGGCATGGGAACAGGTGTATCTCCTAGGCTATCGTCACTTAACTATGATTGATTATCCAATCAAAATTGAATACCTATATATTCTAACAAGAAACCGACTCGCTGTCAATATTGACTCGTTTCTTTTTTGGATAAGTCCTCGAGCTA
>NZ_FNXZ01000003.1:0-234746 GCF_900108865.1 Streptococcus sp. 45 | reverse complement strand
AAAATTCGAATATAGGAAATCAATGGAATCTTTGGAGTTCCCATTTTTTCGGCAACTTCTAGGCTAATCTCGATGCCCTGATTTTCAGCTTGCAAGAATTTGGCTGACATGAGACTTTTGACGCCGCTGTCTGTGATGTTAGCCAAACGAGTCAAGTCAAATTTATTATTCTTGACCAGTTTCGTTGAATCGGCTGTGATTTCCTCGTAAATTTTCTTGATGTCATCCAGATTTCCTTGGTCAATTCCAACCTTCAAACTCATTAAGACATTAGCGTAGTCATGACGAAAACTGCGAACTTCTTGATATAAACTTTCCACGTGCTTGCTATAATTTTCAAGTGCTGCAAGCTCCATCTCCTGATTGCGAAGCAATTCATTTTTCTGCTCTTGCCCATGACGGAAATTGAGGTAAAAGAGGAAGATAAAGAGAAGAATAAAATAAATAAATGAACCACATTCATGAATTCTTTTAGCCACAACACTATTAAAAGGCGCTACTAATGGTAAAAGATCAAAACCAAAATAATAAAACAACATTAAACAATTAATTACTGTTATAGTTTTAGCCTTTAAGTAATTTTTCAAGGTCTTTCTGACATTTGAAATATCAATATTCAACCATTTGGATAACAAATAATAAAGTATCGGTGGAACAAGTAATACTGAAAGCATCACTACTGACATTGACTGAAATGGTGATATTTTAATGTCTAAAAACTCATACAAAAAATAGCCGTAGATTCTTTGAAGAACGGTAAAAACAATAATCGGATATAAAGCATAAAAAAGATGATACCTAACGTTTAATTTTGGCTTATGCCGATAAGATAAATACATTAAACTAAAAAGTAATGCTATATCTTTTCCAAAAACCATTAACATCTTCGAAAAATGAAGAGTTAATACATTGAAGGTACTTAAACATAGATGAAACACTACTCCATACATCACCCATTCGATCACACTCAATTTATTTTTGGTGATTTCTTGAAATAGAATTCCAAATATTATTAGACTCAACAAGTTTGCTAAAAAGGCTAGACACTCAGCTAAAATGCTCACTTACTTCTCCCTATTCTCATTTATTATTTACTATCTAAAGATTTTAATCTTAAAAATTGTGACTTTTTTAATTGTATCACGTTGCATTAATATTGGGTATAGTTATTTTTATAAAAAATAAAAAGGCCCTAAAGCCTTTTATTTGTTGTATCAATTGATGTTACCTAGTAGATTCTAATTTCCATTAATTTTCTAAGTTCTTTAAATTTTTCAGATTGTTTTGGGGTAAAGGAAACTTTGCTATGTAAAACGACATCTGTTAATTCTAAACTCATGCGATTCATAAGAAAAGGAAATGATGTTCCGTTTGTTTTAAATTCATTAAGATAATGTGTCAATGTTTTTTTCACACTTGTAGCAGAATCATTTGTTTGTAAATCAAGAAGCAACTCCTCAATAATTCGGATAGCTTCCTCTCTTCTTTCTTTTCCACCTGAAAACCATTTTAATTTTGCCATCTAAAATTCTCCTTTTCCCACTCAATTTCAATGAAAAATAACCCCAGTTGCAGCTAATCCACGCGCAAGATTTCCTTCAAACAATCCATGACTAGAGATTTTTTTGTAAAAGTCGTTGACACTTGAAGACATTTTTTCTTTTTTAGAAACATTTGCAATGCCAATCTGGCGTAAATCAGATGCAAGGCTCACAACAGCTTTGTCAAAATCTTTGCCATTTTCTACAGCATTTTTAAACTTCAGTAAAACTTGACGCTCTTCTTCTTTGATATCAACAGATAAAACAAGGTTATAAACGTCATTTAACAAATCTTCCTTGACTAATTTTCCCATAAAAATTCCTCCTATGGCATTAAAGCATTTACTAGACTTAGGCCAAAATCTCGCCCAGTTGAATAGACATGTTCAAAAATGATTGGATAAGCAATGATTAATAAAGCAAATCCAATGACTGTAATGGTAATTTTGTATTTTGAAAATAATGTCTTAAGCATATCTCATTCTTTCTAGTTTTAATGAAGGGCCAAAAATCCACTTGTTACCAAGCTAGATGTCGTACCGATTTTCTTTTTCATTTCTCAGCTATATTATACCCTTTTTTCATCACTAAAACGGAGCAAGTCGCAAACAGTCGTTTTTTCGTCGTAAACGGTAAAAATCATCGTTTCAGAAATTTACTCATCATAAAACAAAAAGACCGAATCCTGTAAGATTCAGTCTTCTCATTATTACAATCTCTAGTTTAGCGTATTTTTAATACGTATCGTCTGACAGAAATGATGAGCTACACTATCCGTTTCAACCGTGAGATTTGGATATTTTCGCATCATCTGATGAATCGTTGTAAGACCAATACCTCGACCATGTCCTTTACTTGAATAATCTTTTTGATAAATCAAATCAACAGGAACTCGCTCCTCTTTAGTCGTATTATCTACAATTAACACATAGTCATCATCTTGGTAAAAACATGCAATGGTTATCGCAGGATGCTCTGCTTCCAATGCCGCTTCGATGGCATTATCACACAAAATAGCCAATAAACGAATGTAATCTAACAGTGGAATATCAGGCGCCCCGATTTTTTCCTTTACTTCCAAATCAACTTCAATATGATTGGCCTCAGCTTCTAAAAATTTAGCTGACAAAAGACTTTTTATGGCATCATCCTTGATATTCGCCAGACGCCCAATATTAAACTTGCTACTTTGAATAAAACCAGACGAGTCCTCCAGAACGGATTCATAGATTTTCTGAATCATTCCGATATCCTTTCGATCAATTCCCTCTTTTAAGCTGACCAAAATATTAGCATAATCATGACGAAAGGCACGTAACTCTTCATACAAACCTTCAACCTTCTTACTGTAAGCTGATAAATATCTTAATTCTTGCTCACGGGCGCTAGCAATCTCTTTTTCAAGTCTATTTTGATAAGAACGGTTCATGTAAAATAGCATTAAGATAAAGAAGATGAAGTAAATAACTACTAGCCATTGTCGATAGATTAAATTATTAACACCGCCATAGACTTCCATACCTGTTAAAAATTCTATCAGGACATAATAAAACATCATTGTTATATCTGTGAAAACAAGCTTTTTTCGTAGGTTCTTTATCTCACTCAATTCAATAAAAGTTTGAAAATTAATTTTTGATAGTTTCAATAAAGTAAAATAGAGAAAAACAGCTGAAGCTTCAACAACAATATAGATGAGTTTATTATCCAAAGCCGTATATTCTAAACCAAAAATAGGAAGTATGAAGAATCCCACTAACCTCTTAAAAACACTTTCTGTAACCCACGGAAAACTAGCGTAAAAAATATGCAATGATAAAGGAAGCTCCTTGTCCCTCTCATAGGACAAATAAGCCAAAATACAAAATCTCAAAATAATCGTATAAAACCAGGTAAAATCAATAATTAGAAATGATAATGAAATTACTATGATTTCCCATAGCTTTAACTTAACTCCTCTAACATTTGCATAGATTATCATAATAACAGGGTAATAGAATGCTTCCAAAATATAATCAATTAAATATGCATTTATCATCCCATCACCTCATTTTGCTCAAAATCATTTCAAATTGATGTTCTACACGAAATCCTTGTGTGGTATTCTTCTCAAGAATAAATATACCTATCATAAATCTCTCCTTACCTAAACCATTCTCTTGATTATCTAAAAATCAACAATCTCTATTATAAAAGAAATTGTATAAAAAAACACCTTAGTCATAAACTGATATTTTTCAATATAAACAAAAAATAGACATTTTAGGAATGTTTTTTAACCTCTTAGGACATCAAGAAGCTATTAAAGCATTTTTCTGATAAAATAATCTTCGACTGGAGGTAAAACAGTTATGACAGAATGGAAAATGTCAGAGTTAGAATCAGTCAAAGAATTGACTGATTCTGATTTGGAGAAGATAGTTGGAGGAAATGGTAATCCTCTACTTACTGGTGTTATTGATTGGTTCAAAGCTATTAATAAACCTAAAAATCAAACGTAACCAAAAAGCATTCGATTTTTCAATCGAATGCCTTTTTAATACGAATAGTTTGGCTGAAATGGTAATTTTTACTATTTGTTTGAACAGAAAGATTGGAATATTTTCGCATCATCTGATGAATCGTTGTAAGACCAATACCTCGTCCATGTCCTTTACTTGAATAATCTTTTTGATAAATCAAATTAACTGGGACACTTTCTTCCTTAGTCGTATTATCTACAATTAGCACATAGTCATCATCTTGATAAAAACACGCAATTGTAATAGCTGGATTTTCTGCTTCAAGCGCTGCTTCAATGGCATTATCACATAAAATAGCAAGCAAGCGAATATAATCTAGTAGCGGAATATCGGGTACTCCAATCTTATCCTTAACCTCTAAATTTACTTCAATATGATTGGCTTCTGCTTCTAAAAATTTAGCTGATAAGAGACTCTTTATAGCATCGTCCTCAAGATTAGCCAGGCGCCCAATGTTAAACTTGCTATTTCGAATAAAATCTGCCGAATCTTCCAGGACAGAATCGTAGATTTTTCGAACCAGCCCCATATCATCTTGATCAATTCCCTCTTTTAAGCTGACTAAGATATTAGCATAATCATGACGAAAGGCACGTAACTCCTCGTACAAACCTTCAACTTTCTTGCTGTAAGCTGATAAATATCTTAATTCTTGCTCGCGGGCACTAGCAATCTCTTTTTCAAGTCTATTTTGATAAGAACGGCTCATGTAAATAATCATAAGAATAAAAAATAAAAAATACAGAAATACTAGCCATTCTCGGTATATCAAAGTTGGAATTTTTCTTTTAAACTCTACTGCAGTTAAAGATTCAATCACAACATAGTAAAAAATCATCGTAACATCTGTAAAGACTAACTTTTTACGCAATGATTTAATTTCACTAATCTCAATAAAAGTTTGAAAATTGATTTTTGATATTTTGATAATTAGAAGGTAAACCAATAAAACAGAAAGCTGCACAAAAATAAATAAAATATTATTTTTACTTAGGACAATATAATCTAGCCCAAATATTGGAAGAACAAAAAAACTAATAGTCCTAATAATGATGCTATCAATAACCCACGGGAAACTACCATTAAACATATGCAAAGATAACGGAAAATCTTTTCTACTAAAGTAAGATATTAAAAATAATATTAGGATTCTCCCTATAATGGTAGGAAACGGTGTAATATCAATAACAAAAAATGACAATGATATTGTTATAATTTCTCGTAAGTTTAGTTTTTCTCCTCTTACATTCGCAAAAATTGTCATGATAACAGGATAATAAGTAAGTTGTGAAGCATAAAAAATTAAAATTGCTTTTACCATCCCATCACCTCATTTCTGCCATCAGTTTTTTGACTTTGTCTCTTGAGACTTGGCAGTAAGAGCCGTTTTCGAAATAAGCTGTTCGGGTGCTTTTATCAAATTCAGTGACATTATTAACATTAATCACGAATGAGCGGTGACATTTCAACAAACGTTTATCTGATTTGGCTACCTCAGCAATTGTGCCATAAAACTCTGTTTGACCTGTTTTAGTGTGTAAAATCACACGGTGCACGGTTGGCGATGTTTCAAAATATAAAATATCATCATAAGCCACACGGATTCTTGCTTTTGCTGTTTCAAACAGGTAAGAATTCTCACCAAAACTACCAGTTTGATATTTCAATGCCTCTTTCAAGCACAATTCAATGCGCCCTCCAAAGGCTTCATCATTCATATTTTTATCAATAAAATCAATCGCACCAACTAGTGATTGATAAGTTAGAAGCATAAACTCAGAATGGGTTGTCACAAAGACAATAATGGCTGTCGGATCTTTTTCACGAATAGATCTAGCAACATCTAATCCTTGCTTTTCATCCCCTTTGATTTCTAAATCAAGAAAGAAAACCTGGTGATTTCCCTGCCCATCTGCCTTTTTTATAATATCCTTAGATGCCGCAAAAGCCTCTAAACGCTGATACTCCCAGTGGTTCCTTTCCATAATCGTCTCAATCTGACGTTCGATTCGAAATTGTTGCGTGATATTATCCTCAAGGATAAAAATATCTAACATAAACCTCTCCCTACCTAAACTATTCTTTTGATTATCTTAAAGACTAACATTTTCTATTATAAAGGAAATTTTAGGAAAAAAACACCTATGTCGTAAACAGTTAATTTTTCGTCGTAAACGGCATTTAGAACTAAAAAAGCTGACAGAATAAACTATCAGCTTCACCTATCATAATAGTAATACCTAATAAATTACTTCAATTAAATTGTTATCAGTTAATATCCCTATTTTCATAATAGATCAACATCAAAACAAGTAAACAAACTATTGACAATGGAGTCGTAGTACCTTCTTTTTGAGTTAAAGAATAAAAAATCAAAAAACAAACATAAGTAGACGTTTTTCTACTCTTCTTGATACTAAAGCCATCAATAGCAATTATTGCCAAAATAACACAATATAAAATAACAAAAATAGAATAACACATAAAAACTAATTTACTTTATTAATATCATACAATATAAACATTGTGAAAAAAACGAGAACTCCTTTTACTAACATACCATCCATCGATAATACTGCCTTCGCTCCCAATGCTAAAAACAGTATATTTTTTAGAACAGTTCTCCAATTTGTCATGTTTTCTTTCCAATTTTACTTTTTATTTTGTCATTACAACTGACAATTCTTAGTTTAGCATAAATTTTAATTGATAAACGTTAATGTCATAAACGGTTAAAATTCAGTCGCGAACGGTAAATAAGATAAATCAATCTGGCATTTTGAAATAGCTTGATGACTTACACCAACTTACTTTGAAACCACTTAACCATGCCATAACACTAATACTAAAATAATTAAGTTATGCATCGAGTGTAAGATAATGGAAGGGTATAATTTATTCGTTTTTAAAAAAGTAAGTCCATAAATTAATCCACCAATTAATTGAAGATTGATCACTTCATGGTAATCATATACATGAATATAACTAAAAACAAAGCTACTAACTATTACAGCCAACACCTTAGAATAATGCCTCAGCCCTCCTAAAAGAATTCCTCTATACAAAAATTCTTCTAAAAATGGTTGTGTAAATCCCATAGTTAAAATACTTAAAACTAAAATCAATGGATTATCTAATAAAATTTTACATAATGTTTTATCTTCAGGCATGCCGTTAATAGCAATATATCCAGCTGTGGTAATCAAATCAACCACCGCTATCTCAATAATTACTTGAATATCTTTTTTTCTAATTGTCACATCCTGAATAGAGGAAAAAATTTCAGTCCCCTTTGAAAAATAATTAAGATAGTTTCGAAGTAATATTGCGATGGGGATAACCGCCAATATCAATATTATCCTAATAAAAATTATTATGGCAGTATTTTTACCAAGATCTGGTATAGCTGATGCTGCTGGTACTTGAATTAATACATGTAATAGAAAAAAGGCAATACAAACAAATACTATTTTTAACCTTTCAATTAATATTTGATATATTTGTTTAATCATAGTAATCTCCTTAACAAACTAAGGAGTACTACTTGAAGTACTCCTCAATTTATTATTCTATTTCCTAATTCCCTCTATACTTTCTCCCATTTAACCCATCAAGGAAAGAATATGCCACTCGAACACTTTCATAAGCAAAACTTGAAAAAGCCTTCCCACCCGATGTATATTCGAGTTCCTCACTAGTTAAAACTTGAAATTTTTCAATATTTTTCATCTTTATCTCCTACTTAAAATTTATTAAAAAAAGCTTTTTTCACTTCACGAATTTGTCTTCCTAACAAATATGCAGCCCTAGTAAATCCATCGCCTCCATTAATTTGTGATAAAGAATCTTCATCAAGAGAGATAAATTGTTCCATTT
The DNA here is from genome assembly GCF_900108865.1 of Streptococcus sp. 45. NCBI lineage: Bacteria > Bacillati > Bacillota > Bacilli > Lactobacillales > Streptococcaceae > Streptococcus > Streptococcus sp. 45. The sequence continues at coordinate 226,807 of NZ_FNXZ01000003.1, read as the reverse complement.
TTTTCATACTCATAAAATCTCCTAAACCTTTATATTTGATTAACTATAGAAAAGAATATACTACTCAAATTAAAAAATATATGAAATAAAATTGAGTCTATTAAATGTCCTTTTTTCCTATATAAATAAAATGAACTTAACGCAAAAACAAAATATAAAACTACAGTTATTAGATTAACACTACCATGTAAAATGGCAAATAATAAACAACTTACAATAATATTCATTATTTCACTTTTAAAGCAGTTAGCTATAATACCTCTAAAAAATATCTCTTCTGTTATAGGACCAATAATAATAGCCATTAGCATAGAAGCCACATTTAATTTGAAGTCACTAATTCTTGATAATTGAATATTTGGAATTTGACTAACTGTCACATAAAAAATAATTTCATTAATAACGACTAATAATAAAACTTTTATCCAATCGCTTCTGTCAGGCAAATTTAATTTTGTAAAGTACGGATTTACTATTACAAAAAACCATAAAAATAAAATTATTATAGAAACAATACTAAAAAAGATATTAAAATCGAAATGCGCCAAGAAACTAACAAGTGTGTTAATAGCAATAAGATTAATAACTAAAAATATATTATGATATTTAGTTTTATTTGTGCTTAGATTTCCAACCATCGTACAAACCAGATACAAGATTATACACTGGGTCTACCAATGAAATCCACCCTATTTTCCCACCAGAAATACCTGACAACTGTTCGTCAGTTAAAATTACATATTCACGATTCTCTTTCATCAATTTATCCTTTCTCACAATTAACTTCTTAACATACGTCCAAGGTTATTAGCTAGATTAGAAAGGCTGGCATGACTACCATACCAATATCCAAAATCATAAAAGAAACTTTTCCCACCTTCAACGTGTGAAAGTTCTGCTGATGTCATTACATCAAATTGTTCCAAATTTTTCATGTTTTCTTCTCCATTTTCCTTTTTATTTTGTCGTTGCAACTGACAATTTTAGTTTAGCATAGAATTTTATTTGTGAATGTAAATGTCATAAATGGTTAAAATTCAATCGCGAACGGTAAAATCGATGTAAGCAAATGACCTTTTACGACGAAAAAGCGACCGTTTATGACTTGGGGTGTTACAAGCTAGCTTTTTGTGGCATAATATTTTTTGACTCTGTTTTAGAAGGAATGGTTTTATGAGGAAATACAAATACGTTAGTCAGATTGATATGCGAGATTGTGGGGTAGCTGCTTTGGCATCAGTTGCTAAACACTACGGCTCACACTTTTCGCTTGCTCACTTGAGGGAACTGGCTAAGACGAATAAAGAAGGAACAACTGCTCTTGGAATCGTCGAGGCAGCCAAAAAGATTGGCTTTGAAACACGCGCTGTAAAAGCTGATATGGTACTTTTTGAGATGGATGATATCCCGTATCCTTGCATTGTCCATGTGAATAAGCAAGGAAAACTACAACACTATTATGTCATCTATAAGGCTAAAAAAGATTATCTAATCATCGGTGATCCTGACCCAAGTGTGGGAGTTACAAAAATGACTAAAGCAGATTTTGCCAAAGAATGGACAGGGGTTACGATCTTTCTAGCTCCTGCAGCTAGCTATAAACCACATAAGGATAAGAAAAATGGCTTGATGAGTTTCTTACCGATTATTTTTAAGCAAAAAGCACTACTAACATATATAATCCTTGCTAGCCTACTTGTTACCTTGATTAATATTGTTGGTTCTTATTATCTACAAGGAATCTTAGATGATTATATTCCTAACCAACTGCAATCGACCCTTGGAATTGTCTCAATCGGCTTGGTCGTGACTTACATCATGCAACAGATTATGAGCTTCTCACAACAGTATTTGTTAGTTGTGCTCAGTCAACGTTTGACGATTGATGTCATTTTATCTTATATTCGTCATATTTTTGAATTGCCTATGTCCTTTTTTGCGACAAGGCGAACTGGGGAAGTAATTTCCCGCTTTACCGACGCCAATTCTATTATCGACGCGCTTGCTTCAACAATCTTATCGCTTTTTCTCGATGTGAGTATCCTTTTCATCGTTGGCAGTGTTTTAATTTTGCAAAATGCGAAACTCTTCTTGATAACCTTAATTGCTTTGCCTGTTTATGCCGTCATTATCTTTGCTTTTATGAAGCCTTTTGAACGAATGAATCATGACGTCATGCAAGCTAATTCTATGGTCAGCTCTGCCATTATTGAAGATATCAACGGGATTGAAACCATTAAATCACTAACTAGCGAAGAGACACGTTATCGCAATATCGATAGCGAATTCGTGGAATACTTGGATAAAAGTTTCACACTTAATAAATACGAAGCAATGCAAGCCTCGCTTAAACAAGGGGCGCAGCTGATTTTAAATGTGGCTATTCTCTGGTACGGCTCACGTCTCGTTATGACAGGGAAAATTTCTGTTGGGCAATTGATTACCTATAACACCCTTTTATCTTACTTCACAAAACCAATGGAAAACATTATTAACTTGCAAACTAAGTTACAGTCAGCGAAAGTGGCTAACAAGCGACTTAACGAAGTTTACTTGGTATCTTCTGAATTTGATAACAAGCAAGTGATTGATAATCAAGAGTTTCTCAAAGGTGACCTTGTCTTTGATGATGTTTCTTATAAATATGGCTTTGGACACAATACTCTTAGTCACATTAAACTTCATATCAAGGAAGGTGAAAAGGTTAGTCTCGTCGGCGTCAGTGGTTCTGGGAAAACAACTTTAGCTAAAATGATGGTGAACTTTTATAGTCCAAATCAAGGTCAAATCACCTTGGGAGGCTATGACTATAAAACTATTGATAAAAAAGTTCTTCGCCAACACATCAACTACCTTCCACAACAATCTTATGTCTTTTCTGGAAGTATCCTTGATAATCTCACTTTAGGTGCTTCTGATGCGATTACTCAAGAAGACATTATCAAAGCCTGTGAAATCGCTGAGATTCGTGCTGACATTGAAGCTATGCCAATGGCTTACCATACTGAGTTATCAGATGGGGCTGGTTTATCTGGCGGTCAAAAACAGCGATTAGCTATTGCCAGAGCACTTCTGACTAAGTCACCCGTCTTAATCCTAGATGAAGCAACAAGTGGTCTTGATGTTCTGACCGAAAAACGTGTTATCCACAATTTGTTAGCTTTAAAAGACAAAACCATTATCTTTGTTGCTCACCGTTTAAGCATTGCCAAGCAAACTGACCGTGTCATCGTCCTAGATAAAGGACAAATTATCGAACAAGGTCATCACGAGCAACTCATGCAAAATCCTGGCTTTTACGCTCAGCTATTTCAAGAATAAGGAGGAATCATGAACCCTAAATTATTTCAATCGGCTGAATTCTACCACAGACGTTACCATAATTTTGCGACACTCTTGGTTCTTCCAATGACAGCTTTCGTGCTTTTTTTATTGCTATTTTCTCTCATTGGAAAAAAAGAAATCACTGTCACTTCTATTGGTAGTCTTCGTCCTACAAAAATTATCGATGTCGTGCAATCTACTAGCAATAACACCGTTCTTGTTAATCACTTGAGCGAAAACAAAACGGTTAAAAAAGGAGATTTGCTTATCCAGTACTCGGATAAATTAGAAGAAAGTCAAATTAAAGCTATTCAGACCCAAATCGAGCGAGATGAGCGTCAGCAAAATGACTTAAACACACTAAAAGATAGCCTCAATCAGAATAAAAATCTTTTTTCAGGTGATGATGAATTTGGCTGTGCTGCAACTATCGATCGTTTTCTTAGCCAAAGTAAAACCATTACGGCTCAAGTTTCTCAGGCTAATGATTCGGTTGCCAAACAAGAAGCAGGGGTCAATCGAGCTAACGCTGCGGTTAACAAACAAATCAGTGAACTTCAAACACAAGCTAGCCAATACCTAGAAGTCAAAGATGCCATTCAAAACAATCAAACAAGTGTTTCTGGTGGTAATCCGTACACAGCCACTCTGAACAGCTATTTAAGCCAACTCCAAGCTCTTCCTAGCGATGCTGCTACTAGCAGCAAAGAAAGCCTTAAAAATCAGTTTATAGCTGACCTCCAAGGGCACATTGATAGCATTAATTCTTCTATTTCAAGCCTACAAACGCAAGCTGCTTCAAATTACTCAACTGGCAGTTACGACACCAGTGCAGCTAGCCAAATTGAAAGTCTACGCCAGCAAGAACTGACCCAAGCTGAAACACAGCTAGCTCAAGTAACTCAGGAAAAAGAAAGCTTACAAGCGCAGCTTGATCAAACAAGCCTGTCAAAATCTGATACTGTCCTAAAAGCTAAAGAAAATGGGATTTTACATGTTTCTGATGAATTTGAAGGGAAAACTCTTCTTCCTCAAGGAAGCCAAATTGCAGAAATTTATCCTGATATTGTTAAAACCAAAAAAGTTGCCATTTCATACTACGTTGATTCAACCCATGTTAGCCAACTGAAAAAAGGACAGTGTGTGCGTCTAACTCTTGAAAAGATTAGTAATCACGCCATCGTTGTTAGCGGAAAAATTAGTAAAATTGCTAGCTCTGCTACCCAAACAAAAAACGGGAATTTCTTTAAAGTCACAGCAACTGCAGAGGTTACTGAAAAAGACAGCTCTAAGCTAAAATACGGCTTACAGGGAAAAACCATTAGTATTATCGGAAAAAAATCCTTCTTTAACTACTACAAAGACAAGCTCTTAAAAGATTTTCAATAAGAATAACCAGCCAAATTGGCTGGTTTTATTGTTTTCTTGATTTGAACACTTTAACAAAAACTAAGACTAAATAAAGAAGATAAATCCCTGTAAAGACAATTTTTTCCGATAAATCGTTCGATTCTAGTATAAAATTTTTTATCCAAATCACTGAAATAGCACTTACTGCTACTAGCCAGCTAAATTTTTGCTGCGAGTTTTTCATAAAATCCTCCCATTCTCCTTAATTTTCTTTTTTAAGTGTAAAAAGAAAAGGGAAGTAAGCATCCTAACTTACTTTCCTCTAATATCATCTTGAAAACGATGAATTTTCAAAGATAGGTTTCTCCCATAATATCTCGCAAGTGTCTAAGATTCCCTTTTTACATTGCAACAACACTTCTTAGTAACACTGCGACTAAAGTCCTTATGTCATTTAAATCTCCTGGAAATGACGTGTCATGTGACTGACATATTTAATTGTAGCAGAAATTTTGCAAAATAACCGTCTATGTCGTAAACGGTCGTTTTTTCGTCGTAAACGGTAATTTTTTCATGATTTTTACTACCTTTCAAAGAAAATAAATGTAATCAGATGCCAGCTAAGATAAATATTCCACGCCATGTGAACAAGAATTGATGGATAGATTGACCGTGTTTTTCTAAAAAGAATCGCTAAAATGAAACCAAGAAAAGCATAGTTTTTAAATACCTCTAAACTCAAACCATAAGAAGATAGATGAGCTACTGAGAACATTACAGCAGATAGTAAGCAATCTAAGTAAAATTTTGATTTCTCAAAAAAGCTAGTCATCAAAACACCACGATAAACTAACTCTTCTAGGATTGGCCCGATAATAAAGGGTTGTAATGCGACCAAAAACGCCAATGAGGAATCACGGAAAAATAATAAATCATTTTTTATATCTCCACCAACAAATAAAAGATTACTGAAGTAAGCGTATATCACCCCAAAAGCAAGTAGGGTTAGTAAATAGTCTAAAGGTTTTAGCGGCCTTATTTGAAATATTTCTGGTCTTCTTCGTCTTAGGTATATCACCAGTACAATAATAAATAGGATGGTAAAAATATTAAGAAGAGGGTAATGATATTCCGTTAATGGTAAATCAAATCGCTCTAAAATAGTAAACATTACAAACTTTAATCCAAATAGATGATAATAGATAAAAAATATTGCCAACAGTTTTGGAGCAAGTAAGTTCTTTACTTTTTCGATCATAAAAACTCCTTTTCTAAAAAAGAATGAAGTCAAATAAGATAGCTTAACTTCTTTTATCAATGCTCATTTTTCCAGATTCCTCTAGACAACTATTGTGTCAAAGTAGTCGAAAGTCGATGAGAGGATCTATCCTCCACCAAGGGTAATCTGGTTTTAACACTCCCCCGCCTCCATCCGCCCTCAACACACGCAAGCTCTTCAGTTGTCATTGGGTTAAATTGTTCAATCGTTTTTTTGTTCATTTTAATGTCTCCTAAATTATTTTTGTCATCGCGATTGATAAGTTTTATTTTATCAGAATTTTCGCACAACAACCGACTATGTCGTAAACAGTCGTTTTTTCATCGTAAACGGTAAAGTTTTCAATAATCCTTACCGTTTGCGACTGAATATTAACCGTTTATGACTTGAGCGTTCACTGCTATACATTTTATGGCATAATAAAAGCGATATTGGTAACTGAAATTTTTAGGAGATTAACAATGAGTTTGATTATATTTTATAAATTAGTGATGTCACAGCCTTGGCATGACTTTTCAACAGTAGTGGCAAGTTTAACTCATCATCTATTTTAAGCATAAAAAAAGCAACTCTTTCGAGTTGTTTTTTTTTATAAACCAACTTCTTTCAAGGCGTCAGCTAATTTTGCAAAGTCTGCAATTGATAAAGCTTCACCACGAATTGATGGTTTGATTTCTGCCATTTCAAGAGCTTTTTCAAGTTTAGCTTTAGTTTCTTCTGCTTTCCCGAAGTGACTTGTCAAGTTGTTCCAAAGGGTTTTACGACGGTGAACAAAACTGATTTTAGCAATGCGGAAGAAGAAGTCTTCGTCTTTAACTTGAACAAGTGGTTGTTCACGGCGCGTCATTTTTAAGATGGCTGAATCAACGTTAGGCGCTGGCACAAAGACTGTACGTGGCACGATGAAAGCGACTTTTGCTGTCATGTAGTATTGCACCGCAATTGAAAGTGAACCGTAAGCTTTGGTATTTGGTTCTGCTGAGATACGGTCCGCCACTTCTTTTTGCATCATCACGACAAATTCTGCAAATGGAATTTTTGATTCAATCAAGTGCATCAAGATTGGTGTTGTGATGTAGTAAGGAAGGTTTGCTACGACCTTGATTGGAAGGTCTGGGTTAGCAAATTCTTTGATACGGCTTTGAAGGTCTGATTTCAAGATATCTTCATTGATGACTTTGACATTGTCAAAATCGCGAAGCGTATCAGCCAAAATCGGAATCAAACGGTCGTCAATTTCAAACGCCATAACTTCAGCAGCATTTTCAGCCAAAAATTCTGTCAAAGCACCGATACCAGGACCAATTTCGATAACGTTGACATTCTTATCAATCTCAGCAGTATCCACAATTTTTTGTAGAATGTTAGTATCTGTTAAAAAGTTCTGTCCAAATGATTTTTTAAACGTAAATCCATGACGCTCAAGGACAGCACGCGTCACGCTGTAATCTGCAATTCTCATATTCTATTCTCTCTATAATCTAAAATATTGTCTCTTATTCCATCTAATAAGGGAATAAATTCAGTAAAATCAAATTTTTTAAAATTTTTTAACACATATTTTGAAAGTACATCTTTTCCATAGTAGTTACTTCCGCCAGATTTTGAAAAATTTTTTCCATTTACAACAGGTAATTGATTTCGAGCAAGTAGTAAGTCCTCAATATCTGATGAAATTCCTTTATTAAGTAGTGGTGTTGCCATTACATACAAACTATTTTTTCTACTAATCCTATAAAAATTCTTTTCTCTAATTTGATCCAAATTATTTGTATCAATTTGTAATTCACTTGCATGATTCACGAACTTATAAAGTGGACTTCCCGCAGGCTCATTGTCAAATAAAAATATCGTCAGATAATTTGGTTTTCTAGTCGTAAGACCCTGAAAATATTCAATGTAATTTGGGTACATCTTTCGATATAAATCTTGGCCCAAGCTTTTTGGAGGAAAATTTTCCTTAAAAATATTACTAGGCATTGTACTTGAGAAATAATTATACCAATATTTGAAACCTTCTCCTCCTTCTGGCACATTAAAAAGGTATTCTATTGTATTACTATGCTTCAAAAAATTAATCTTAAATTTAAATTTATCGCCTTTTTTTTCAATTAATTCAGGATATTTCCTATAAAGATTCTTTAAAGCAGCCCTTATATATCTTGGATCAGTTTTTCCTTCTGTTACTATGATAGGCTTACTATTTCCATAAAAATACTTGTAAAAAAGAAATTTCTTATACTCTTTTTCTCTAGAATCAAATAAAGACATATAAATTTCTTTTTCAATTTTATTTATACTATAAAATTCTTGAGGAAGATTATACGTTTTATGTTGCTTATTATAAAATAACTCTTTTCTTATATCCTTATTATAAAAAATATATTTCCAATAATATTTGGATTCTGATTTTTTTAATGAGTTTCTTCCCAAAAGATTTTTTTGTGATTCGAAATTATTTTCAATCAGAGATTTTTTGTACAAAAGATAATTATTATATTGACTTATTTGGAAGATAAAAGCAAAGCGACCTGTTAACTGATCAATTGTTCCCTGCTTTCCATCAATTTCAAATTCCTCATCTTTATACAATTTAAAAGCCATAGCGCGAGTATTTTTTATATACTCTCTTTTTACACTTATCTTTTTATTAACGACTAAACCCGTAACTTCCTGACGTTGCATATTATCGCTCAATCGTGTTTTTTGTGAATTTATTTCAAAACCAGAAGATACAATTAAATTCTCTAATTCACATAGAAATTTCTCCAATATTTTAGCGCTTCTTAATTTATTGGAACTTAAGTCACGATTAGTTGAAAAGGTCAAATCATCAGCATATCTTGTATAACTAAAACGATATTTCTTAGCAAGCTTTACAATACGATAATCTAGAATTCTAGTAATTAAGTTTGTAATAATCGGAGAACTAGGAGCTCCTTGTGGTAACTTTCCATCATAGCAAGCTATCTGTGCAATCATTGTAGCAATTTCAGGAACTACTTGAAAGTCTTTATCTTTGATAAAAAAACCTCGTACTCTACCAAAATTAAAACTATCAAAATAATTTTTTAAATCAAGATTTAAAACATATTTTTTATTTCTATGCACTTGAGCATTTGTAATAATGCTTTTATTTTTTTCAAAAGCATGAGATAACTTAGGAACCTTAACATTTTTATTCTTACTCTTTTTTTCTAAGTCAAAAACATAACAATCCCATAAAACTTCTGCTAACTTCTTTTGAAGGAATTTTAAATCTCTTTTAGGAGCATGAATAACTCTTTCCCCACCATTTTTTTTAGGTATAGAAAATGTCTCATATAAATTTTCCGTACGAATCTTATATAATAAATAGTTAATATATTTAGTATTTTTAAATCCTAGGAGACGTGCAAACTCATCCTTTGTTGTCAATTGCTTTAATTTATTCATTTATTCTACTCTTTAAATAAAAAAAGCGTATGAAAACTCTTACGCAAAACGACAGTAATACTCTTAACCACCACGATTTTTTATCCTACTGATACGTTTTCAAAAGAATGTACTAAAGTGCGCTAAACGCTCTCCTAACATTGTTATTAATACTTGCGAACACACAAGTCAAAAATCTAATCATACGCATAGATATTGTAACACAATATAAATAATTTTTCTATCTTAGCTAATCTCTTATAATGGGCATTAACTTTAGAATGGTAAATCACTATCAAAAATTTCTAATTGTTGTCGAGGAAATTTACTTTCATAAAAATCAATTAAAAATAACCCCACTGTAGCACAAGCATTTATAACAAAATATGCATATAAAGGTTGATCAATCAAATATTTAATAGACTCTTGACCGTGGTGAAGAGTCTTATCGCTCCTTAAATCCTCAATAGCTTTTGCAACTGTTGTCAAAGAACTACCAATTGATTTCATTTCATCAGGTAATTCAGGACTATCCGGATTTAGCTGAAACACTTTTAAAATTTGTTTAACCAATTTTCCACTTGTAGCATTTAAAGTAGAAATATCTGAAAATCTATCATCTGATAGAATTTCTTTGATAATACTCTCCAAAACTGAATTGGCCTTTCCCACTGCCTCCTGTGGATCTTTTTCAATATTTTGAAATGCTTTTTCAAAACTTGTAGATGCATTCTTGTAATTAGTTTTAATTCTATTTCTAAAAGTTGGAATCAACGGAATAAAATCAGGTGTTTCAATGCCTAAATCAATAGCAATCTTTAACAATAAATCAGCATCACTTTTTGCAATATAACTTAAAGTTTTTAATAAATCTATCTTTTCCGAATAAACTGGATCATCATCTTTTCGAAAAATATAAAAATTAGAATTGAAATCATCATAATCAATTTGCCAAAGGCTAATATATTGTTCTACTTCATCATAGCTGTATTTATTTAACAGTTTTTCTTCAATTTTTCTAACCAAATCTATTCTATAAACTGGCGATATTTCCATAAAATTAATCTCCATATTTCTCCATTGCTTCTTCGACTTCAGCCAGAGTGATGCCAAAGAGTTCTAAGCGTTTAAGGAGTTGTTTACCGTTGCTGTAGCCAATACGGAGTTCTTCTCCGAGGTATTCACGGCGTTTGCGGCTATCGCCACCCATTAACAGCCCCATGCGCATCAAATCAGCTTTTGTAATGTCAAATTGGTTGTCATCATCAAAGTTCCCTAAAACACCTTTAAGAGCCTTTTGTAAATCTTCAAAGCTGGCATGTTCGACACCAAGTGAACGTCCTTTGCTTTTTGATTTTGGAACGGCTTCGCCACGATTTAAAAAGGCATGTTTGACGTTTGGAATAGCATTCATGATGATTTTACGAATGCGTTCGCCATTGTAATCGGGATCTGTAAAGACAATAACTCCACGAAGATTGTTTAATTTTTCGATGCGTTCAAGGTCGTCATCGTTGATAGCTGAGCCGCGAGTTTCATAGGTATCAACATCATAAAAACGACGTAGGTTAGCGGTGTCATCTTTCCCTTCAACGACTAAGACTTCTTGGATTTTAATTTTTTCAGTCACAGTTAAATAACCTCTTTGCATTGTCTGATGTTGCATTTGCCACTTCTTCGCTTGTTAATCCACGAAGTTCAGCAATTTTATCTACAACATAGCGTGTGTAAGCGGTGCGGTTTTCACGGCCTCGTTTTGGAACTGGTGCAAGATAAGGCGCATCCGTTTCAACTAGAATCTTATCAAGTGGTAATTTTTGCGCAGCTTCTTGAACATCAAGAGCTTTTTTAAAGGTCACAACACCTGAAAATGAAATCATCATGCCAAGCTCTATAAAACGCTCTGCCATTTCCAAAGAGCCTGAAAATGAATGGATAATACCACCGCGTGGCCCTACCCCGACTTCTTTAATCACTTTGTAAGTATCTTCCATAGCGTCGCGTGTGTGGACAATAAATGGCAAATTGTGGTCTTTTGAAAGTTGAATCTGGCGTTTAAAAACTTCGATTTGAACCTCTTTAGGGTCTTCCATCCAGTAGTAATCAAGGCCAATCTCACCTAGACCAATCACTTTTGGGTGTGAGAGATTTGAGACAATCATGTCCTCGATTTCTTGATTATAAGAACCTGCTTCTGTCGGGTGCCAACCAATTGTGGCGTAAATTTCTGGGTATTCTTCAGCTAACTCAATAGCGCGTTTAATAGTTGGTGCATCAAATCCAACAACATTATGTCGAGTGACGCCCATTTCTTTTGCAAGTGCCAATTCTTCTGCTTCACGCCCAGCAAAATCATCAGCATTCAAATGCGTGTGTGTATCAAATATTTCCATGGTTTTATTATAACACAGACCGCAAGAGACACCAAAGCAAGTGCCAGGAAAATCAGGGAAAGTTAGATATAATATTCAACAAAAATATCCTTATGCAATCGTTTGCTTTGTGACGGTAATTCTTTATAATAAAGGTATATTCAACAAAAGAGGAAATCTTGGTTATGCTATCTTACTTGTGGAAATTAAAAAAAGAAAATCTCATTTTACTTATTGTTATTGTGTTTTGGGTTGCAACTAATGTTATGAGTTCACTGTCTTTAACATGGATGCTTGATGCCTTAATAAAAAGCAATTGGAACCAATTTATTTTTTGGTCTTGCATTGATGTTCTTTGTTGGGCTGGCTACAGTCTCCTACAAATTTGGAAAGATAGTCTGAAAGAAAAACTCTGCCAAAAAGAAGTGAATTTCATACGAGATGATTTACTAAATTCCTTAATTGTTAACACTTATTCTGGCAATAACCATCACACCAAATCTGAATACAACTCATGGTTGATTAATGATATGAATCTTTTAAAAGATAATGGATTCAAACAATTTTATGATGCTATTGAAAGTATTGTAACAGTCGCTTTAAATGCTTTTGCCATTATCTATTTTCACTGGTTATTACTCATCGTCAGTATTATAATGACAACCTTCGTTTATTTTATTCCTAAAGTTTTTGAGGGAAAAATCGCTCTAAGAACCGAAGAAGTATCCAATACCTCTAATCAAGCCTTAAATAGAACAAGTGACTACCTAGAGGGCTTTGAAATCTTCTATCACAATAATCAAACCAACTTTTTTAAAAATCGTATTTTAACTGATTTTAGTAAACTTATCAAAGCTAAAGTCACGCTAACTAGAGAATCAAGTAGCGCTAATTCCCTTTCCATGATGTCAAGTATTATCGCACAAGTTATAATCTTCATTGCAACAGGTTATTTAGTTATCAAGGGTGAAATCACTACGGGGGTTATCTTTTCAATTGCTAATCTAACTAGCTGCCTATTTAATTACACTAGAGGAGCTGCATACAATATCGTCACATATAAAGCAACTACTAAACTAATTGATAAATACCCTAAAACAATTTCAACCAAAAGAACTATTAGTCTAACAGATTTTAACCAAAACATCACTTGTCATCGGTTAAGTCTCCGTTTCGATAATGAAAACAAATTACCTATCCCGACTTTACAATTTCAAAAGGCGAAAAAGTTGCCCTTATTGGCAACTCAGGTGCAGGAAAGTCAACACTCATTCGTATTTTAACTGGAGAATTAACAGATTATGACGGTGACATTTATTTAGATAGTCACAACTATCAAGAAATCTCACTAAAAAGTTTACAAAATATTTTTGCTTTAATTCCTCAGAAAGCTCATCTTTTTAAAGATACATTACGTACTAACCTCACGCTGGGTCGTTCTGTGGATAAGGACGTTTTTAAAGAGGTTTTGACTTTTGCACATGTGGATAAGTTTATCGACAAAGGTTTAGATACTACTTTCCAAGATGATTTATCTGGAGGTCAAGCTGCCAGAATTGCTATCGCTAGAGAATTACTTGGTAATAAACCAATTGTCATTATGGACGAAGCGGTATCTAATCTTGATAAGACAACTGCTATTGATATTGAAAGAAAATTACTACAGAAGAACGAACTCACTGTCATCATGATTACTCACCACTTATACGATGAAAATAGAGCTTTATTTGACCAAATTATAAAACTCTGAACGTTCTTAGCTATCTCCTTTTTATTATTCGTTTTTTTGTGTAACAAAAATACTATTTTACTTATAATAAAAAATAAGATACAATAATATCCTAACGTTATTTAAAATGTTGTGTCTTAATATTCGTAAAAAGGAGAAGTAATGTCTACCAACAATCGTTATGTCATCGCAAGTTGTGGTGTTATCTTGCATTTAATGCTTGGCTCTACCTACGCTTGGAGTGTTTATCGTAATCCTATTATTGCTGAGACTGGCTGGAATCAATCAGCGATTGCCTTTGCTTTTTCGCTTGCTATTTTCTGTTTGGGCATGTCAGCTGCATTTATGGGGCAAGTTGTGGAAAAATTCGGACCTCGTGTTACTGGTACCATTTCTGCGATCTTATACGCTTCTGGAAACATCCTGACAGGCTTTGCTATTGCCCAGCATAGTATCTTTCTGCTTTATCTTGGTTATGGTATCCTTGGCGGTATCGGGCTTGGTACGGGCTATGTCACACCCGTATCAATGATTATCAAGTGGTTTCCTGATAAACGAGGGCTGGCAACTGGGCTAGCTATCATGGGATTTGGCTTTGCCTCTCTTTTAACCAGTCCAATTGCGCATTTCTTAATCACCAAATATGATGTTATCAACACCTTTTACCTATTAGGGGTAGCTTATTTTCTGGTTATGCTTATCGTCTCACAATTTCTCAAATTTCCATCCTACAGTGAGCAAGATGCTGACGACAGTCATAAGCAATTAAGCCAAGGTATTGGAGCTAAAAAAGCCTTAAAAACAGTTGAATTTTACCTGCTCTGGCTAATTCTCTTCATCAACATTTCTTGTGGGCTTGCCTTAATCTCTGTTGTCTCACCTATGGCACAAGATGTAGCTGGCATGACTGCCAACCAAGCTGCCATTATCGTTGGGCTTATGGGAATTTTCAATGGCTTTGGAAGATTGCTCTGGGCTAGCTTGTCAGACTATATCGGTCGTCCGCTGACCTTCCTTATTTTATTTGTTGTTAATATCCTCATGACCGTATCGCTCATGTTCCTTCACGCGCCAGCATTGTTCACCATTGCTATGGCTGTGCTCATGACTTGCTACGGAGCTGGCTTCTCACTCATTCCACCATATCTTAGCGATATTTTCGGTGCTAAGGAGTTGGCAACCATGCACGGCTATATTTTAACAGCTTGGGGAATGGCTGCGCTAGCAGGTCCAATGCTGCTTGCTGTCACATACTCAGCAACCAAATCATACACAAGTACTCTTATTGTCTTTATCCTACTCTACCTACTTGCACTAGCTATTACACTTTGGCTAAAATCACAAAAAGAAAATAAATATTTATCATAAAAATAACCCCCTAGCCTGTGGTGAGCAAGCTAGGGGGGTCTGTGTAATAATATTGTCTATTTTTTCAGAGTAAACACAAATTTTAAAGGGTATTCAATACATTTTAAGGAGTAAAGTGTTGAATTAATGTAAAAATTGGATTAGGATTCCTCCAAGGATGAGGACGATTGCACCGCCAAGTCGGTTTGCCATTTGGGCAAAGGCAATCATTTCCATGCGATCTGCCGCAGAAAGCACAGCGATGTTACCAGTACCACCCATTGAATTGTTAATCATACCAGCTCCGATAGCTGTCTCAACTGGATACATGCCAAGCACTTGACCTAAAATCCAGCTAGCAAGTCCCATTGATACCACTGATGTTAAGCTGATAAGGACAAATTGCCATGTCATGGCTTGTGCAAGTGATGACAAGTCAATCATAGCAAGTCCGATACCTGCAAGAACGGCATGTGTCAAATTCACCATAACAACACGGTTAAACATGACAACTGCTTCTTCTAACTCTTTAGGCACGATATCAAGAGCTTTTAGAATAAAGACAATGATAATCATAAAGGCATAGCTATGCACTTTTGGTACAAGGACATTTAAAATGACACCAACAAGGAAAAGGGCAAAAGCAAGCATCATTCCGACACCAACCTTAGTTGGGTCAAGTGGTGCAGTTGATTTTTTCAAATCATCTTTATCCACAGGGATAAGCACACCGTGTCCGTTGAATTTTGTTTTAGCAAAGCCACGCGCAATCACGATAGCTCCAATAATGGCAAAAATGTTACCAAGTGTTGTAGCTGGGGCTAATTGTGACAAGACGTTTGAGGCATCTGTGTGAAGTCCTGCTGCGTAGATTTTTGATAAAGGAACAATCCCTGCTCCCATACCACCTGCCATTTGCGCAAAGGAGATATACATGACAGAATGTCCAAAGCCCTGACCAAGAAGAGCTCCGACAGCACCTGTTGCAAAGAATCCGACAACCATTGATAAAAGAGCAACAGGGATGAACTTAGCAGAGGCTTTCACCAAAAGTTTACGATTCATTCCCAAAATTGAACCGCAGATAAGGGCAGCGATGTAAAAATCTAGAAAGCCCCAATCACTCATAAAAGTCGATGTTGCTTCAACAACAGATTTTGGCACGAGACCTGTTGCGGCAAGCACCGCTGCTAAAAGAAGAGTAAATACTGAGCCACCACCGAGGTATGTATTCCAAAACGGTAATCTTTCACCGATGAAGTAAAAGAGGTGACCTAAAACAACAAGCATAAAGGTAATTCCCACCATGTTTAGTGGTAATTTACCCATAGCAATTACAGCAGCTAAAATGATAACCAGAGCCGTATAAAGTGGAGCGGAAACACCCGCAATTTTAACGTTCGAGAATTTTTTCATACGAATGGTTATCCTCCTTCATTAATATTTTGGATACCATTTAAGGTCACGAACAGCTTTAGCCATGTCTTTTTCTTCAGCTTGAGCTAAACCTTGTTCTTGAGCTTTTTTGGCAACAGCTTCCGCAACTTTGATAGAAACTTCAGCAACGTATTGGAATGGTGGAAGAACAGGTGCACCTGGTTGACCTGGATCTACAAGACCGCTAAGTGAGTGAGCAGCCGCACCAATCATTTCGTCTGTAAGAAGTGAAGCTTCAGATGCCAACATACCAAGACCAAGACCTGGGTAGATTAAAGCGTTGTTAGCTTGTCCGATTTGGTAATCAACACCTTTGTAGCTTACTGTACCTGAAGGCACACCAGTAGCAACGAAGGCTTTACCGTCTGACCATTCGATAACTTGTTGGGCAGTTGCTTCTAATTTCTTAGTTGGGTTTGAAATTGGGAAGATAACTGGACGTTCAGTGTTTTCACACATTGCTTCAACAACTTCTTTAGTGAAGGCACCAGCATCAGTTGATGTACCAACCAAGATTGTTGGTTTAACTGTTTTAATAACATTAAGAAGGCTAGTCATATCACCGCAATCAGCGAAGTCTTCACGTTTTTTAGCAAATGGTTTTTGAGCAGGTGTCAAATCTTCCATGTCGTCGAAAAGAAGACCTTGTTTGTCAATCATGAAGAAGTGTTTGTAAGCTTCTTCTGGAGTCAAACCTTCTGAAACCATTTCAGCGTGAACGCGGTCAGCAATACCAGCACCAGCAGAACCACCACCGTAACATAGGTAAACTTGGTCAGTTAGTTTTTCACCAGTGATGTCCATAGCACCGAAGATACCACCAAGAACTACGATACCAGTACCTTGGATGTCATCGTTAAATGTTGGAATTTCTTTTTTGTATTTGTTAAGAATGTTGGCAGCATTTGAACGACCGAAATCTTCCCAGTGAAGGTACAATTTAGGGAACATGTTTTCAGCTGTTTGAACGAATTTTTCGATGAATTCGTAGTATTGATCACCAGTTACACGTTCGTGGCGGTTACCAAGATACATTGGGTTTTCCAAAAGTTCTTTACGGTTTGTACCAGCGTCGATAACAAGTGGCATAACTGAAGCAGGGTCGATACCAGCAGCTGCAGTGTAGATCATCAATTTACCAACAGAGATGTCAACACCTTGAACACCCCAGTCACCGATACCAAGGATACCTTCAGCATCTGTTACAACGATCAAACGGATGTCGCGGTCACCAGCAGCATTGCGCAAAGTTTCTTCAATGTTTTCTGGGTGGTTGATATCAAGGTATGCAGCGTATTGTGGGTCAACGTACAATTCACTGTATTCTTCGATTGTTTCAGCGATAACTGGATCGTACACAACTGGGTTAAATTCAACGATGTGTTGGTTGAATAGGTAGTAGAAAAGTGTACGGTTAGTGTTGAAGATTTCCATCAAGAAATGACGTTTTTCAAGATTTGATGGCTTACGCAAGAAGTGTTGGTAAGCTTGTTCAGCTTGTTCTTCGATTGTTTGAACGTAAGGTGGCAAAATACCAAGCAAACCAAGTTCTTTACGTTCTTCCATAGTAAAGGCAGTCCCTTTATTTAAAAACGGGTTATTTAGAATTTCATGTCCACGCATGATTTTTCCTCCTAATAGGCTATTAAATATGTAGAAAGATCTTATGCGGGTCATTATAAACTGCTAAGCTTCTTATAGTCAAACCCAGCAGTTTTAATAAATTTTATTTATAAGTAGAATCAAAAAGTTTATGGTAAAATAAGTCAAGGAGGTAGGCATGAATTTACGTGATTTAGAATATTTTTACCAGTTAGCCAAATCAAAATCCTACACTGGGACAGCGCAGCATTTCAAAGTCAGCCAACCAACAATTTCTTACGCAATCAAGCGTTTGGAAAAGGAATTGGACTGTGACTTGGTCATCAAAGATCCTTCGCACCGTACTGCCGAATTAACCTTACAAGGTGATATTTTCCAAAGTCACGTGGAGGATGTCTTGCTACAAATCAAAACGGCAGTTAACGAGGTCCATCAATCACTAAATCCTATGATGACCGTAGGTTTTCCGCCGATTATCTGCAACTATATTTTGACGGAATTGCTGGAGCAAAATGAAAATCTCGAGCCCTTCTCTCAAGTTAAAGCCATCCGTGGTGGCTCAAGAAGCCTCATGATGAAACTGCTTGATGGGCAAATTGACTTTAGTTTACTGGGCTCGCTAACGCCTTTAAAAAATGATCAGTTAGTCATTCGTCAGCTTTTTACCAAAGATTTTTATGTTGTTCTTTCTAAAAATCACCCACTGGCAAATAAAAAAGAATTATCATTTCAAGAAATTCTCTATGAGAAATTTATTCTGCTGGATGAACACAATATTCATCTAACAGCCTTTAATCAGTTAAATCATCGCTATCACGACAAAGCATCTGTCCTCTTCAAAATCGATGATGTGTCAGTCATTAAACAAATGGTCGCTGAAAATATGGGCATCTCACTTCTGTCTGACATTGCTCTAACTAGCGATTCTGATCAACTGGTCAAAATCCCTTTAGTCAAAGAAGATAGCATTACATTTTACGTCAGCTACGCCCACTCAAAACACGCTGTCTTGTCAGAAGAAACTAAAAAATTGATTGACTTGATTGAAAAAGTATCGTAAAAAAGCAAAAAATCAACCCGAATTTGGGTTGATTTTTTTCATGTTGAATTGTTGAATTTTTAATAGAATGAATCGGGCTCTTTAGTGTATTTAGCCCATTTTTTGCTTAGAAATTGGTCGTTGATTTGGTAGTTTGGCTTGCTTTGTTTTTTGTTCAAGAATGGGTTAACAGCTTTGTCCATTGCGACCCAGCCATTCCAGCCCATGTGGATGGTATCTTGCATAAAGTAAGCTTTGTCACCGTCTCTTGAGAAATCTGCAATATTTTTAAAACCTTGGCTTTGCAATTGATATTTAATCTTGGCAACAGCTTTTTGGTACATGTCTTCGTTAAGTCCAGTATAATCAGACCATTTGCTATTAACTGGAGGAATCACAAAAAGAACATTAGTATTATTTTCGGCAAATTGATTCAATACCAACTGCAAATCGTTGTATTCTGGAGATTTTAAGTAGTTAAATTTACGTTGAGAATTTTTTAAATCTTTCAATCTCGGTTTGATACGAATATCATAAAAACCGTTGTCGATTCCAAAGGTATTACCACTACTTGCTTTTTTACCATCAGCTGTTGCCAATTTCCCTAGATGTTGATATGAAAAGGCATCTGGTAACTTTTTAGCTTGAGAGACAACCTTGCCATCATAATGGTCGATAAGAGAAACACGACTGAAAAAGGCATCTTCTTTCTGGTAAACGACACTTTGAGTTTTGAGTTTTCGTTTATCAGCTGTCGATAATTTTTTGCCATCAGCTACTTTTTCCATCATTTCCTTGTGAGAAGAATCTGGATAGAGTTTCAAGAAACGTCTAGCGGCATAACGATCGTAAGCTGATCCTGTTTGATTTTGCAAGAAATCAATAGCTTGTCCACTGCTAAAATAAGTTTGAAATGCAGCAGCATTTGCCCCTTTAGCCGTAAACCACTGAGGTGAAATGAAATAAACAGCTTGCTTGTTTTTCAACTCACTATTAATTTGTTGGATGCCATAAAAATGCGTCAATGAGGCAGAACCTCTTTGCCCAAGCAAATACGGCGTGTAAGAACGATTGTAAGCCTCAGCAATGACCGATGGGTGCATTTTGTCAAAGCGCAGCCACTCACTTGACCCAAAGAACGGAACAAAACGGTGCTTTGGATCTGTTAAGGCACGTACTTTTTTGTACTTACTCTTAAATCCTGTCTTACTTAGCGAAACCGCATCTTTCTTTTCTACTTTTAGGGAGTGCGATTTATTCGAAAGCGAGACACTACCCAGACTAATGACAACTAGCAAAAAGGCACAAATAACTGGTCCTAAAATTTGCCAAAGGCGTTTAAGCATTGCGAAGTTCCTCTATTCCAGCAATGATTTTATTAGCGGTATTCCAATCATCACGTCCAAATTCTGAAATTGGAATATCAATATCAAAATGACTTTCCAATTCAACGATTAATTCGACAGTTCCCATGCTATCAAGTACACCCGCATCGAACAAATCTTCATCCATCATATCTGAAACATCTTCCATAAAAAGATCATCAATAATTGCTAATACATCTGATTTAATATCCATTTGCTAAACTCCTTTACAATAATGAATTGTTATTATTTTACAGGTGGTTGTGGGAACCATAATTGATCCAAGAAACCTGAAAATAGTAAGAATGATAACATCACAACATTAAAGGTGATGAAAATACCAAGACCTTGTGTCCATTTGTTGTCAGACAAAGGTGAGAGTCCTTGTTTTTTGCGCTCACGATTGATTTTTTTCTTCTTACGAACCCAAGCATCATTAATCACAAGACCCACACCATGAAATAGTCCATAAGCGATATAGTACCACGTTAAGCCATGCCAAAATCCCATGATTAACATGTTAATAATATAAGCGACGCTTGATGTGACATTACGATTTTTAAAGACTTTGTGCTTAACCAATACCTTAACCAAACGCATGAAAACAAAATCACGGAACCAGAAAGACAAACTCATGTGCCAACGATTCCAAAATTCTTTCAAATCGCGTGATTTAAAAGGCTGATTAAAGTTAACTGGGCTTTTAATCCCCATAAGATTTGAAATAGCTAGCGCAAACATGCTATAACCCGCAAAGTCAAAGAATAAATCAAAACCATAGGTGTACATAACACCTAGCGTAGCAATGTTAAAGACTCCGCCCATTTCCAGGGCTTCTTCTTTTAGTGGCGCCATAAGCAGTGTTCCAAAAATGTAAGCTAGGATAAACTTGTAAAGAAATCCAAGCATCAAGTAGCGAACACTTTCTTCAAGCATATCAAGCAGTTCATCTTTGTCAGGAATATTTTTATAATCCTCATCAAAGCGATTGAAGCGATCAATTGGTCCACTTGAAAAAGTTGGCATAAAGAGAAGGAAACGCAAAAATTGCCACAAACTAAACTCTTTTAAGACACCATCTCGCATTTCCATAATTGTGCCAACCGCACGGAAAGTCAGGTAAGAAATCCCTAAAAATCCAAAAAGCGATTGATGATTATCAATGGTCATCAAAGGGGTAATCTTAGTCCACGCTAGTGGAAAAACAGCTAAGAAAACCCAAAGGTAAAATACCCACTTATTGTTATAATTTTTCCGATAAGTCTTGTAAGAAAAGACCAGAAAAATTTGCCAAACCACGTAAGCTAAAAGAGAAAGAATCTGATAAAGATTTTTCCCTGTCAGCATCAAAATAATGAAAGCTAAGCTAACCAAAGCTTCATAAACAGGAAATCGTTTTTTGAAAAATAATCCGATAAAAATAGGTAAGACAGCCACAATCAGGTAAAGAAAATACTGCGGATTGCCGTAAGCCTCTAAGTGTGGCAACTGATGAAGAAATGCTATCATCGACTATTTACCTCGTTCATCAAGCCTTTGATATCGATTTTACCATTTGGTGTAAGCGGCAAGCTGTCACGGTAAAGGAATTTTGAAGGCATCATATAATCCATCATGATATCTTTCAAATCTTCTTTGATAGCCTTAGTGATATCCAATTGACGTTCAAATTGCTCTGAAACTCCCTCTTTCAACACCACATAAGCTAGGAGATTTTGTACCTTGTGGTCTTTGTTATAGCGAGGAACAGCGACAGCAGACTTGATGTATTCTGATTTGTTAAGATTTTGAGAAACTTCTTCAAGCTCAATGCGGTAACCGTTGAATTTGATTTGGAAATCCATACGTCCACCATATAGCAAGAGACCTTCATCAGTCATCACTCCCAAATCACCTGTGTGATAGGCTGGTAATCCTTCAAACTCAAAAAATGCAGCTTGGGTACGTTCTGGATTATTGAGATACCCTTTTGACACGGCAGGACCAGAGACAATGATTTCACCTTGCTCGCCATTTGGCAAAGCTTTGCCATTTTCATCAATAACAAAAGTTGGTGAATCTGCTTTGGTGTAACCAATTGGCAGACGTTTACATGTTTCCAACATCTCATCTGTGATAGCTACCGCAGAAAGCGCAACTGTAGCTTCTGTTGGACCATAAGCATTAACAATGCGTGCTTTAGGGAAACGGCTACGCAATTTTTGCGCTGTTTTCACCGTCAACTCTTCCCCATCGAAATAAAAATGTGTCAAATGTGGCAATGTTTCTTGATTAAAGTCATTTGACAACATAGCCATATCAGCAAATGATGGTGTTGATGTCCAAACCCCAATCGGCAATTCATTAATGGTTGTAAAGAGTCGTTTAAAGTCTGTTGTTAATTCTTTTGGAAGTGCAAAAAGTGTCCCTCCAAGGGCTAGCGTTGGTGCCCAATACATAACTGACAAATCAAACGAATAAGGCGGCTGCGCCAACATTTGTGGTCGTTCTGGCACTGAAAATTCTTTGTCAGAAATCATCCAATTAGTGAAACTTAGGAGATTATCGTGTGAGATTTGCACCCCTTTTGGTTTTCCTGTTGTCCCAGACGTAAAGATAATATAATAATTGTCATCGCCTTTAACAGAGTGAGTCAATTGATAGTCCGTTTTTTGAGCAAAAATCGTCTGTAATTGGTCAAGCTTAATCATTGGAATATTCGTTATTTCCAAAGGAAAATCACCTACAGCAATAATCAAACTTGGCTCTGCCACTTCTAAAATCGCTTCAATGCGTTCAAGAGCTGAATGTTGGTCAACAGGAATATAAGCATGTCCAGATTTTGTTAATGCCACAAAAGTAGCCAACATGTCATACTCTTGTCCTCCAAAAACAAGAACAGGAGATTTTTCTTCCAGCTTCAAAAAATCAATATAAGCAGCAAGGGAATCCGAATTTTCCTTTAAATCGCGATAAGTGTGAACATCCCCTAAGACATTATAGACAGGGAAATCTCCTTGTGTCTGAGCAAAATGCTCAATTCTCTCAATCATATCGTGTAACATGAACCGTTTACCTTTCTAAAACTCATTGTAGATGAAATTACCTTGACCACGACCAAGATAACTGAAAAAATAAATTAAAACCATAAAAATCACAAAATAAAACAAGGTTTTTAATACAAATCGAGTGGTATCTTTCATTTAAACTCCTTATTTAAGTGGTAGTTGTACTTCAAATGTTAACTGGCTATCGGCTTGACTGACAGTGATACTGCCTTTATGTTTTTCTACAATAGCTTTGGCAATCGCCAAACCTAAACCAAAATTTGAGCTGCTATTGCGGGAATCTTCTGTTTGATAGAAACGTTCAAAAAGATTTTTCAAAACCTCATCTGGATAGACCAGACTAGGATTTGACACTCGTAAAAGTGCTGCTTTCTTTTCTTGCAACAACTCTACGGTAATCTTTCCATTGTCCAAAGAATG
The DNA here is from genome assembly GCF_900108865.1 of Streptococcus sp. 45. Classification (NCBI taxonomy): domain Bacteria; kingdom Bacillati; phylum Bacillota; class Bacilli; order Lactobacillales; family Streptococcaceae; genus Streptococcus; species Streptococcus sp. 45. The sequence goes on along the minus strand of NZ_FNXZ01000003.1, from coordinate 203,083 downwards.
CTTAATAGCATTATCCAAAAGGATGGTAACCAACTGCTTCAACTGAGATTCTTGACCAAGAATTTCAATATTTTCAGCGATTTGATCTTCGATTAATTTGCCCTCTTCATAGGCTAGACTTTCGTAACTTAGAATCATTTCTTGGCAGATACTTGATAAATCGACTTTTTCAAAATGTGCTCTACCATCTTTGTCATCAAGCTTAGACAAGCCAAGCAACTCTTGAATCAAATGTTCCATACGTTTGGTTTCTGAAAGAATATGATTCAAATAACGATTAGGAGCAATTTGATTTTGCAATACTTGAGCATTGGCACGGATAGAAGCTATCGGTGTCTTCAACTCATGACTAGCATCTGAAACAAATTGTTTTTCGCGATCAATTGCAGCTTGTGCTGGTTGAACGATAAAACGTGATAGGTAGATACTAACTCCCGTAAGCAAAAGAAGACCAAAAATAACATAAACAGTAACCAGAAAAACTTGAGCATAAGAAGCTGAATAGCTTGAAAAATCAATAAAGACAAGTTGCCAAGTACCATCTTTCTTTTCTTTCAAAGAATAGATGTAATCACGCCACTTCCAGCTCTTTTTCCCTCTGTTTAACAAATCCTTGCTGACTTCTTTAACCTCTTTATTGGTTAAAAAAGTGTTGTTAACTTGGATATCTGGTTTGTCATTTTCGTCAATGGTGACAAAAGCAATGGCTTCATCAGTATTTTCTTTGACATAACCATTAGCAGCCACCAATTTAACAATCCGATAAGTATCATACTCATCCCAATATTTGTCATAACGTTCACTAATGACCAATAACACCAGAACCATGGCGGTTAACATGGACATCGTAAGCAAGACAAATTTTAGCCGAAGATTCTTCATGATGAGCCTTCTTTCTCTCCATCTTCTAGTGAGTAACCAACGCCTTTGGTCGTTTTAATAACAGCACTTGCTGCCAAAAAACGAAGTTTCTTACGTAAAAAGGAGATAAAGACTTCCAGCTGATTATAATCGGATTCATCTAAAGGTCCCCAGACCTTCAAAATTAATTGGTTTTTAGGGATAATCTTCTTGGAATTTCGCAAGAAAGTTTCCATCAACAGAAATTCTTTATTAGACAACTTAACTTCGCGCTCTGCCACGCTTAACTCTCTCGTGTCCAGATTCAAAATCAAATTACCAAACTTGAGATGATTCACTTGCGTAATAGACGATTGACGTGTCCGCAAACGAATCCGTGCCAATAATTCTTCTGCCTCAAATGGCTTAGTCATGTAATCATCAGCACCCAAATCAAGTCCCAAAACACGGTCTTCTAACTGAGATTTGGCTGTCAAAAAAATGATAGGAACTTCCATTCCCATTTGACGCACGCGCTTCAAAACACTGACACCGTCAAGCTTTGGCAACATGATATCCAAAAGAACCAAATCGTAAAGTCCCGTTAATATATAATCCAGTGCAGACTCACCATCAAAAACCAAATCCACTTCATAACGGTGATTTTCAAGAATGGCTTGAATCGCTTCTGCAATTCCTTTCTCATCCTCGACCACTAAAATTCTCAACTGGCTCTCCTCCCTATTTACTCAAAATCTAGTATAAAACGCCAAAATTGAATTAACCTTGAAATTTTCTTAATTTTTAAGATTGCCTGTTTAAAAATATATCAGCCTCACATGGACTTATACCAAACCATTATAAGTAAGCCTCTCCCAGAAAGTCCGTGTAAACTGATGAAAATTTATGGCAAAAATGTGGCAATTTCTTTAATTCTAGTTTATACCCAATCTTAAAAAATGTCCTTACAGAGCTGTAAGTTTGACAAAAAATAAGAGCCTGGGGCAAATGCCTCAGACTCTACATTTTCAATCACATGCTATGTTGGTATGCATTACATGGCTTCAGAAGAACTATTAGCCTTGTCTCCTTCTGACCAAATTTTTTCATTCCACTTAACGTTATGATGGGTGTCACGATATTTTTTCGGTGTAATGCCGACAACCTCTTTAAACTGTTGAATAAAGTGACTTTGTGATGAAAATGATAAATGATTCGCAATTTCAATCATTGAATAATCACTGAATTTCAATAAGTCTTTTGCAACTTCTATTTTTTTATTTTTAACATAGGTGCTTACGGACGCGCCAACTTCTTTCTTGAATAAGCGTGACAAATAGCTTGCTGAAATGCCAAATTCACTCGCTAACTGTTCAACCGTAATGCGTTCTTTCACGTGGCAATAAATATAATCCTTACAATCTGAAACGTGTTTTGAAATCACATCTTTTTGAATTTCACGTCGCATGCGTTCCGTGTAATCAATAACCATCTCGTCGTGCAAATTTTGAACTTCTTGTGCCGTATGAAGGTCATCTAGTTTTTGAATATAAAAGTCACTCAGTCTAAAAGCTTGTTCTAATTCCATACCATTTTGACCACACATACGCGTAATCATTGCTGTCGTAATGACAAAATGATATTTCAGATTGGTAATAGGATTACGTGACAAAGTTCCCACACCATCTTCTGATACAAAACGTTCTTGTTCACAATTTTTGCGGACCGCTTCAACATCTCCCGTAGCTACCGCTTGATAGAACAAAAATTCCTCAGTCAAGGGACGATGTTCCACATCATCCAAATTATCACTAATCGCTAAAAGTCTCCATTCATCCTTATAATTCATTTCCAATCCCCTTTATGTAAACGATTACCATTTTCTTTTCATTTTACCATATTCTTGCAGATTTGATAAAAATAAAGTGGAAAAAATAGAAGTGAGACAAAATAAAGTCTCCAACGGAGACTTTATTGCTAAACGTAACTCTTAGATATAAAGAAGATTATTCATCATAGCTAATCCAGTCATAATATCCATACAAAGGTGTTTTGCCATCATATGGATCAAGCCAATCATCAACACCAATTCCTGGCCAAACATTCATCATGATTTTACCTGGTGTGCTTGGCAGATTTTCAGTCACCGTATGAACCGCTTTACCATCCACATACCAAGTGATGTGGTCTTTTCGCCATTCAAAACCGTAAGTATGCCATTCTTCTGACGCATCAAACCCTAGGTCATAAAGGTATTCATGATTGCCAACACCATCTGTAAAATAGTTGAATTGAACTTTTGTCGTATCTTTACCAAGAAACTCAATGTCAATTTCATCCCATTTTGTTCCGTCTGTTGGTCCAGTGTAGGTGAAAAATGATGTTACAACACCAGTATTTTTAATAGCTTTCATGCGAACTTGATAAAGGCCATAATGGAAATACTCTCTCGTGCGCCACTCACCGCCAGTGTAGCCATCAGCATCACGATCGATTTTTAAGCTTAAACCGTCACCATCAAAATTCACATTGTCAGGCTGCCAGATACAATCAAACATATCACCATTTGCACCTGTGCGTAATTCCATGTATGAGGCATCATAACTGTCAAAGCTTGTCTTAAAATGTGCTTGTTCGTTTATCTTCATGTTCTTACCATTCACGCTTTCTTGATATTATAGTTTTCCCTTTTTAAAAGGCATCGCTAAGAAACCAAGAAGTGCTACAAAGACTCCTGAAATCGTCAATAATTTACTTGGACCTTGGTTAGTCTTCGGTAGAGCTGTAAACGCATTGCCTTCAAGATTTGCTTTTGCTACTGATTGAGTTACAGTTTTTGCAGCCGTTGTTTGAGCTGGAGCTACTGATGAATATGCGACAGTCTTAATCACTGGGCTAGCTGCTTGTTTTTCTTTGGTAGAGCCTTTTGAGTGATTGTCCAAAACCAAAGTTTGTTTTTCACTCTTAGAGACAGTTGAGTTTTTAGTAGGTGTTACACCTTCTGCTCCTTTAGCAGTATTTGAGGTTGTGTTGTCTCCTACAACATCACCTGTTGCTCTTGATCTAGATCGCGTATTATCTTGATTTTGTGTAACTTGGTCACTATATGAAATCCAATCATAATAAGCGACAAGCGGTGTTTGACCGTCATATGGTGCCAACCAATCGTCAACACCAATTCCTGGCCAAGCATTCATCATAATTTTACCTGGTGTCACTGGGAGATTTTCAGTTGCTGTGTAGACTGCAACACCGTCAACATACCAAGTAATATGGTCTGCTTGCCAATCAAAGCCATACACATGGTAAGCTTCAGAAGCATCAAAACCTAAATCATAAAGGAATTCATGGCCACCAACACCATTAGTGTAATAGTTGAATTGGACTTTTGTTGTATCTTTTCCGAGAAATTCAATATCGATTTCATCCCAAGGATTGTTATCGCTTGGTCCAGTATAAGTGAAGAATGACGACACAACACCTGGGTTACTAATTGGCTGCATACGAACAGAATACATACCATAACCAAAGAACTCGCGTGTACGCCACTCAGCACCATTGTAACGGTACTCATCCGTTGTATTTTGATCAATTGTCAACGTCAAAGTGCCATCGTTAACAACGGTATTTTTTGGTACCCAGCGACAATCAAATGGATTTCCATTGAACCAGTCAGAACGCTCCATTGTCGTATCATCGTAAGCATTAAAATCTTCATGATAGTCGCCTGTATGTGCAGCTTGAGTTCCTGTTTGACTAGTGTCTTCGGTAGTCGTTGTGAGATTTACTTGGTCATTTGTAGACGTCAAGCTTAAGTTTTCCTGATTTTGCACACTTGTATCAGTATTTTCTACCTGATTTGTCACCTCTTGAGTTGATGAGTCAAGCACTGACTGAGTAGTATTATCATCAGTTGTAGAGGTATTTACTGTTTCATTAGTAAGGTCATTAGTGTCTGTGGTTTGTGTATTCGTAAGAGCAGGAACATTATCAAGTGTTGAAACATTGCCCACTTCGTCTGCTGATACTAAACCAGCTCCAACTTGTAAACTGCATAAAGCAGTTGCGTAGCAAATATACTTTACTACATCTTTCTTAGTCATGAAATCTCCTTTTTCTCTTAAAGTTTATTCCTTAACACCACCGAGTGTCACACCGGCAATAATGTATTTTGAAAGGAAAAGATAAACGATAATAATTGGCACAATAGCCACCAAAATCATTGTGTAAATTTTACCCATATCAAAGTTCATGTAATCTGCACCACGCAATGTTGCAATCAAAATTGGCACAGTCATCTTGCTCTTCGTTTGAATAACCAAGGCTGGAATGAAGTAGTTATTCCAAGAACCAACAAAGGTAAAGATTGCTTGAACCGCAATAGCTGGTTTCATAATTGGAAGAACAATCGTGTTAAATGTTCTAAATTCATTTGATCCATCAATACGAGCAGCTTCTACCAATGAAATTGGCAATGATGATTCCAAGTAGCTATACATGAAATAGAAGACCGCTGGTGAAGCAACTGATGGAATAATCAATGGAAGCCAACTATCGTACATTCCCATGTTAGTGATTAAACGCAAGAAACCCATTGAAGTAACTTGTGTTGGCATAACCAAAATCGCCAAAATGAAAGTAAAGGCAACTTTTTTCAACTTAAAGTCATAAACATATAAACCATAAGCAGTCAAAGCTGAGAAATAAGTACAGATAGCAGCTGTCAAACCTGAAATAATCAAGCTGTTCAAAATCCCATGAAACATCGGGAAGCTACCATCGTTAGCTACCTTGCTCAGGTTATCAAATAAGGAACCACCAGGTAGTGCTGAGAAACCTTTTTGCAACTCAGCATGTGAGTGGGTCGCATTGATAATCAAAATATAAAAGAAGAATAGGCACATGAATGATAAGGTAATTAACACAAAATGTGCCACAATAACACGTAATCTATTTTTTGCTTTTGTTGACATTATTTCGCCTTTCTACCTTTGTGTTTCAATTGGTGTTTGGTTGTTTTAAGTTCGTTGTTAGTCATACGATAAACGAACCAACAAAGAATCGCACTAACCACAAAGAGGTAAACTGATAGTGCACCGGCCATACCGTAGTTCTTGCTCTTCAAGTGATTGTTCAAGAACATAATCAAGGTTGTTGATGTACGGTCTGGAGAACCTTGTCCGTTAGTCAAGATTTGCGGAACATCGAACATTTGCAAACCACCGATAATTGACGTAATCAAGGTATAAGCCAAAATAGGTCGAATCATTGGCAAAGTGATATAGAAGAAACGTTGACGACTGTTACAACCATCGATTTCAGCTGCTTCAAAAATATCTGGGCTAATTCCCATGATAGCTGCCATCAACATGATTGTGGTATTACCAAACCACATCAAGAAGTTCATCACACCAACCAATGAACGTGTTCCAAGAGCAGAACCCATGAAATCAATCGGTTCTTTAATCCAACCAAGTGATTCCAAGATAGAATTGATAGGACCATTTGTTGAAAAGAGTGTGAAGAATAACATGGCAAAGGCTGACGCCATAATCAAGTTTGGCAAGTAAATGACAACTTTAAAGAATTGTCGACCACGAATTTTAAGTCTTGCATCAACAAACCAGTTGGCAAGTAGCAAGGCAATAACAATCTGCGGAATAAAACCAATCAACCACATAATCATGGTATTTGCCGCATATTTCAACATATCTGAATGCAGTAAGCTTACGTAGTTTTTTAGACCAACGAAATTAGGTCCAATCTCTGTCATCCCTGAACGATAATATTCAAAGAAACTATACCGAATGGTGTCCACCAAAGGTATAAAAGAGAAAATGAAGAAAATTAGGAAGAAGGGAAGGATGAAAATATATCCCCATTTCCCATAATCTATACGCTTACGTCTTTTTTTCATCTTTATCACTCCTCCAAAATACGAGGAGCAAGTCAGAATACCTTCCATCTGGAATCGATTTTCTAACTCGCCCCCGCAAGGTCTACCAAAATTCTAAAATCCCAATTAAATGCCTCAATTTTTTAAATAGTACTTAAGTCTAGGACGATTAAGCTACTTTTAGTCTGGCCATTTAACATCTGTAATTTCTGGATAACGTTCTTTAATGGCTGTTTCAAAGTTTGATTTAGCTTTGTTGTAGCTTACTTTACCTTGTAGGTAATCATTAAAGGCATTTTGAATCAATTCAACACAACCTTGGTCATATGATGACAATGGTGCAATCTTAATGTTTTCTGCAACTGGTGCGTAGTATGAATAAGCATTTTCACCACCAAGGAAGTCTGATTTGAAGCTATCATCTTTAGCTGCTGCTTCCATACCAGATTTAGTGTTTGTGAAGTCTTGGTAATCTTTAGAAATCTTCAAGAGGTTATCTTTATCAGCTGTCAAAGCTTTGATGATTTCTTTAACATGTTTAGGGTTATCAGTACCTTCGGCACCGTGGATGTATGAACCACCCCAGTTGTATTCTTGTGGTGGATTAGTAACTGCCCATTCTCCATCAGCACCATCCCAGTTAGATTTCAAAGTAAAGTCAATACCCCAAGCTGGGAACAAGAATGCAAAGACTTTAGATTGTGAACCCATAGCTTTGTTCCAGTCATCTGTCCATTGACCTTTAACTGTTTTATTGAAGTAACCAGCGTCAAGCCATTCTTTAGAATCTTTAACCCAGTTCATGATTTGAGGGTCTACACGTACAGTTGTTGAACCTTTTTCAACCCAAGGTTTAGAAATACTGTTACCGTACAAACGGAATGTATCAGCATATGATGCAAATGTGTAGTAACCTTTATTAAGAAGTTCTTGTGATGTTGCTTTCATAGTATCCCAGTCTTTAACTTTTTCACCAACTGCTGTTGGGTCATCAGTACCAAAGACATCTTTTGCAATATCACGACGATAGATTAGAACACCTGGACATGTTTGCCAAGTTGAACCGCGTTGAACACCATCTTCATCAGAAGCTGTTTCTTTAGTGAAATCATATTGGTCAGCCAAATCTTTCTTAGGATTGATTCCCAAATCTTTCAAAGGCATCGCAACGTTTGCTTTTTTAGAAGTGTATTTTGAAACGTAGTCAGTTTCTGATAGGAAAATATCGACTTTGTCATCAGCAGAAGCTGAGTCTTGTTTTTCAAGCGCTTCATCCAATTTTTGTTGGTAAACACCATCTTGGTTTGGATTGATAATCCAGTGGATTTCACTACCGTCTTTTAGTTTAGTAACTGTTCCATCTTTAGAAGTTGATTTAACTTCTGGATAAACAGCTTCCACACGTTGACGGAATTCATCATTCCAAGAGTAGATGTTGATAACTTTGCCTTCTGCACCTGAAGCTGATGTGCTTGATTTAGAAGAGCAACCAACCATTGTCCCTGCTGCAAGAGCAATCGCTATAAAAGCGCTTACTTTTTTGTTCATAATCCTTCTCCTTTTTGAGGTTTCCCCTCATGTTTTTTGTAACTGCATTATAACGCGATTCCGAGAAGTGTTATATTATAATATTTTAAAAAATATCATTTTTATGACCTTGTTTGAAAAATTTTTTATAAAAAATCATGCTTTTCTAATCTTTTTAATAGGTAAACCCTTTCATATAAAATGCCGTTTTTCCTATAAAATTAGGCTTTATAGCCAGTTTTCTAACTTTATACACCATAGTTTCCTAATAAAGTGCTATATGTAAAAAATTTGACACTTCTTGAGTTAATATCATAATTATGATATTTTTCTCTTCTTTTTTATTTTCTCTAAGGCTAATTTCGACTAAAATATGGGGCAGAAGATAAAGGAGATAACTATGAAGCCATTAACTTTTACTAATAACAAGGGGGATTTCAAACTTTCCCAAGCAGAAAATATCAGTTCTTTGTACTTTCCACTTGCATCAGAAGTTGGACTAAAAAGTGCAGTCACTCCTAACTTGGGTGGCGATTCAAAAATCAATCAAGAAACTTTCCTATTAGAACCTGTCAGTGTGGATAACCTCCACAACAATCGTTCAACTCGAAATTTCTGGGTTCGCGACGACAAAGGAAATGTTTATTCTGCAACAGGTGCTTCTGCTAGTCAAGAAGCGCTACGTTTCTCAGATCAAGAAGAAGAAAATACTGTAGAAGCTGGTTTTATGTGGCATACCATTAAACGTCAATCAGCTGACCTACCTTTAAAATCTACAATTACGTCATTTGTTCCACGAGATGAAAATGTTGAAGTCATGCTCGTAACACTTGAAAATTTATCTGATGCTGACCAAACTTTAACAGCATACGGCGCCGTTCCGATTTTCGGGCGTAGCGCTGATAATATCCGTGACCACCGAAATGTAACGTCTATGCTTCACCGTATCAAAACTACCGATGAAGGCGTCTTAGTTTGTCCAACCATGTCATTTGATGAACGTGGTCACCAACTCAACCACCAAATTTATTACGTGCTTGGCTTTGATGACAAGGAAAAAACACCTGAAACATTCTATCCAACCGTAGAAATGTTTATCGGTGAAGGAGGAACATTTACTCATCCAGCTGCCGTTTATAAAGAAACAAGTGGCGTAGCAAGCGACAGCCGTATCGATGGGCGCGAAGCCATGGGTGCCTTCAAATTTAAACCATTCACCTTAGCTGCTGGTCAAGGCAAAACTTTCATCCTATTAATGGGAATCAACGAAAATCAAGAACACATCCAAGCAGTCGCTCAAAAATATAAAAATCTTGTAACTGTCGAAAAAACATTGCAAGAAACAAAAGATTACTGGCAAGAAAAAGTTGGGGTTGATTTCAAAACTGGCGACAGCGACTTCGATGGTTATATGAAATGGGTATGCTTCCAACCATTCCTACGTCGTCTCTTTGGTTGTTCATTCCTTCCACACCATGACTATGGACGTGGCGGACGCGGTTGGCGTGATCTTTGGCAAGACTGCTTGTCACTACTTTTAATGGAACCAAAAACAGTTGGTGATATGATTGTCAACAACTACAAAGGGGTTCGTCTTGATGGTACCAACGCCACAATCATTGGTGAAGGTGACGGTAACTTCCTTGCTGACCGTAACGGTATCACTCGTGTTTGGATGGACCACGCGCTTTGGCCTTTAATGACAACAAAACTTTATATCGACCAAACTGGCGATATCGATATCTTAACTAAAGAAGTTTCTTACTTTAAAGACCCACACGTCAAACGTGGTACTGAAATCGACCAAGACTGGAACGATGCCTACGGCAATGAACAACGTACTGCTGACGACGCTGTCTACACAGGTAGCATCCTAGAACACTTGTTAATCCAACATTTGACAGGATTCTATGAAGTTGGTGAACACAATATCTACCGTCTCCGCGGAGCTGACTGGAATGATGCCCTTGATATGGCGGATGAAAATGGTGAAAGTGTTGCCTTTACCGCTGCTTACTCTGGTAACTTGATGGAACTAGCAAGCCTTGTTCGCCTCCTAGAAAGCGAAACAAATACAGAATCTGTCGAAATTCTTGAAGAAATCGGACTCTTGCTTAAAAAGGATTCTGATATCTACGATAATATCGAACGCAAGCACCAAATTCTTGATGCTTACACTAACCAATGCCTTCACAACGTGAAAGGACGTAAAATCAGAATTTCCCTTTCTGAACTTGCTCTTAACCTCATTCAAAAAGCAGCTTGGTTGCGTCAACACCTTCAACAACAAGAATGGCTTGACTTCAACGATCAAGAAGGTTGCTACAATAGCTACTACGACAACAGCAGCAAACCAACGGACGGCTTCTACAATGACCGTATGCACATGATGTTGACTGGACAAGTCTTCCCTATCATGAACTATGTCGCTACAGATGAACAAATCCGTAAAATCACTGCCAGCGCTGACCACTACCTCTACCGCCCAGAAATCGGTGGCTACCGCCTCAATACAGATTTCAAAGAAATCAAAACAGACCTTGGACGTATGTTTGGTTTTGCTTACGGTGAAAAAGAAAACGGTGCCGTCTTCTCTCACATGACTGTTATGTATGCTAATGCACTTTACCGTCGTGGCTTTGCCAAAGAAGGTTGGAAAGCTCTTAAGACACTGTCTGACACAGCTCTAAACTTTGAAACTAGTCGCATCTATCCAGGAATTCCTGAATACTTCCGTGCAGATGGCCGAGGAGTTTATCACTACCTAACTGGTGCAGCAAGCTGGTACATGTTAACAATGGTTACTGAAGCCTTTGGTGTTCACGGTAAAGCTGGCGACCTTGTCCTTTATCCAAAACTTCTTGCAGAACAATTTGACGAAAATGGACGTGCAAGCATTACAACTCAATTTGCTGATAAGACTTTCCAAATTCACTACGATAATCCAAATCAAAAAGATTTCGGAAAATACATTATCAAAAAAGCCACTTGTGATAACCAAGAAATCGATATCACTGATGATGCTTTTGCCTTTATCACAAAAGCTGACCTTGCTAACCTAAACGACGAAGTTCATGAAATTGTCATTACACTAGATTAAGAAAAAGAAAGGATTTTCTCATGAAATACGGTTATTTTGATGACGCTAATCGCGAATATGTCATCGACCACCCAAACACACCCAAACCTTGGGTTAACTACCTTGGGTCACCAGAATATGGTGCTATTATCTCAAATAACGCTGGCGGTTACAGCTTTGCTAAATCAGGAGCCAATGGACGCATTTTACGCTACGTCTTCAATAACTTTGACCAACCAGGTCGCTACATCTACCTCCGAGACGATGATACCAAAGACTTCTGGTCTGCCTCATGGCAACCTGTTGGTAAAGACCTAAAAGACTACCACAGCGAATGCCACCACGGCATGGGCTACACTAAAATGATTGCTGATTACTCTGGCATTCATTCAAAAGCCAGCTACTATGTGCCAAAAGATAAAAGCTATGAAGTTTGGGCAATTACCGTTACTAACCGCTCTGAACAAACTCGTCATTTAACACTAACAGGTTACGCTGAATTTACCAACCACAGCAACTACGAACAAGACCAAGTTAACCTACAATATTCACTTTTCATCACACGCACACTTTTCCAAGATAACCGCATCATCCAACAAATCCACGGCAATCTTGATACCCTTGATGACAGCGAACAAGTTGACGAAAAGAACGTTACCGAACGTTTCTTCGGTCTTGGCGGTGCTAGCGTCAGCTCATATTGTGGAGATAAAAAAGGTTTCTTAGGTGGCTACAACGGCTACGACAAACCTGCTGGTGTCACATCAGGAGACCTCGGCAATCAAACAAGCTACAACGAAAATGCTTGTGGTGCCCTTTCAAGTAAAGTCACTCTTGAACCTCAAGAAAGCAAAACCCTTGTCTTTCTCCTTGGTGAAAAATCATCACAAGAAGCTGCAGAAATCCTAGCTCATTACGACCACCCTGCAGAAACAGTCGAAGAAGAAATCCAAGAACTTCGCAAAGAATGGGAAGACCGCTTGACTAACCTACAAGTCAACACACCTAGCCCAGAATTCAACACTATGCTTAACACTTGGAATGCTTATAACTGTTACATGACCTTTATCTGGTCACGCGCAGCATCATTTGTTTACTGTGGTCTTCGTAACGGTTATGGTTACCGTGACACCGTTCAAGATATTCAAGGTATCATTCACTTGAAACCTGAAATGGCTGCCGAAAAAATTCGTTTCATGTTGTCAGCCCAAGTTGACAATGGTGGCGGACTTCCACTTGTAAAATTCACTCATAACCCAGGACATGAAGACACACCTGATGACGCTTCTTACGTTCAAGAAACTGGACACCCAGCTTACCGTGCTGACGATGTTCTCTGGCTCTTCCCAACAGTTTACAAATACATCTCTGAAACAGGAAACCTTGCTTTCCTTGATGAAGTGATTCCATTTGCCAATAAAGGTGAGGCTAGTGTTTACGAACACTTAAAAGGTGCTGTGCAATTCTCACTTGACCACCTCGGACCACACGGCATGCCTGCTGGACTTTATGCCGACTGGAATGACTGCCTTCGTCTCGGTGCCAATGGTGAATCATCATTCGTTGCTTTGCAATTCTACTATGCCCTAAGCGTCTTGCGCGAATTTGCCAAAGCCAAAGAAGATACTGACTACCTTACTTTTCTTGACTCTGAACAAGAGAAAATGGGACAAAAAATTCAAGACCTCTGCTGGGACGATGACCGCTTCATTCGCGGCTTTACCGAAGCTGGCGAACGTATCGGTGCAGCTGATGACCCAGAAGCTAACATGTGGCTAAACCCTCAAAGTTGGGCTGTTATCAGTGGATTTGCTGATAAAGAACAAGCTGAACTTGCCATGAACAATGTCTACGAGCAACTTAACACTGATTATGGTGCCATCCTCATGAACCCACCATATCACGCTCATGCATTCGATGGAGCCCTTGCCGTTATCTACAACCAAGGGACAAAAGAAAATGCAGGTATCTTCTCACAATCACAAGGTTGGTTAATCCTAGCTGAAGCCCTACGCGGACAAGGGCAACGTGCTTTTACTTACTTTATGGAAAATGCCCCAGCTGGTCAAAATGACCGTGCAGAAATTCGCCAACTAGAACCTTACTGCTATGGTCAATTCACAGAAGGTCCTGCTAGTCCACACTTCGGACGTTCACACGTTCACTGGCTCACTGGTACAGCATCAACTGTCATGGTTGGTTGTGTGGAAGGTATCTTGGGACTTCGACCTGACTTAGGCGGATTAAAACTCTCACCAGCCATTCCAAAAGAATGGGATAACTTCAGCATGACTAAGATTTTTCGTGGCAAAGAACTTCACATCACTGTGGAAAATCCAAACCACAAGGAAACAGGCTTTACAAAACTTGTCCTAAACGGACAAGAGCTTGACCAAGCCTATCTTCCTGAAGACCTCTTACAAGACACTAACCAAATCACTCTTACTCTATAAAGAAAGCTGGGACTTGCTCCCAGTTTTTTTATGGCTTCATTTTAAAAAAACGTCCCTTTTCTAAGACAAAATCAGTTTCTATAAGAGCTGTTAAGAATGATTGCATTATTTTATTCAGCCAAGGCAATTACTGCTTCAAATCGCCTTTTATAGCTGTTATACACAAGCTTATCAAACTTATCAAGACACCAATCAATTGATTTCACTCATCACAAAAAAGGAACTGAGACAAGCTCAGCTCCTTTTATCGTTAACGTTTAAAAAGAAAGAATTTTAAAGAGTTATTTTGTTGAGAGAGATTTTAACCGATTTATTTGGGGAGTGTAGTTATAATCAGTTAAGTAAAAACAAATTGTTATTTGGTTACTGTCTAGCTTTATTAAAATTGGTCGTAGCTAATCCAGTCATAGTATGCATACAAAGGAGTTCGACCATTGTATGGAGCCAACCATGCATCTACGCCTTTTCCTGGCCAAGCATTCATCATAATCTTACCAGGTGTGCTAGGAATATCATTGTAAGCAGTATAAACAGCTCTTCCATCAACATACCAAGTAATGTGATCAGCTTGCCAATCAAAACCATAAGTATGGAAGCCTTGAGAGGCATCAAATCCTAAATTGTGAAGATGCACGTGTTCATCTTTTTGACCTCTACCGTTAGTAAAGTAGTTGAATTGAACTTTTGTTGTATCTTTCCCTAAAAATTCAATGTCAATTTCATCCCAAGGTTTGCCTTCACTCGGACCAGTATAAGTGAAGAATGAAGAAACGACACCTGGATTTTTAATAGGTTTCATGTTCACTTGATAAAGACCATAGCCGAAGCGATCTTTACTACGCCATTCGCCCCCAGTGTAGCCACCACGACCATCACTGTCAATTTTAAGACTCATCAAGCCGTTATTAAAGCCGACATTTCCAGGGACAAAATTGCAATTAAACATACTTCCATTAGAACCATTACGAAGTTCCATGGTGTTACCATTATAGTAATTTAGTTCTTGACTATAGTGGTATTTGCTTTGCGCATCAACACCTTGTTGAAAACCAAAGAAAGCCAATAAGAGAACAATTAAACAACTAACTTTTTTCCACATAATAATACCTCAATTTTAATCATTTTTAAAAAGGAGTTCTGTCAGAAAAAGAGAACTAATCTCCTCTACTACAGATTGAAAACGCCTAATCAATCGTAGCTAAATTCACTTTTTCTTTTCAGTAACTGTTACTTCAAAAATGGGGCAATTTTTTCTTTTTCATAATTCCGAAAAGAATGCTAGTCACACGATAAATGTTTCTCTTTAAAACCCTCCTTACACCGTTATGTCATAAGTATAGCGCTTTCATTTTAGATAATATATTATATTCTCACAAAAAATATCAAATTTATGACCTGAAGGCAGAAAATTAAAAAAGTCTTCTCAGAACCATTTTGCTAAAAAATAGCTCTAAGAAGACTTCCTAAAAATAAAGAAAGACAACTCATCATTTAAACGTGGTGACTCAATTTCACTCGTTTATAAGACATAATGACTTGCATTAATGCTGATAGAAAGAAAATAACTGCAGCTAAAATCAAGACACTTTTCACACCACTATCTAAAAATGCTAGAACCAGCAAAATCAAATCAATAATTCTGACATAAATGCTAATTTCCTTCATCGACAAAAACCTCCCTTTATTTTATCCCATGTATTTTTATAAAACCGCTTTCATATATATTATACTACATTTTTTGCCGTTTTTTCATAAAATCTTAAAAAAATTTTATAAAAAACCACAATTTCAACGTGAAACTGTGGTTTAATTACTATTTTTTCTTATCTAATGCTTTCTTGATGCTATCAACAGCCCCCTCAGAGCCTTCTTTGATATCATCAACAATTTCCCTACCTTTAGCCAGTGTTTTATCAACCAAGCCTTCAATTTCTACCTTTTTATCACCAGTTACCTTACCTAGCCCTTCCTTAAGACTTCCCTTAACTTGGTCCAGTTTAGCTTTGTATTTTTCGTCAGACATATTAGTGTCCTCCTATCTTTAAATTACCTAAAGTCTATCATTTTCAGTTAGATAAGTAAAAGAATTCGCTTTCATTTTCTGATAAATAAAAAAAGACCGCCAGACTCGAGCACTGGCGGATAGTCTATCATTAAGCAGATAAAACTTTACGTCCTTTACGACGACGAGCAGCAAGCACGCGACGTCCGTTTTTAGTTGACATACGGTGACGGAATCCGTGTTTACGTTGACGACGGATTTTACTTGGTTGATAAGTACGTTTCACGATGAATACCTCCTAATAGATTTTCGTATTCGTTTAGCCGGCTATATTTGATCAGTTACTAAACATACCATACTATTTTATAATAAGTCCGTCTAACTGTCAAGCTCTACTTTTTGTTTAATTTCAAAGACTTTCTTTTGAGCGTCTGATAGAAGAAAAAGTCCTGAATCCTGGCAATAATAAGTTAAAATTTATTTTTTAGTTTTTTCTTGTAGTTTCTGGTTAATATTTTTGACGCGATTATTAAAGCTAATATAAATCACGAGCCAAATAATCAAATAAGTTAGAATAAACTCACCTAAAAATGGTAGTGACCAGATAAAGGATGTTGTGGTACCAATTAACATATTTAACCAGCTGTTCAAACCATAAACTAAACAAAAGTGAATCAGAATTTCCCAAGTAATTGGAATAGCATCCACCTCAAAAATCATACTGACAATTCCTATCAAACCACTCACCAAAACAACGCTAGTAATCTGCTGAGTCGTCTGAGTAGCTACATTATTTTGCCATAAAAAGAACAGGTAAAGAAGGCCTCCAAAGCCAACACCAACTAGAAAATAGACAATTCCTCGTTTCAAATAAGTCATCAATCACACCTCACAATCCCAAAGCTTTTTCCAAAGCTGACAAATAACGTCTGCTAACATTTGTCGTCACGTCATTTGTAAGCATGGCCAACATATTTCCTGAGAAGCTATTCTCTAAGGATTTTAAATGATTAATATTAATCAGAGCATGCTTTGAGATCTGTACAAAGTCTGGATTAGCTAGACGCTCACGAAACTTGTACAAGCGATCCGTAGTGATAAGTCTTCCATTGGTCGTCTCCAAAATCAAAGAAGTCCCATCAACATCCACAAGAATCAAATCTGACACGCGTAATAACTCTGTACGAACAGCCGTTTTTACTGGCAAAATCTCCACCCTGCCCTGCTCAAATTTCGCTAAATAATCTAAAACATCTTGGACAGCTTGGTCGTATTTTCCACTTCGTACCAAAACTTCAATAGCCTCTTTTGGTAAACTGCTATCCTCTTCAAACTGGTAATGCACCCTTCAACTCCTCTTATTTATTCTTAGTCAATGAAAATCGCTCAAGGTACAAACTAAGTGCCAAAAGAACGATGATGCCACAGATGACAAGACTCACTAAAAGCATTTCTTGATTCAAGGTTGTTAATTTTTTTAATTTCAACCCAATACCTAAAATTTCTTTTGCATCTGTGTTAACAGCATCTTTTGCAATCAAAAGCTGACGATAAGCTGCTGATACATAGGCCGCTGGCGTTAATTTGACCACTTTTTGTGCAAAATCAGGCAATGCCCCAATTGGCATGTAAACTCCCACAAGAAAACCTGAAACTGTTCCGACAATAGTTGATAAAGCTTCATTTGTTGTTAGTGTTTTGACAAATTGCAAGACAAGAAGGGCAAAACCAGCTCCCATGATTGAACTTAAAAGCATGATTAAAAGCAGCTGAGGCAAATGAGTAAAACCAAAATCAATGCCATCTTGCCAGTAGAAATAAAGCTTCATAGTAACTAACATAACCAGCTGCATGATAAAGCCAATCACACTAGATGAAATGAGATAACCAAGATAAAGTTTTAGTCGCGAAATATCAGTCAGTAAAAAATCTTCCAACTTATGACTGACCTTATCTTGAACCAAGTGAGAAATACCTGTCCACGTTGTTGTAATACTCGTTACTGCTAGTGTGCCACCAAGTACCCAATTATCGAGCAATTCTTCAAGATTTGGTGTGCCAGTAAAGGAATCTTGCATGTTCTTTTGTAAGAAAACAACATAAAGAATAAATGCAATCAAGGCTCCAAGTAATGAGAAAAAGACGCTCGCTTTATTTGAAAAATAGAGTTTTAAATTGCGTTTGGTCATCGCCCACATTTAAGCCATCTCCCTTCCCGTAATGCTCAAAAAGACATCATTAATATTTGCTTTTACATACTCAAAATCGCAAATCTTATCACGCTTATCAGCCAAAATAGCTAAAGCTTTCGCTGAATCATCCACAAAAATTTTTATCTGGCCATTCTCTAAAAGCTTGTAATCAATATCCGAAAAAGCAGCAAGATTATCGGTTTCAAGCAATAGATATGGTTTTGAATACCTTTCTTTCAGTTCCTTAGCAGAGCCTTTAGCTAAAACCTTCCCGTGGTCAATAATATAGGCCATATCAGCATTCTCAGCCTCTTCAAGGTAATGAGTGGTCAAAAAGATAGTCAAGTTTTCTTCACGCTGTAAACGGCGTAAAATCTCCCAAATAGCACGACGTGTCTGGATATCAAGTCCTGTCGTTGGCTCATCTAAGAAAAGTAAGTTAGGCTTATTCAAAAGGGCACGAACGATATCAACACGACGACGTTGACCACCTGATAACGTGCCATACGTTTGGTTCAAAAAAGCATCCAAACCTGTCAGCTGAATAAGTTTTTCTAGCCAAGCTTTATCCTGTTTACGGTAAAGTGCTTGGCGACTTTTCAGATTATCTAGAACCGTCAATTCCTCATCAAGAACACTCTCTTGAAAAACCATTCCAATCTTCAAATCTGCTGCCAATTCAATCTCACCTGACGTTGGTTTTAAGAGCCCCGTTAACATCTTCATAGTTGTTGATTTCCCAGCACCATTTGTCCCAATATAAGCTAGCAATTTCCCTTCTTCCACTTCCAAATTCAAGTGGTCAATCACCGTTTTATCTCCGAAGGTTTTGATTAAATCTTTTGTTCTAATTAGCATAATTAACCCTCCCTTTTGACATTATTTTATCAAAAAAAGGCTTGAAATAAAGCCTTTTTCGGTAAGCGGTTAAAAATAATTGCTAAGCGGTACAAAAAAGCCCTAACGGGCTTTTAAGTCTTATTGAACAGGCGTTACGACCACGTAACGATTTGGATCGTTCCCTTCAGAATAACTATCAACACCTTCAATGCTTGTGATAGTTTTATGAACAATTTTTCGTTCACTATTACTCATTGGGTCCATGACATAATCTTTACCAGTTTCAAGCACACGGCTTGCGGCTTTGCGGGTAAATTCAATCAATGTCTCTGTACGGTGTTCCACGTAATCATGAACATTCAAAATCACAGAGAAATTCTTTGAATAACGGTCATGTAGGAAATTTTGTGAAAGTAGTTGAAGTGATTTCAACACTTTTCCGTGATAGCCAATCACACGACCAGCTTCTGGTGTTTCAATTTGCAAATTGATTTGACGGCGATTGTGGCTTGTTTCCACAGTTGCCTCAATATCCATTTCGTAGATGATTTTTTTAACATAATCAGCTACTTCTTCTGTCGCTTTTTCGATATCTTTACTCAATTCACGTTGAGCTGGAAATTCGCTGGCCACAAATTCTTCAAAACTTTGGCCTGTGTTAACAGGTTTTGGTGTGTCTGAAACTTCTTTTGACTCTGCAACTACTTCGTTAGCATCGTCTGTTTTTCCAAGTGCTTCTAAAACTTCTGTATGTCCAGCTTCTTCAAGAATGGTTTGTGTTTTTTTCTTGTGCATGACGATATCTTCTTTGACAGAATCATCGATGACTTCGCCACGTTCTTCCATTTTTTTAATGATGCTGGCTACTTTACGAAGCTCCATAGTATCTTCAAATTTTGATGATACGGGCTCATTTTTTTGATTAACTTCTTCTGGTACACCTTTAACTGCTTTTTGGTTAGCACGGTGAGCAGTTACTTCGTTAATCCCTTCAATATCTACTTGAGCTGGTTTCTTACCAAAACCAAAGAAACCTTTTTTCTCACGAGAAACAACTTTAATGTGGGCTTTAAGACGTGAAAGATTTAACTCTTTCAAGCCCTTTTCAATAGCATCTTCAACAGTTCGACCTGTGAATATTACCATAGCTTTATCCTCTTACTTTCTTCTCTTTTGCGCTTTCTTTTTAGCACGACGAATCTTAGCCGCATGTTCTTTTTCAGCACGTTCCTTAGCTTCACGTTCTGCAATAATCTTAAATGGATTATTTAACAAAAGGATTTGGAACACTTGGAAGGCATTTGATACTGTCCAGTAAAGCACAACCCCTGACGCCAAACGGAAACCAAAGAAGAAGATAATGATTGGCATCACGTAAGTCATAAGCGTCATCGCGAAGTTTTTCTCACGCGCAGCTTTATTAGTCAACCAAGTTGAAAGGAATGTAAATAGAGCTGCTAAAACAGGCAAGATATAATATGGATCTGGTTGTGACAATTCAATCCACAAGAAAGTACCTGTTTTCAAGAAAGCAACACGAGTCAATGCTTGGTACAAAGCCATCAAAATTGGCAATTGCACAACCAATGGAAGCATTGTTGCATATGGGTTAACACCATATTCTTTATAAAGTGCTTGGCTTTCTTCAGTCAATTTCATGCGGCTGTCTGTATCACGGCCAGGATATTTTTCTTGTAATTTTTTAAGCTCTGGCTGCAAATCTTGCATCTTTTGACCTGATTTGATTTGCATGTTGTAAAGTGGCATCATAATGGCACGAATGATGATAGTAAAGAGAACAATCCCCACACCAATACGACCATTAATTGAAAGCCATTGAATAGCTTTGGCAAAGAAGTAAACAATTTGTTCCCAACCGTTAGTTGATGAAGCGGTTACTTCGCTGCGCCCACAAGCTGCCAAAAGCATTAAAGTAAGACTACTTAATCCTAATAATTTAATCTTTCTTTTCACTATTGAGACCTTCCTGATATAAATTAGCAAGTTTTAACACATGCAATAAATTTTTCTTCACTTCATGGTAATCAAGTTCCTCGACACCTTTACGCGCAATGATGACAAAGTCCTGATTAAGCAAATTTGGTGATAATTCCATGATAACGTGACGAATTTTTCGCTTAATGCTATTGCGAGTGACCGCGTTACCAAGTTTTTTGCTCACAGAAAGCCCTACTCGATAGTGGCTCTGATTTTTTTCTAAATGATAAAGGACAAATTTTCGGTTAGCAACACTTGTACCTTTGCTAAAAATCGCCTGAAAATCTTTGTCACTTTTGACACGATAGGTTTTCTTCAACGTACGACTCCATTCTAAATTATTTTTATTATACCATAAAATTCAAAAAAGCCCTAACCTCTAAGAAGTTTGGGCTTATTATCTTTAAAATATTTTTATTGGAAAATACGCTTAAAAATCTTGGAAAGCCTAAATGTCTATTAATCTAGATTTTGCAAGTCTTCATTGGCTAATTTAATTTGCCATTTCACTTGGTCAAATCCTGTTCCACCAAGAGAGTGACGACGTTCAACCGCCGTATGAGATTTGAGAGTTTCATAGATATCTTCCTCAATCAAATCAGAAATTTCTTGGTAACGTTCAAATGGCACATCTTGCAAATAATAACCAGCTTTCGTGCATTCGAGGACTAATTTACCTACAATTTCGTGAGCTTGACGGAAAGGAAGCCCCTTGCTAGCAAGATAGTCAGCCAATTCAGTCGCATTTGAAAAGTCTTTTTCAGTTGATTCAGCCATGTGTGCTTTATTAACAGTCATTGTTTTGAGCATACCAGCTAAAATATCGATAGCTACCGTGATGGTTTCAACAGTGTCAAACATTCCTTCTTTATCTTCTTGTAAATCTTTGTTGTAGGCAAGTGGTAAAGATTTCATGACTGTCAAAAGACCAAAGAGATTGCCATAAACACGACCTGATTTTCCACGAATCAATTCCGCCATATCAGGATTTTTCTTTTGTGGCATGATAGATGACCCTGTTGAGAACGTATCAGAAAGTGTCACAAACTTAAACTCATTTGAGCACCAGCTGATGATTTCTTCACAGATACGGCTCATGTGCATCATCAAAATCGAACTATTTGCCAAAAATTCCAAGATAAAATCACGGTCAGACACAGCATCAAGAGAGTTGCTGTATGGTTTAGCAAAGCCCATGAGCTGTGCTGTCATTTCACGGTCAATCGGGAAGGTTGTCCCAGCAAGAGCAGCCGCACCAAGCGGTGACATATCCGCATGCTTGATGTTAAATTCAAAACGTTCACTATCACGCGTAAACATGTTATAGTATGCCATCAAATGATGTCCAAATGAAATAGGTTGAGCATGTTGTAAATGCGTATAACCTGGCATGATGGTATAAACATGCTCATCAGCCAAATCAACTAAAGTTTTACGCAAGTTCGCAAGTTTAGCGATAACTTCGTCAAGCTTCGCTTTCAAATACAAGTGCATATCTGTTGCCACTTGGTCATTACGTGAACGCGCTGTGTGCAATTTCCCAGCAACTGGACCGATTTTAGCGATCAAAAGACTTTCCATATTCATATGAATGTCTTCGTTTGACACATCAAATTCGATTTTTCCAGCCTTGTACTCAGCAAGTAATTCTTCAAGACCAGCTTTGATTTGATTGGCTTCATCTTTGGTGATAATGCCTGTTTCACCAAGCATAGTCACGTGTGCAATTGAACCTTTCAAGTCAAATTCTGCCATTTTTTGGTCAAAAGAAATGGATGCACCAAATTCTTCAACCCATTTTTCAAGACCAGCTTCAAAACGCCCGCCCCATAATTTATGATTTTCTGTTGTCATAACACTGATACAATGAACCACCAAAGCTGGCGTTCAAAGCCTTTCTCTTTTCTTATTTCAATTAACAAATAAGTCCTAGGAGCTACCAAGGACTTATGATGTGATGCCTCACGGGGCGAATGTCTTAAATGATTCTCACAGGATATCATTATTTAAGCTCGATGCCACTCTCTGTTGACATTAACGAGTGTTTGGTAAGTTATAAGAAAAGAGTCTCAGATGGGGCTCCCTGTCCCCTTTTATCTGAAATTTTCTTTTCTTTTTATACTTTTATTGTTTATTTGGCTGTGACTTATTCACGCCCATGTTTTTCTTTTCTTTTTCATAATCGACTGCTTAAGCAGATGATTTATTTGTTGTTAACTTGTGAGTTAACTTGAGTTGGTAGTCCCCAAAGTTTGATGAAGCCTACAGCTGCATCTTGGTCGAAGCTATCAGCTGATGTGTATGTTGCCAAGTTTTCATCATAAAGTGAATTTGGTGATTTACGAGCAACAACTTTTGCTGAACCTTTGTACAATTTAACTTTTGCAGTACCATTAACCACTTTTTGTGTTTCTTTAATGTAAGCAATAATTGCTTTTGTTGCTGGGCTGAACCACAAAGCGTTGTAGATAAGGTTTGACAATTCATTTTCAAGAATTGGTTTGAAGTGAGATACTTCACGTACCAATGTAATGTCTTCGATTTCTTTGTGAGCTGTCAAAAGTGTGATAGCACCTGGGCATTCGTAAATTTCACGTGATTTGATACCCACCAAACGGTTTTCAACGTGGTCAATACGTCCGACACCATGTTTACCTGCGATAGCATTCACTTCTTGGATAAGGTCAGCCAATTTCATTTCTTTGCCGTTAAGAGCAACTGGTTTACCTTCCTTGAATTCGATGTCGATGAATTCTGGTGTATCAGGAGCTTCTTCTGGAGAATTTGTGATACCAAAAGCATCTTCTGGAGCTTGGTTCCATGGATTTTCAAGAACACCACATTCATTTGCACGACCCCAAAGGTTTTGGTCGACTGAATATGGGTTGTCTAGGTCAGCTGGAACTGGTACACCATTTGCTTTAGCGTATTCGATTTCTTCTTCACGAGACCATTTCCATTCACGAACTGGCGCGATGACTTTCAATTCTGGGTCAAGCGCAGCGATTGCCACTTCAAAACGAACTTGGTCATTCCCTTTACCAGTACAACCGTGAGCGATTGTTGTCGCACCTGTTTTATGAGCAATTTCAACTAATTTTTTAGAAATCACTGGACGGCTAAGTGCTGATACCAATGGGTATTTTTGTTCGTAGTAAGCGTGAGCTTGAAGTGCTGGAAGCACATATTCTTCAGCGAATTCATCTTTAACGTCAAGAACGTAAGATTCAACTGCACCAACTTTAAGAGCTTTATCATGAATAAAATCAAGATCTTTACCTTCGCCGACGTCCATACAAACAGCAACGACGTCATAATCTTTCATAAGCCAAGTAATAGCAACTGAAGTATCAAGACCACCAGAGTACGCAAGGATAACTTTTTCTTTTGACATAGGACTACTCTCTTTTCTTATTTTTGTGTTTTTATCAACTTTATGTGTATAATTATACACACCTCTTCCACCCCTGTCAAGAATTTTTTGAATATTTTTTCAAAAAAACTTACTTTTTTATGATTTTATAACAAATATACTGCATATATACAAAAATCCACACCTTTTTATACAAAAAAACTCCCCAGCCAAAGCTAGGGAGAATATATTAGCTTAATTATTGAATTTTTTCAAAGCGTTCTGTGTAGAACAACGCTGCTGTCATCACAATTGTACAGATGAACAAGCAAAGCGCTGCTACTGTCCATGAACCAAAGAGGTTAAAACTAAATCCAAAAAGAGTTGGTCCAAAGGCTGCTAGGAAGTAACCACCTGATTGCACCATACCAGACAATTGTGCTGTTTGGCTTGGTGTGTGAGATTTCATTGAGAATGTCACAAGCAAGTATGGGAACAAAGCACTAACAGCAATACCGATTAAAATATTAACTGTCAACCAATAAGCAAAGCTGCTTGTTTGGAAGAGAAGCATTCCTGTACCTACAATGGCACAAGCTGACACAATCGCAAGCATAATTTTACGGTTTTTACTTGATAGATTTGTTGTCAAAGTAGGGATTGTCAATGAAAATGGCAAGCTAATCAATGAATAAATTGAAGCTAAGATACCTGCTGCTTCGCTTGAAAGACCAGCTTGGCTAGCCATTGTTGGCAACCATGTCATTCCTGTGTAGAAAAGAAGAGATTGCAAACCACCAAAGACAAGAAGCGCGATAGCGGCTTTATTTTTCCAAAGTGATGATGAACGTTTTTCTTCATCTTGCTCTGTCATGTGATTGTGGAAAGTATTTGGGAACCAAACTGCCAAAGCTACCAAAATCAAGAAACTCAGAATCAGAATCAGACCTTTCCAAGATGTTGCTTTAACAATCGGAACAGCAACTGAAGCGGCAACTGATGAAGAAAGCCCCATAGCTGTTGTATAAATCGTTGTCAACAATCCGATACGGAATGGTTGGTTTGCCAAAATGATACTTGGGAACAAAACGTTCATCATGGCAATGCTGATTCCGATAATCATTGTACCGATGTAAAGACTTGGAAGGTTAAGCACGCGCATGCTTGAACCGATAAACATGGCAATCAGAACCATGGTGAATAATTTTTCAAGTCCAAATTTATCCGCTAAACGTGGTGCCAAAGATGAACAAAAGGCAAACATAATCAACGGAATACTTGTCAAAACACCCAAAGAATTGACTGAAACTCCTAAACCATCCGCAACATAGCTAAGGACAGTCGGAATTGTCGTAAATGGGATACGCATAACAGCGCCCACGAGAATAATTCCTGGGACGAAAAAGATAGAATAGTCTTTTTTCATGTAACTCCTCTTTACTTATAAATAACAAAATTTTAAAGCCTATTATAACAAGAAGTAAATGACTTTAGAATAGGTAACTGCAAAGAAAACGTTTTTCACAAGCAATTAAAATCTTTCTAAAAATTCATAATTTTAGATAAAAATACAACTTAATACATTTGCTTGATTTACTCTAAAATAACAGCGTCTTTTTCTGACATACCATCTAAAGGAAAATATAAAAAGCCTGAGAATACCTCAGACTTTTTTAGCTATTATTTCAAGTTTTTAAGCATGTTTTCAATGTGTTCAATTGATTTTTCACGACCAAGAAGGTAGATAGTATCTGGAAGTTCTGGACCGTGCATTTCACCTGAAACGGCGATACGAATTGGCATGAAGAGGTTTTTACCTTTGATACCAGTTTCTTTTTGAACAGCTTTGATTTGTGGGAAGATGTTTTCTGATTTGAAATCTTCGTCACTCATTGCTTCAAGTTTAGCTTTGAAGGCTTCAAGAACTGTTGGAACTGTTTCACCAGCCATGAATTCTTTTTCAGCATCTGTCAATTCTGGGAAATCTTCAAAGAACAAGTCAGTCAATGGAAGGATTTCATCAACAGATTTCATTTGTGGTTTGTAAAGTTCAACCAATTTTTCAGCTTTGTCAGTCAAACGACCAGCTTCTTCCAAGAATGGTTTAGCCATTGCAAAGACAGTATCGAAATCTGCATTCTTGATGTATTCGTTGCTCATCCAGTCCATTTTCTTTTGGTCAAAGGCAGCTGGAGATTTGCTCAAACGGTGTTCATCAAAGAGTTTGATCAATTCTTCACGTGAGAAGATTTCATCTTCACCACCTGGGTTCCAACCAAGAAGAGCGATGAAGTTAAAGACTGCTTCTGGCATGTAACCTTTTTTACGGTAGTCTTCGATGAATTGAAGAGTGTTTGTGTCACGTTTTGACAATTTTTTACCAGTTTCAGAGTTGATAATCAATGTCATGTGACCGAATTCTGGTGCTTCCCAACCAAGTGCTTCGTAAACCATCAATTGTTTTGGTGTGTTTGCGATGTGGTCATCTCCACGGATAACGTGAGAGATTTCCATCAAGTGGTCATCAATAACAACGGCAAAGTTGTATGTTGGGTAACCATCTTTTTTCTGGATAACCCAGTCACCACCGACGTTTCCACCTTCAAATTCGATGTCGCCTTTAACGATATCATGCCATTTGTAGATACCTGATTCGTTAACAGCCAAACGAACTGTAGGGATGATTCCTTTTGCTTCACGTTCTGCGATGTATGCTGCTTTTTCTTCTTCAGACATACCAAGGAATTCGTTGATGTAACGAGGAGTTTCACCAGCAGCTTCTTGGCGTTCACGTTCTGCAGCTAATTCTTCTTCAGTAACGTATGATTTGTAAGCTTTACCTTCAGCCAACAATTGGTCGATGTATTTTTGGTAGATGTCCAAACGTTCTGATTGGCGATATTTTTCATGAGTTTGTGGGCTTTCGTCCCAATCCATTCCCAACCATTTAAGGTTTTCCAATTGTGAACGTTCACCGTCTTCGACATGACGTTTACGGTCAGTATCTTCGATACGGATTACAAAATCACCACCGTGGTGACGAGCGTAAAGATAATTAAAGAGCGCTGTACGCGCATTTCCGATGTGTAAAAGTCCTGTTGGACTTGGTGCATAACGCACGCGAATTTTCTTAGGCATTTTCGTCTCCTGTTAAAATTTCAATCGCTTCTATTATAGCACAATCTTGAGTCTTGGAACAAAAAATTCAGCTGAAATCAGCTGAATTCCTTCCTATATCCAAGATTTAGAACAATCGAACTTTAACTTGATGCTGAACTAGCTGCACTTGACTCTTTTTCTTTGACATAATCAATGGCAATAACCAAAGAAATGACAAGGTCAGACAAAGAATCATCAGCAATTTCCACTCGATAAGTTGAAGGAAATTTAAACCATTCTTGATGAATCTTAGCCACCTCACGTCCTTGGTTAAGAAGGCTAAATGTCATATTCCAAATATCCCCAGCTACTTCTAAACCAAAATCAGAAATATCATACTTAGCTTTCAACAGTGAAAAACGTTTTTGAATCGTGATTTCCTTACCATCCGCAAAAGTCACCATAAATTTCTGGAAAGGAAAACTAAACTGCTGCTTAATATGACTGACAGTCTTTCCTTGTCCATCAAAAATAGTAAATTCCTTAAATAGTTTCAGAAAAGAACCTTGAACCTGATAAGCCAAACGACCATCCTCATCAAAGATATCAAACTTGCCAGCTAGCGACCAGAATTTTTGGCTGATTTCAAATTTTCGCATAAACTTCTCCCAATTTACTCAAAACACTAAAAGCATTTTTATGGCAAATCATTGCCCGCAGCCAAGTAGATTTCATACCATTCTTTTCGCGTTAACTGGATTTCTGCCGCCTTAGCTGCTTCAGCAACACGAGCTTTTTTGGTTGTTCCAATCACAGCTTGCATTTTTGCTGGATATCGCAAGACCCAAGCAATAGCAACCGCTGACGGGCTGACATGATATTTTTCAGCCAAACGGTTTAAAACGTGATTTAACTCAGGGTATTTCTCAGAACCCAAGAAAACACCGCCAAAATAATCAAACTGAAGTACTGACCAAGCTTGAATCACCACATCATGCAAGCGACAATATTCAAAAATACTGCTATCGCGGACAATCCCAGCCTCTTGTTTCATATTGACATGAAAACCAGCGTCAAAACTAGGAGTAAAGGCTGCACTCAGTTGCAATTGATTAGCCACCAAAGGTTGGTTAACATCTTTTTGAATCAATGCCATCATCATCGGATTTTGATTTGAGACACCAAAATCGATAACTTTTCCCTGTGCCTTCAACAAATCAAAAGCTTCCGCAATTTCTGCAGGCTCCATAAGCGCATCTGGACGATGAAGTAACAAAGAATCAATGTAATCAACATTAAGACGCTCTAAAATGCCATCCACAGCCTCTAAAATATGCTCTTTTGAAAAATCAAAATAAGTAAATTCTTCCATGCGGATACCACATTTTGATTGAATCCACATCTTCTCACGCAAGTCAGGACGACGTTTCAACACCTCTCCTAAGATCTGTTCACATTTTCCATGACCATAACAATCAGCAATATCAAAGGCATTAATTCCAACCGCCAGAGCAGACTCAATCAACTCTTCAACTTGATCAACCGTCATTTCTGAAATGCGCATTAATCCCAAAACAACTTCTGAAACTTCTTTTTGGCGCTCGCCAAATTTGATATATCTCATTTTTTCTCCTTTTTCAAAATCAAACACCTAGAGTGTTACTTCACTGATGCGGCCTGTATCAACATCATAAACAGCTCCTGAAATGACGATATCATCAGGAATCAACGGCGACTCGCGCAGCTTTCTAACATCCTCACGGACACTTTCTTCAACATCAGAAAATGGCAGAAAATCTTTTCCATGAACTGACACACCTAAATCACGCGCCAACTGCTCTGCAAAAGCATCATTACTAAGACCTTGCATCCCACAATCCGTATGGTGCAAAACAACAATTTCGCGTGTCCCTAATTGCTGCTCAGAAATCACCAACGAACGAATGGTATCATCTGTCACGCGCCCACCTGCGTTCCGCAAAATATGGGCATCCCCAAGTGCCAAACCAAGCGCATGCGCCACATGCAGACGTGAATCCATACAAGTCACAATCGCAACATGTGTCTTAGGTTTTTGTGGCAAATGCGCCGTACCATGCAAGTCAGCATATGCCTGATTGGTTTTTAAAAATTTTTCAAAATAAGACATAAAAGTCCTCCTAATATAGCCATGAGAGCGTTTTTATCATCTTATCACTTTTAGGATGGATTGTCGCTTAAAAAGACTTAGCACAAAAAAACAGAGGAGTATTCTCCTCTGAATCTATTTAAATACTTTCTTAAGAACTTCACCGACAGTTGTTACCCCAACCACTTCAATCGTTTCTGGAATGTCAATGCCAGCCAAAGAATTCTTCGGCGCGTAAACTTTGGTAAAGCCAAGTTTTGCCGCTTCATTGATACGTTGTTCAATACGAGTGACACGACGAATCTCGCCCGTCAAACCAATTTCACCGATGAAAGCTTCTTGGGGATTGGTTGGCTTTTCTTTATAGCTTGACGCAATCGCTACCGCTACTGCCAAGTCAATCGCTGGCTCATCAAGTTTGACACCACCAGCAGATTTGAGATAAGCATCTTGATTTTGCAATAAAAGTCCACAACGTTTTTCAAGCACCGCCATAATCAGACTAACACGATTGAAATCAAGCCCAGTCGTTGTGCGTTTGGCATTTCCAAAAACAGTCGGTGTCACCAAAGCTTGAACCTCCGCCAAAATAGGGCGACTACCTTCCATGGTTACCACGATAGCTGAACCAGTCGCTCCATCCAAGCGTTCTTCCAAGAAAACTTGGCTCGGATTAAGCACTTCAACCAGCCCACCAGATTGCATTTCAAAAATGCCAATTTCATTGGTCGAACCAAAACGATTTTTCACGGCACGCAAGATACGGAAAGTATGATGGCGTTCACCCTCAAAATAAAGCACCGTATCCACCATATGCTCAAGCATACGTGGACCAGCAAGTTGTCCTTCCTTAGTCACGTGACCAACGATAAAGGTTGCGATGTTATTAGTCTTAGCCAACTGCATGAGCTCTGCCGTCACTTCACGCACTTGTGATACTGATCCTTGAACCCCTGAAATATCAGGACTCATAATGGTTTGAATAGAGTCAATAATTAAGAAATCAGGCTGAATTTGCTCAATCTGCGCACGGATAGCTTGCATATTTGTCTCAGCATAAAGGTAAAATTCATTGTCAATATCGCCAAGTCTTTCACTACGTAGTTTAATCTGCTCAGCTGATTCTTCCCCAGAAACGTAAAGAACCGTTCCTTTGTCAGCAAGCTGAATTGATACCTGCAAAAGTAAGGTTGATTTTCCGATACCTGGGTCACCACCAATAAGCACCAAACTGCCTGGCACCACACCGCCACCAAGCACACGGTTAAATTCATCCATGTCTGTCTTCGTGCGTGAGTAGTTAATCGAGCTCACATCTTTTAACTTAGTTGGTTTGCTCTTTTCACCTGTCAAGCTGACACGCGCATTTTTAACCTCTTGCACCTCAACTTCTTCGACAAATGATGTCCATGATGAACAGTTTGGGCAACGCCCTAAATACTTAGGAGAATGATAGCCACACTCCTGACAAATAAACGTTGTTTTCTTCTTAGCGATAATTTTCACCCCTCACCAATACTCTGTGCCTTCTCCAGTTTTTCAATGTTTTTTGAAATTTCTTTCGATTAGATACTCCTAAGCACAAAAGATCAACACTAACCTGATAACCGTAGTTTAGCGCTTCAAGAACAGATTTATTAACACAAGCATTACCATCAACACCAATAATTTCTAAACAATTCGCTTCATTATTTTCTAAAAAGCTTCTCAACTGTTGATTGGAAAAACAAGATGCTCGGCGTTTCTCAAAAATTTTGTTAGAAACGATAGACAAGCCATCAGCAAATACTTTTGGCTTTTTGCCAAGCTCCCACCAAAAACGATTAATCACATAAATGACTTGTTTTTTCGGATAACTAGCTATCTTTTGGTTAACGGTTTGGACCAAATTTCGCCCATTATACGGTTCACCATCAGTAATATAATCTAACTGCATATCAATGACCAACAAATAATCTGCCATTTTTTTCTTAGCGATAGCTCATTACCTCCTTTATATTTTTACTCTAAACCTTATTTTCCTGTTGACCCAAAGCCACCAGTACGCACACCAGCTGCTTCGTCACCATCAGCAACCAAGAAAGGCATGAAAACACCTTGGACAATGCGTTCACCAGCTTCAACCACAACTGTTTCATCTGTAATATTTTTCATTTGCGCAAAGATGTGACCTTCATTGGCTGGATTGCCATAGTAGTCACCATCGATAACACCAACTGAATTAATCAAAACCAAACCTTTTTTACGTGGATTTGATGAACGGTCAAAGAGATAAAGCACCTCGCCAGCTTGCATATAAGCTTTGACACCAGTTGGCACCAATTTGATTTCACCTGGTGCGATTTCTGTTGTGACAGCTGCTTTCAAATCATAACCAGCCGCATGCGCTGTTTCACGTTTTGGTAATAATGTTTCGTCTGTGAATTGAGAAACTAATTCAAACCCTCTAATTTTGCTCATTTTGTCTCCTTAATTATCTATTCGTATTAAATTTCTTTTCCTTCGAAGGTAAAGCGAATGTGTGGGAATTCTTTTTCGCCGTCTTTTCCGACCATGAATTCCTTAGCTTCTTTTTTGATTTGATTTAGATCAACACCCTGCATTTTTGCCGCAAAAACACAGCCACAATAGCATTGGCGGTAAATGTCGTACTCTTCACACATTTCAACAGAACGGCGGTAGCCATTATTTTTTTTGAAATCACTTGGCAAGTACTTGGTTGCATAAACTTTTTGAACCTCAATACCGACACTGTTAATGACCTGTGAATTTTTGTGTGGGCTGATTGTCAAGGCACTGGCAAAATAGTCATAGCCAAGCTCAACTGCTTTTTGCGCAGCCTTGTCCAAACGATAATCAAAACAAGCCGTACAACGTTCGCCACCTTCAGGCTCGTCTTCTAAGCCATGAACCTTTTGAAAATATTCAGATGGGTCATAAGGTGCCTCGATGAAATCAACCTTATTTCCTGTTTTTTCATTAAATTCTGAGATAAATTTTTGCACCACATAAGCACGGCGAAGATACTCATCCTTTGGATGAATATTAGAATTCGCAAAATAAACCGTCACATCAGCGTATTGCGTCAAATATTCTAATGTATAAGTTGAACACGGTGCACAACAAACGTGAACAAGAATTTTAGGTCTTACTTCTTCTTGCGCCCAACGTTTAGCCATTTGTTGCATGACACGGTCATAGTTGATTTTTTGATTGGGATTCATTCGTGATAAAATCTCTTCTAAATCAATCACAAAAATAGTCTTCCTTTCCAGTACTGATGAGGTCACCCCATTATACCATAAGTTATTTTTCAAAAACATGACAAACACCCTTAATTAAGATAGGGCAAAAAAGTGACAATTATCACCTGTTTTTTATAAACAAAGACAAACATAGCCGTCTTATGATATAATGGAGATTGTAATCTTGCTCGTTTAAGAGAGGAGTAAAAATGACAAGACAAAAAGTTGCTGTCTTAGGGCCTGGTTCTTGGGGAACCGCTCTTGCACAAGTATTAAACGACAATGGACATGAAGTTTGTCTATGGGGAAATATCCCAGAACAAATCGAAGAATTAAATACGAAACATACTAACACTCGCTACTTCAAAGACATCACAATCTCTGAAGATATCAAAGCGACACTTGACTTGAAAGAAGCACTTACAGACGTTGATGCTATCTTATTTGTTGTCCCAACAAAAGTAACACGTTTGGTTGCCAAACAAGTCGCTGAAACACTTGATCACAAAGCTGTTATCATGCACGCTTCTAAAGGTCTTGAACCTGGAACACACGAACGTCTTTCAACAATTCTTGAGGAAGAAATTCCTGCTGAATTGCGCTCTGAAATCGTCGTTGTCTCTGGACCAAGCCATGCTGAAGAAACAATTGTTCGAGACATTACCTTGATCACTGCCGCTTCTAAAGATCACGAAGCTGCTAAATACGTTCAAAAACTCTTTAGCAACAATTACTTCCGCCTTTACACTAATACTGATGTTATTGGTGTGGAAACAGCTGGTGCACTTAAAAACATCATAGCTGTTGGTGCCGGTGCACTTCACGGTCTTGGTTTCGGTGACAATGCTAAAGCAGCCGTTATCACACGTGGACTTGCTGAAATCACACGTCTCGGGGTTAAATTGGGAGCTAACCCACTTACTTACAGTGGTCTTTCTGGTGTTGGTGACCTTATCGTAACAGGAACATCTGTTCACTCTCGTAACTGGCGAGCTGGTGATGCTCTTGGTCGCGGTGAAAAACTCGAAGACATCGAGAAAAATATGGGAATGGTTATCGAAGGGATTTCAACAACTAAAGTTGCCTATGAGTTAGCTAAAGAATTGGATGTCTACATGCCAATCACAACTGCTATCTACAAAGTCATCTACGAAGGTGCTGATGTTCGTGATAGCATTCTTGGCATGATGTCAAATGACTTCCGTTCAGAAAACGAATGGCACTAAAATTAGAATTATAGTATAATTTAATTCAGCATAGTTTATTTATGAAAAGGAGTTCTCGTATGAATATGAGAAAAGTTAGAAAAGCCGTTATTCCCGCAGCTGGTCTTGGAACTCGTTTCTTGCCAGCTACAAAAGCACTCGCTAAAGAGATGCTTCCAATTGTTGATAAACCAACCATCCAATTTATCGTCGAAGAAGCCTTGAAATCAGGTATTGAAGATATCTTGGTTGTTACTGGTAAATCAAAACGTTCTATCGAAGACCACTTTGACTCAAACTTCGAATTAGAATACAATTTGGAACACAAAGGGAAAACTGATCTTCTTAAACTCGTTAATGACACTACAGCCATTAATCTTCACTTCATCCGTCAAAGTCACCCTCGTGGACTTGGTGATGCTGTCCTTCAAGCTAAAGCTTTTGTAGGCAACGAACCATTCGTCGTTATGCTGGGTGATGACCTTATGGATATCAACAACGATAAAGCTGTACCACTTACAAAACAATTAATTAACGACTACGAAAACACACATGCATCAACAATTGCTGTTATGCCTGTGCCACACGAAGAAGTTTCATCTTACGGCGTTATCGCACCTCAAGGCGAAGGAAAAGACGGTCTTTACAGTGTTGAAACATTTGTTGAAAAACCAGCACCTGAAGATGCACCTAGTGATCTTGCTATCATCGGTCGCTACCTTCTTACTCCAGAAATCTTCAATATTCTTGAAACACAAAAACCTGGAGCTGGTAATGAAATCCAATTGACAGATGCTATCGACACTTTGAACAAAACACAACGTGTTTTTGCACGTCAATTTAACGGTGATCGCTATGATGTCGGTGATAAATTCGGCTTCATGAAAACTTCTATTGACTATGCACTTCAACACCCACAAATCAAAGATAACATGAAACAATATCTTATCGATTTAGGTAAAAAATTGGAAGCTGACTCAACTAAAAAAGAATCTAAATAATATGCTATAACATAAAAAAGTTCCTCTAGACAATGTCTAGAGGAACTTTTTGTTATGACTTTAATGCAAAGCCATGGCAATCAAGACTAGACTTAAACCAACGTAAGCCGCTGCTGCCAACCAACGTTGCCATGGTTTAAACATGTCTTTTTCCACAAGTGTCGGTAAAAAGATGGCACATAAGACACCACCGACAAGACCACCAATATGACCAGCAATCCCAATACTTGGAGTAAATAAGTTGAAAATCAAGTTAATAACAATCAAAGCTTGATAATTTCTACCAAGTTCTTTCAAATAAGGATTTCTTCCAAAATACCCAGCAACCATAATCGCCGCAAAAACACCGAAAAGCGATGTTGAAGCCCCCGCAGCAATCACGTTTGGCGTAAAGAAAAGCGTAAAGATATTCCCAACAATTCCTGATAGAACATACAAAGCTAAAAACTTGTGATGTCCCCAAATCTGCTCTGCTATTTGACCAACAAAATATAGCGTTAAAGCATTGAAAAAGAAATGCTCCCAACCAATGTGGACAAATATCGGTGTCACTAAGCGCCACAATTGACTTGGAAATAAACGTACGTAGGCACCGAACATCCCACCAGTATTAAAAATGGCTTGGTTGGATGTGGCATTTCCAAAATAAATCACCTGCATGGCTATAAAAACCAAAGTCGTTAAAGCCAGCAAAAAGATCGTCACTGGACTTTCTTTAATAACGTTTTTCATCGACTAAATACCTCCATAACAGCGACATCATGACTGTCTGGCTGAAACTCTACTTTCTGACACTCATAAATCGTACTGATTGTTTTGCCTTTATAATCCACTAAATACCTGTCATAATAGCCAGCTCCATATCCAATTCGAAAACCATCTTGGTTAAAACCAACGCCTGGCACATGAATCAAATCGATTTCTGACTTATCCACAGCTTTGTCACAAGCAGGTTCCCACAAGCCAAATGATGTTTTCACCAAGTTATCCACATCATAGAGACAAAAAATCATTTTGCCGTGTGGGTAAGTCTTTGGAACTAAAATGGTTTTGCCATCTTTTTGAGCTTGTTTAATCAACAATTCGGTATTGTACTCAAAATCAAAAGCTAAATAAGTGGCAATAGTATCCGCTTTTTGATAAGCAGAAGAGGCTAGCAAATCATCTAATAAAGCCTTATCTTTCAAGGCTTTTTCTTTTCTATCTTGATGTTTTAAATGAGCAATGATACTCTTTCGTAAGGCTACTTTTTCCATGCTTTTATGATAACACAAAACCAAGATTTTACTCATCAAAAACCTTAAAATTTACTTTAAGGTTTCTTTAAGGTTTCTCCGCTATACTATATCTATCCTAAATAGCGGTTCTCCCAAACCGCTGGGAATTGGCTCTTTTGGAGTTATTCCCTTTTCATAAATCTCCTGGACATGATTGAAAAATCATGTCCTTCCCTTTTTAAGCCGCTAGCTCCCAATAGCGGCTTTTTTTATTTTTCAAATACAAAAAAAGTAGCAAGACTAAAAACTTGCTACCTTTTTAATGACTTGCTTTTTCTTTCAAGAAAGCTGAAATTTCACTAACCGCAAACGGAAGAGCTGCTTCATTTGGACTCATCTTAGGATGGTGAAGAGCGTAAGGTGTCTCAACGCCTAACCAGAACATCACTCCTGGAATTTTATTTAACAAATACCCAAAATCTTCTCCAGTCATAGCTGGTAAGCAGTCAATCAGATGTACAGCTTCGCGATTTCTGAAGAAATCCATAGCCTCACGCGCCAATTCGGGATTATTTTCCACAGGGAGATAACCACCTTGTTTCAAATTAACCTCTACTTCCATTCCAAAGCTTGCTGCCACCCCTTTTGCAATCTCAGTCACTCGTTTTTGAATCAAGAGGCTCATGTCTTGTGTCAAGGTACGAATGGTTCCATGCAGCTGCGCTGTTTCGGCAATGACATTATTAGTTGTCCCCGAGTGGAAAGAACCAAATGTGACGACACCGCCTTGAATCGGGTCTACATTTCGGCTGACGATTGTCTGCACCTGTGTGACAAAATAGGACGCCGCAACCAAGGCATCGTTAGCTTCATGTGGAAAAGCAGCGTGACCTCCTTTTCCTTTAAAAGTGATTAAGACCTCACAAGTCCCCGCAAATAGAGTTGAGGTATTTGTCGCGATAGCCCCAACCTTAAAATCAGGTCGCACATGCAAACCATAAAATTCATCTGGCTTCCAATCCCCAAAGGCATTATCCTGATACATGAGCATACCACCTGCTTCATTTTCTTCAGCGGGTTGAAAAAGAAAGAGTAGGTTATTCTTTGGTTGTGTTTGCACTAGCTCATTTAACAAACCAAGTGCTACTGTCATGTGCATATCATGCCCACACGCATGCATGCGCCCCTCATGCTGGCTGGCAAAAGGAAGACCTGTTTCCTCAACCACAGGAAGAGCATCAATATCTGTACGCCAACCAATTGTTTTTTCAGGAGCTGAGCCTTTTAAAAAGACCAAAATTCCAGTTCGCCAAGTTCGTTGTTCCACAAAATCTTTTCCCACTGTGATTTCTGCAATACGCTCCAAAAGATAAGCCTGCGTCTTAAACTCTTCCAAACCAATCTCTGGAATCTGATGCAAATCACGACGAATTTTAATTAAATCTAAAGTCATATATTTTCCTTAATTTGTGAAAAGGGAGTGGGACAGAAATCGGTAATTCCGAAGAAATTCGATTTCATCGTCCCACCCCCGCAAGGTTGAGTAGAGTTGTAAAAGCTGATTTATCAGCGCATTAGAGCCCACTCAACTACTGCGTCTTGCTCACTACAACTACATGAGTAATGAAGCTGAATATCTTTTAGCTCAAGAATCTCTTATTACAAATTGCGCAAAGCGTCTTCGAGCGCTGTTTTTTGTTGTGTTTTGGCATCAATTTCTTTAATGACGCGTGCAGGAACACCTGCAACAACAACATTTTCTGGAACATCTTTAGTAACAATAGCTCCTGCTGCAACAACAGAACCATTACCAACTTGAACACCTTCGATAACAACAGCATTTGCACCAACAAGAACATTGTCACCGATGCGAACTGGTTCAGCTGAAGCTGGCTCGATAACACCTGCAAGAACAGCACCAGCACCAATGTGACTGTTTTTACCGACAATAGCGCGTCCACCAAGAACAGCACCCATATCAATCATTGTCCCAGCACCAATTTCAGCACCGATATTGATAACTGCTCCCATCATAACAACGGCATTGTCATCAATAGTTACTTGGTCACGGATAATCGCACCTGGTTCGATACGAGCATTAATGTGACGTTTATCAAGAAGTGGCACTGCTGAATTACGACCATCTTGCTCAACAACATAGTCTTTGTTTTCAGTCAAATTAACCAAAAGTGGTTCAACATCTTTCCAGTCACCAAAAAGCACATTGCCAAGTTTTAGGACGTTTTCTGGAACTGCTGCAGCCAATTCACCTTCAAATGTCACCTTAACATTTGTCTTTTTCTCCGCATTCCCAATAAACGCAATAATCTCTTGAGCCGTCATTTTTTGTGCAGTCATATTTAAGATACCAAAAGTGTTAGAAAATCGAGAACAGATACCTCTCTTTTCTCGTCAAACACCCTATCCCTTCTAATTCAAATTTAGTTAATTGTATACTATTATACCAAATATTCAGAAAATTGGAAAAGAATTTTCTTAGATTTTCACTAATTTGATTTGTGCACTGCCAACCACACAAAAAAGCCTCCTTTCGGAAGCTTTTTTATCTGTGTATTGATGAATTAAAGACGTGCGTTCAACTCAGCTGACAAGTCTTCAAATCCTGGTTTACCAAGAAGAGCAAACATGTTTTTCTTGTATGCTTCTACACCTGGTTGGTTGAATGGGTTAACAGCGTTAAGGTAACCTGAAAGACCGATAGCCAACTCGAAGAAGTAGATTGTGTAACCAAGAGTGAATTCATCTTGTTGAGGAAGTGTCAAGAACATGTTAGGTACTCCACCGTCAGTGTGAGCAAGAAGTACACCATCAGTTGCTTTTTTGTTTACAAAGTCAACGTCTTTACCTTGAAGGTATCCAAGACCATCAAGATCTTCTGACAATTCAGGGATAACAACGTTTTTACGTGGTTTATCAACACGAACAACTGTTTCAAAGATGTTACGGTAACCTTCTTGGATGAATTGTCCAAGTGAGTGAAGGTCAGTTGAGAAGTTAGCAGATGTTGGGTAGATACCTTTTTGGTGTTTACCTTCTGATTCACCAGCCAATTGTTTCCACCATTCACCGAAGTATTGAAGTGATGGTTCGTAGTTAGCCAAGATTTCAGTGATGTAACCTTTACGGTAAAGTACGTTACGAACTGCAGCGTATTGGTAAGCGATGTTTTCTGAGATTTCAGCAGAAGTCAATTCTTTACGAGCAGCGTTAGCACCGTTCATAAGAGCTTCGATATCGATACCAGCAGCAGCGATTGGAAGAAGACCTACAGCAGTCAATACTGAGAAACGTCCACCAACGTTATCTGGAACAACAAATGTTTCCCAATCGTTAGCAACTGCTTCAACTTTAACAGCACCTTTAGCTTTATCAGTTGTAGCGTAGATACGTTTGTTAGCTTCTTCTTGACCGTATTTTTCAACTAGAAGTTCTTTGAAGACACGGAAAGCGATAGCTGGTTCAGTTGTAGTACCTGATTTAGAGATAATGTTAACTGAGAAATCTTTATCTTTAACGTATTCAACAAGGTCTGCAAGGTAAGTTGAAGAAATTGAGTTACCAGCGTAAAGGATTTGTGGGCCTTTACGATCTGCAGATGCTTGAAGGTTGTAGAAGTGATTGCTCAAGAAATCGATAGCAGCACGTGCTCCAAGGTAAGAACCACCGATACCGATAACGACAAGAACTTCGCTGTCTGATTGGATTTTAGCAGCAGCTTTTTGGATACGAGCAAATTCTTCTTTGTCGTAGTTTTCTGGAAGGTCTACCCAACCAAGGAAATCAGAACCAGGTCCAGTACCTTTACGCAAATATTCGTCAGCAACGTTGACTTGTGTTTGCATGAAGTCGATTTCTTCTTGTTCGACGAATTGACCCAACAATTTTGAATAGTCAAATTTAATATGTGTCATTACAATACTCCTCAAAAAATTAAATTTCTCTTCTATATTACTCTTTTATGCACTTTTTTTCAATCATTTTTACTAAATAATCCTATAAAATAAAGCGTTTCACGGACTTTTTCTAACTTACTGAAAACTTTCATGAAACAATCATTCAAGCGTGAAAAACTCCGCTTTTTTTGCATGATTTCAAGCATTTTAAAGAATAAAAAAGAGCACACACCTACAATCGCTTAGGGCTGCTGGATTCCTCCCCTGACCCGCTTCACGCGCAGATGTTGCTCCGATAGCTATTATATCATATTTTTTTGATTATGCAAATTAGCACTGCTCTTTAGCTTGCTTCTTGGCTGCTTTTTTCTTCTCACGATTTTTTCGGAAAAAGTCCTGCATGATTCCAGCGCACTCTGCTTCAAGAATGCCAGTCTCCACCTCAACACGATGATTGAGGCGAATATCAGTCAAGATGTCATACAAACTACCTGCACCGCCAAATTTTTGATTAGCCGCCCCGTAAATCACTTGTGGAATGCGGGCAAGCCCAATAGCTCCGCTGCACATCACACAAGGTTCAATGGTGACAAATAAAGTACTCTCAAGCAAACGCCAATTGCCTTCGTTCTCATTAGCTTCATTGATGGCCATAATTTCAGCGTGCAAAATCGCTTTTTGCTCTTCTTCACGCGCATTGTGCCCGCGTCCAATGATTTTGCCATCCTTAACAATGACACAACCAATAGGAATCTCGTCTTTTTCTAGTGACTTCTTAGCCTCATTCAGCGCTTCGCGCATGAAATACTCTTTTTCTTCCTGCGTAAATTCAGCCATTAGAGCTCCCCGATTTGCCAATATTTGTGTGGTTCAGCCAAGTCAACTGGCACACCGTCAGCAAAACTTTTCGCCTCGTCTTTAAGCACTTGAAGGTGATTTTTAGCATCAATACCTTGTGGTGGCACTGGTGGCGTGTGCGTCAAGACAAGTGATTTCACACCTGCAGCTTTGGCAATCTCTCCTGCTTCTTTTGTTGTCAAATGTGCTGGGTGATTTTCATTTCCTGCATAAAGGTAAACATCTGCCAAAAAGAGATCTGCGCCTGCGGCGAATTTTTCCAATTCAGCAAAATAACCTGTGTCACCAGTAAATACTAGCGATTGACCAGTTGCACGTTCGACAATACGAAAGGCATAGCAAGGAACTGGGTGGACCGTTTTGATAAAGGTAATATCAAATGGACCAATTTTTTCAACGCCAGTGACATCATAAACTTTTCCTTCAGAAACGCCTGGCAAAGTCAATTTAGCAAACTCAACTTCGTCTTCATTGTGACCGTAAATCGGCAAAACTTTTGGTGTCCAAAGGTGTTTTGGATAAAGTTGGAAATAATGGCGAAGTACACCAAGATCAGCAATATGATCAGGGTGATAATGTGAAATAATCACCGCATCCAAATCAAGTGGGCTGATTTCTTTTTCTAATTCTGTGACGGCACGGCTTCCACAATCCATAAGCAATTGAAAACCATCTTCACTCGTAACAAGATAAGAGGTTGTTCCGCCATCTTTATAAGGGTATGCTCCCCAGCAACCAAGTGTTGTGAGTTTCATAATAGGCTCCTTCTTTGTTTACTTTACCCATATTATAACAAAAAATATGTCCTTTTACGCGAGAGCCAATTGTTCTTTGTATTTATAAGTGATAAGACTGGCAAGAATTGCTTTGATAGTATCCCCAGGAATAAAAGCAAGATTTGATAATAATGAGGTCATCAAAGGCATGTGCATATAAACTGACAAATAAATGGCCCCTAATAAATCAACAAACAAAACTCCGCCTACTAAAATCGCGATCACATTTCCAATAAACGATGACGTTTTAAAAGCTTTCAAAATCAAACTGACTAGCATTGGTACAAAAAACCAAGCCACCACATAACCAGCCGTCGGACCAGCTAAAACCGCAAAAAATGTACTCCCAGAAAAAGCTGGCAAAAACATCCCTAATAAGTAAAATAAGAGAATTGATAAACTTCCCTTCTTCCAGCCTAATAAAACACCAGCTAACATGACTCCCAAATTCTGCAAAACAATTGGAACAGGAATAAATCCCAGTGGAATGGCTGGAATGAATCCTAAAATAACCAAAATAGTTGCCATCATAGCAATGTAAAGTAAATCCCTGACGTTTTTCATAACCTACTCCTTTGAAAAATAAATAGTCTCATGTAACTGACACTTTGGATTAAAGGCATGGTGACAATAAGGACAAAATCCCTTTTTATACTCCGTAAAAGTTAACGTATGACGACAACTGCCGCAAAGCACTGGTGCATTATCATCTACCGAAACAGGCTCAAAGGGATGATCTCGCAACTGATCATGACACTGATAACAAGCAAAATATT
Organism: Streptococcus sp. 45; assembly: GCF_900108865.1. Taxonomy (NCBI): domain Bacteria; kingdom Bacillati; phylum Bacillota; class Bacilli; order Lactobacillales; family Streptococcaceae; genus Streptococcus; species Streptococcus sp. 45. The sequence continues at coordinate 160,685 of NZ_FNXZ01000003.1, read as the reverse complement.
CCTGACACTTGCTACATTTCAAAGCAACAACATCACATGCTGTATGATAGTGTCGACATCTTCCCTCACTATCAAGATCAACTCCATAAATCACCATAATCACCAACCTTTTAATAAAGTTTACTACTTCATTTTATTTTAGTCAACTACTTTTTGTATATAGGTTAACACTTTTTGAGGTTCAAGTAAAAAAGCCTGAAACAATCGTTTCAAGCTTTATAATATATTAGAAATTACGGTCACTCTTATTGTAGCCATAACGTTCAAAGAAATCTTCACGGAATTCCAAAAGATTGTCATCCATAATAGCTTGACGAACTTTTTTCATCAAGTTCACAAGGAAGTAAAGGTTATGGTAACTTGTCAAACGAAGACCAAATGTTTCATCAGCTTTAAGAAGATGACGAATATAAGCACGTGTGTAGTTGCGACATGTGTAGCAATCACAATCATGATCAAGTGGTGTAAAGTCTTCTGCGTAAGCTGCATTTTTAACAACCAAACGACCTTCACTTGTCATACATGTTCCATTACGAGCGATACGTGTTGGAAGCACGCAGTCAAACATGTCGACACCGCGGATAACACCATCAATCAAGCTATCTGGTGCACCAACCCCCATAAGGTAACGTGGTTTGTTTTCTGGCAACATTGGCACTGTGAAGTCAAGCACAGCATTCATTTCTTTGTGTGATTCACCAACAGCAAGTCCACCGATTGAGTAACCTGGGAAATCCATACTTACCAAATCATTAGCTGATTGACGACGAAGGTCTTTGAAACCAGCTCCTTGAACGATACCAAAAAGTCCTTGGTCGTGCGGACGACGGTGAGCTTTCAAACCACGTTCAGCCCAGCGGCTTGTACGTTCGATTGATTTTTTAACGTAATCGTATGGTTGATAGAATTGTGGGCATTCGTCAAAACTCATCATGATATCTGAACCCAAGTTATTTTGGATTGAGATAGCTTTTTCTGGTGATAAGAACATTTTTTGACCATTGAGGTGGTTTTTAAAGGTAACCCCTTCTTCGGTAATATTACGTGTCTCAGCTAATGAATACACTTGGAAACCACCACTATCTGTCAAAATAGCTTGGTCCCAATTCATGAATTTGTGAAGACCACCAGCACGAGCGATTAACTCATCACCTGGACGCAACCATAGGTGATAAGTGTTTGATAGGATAATTCCTGAGCCCATTTCTTTGAGTTCTTCTGGTGATTGTGTTTTAACCGTTGCTTGTGTTCCAACAGGCATGAACATTGGTGTTGGGAAAGTCCCGTGTGGTGTGATAATTTCACCCAAACGAGCTCCAGTGTGTTTTTCTTTCTTAATTAAACGATATTTAATCGGATAATCTGTCATCTTTTTTCTCCTAGCTACCACAAAAAACAGTTGTGGGCATTTTTAATAGTGTCATGATTAGAAATAATCAGACTGAGAAAACCTCGGAAAAGCTTCCTAGATTCTTACAATATATTGCTTAAAAAGCGCAACCTTTACGATTTTACCAGAAATCACCTTTTTTGTCATGTTTACCTCTTTTCGTGTGACTTCTCTAATACAAGGTGCTATAATGAAAGCGTGGAAGTAATTACATTTTAGGAAACTTTTTAAGGAGGTCCATATTATGAAAGCTTCAGAAACTCGTCGCAAAGCTAGGGAATTTTTGAAAACTCTCTCTGGCAAGTATCAATTGTTTATCGTTCCTATCATTTTAGCTATCCTTGCTGTCTCAATCAGTTACAAGGAAACTTATACTTACAATGGTACTGAATTTAGCATTACTGAATCCGTTCCAGGAATCATCAGCATCTTGTTAGCATTGTTCCTTGCATCAGCAAGTTACGCTGTTCTTGATGTCATGCGTCATAAAGCCGACCATGTTGAAGTAGGCGACAATATGCGTGTCTTCTCCAATGAACTATTCGGTAAATACGTCATTACCGCTATTGTAAAATGGTTCTACATTTTCTTATGGTCATTGCTTGCATTTGTAGGTATGATTCTTCTTGTTGCAGGAGCTACAGCCGCTTCAAGCAAAGACAGTAATGTCGGACTCTTTGTTGCTTTACTTGGCTTTGTTCTTATGATTGCTGGTTTTGTTCTTTCAATCATCAAACAATACTCATATGCCATGACTACATTTGTTCTTTACGATGCTGTTGCTGATGGTACTTACGATGGTCCTAACAGCGTTATCTCTAAGAGTAAAGAATTGATGAATGGCAACAAATGGCGCTACTTCTGCTTACAATTTAGCTTCATCGGTTGGTATATCTTGACTGGCCTAACATGTGGCTTGCTTCATTTCTATACACTTCCATACACTACAACTGCTACACTTTACTTCTATGAAGATTTGCTAGATAAAGCAGAATAATAAATCATTAACAAGTAAAAAATCTCCAGTAATACTGGGGATTTTTTATGATTAAAAAGAGAGCTTGGAAATTTTCCCAAACTCTTTATTTATTATCTTCTCGGTAAGCCATGAAAGGTTCGCCGGCTGCTTTGAGCTTTTCTTGGCATTTTGGACAAATACCGTAGGCTGTCAATTGAACCTTAGTAATCATGTAGCCGGTTTGTTCATAGGCTTCTTTTCCAATATCGATAGCATCAACATCCATAAAGTCTGCAATATCCCCACAATATTTACAAACGATATTAATGTGCTGGTGACCCATGAAGTCATAGTAGGTTGTTGGGTCGTTAGTCACTTTTAATTCAGCAACAAACCCTTCTTTAACCAAGACTTTCATGTTATTGTAAACCGTCGCCAAACTCATATTGGGATGTTCTGGCAACAAGTCCTTATAAATCTTCTCAGCACTTGGGTGCTCATGGCTATTTATGATATAAGCGATAATGGCTTTACGAGTCTCCGTGATACGAATGTGCTTTCTTTTGAGATGCTCAATGACATTTTCATAGGCATCCAAAGGACGGTGATGGGTATGAATGTCCATTATGGCTCTCCTGTTCTATTTATTAAGGTCATTATAACATAGTTTATCTGTCAGCCATCCTGACATGCTCATTCATTTTATTATAAAAATCTGACGATTTCAAGTTTTCAGAGTAAAAGTTAACTATTTTTCTCAAAAAGGCTACTAATCTAGCATTTTTAGCCAATAAAAAATGAGAAAATTCATTTTGAAAGAATCTCCTCATTTTCACTGTTGTTTTCAAAAAACTTTTACAAGCCTTGGTATTCAATCTTAATGCACTTGTTCATAACGATTTTATCACGTCCAGCAGCTTGTAGAATCTCTGCAGCTTCTTGGCTTTCGAGTCCAAGTTGTGCCCAGAAGACATCAGCATCCGTTTCAATGAAATCTTTGGCAACTTCAGGGAGAAACTCACTGCGCCTAAAGACATCGACAATATCAATATGGACAGGAACATCTTGAAGCGAAGCATAGACAGTTTCACCAAGAACCTTTTGACCCGCAAGGCGAGGATTGACCGGAATAATGGTGTATCCTGCTTCTTGCATAATCTTTGAAACGCCATATGCTGGGCTATTTTCACGGTAAGACAAGCCGACAACTGCAATGGTTTTAGCATTTTTAAGATAAGATGCAATCACATCTTGGCTAGGATTTTGAAATGATGTCATTTAGCTGCCTCCTTTTATTGCGTTTTTCTTAAGTATAGCAAATCATTGATTTTCTGCCTAGCAAAAAGGAAATGACTGTATCAGCCACTTCCTTTTTATTTTTTCTATTTTGCTTCGTACCATGTTTGGCCTGCGCTTTCGTCTGCTACTAGTGGGACTGAAAGTTCGATGGCTGATTCCATGGTTTCTTTAACTAATTTTTCGATAGCTTCTAGCTCGTCTTTTGGCACTTCAAGGATGATTTCATCGTGCACTTGTAGAAGCATTTTAGTCTTGAACCCACCCTCAACAAGAGCTTTATCAAGGTTAATCATAGCGATTTTGAGAATATCAGCTGCGCTACCTTGAATTGGTGAGTTGATGGCTGTACGCTCTGCAAACTGACGCACGTTGAAATTGCGAGCATTGATATCTGGCAATTCACGGCGGCGGTGGAAGAGCGTTTCAACATAGCCTTTGTCTTTGGCATCACGCACCACGCGCTCCATGTAGTCTTTAATACCTGGGTAGCGTTCGAAGTAAGTCTCAATGTATTGTTTTGCCACTTTACGCGGGATACCAAGGTTGTTAGCAAGACCGTAATCAGAAATTCCGTAAACAATACCGAAGTTAACAGCTTTGGCGTTACGACGGTCATTTGGTGTGACGTCTTCTGGCTTTTCAATACCAAAGACACGCATAGCTGTTGAGGTATGAATATCTGCTCCCTCACGGAAAGCCGCAATCAAATGTTCATCATTTGAAATGTGGGCTAGCACGCGCAACTCAATTTGTGAGTAGTCAGAGCTCAAAAGCACTTCGTCTTCTGTTTCTGGGACAAATGCCTTACGAATTAAGCGACCTTGTTCCAAACGAACTGGAATGTTTTGCAAGTTAGGATCAACACTAGACAAGCGACCTGTTTGTGTCAAATCTTGCAAATAACGCGTATGAATTTTGCCATCTTTCAAGATAAAATCTTGCAAACCAACGATGTAAGTTGATTGAAGTTTAGCGATTTGACGGTATTCCAAAATCTTAGACACGATTGGTGAAATTGGTGCCAAACGTTCCAAAACATCCACTGCTGTTGAATAACCTGTCTTAGTTTTCTTAGTGTAGCTTGTTGGCAATTGCATCTTGTCAAAAAGCAATTCTCCCAATTGTTTTGGTGAATTAATGTTAAATTCCATGCCAGCAAGGTCATAGATTTCTTGTGTCAACTCATCAATAACAGCTTGGTTGGCTTTTTCCATGTCTTGCAGCGTTTCTTTCTTAACCGAAATACCAGCGATTTCCATCTTAGCAAGAACGTTTGCAAGAGGTTGTTCCATGTCAAAAAGAAGACTTGCTTGTTGATGCTCTGTCAACTTGTCTAGCATGGCTTTTTCAGAGTGGTTCAAAACGACAATCTTACGAGCCAGGTGGCTAAGAAGCACAGCTTTATCTGGCACCGCGCGTTTAGCCCCTTTACCATAAACTGCTTCATCGCTATCAAGAACATACTCTGTATAAAGACGAGCAATCGTTGATAATTCATTGTCATCCACGGTTGACAAGAGGTATTTCGCTAAGCGGCTGTCAAAAGCTGGCGCAGGCAAATCAATTCCTAAATGACTGAGAAGCACTTTGCTGCGTTTGAAATCATAAGTCTTGATTGGTTTAGCTAGCGCTGCTTTGAACAAATCGTCCTTAAGCAACTCAAGGTTTGTTGAGGCATAGATTGCCTTGTCATTTCCCCAAGCAAAACCAATGATGTTTTCAACGTGGTAATTGTCACCTAAGATTTCAAAATAGAAAAATTGGTCATCTGTGAACATGTCATCACTCAAGCTGTCCACTTCAGTGTAGGCAACGTCAAATTTTTCTTGTTTCTTAGTAGCACCAAGATTGTCTTTAAACTGTTTGAAGCCCATTTCATCATAAAATGGCACAAGTTTTTCTAAGTCTGGTCCGCTGTAATTAATATCATCTAAGCCAATCGCAATCGGCGCTGTGATGTTAATTGTCGCCAAGGTCTTAGATAAGAAAGCTTGCTCTTTATCATTAATCAAGTTTTCTTTCATCTTAGATTTCTTCATGCCGTCGATGTTTTCGTAAACACCTTCAAGGCTTCCGTATTCTAAGAGAAGTTTTAGACCTGTTTTTTCACCGACTTTGGTAACACCAGGGATATTATCGGATTTATCACCCATAAGGGCTTTAAGGTCGATGAATTGTTTTGGTGTGATTCCCATTTTTTCCATGAGATAAGCTGGAGTGAATTCTTCAAACTCAGCCACACCTTTTTTAGAAATTTCAACGGTTGTATTGTTATCCGCCAATTGGATAAGGTCTTTATCTCCACTGACGATTGTAACATCATACTCATCTTCGTTTTCAGCTAATTTATCCAAGGTTCCGATGATGTCATCAGCTTCATAGTTTTCCAATTCATACCAATTGATACCAAGCGCTGTTAACATTTCGCGGATGTATGGCAATTGCTCACGGAATTCATCTGGTGTTTTGGCACGGCCAGCTTTGTAGTCCTTGTACATTTCTGTACGGAAAGTTGTTTTCCCAGCATCAAAAGCCACCAAGACATGCGTTGGCTGGATTCTTTCTAATAAGTGATTGAGCATGAGGTGAAAACCGTAGATGGCATTAGTGTGCAGACCAGCACGGTTTTTAAAGCGATCAATCTGATTGTAAAGCGCAAAAAAGGCACGATAAGCAACGGATGACCCGTCAATTAATAATAATTTCTTCTTGTTTTCCATGGCTTTATTATACCACATCTTGAGCCTGCATTTAGCTCTTAAAGATGTTTCAAAAAGAAGAAAAAATTTCTCCTTAAGCTTACTTTAAGCCACCCCACTTATACTATAATCATTCCTAAAACTTTCACAACTAGCTTTGCTAGTTTGACGTTCATCTAGAACTCCCAATTTAGATGAATGTATCTTTTTCATAATCTCCTTAAAGTCTAGCTACTCCAGCTAGGCTTTTTGTATTAAAAAAGCATCCCAATCGTTAGATGGTCTGTCTAACTTTTGGAATGCAGATGATATTTATAAAACATTCAATAAGAGCATTAGAATTGGAATGACAACCATAGTTAAAATGGTCGATTCGGTTACCATAATGGCTGCATAGTCACTATCTGCTCCGTAAAGTTTAGCCACAACGGGTGCATTGGTCATGACGGGCATAGCTGATTGAATAATAAAGACTTCTTTCATCAATTGTGGCATTTGGGTGTGTTTGACAATGATTAACATCAAAAGCGGAGCAATCACGAAACGCCCGACTAAGACCAAGACATTATCCTTAGTAAATCGCAACCGTGACAGCCCTGCATTAGCCACCGAAATCCCAATGAAAATCATCGACAAAGGGATGGTCAAATTGCCCAAATATTGGAAATCACTCAGCAAGAAAGCTGGGAGTTTGATATTTAAAAGAACCAAAATCACCCCGATGATGAAGCCCATAAGTGGTGGTGAGAAGATTTTCTTCAAGGTTCCTCGCAAATCAAGCGTGACTTCTTTGCGACCATCTTTTTGAATCAAATAAGTCCCAATAGTCCAGAAAAATGTCGTGTTACACATGTAATAAACCAAGACATAAGGAATACTTTTATCCCCAAAAAGCGCTTGATTGATGGGAAGTCCCACAAAAATCGTATTAGAATTAAAAAACATAGAAACAAATAAGCCCTGATGCTTTTTATCAATCAAGAATAAATGAGCTACCGCTACAGCAATAGCTAATAAAATCACCATCGAAAGTGCTGGAAAACGCAATTGTGGCAGCATTTCAAGCAACTCTTTTGCCGTAAAACGACCGACAATGGTTGAAATCATATAGCATGGTAATGCTACCTGTGTCACCAACTTGGCAATGAGATTCGGCGCTTTTTCGTCGAACCAACCTTTTTTGGTTAGCACATAACCGACTAATACCATGATAAGAATAATCAGAACACCCGAAAAACTACTCACAAACCTTGCCATTGCTTACTTCCTTTTCATCTTTTAGTTTCAGTATAGCATATTTTTACCGCTTTCTTAACCTCTAGAACAAATATTCAAAAAAAGCTGGGAAAAACTTCTTCCCAGCAATAGTTTTAATGATTATCCTCGTTTTCGGAATCAAAAACTTGTTCGACATGTTCATGAATATCTTCTTTAATCTCATCTGTTTCAACCACAGATTCTTCACCCAACTGTTGGTATTCTACCTTGTCTTTCTTAGTAAATTGCTTATTATCGTCATATTTTTTAGAAATCAAAGAAATCATGCGGCGACGAAGGTGTTTTTCGTCCTGCACATTGCCTTTTTCACGAATCCAAGCTTGAAGCAAAACAACCAACATAACCAAACCAATGTAACCAAGCACAGGATACATGACAGAAACCAGTTGTTTAAAGCCAAGGAAAGACAAAACATACCCAGTCACGACAAAGATAATCATGTAACGTTTAAATTGACCCTCACCTTTATTTTCAGAAAAGCGTTTAGCTAGAGCGTAATAAAGACTAAAGGCTGTGTTGAAAATAAGCCCAAATACGACAAGAGAATAAGCAAAAGCAAACCAAGGGTGGATTTCATTGGCAAGTACCAACATTGGAATATCTGCTGAAGCAATCTTTCCAACATTGACAAACAAGACAAGTGAGGTAATCGCAATAATCAGGCCGACAATTGCACCACCAAGTGTTCCCCCTTTTTCAGCAACGCCAATACGAATAATTGAACCACCAAGGACAAAAGCCATTGATACCCCAGTCATCACACAAATGGCGAAGTAATTAAGAACAGACACCCAAATATTTGGCATATTTGTCGGCAAGGTTTTAGCCACTGTATTTAACTGTTCAAAGTCAAAAGAATGTCCAATCAGACTATGACCAGCAATAATCAATACCATGATAATAACAATCGGCGTAAAAATCCCAATAATCTGAGTAATTTTCTCAAAATCAAGGAAACTTACAAAAATCACAAGGAGAACACAGATTAAAGCTCCTAACCAAGTGGGCAATCCAAATTGTTGATTAAGGTTGGAACCAGCTCCAGCAATCATAACAAAGCCGATGACATAACAAGAAACAATCAAAGCAATGTCTAATACACGATTGGTAAAAGGATGGGCAATCTTTGAAAGTACCTCTGAATGGTCATTCGAACGATAGTAACTTCCTAATGTCACGATAATACGTCCAAAGATAGCATTCAAAATCCCTAAAACAATAACGCCAATCATTCCCCAGATACCAAATCCGACAAAATATTGCATCAAATCCTGTCCCGAAGAAAGTCCAGCACCAACAATAATACCAACATAAGCTAGTGCAATTGATAAAATTCGTTTAACCATTTTTCCTCCTTTTTAAATCAGGCAACATTAATAGGTTAACAAAAACAGATTAACACTAAATAACTTTTGTAACGCTAAATTGACAGTTGTTAATTTTTCCTTTCATTTTTAACTTTTCTAACACAAGAAAAGCAAGCAGATTCTTTCACCCTTATTTTAACACAAAACCCTACTAGAACGGTGATTCTAGCAGGGGGTCCACCATAAAATTAGCGACTAGCATTATTATAAAAATTAGGAATCAAACTAAGAACTTTGTTGGTATTATAATAAAAAACACGCTTACCATCTCGGATTTTATTTACCAAACCAGCCTCTTTTAACAAAGTCAAATGATGAGAGATTGTTGGCTCACTGACACTTAAAATTTGCGATAAATTTTTGGTTGTCTTTTTTCCTTTATTTAAGTTAACTAGTATATCAATTCTCACCGGATCCGATAAAATTTTAAAAGTGTTGGCCATGACTTGTCGCGAAAAATTTCCTATATGTTGCGAATTAATATCATAAATGATGGTAATACCATTTTTAAGCCGATTTACTCTAACATGGGGCCAAGTCACAGAACTTGGAATGAAATATAACTTTTCTCCATTATCTAGCTTATAAACGTCATCTTCCTTAGTTTGAATCTTAATTGAATCATTATTCCAATAAATTTGGTTGGAATCAATGGTGCTAATGAAATTTATAAACCCTTTTTCTGCAATATAATCCCTTTGTTTTTTGACATTATGGTTCAAAATATTAATCAAATTTGAATTCGAAACCAATTCTTTAAAATAGGTATCATGATATTCCCTCAAAAAAGAAAAAAGCTTCAAAAAAACCAAATTCTGATTGCACTTCAAATCATGTACTAACTCTGTGTTATCGAATTCCTTGAGTTCCTGAATCAAATCATCAACATTTTTGTTAAAAAAACTAGTTCCTAAATGAGATAGCTGCAGTTCTAGGCACTTATCTTCAAGAATCATCTCTTCCATAAAAAAGCTAGGAACAGCCTTCCTATAAAGTGGCGAAAAATACTTTAACTCAGCTAATGTTTTACAATCCATCTGTTTTCGAGTTTCAATAGCCCATGCGGTCATTAGACCATGCCCCTCAGGATTTAGCAAAACATGTAAACTACAAAAAAGCTCACTAAGAGGTGAAAAAATGCTACGACAATTATTATCCATCGAACGAATATTTTCCACTAATTGTTCTGAAAAATTGATTGTAATCGTCATTAACTGCCCCCTATGAAATCCTAAATTTTTCTCCTAGCTAAATTATTGACAACAATTGCCCCAATTGTTAAACAAGCTCCAAAAATTTCAATGGCTGAAATCCGGTAACCTAAAAAAACTTCTACCAAAAAAGTCACAATTGGCACCAAATTCATGAATAACGAACCATTCTGAGGTCCTAAAAACTTATTCCCAACATTCCACATCAAGACACCAATAACACCTGAAAAAATACTCATGTATAATAATTGTCCTTGAACAGATTGTAAATCAGATAAAGATGGAGCATTAGAAATATTCATTTTTGTTAGAATAATTATAACAAAAATCGAACTGATATTCCCAAATAAACAGCTTAATGTCGTATATTTTAATGGTGACCAACTTGGATAATGACTAACACCGATTGTATAAAATACCCAAGCAAATACGCTTAAAAAAATTAAGATAATTGGTTTCAAAAGATTCTTTTCTTGTTGAAAAATAGAAATATTTCCTTTTGTAACAACTAAAAATACTCCTAAAAGAGAAACCAAAATCAAACTCAAAGTTAACCAACCTGGAAATTCTCTTTTATAAACCCATAAAACCAAAATAGAAACCATTGGAATTAAAGCCATTAACAAAGAGGCTAATATTGTTCCTTGAGTTCCTGCCATCTTTTGACCAGCAAAAACTAGAAAATTGTAAGCACAAAAAGCCATTGTTCCTAAAAAATAAATGCCAATCAATTGACTTTTGTTAACCGTAAAGCCACCTTTTCCCTCTCTCAAAAAAAGAATCACTGACAAAACAATTGCTACAATCAAATACCTTATTAAAGTAAACCAATATGGGTCTATTACATGTAAGGCACTTCCCGCAATTGGCCATTGAGCACCAAACATTACCCCTGCAATCAAACAACTACAAAAACCTGTTAAAAATTTATTTTTTGACATAATAACTCCTAAACTTCTTCAAAAACTCCTGCTTAATCTCTACCAATCTAGTCATATCATTCATTTGCGATACCTTATACCCTACATAATAAGGTGACACTACAAAGCGAGGAACAACTTTACACATGACCTTATCTTTACTTCTGAAAAAGAAAAGATTATAAGAGCGACAATTTCCTAAAAAGTAGTCTTTAAGCAAATACATGACAACATTTTTAATAGCATCCGCAAAATAATCCAATTTATTCTGACTTGTGATGATATTAAATTCGCAGAAACCCATTATTGGCTCAGTTGATAAATTGATTTCAGCATGATAACTATCCTCTTCACATACAGTAAGCCCTTCAAAATTTTCAGTTTTTAAAGCTTCATAGACGTTTTGGGATTCAAATCCTACTATTTGCAGGTGAGGATGACGCAAACTACCGCCTGATAAAGGCCCATAATTTTTAAACATTGCCACGCTTTGAAATGTTTTCTGCGATTGCATACTAGAAAATTTATCCATTGCATATCGAATCAACTGCCGATTATAGTCATAAGTATAATTTGAAATATCTCCCCAATGATCATCAGACTCGATAATAATCGTTTGATAAGTTTCCTCTAACGTTCGATATTTATTTTCCAACCAAATCATTGCTCCATTTTGATCAAGAATATTTGTCAACTGATGAACCTGACAAAATGGACAATCACTACTATCATCAGGCTTTTCTTTTGCAATTTTAGGATTAAAAATCAATGGTTTCATAATCTCCCTCCTTTTAACTGTAAATTATACTGAATCACTCCTCCCATTCCAATCTATTGTGATTTTTTGAAATCGTTAATCACTGAACATATAGAACAAATTATACAAAAGACCAATTTTACTAAGTAAAGTCAGCAAACCCATTTCAGATTTATCAAATCGTTAATTTAGAAAATCACTAAAAAAACCACTGAATACATAGATTCAGCGGTTTTCTATATTTATAACCTAAAAATTCTTCTTAGATATTTGCCCAAACTGATTCGAGAATGTTAGTTTGATCGCGATCTGGTCCAACTGAGAATGTTGAAATGCGAACACCAACGAGTTCACCAACACGGCGAACGTAGTTACGAGCATTTTCTGGAAGTTCATCAAGGCTACGGCAACCTGTGATGTCTTCTGACCAACCTGGCAATTCTTCGTAGATTGGTTTACAACGTTTCAATTGTTCAAGGCTTGCTGGATAGTGGTCGATACGTTGACCGTCAAGGTCGTATGCCACACAGATTTTAACAGTATCAAGTCCTGAAAGAACGTCGATTGAGTTAAGTGACAAGTTTGTGATACCTGATACGCGGCGGCTGTGACGCATAACAACTGAGTCAAACCAACCAACACGACGTGGACGTCCAGTTGTTGTACCATATTCGTGACCAACTTCACGGATACGATCTCCAACTTCATCTAGAAGTTCTGTTGGGAACGGACCGTCACCAACACGGCTTGTGTAAGCTTTACATACACCGACAACTTTATTGATCTTGCTTGGACCAACACCTGAACCGATTGTTACCCCACCAGCAACTGGGTTTGAAGAAGTAACAAATGGGTAAGTTCCTTGGTCGATATCAAGCATGACACCTTGTGCACCTTCGAAAAGAACACGTTTACCAGCGTCAAGAGCGTCGTTCAAGATAACTGATGTATCTGTAACGTAATCTTTGATTTGTTGACCATATTCATAATATTCTTCAAAGATATCTTCAAATTTGATTGGTTCGCATTCGTACATTTTTTCGAAAAGACGATTCTTTTCTTCCAAGTTCACGCGCAAACGTTCTGCAAAGATGTCTTTGTCCAAAAGGTCAGCAATTCGGATACCAACACGCGCTGCTTTATCCATGTAAGCAGGGCCGATACCTTTGTTTGTTGTCCCAATTTTGTTATCACCTTTAGAAGATTCTTGCAAACGGTCAAGTTTGATGTGATATGGCAAAATAACGTGTGCACGGTCTGAAATACGAAGACTGTCTGTCTTAATACCTTCATCGTGCAAGTATTTCAATTCAGTTACCAATGATTTTGGATTAACAACTACACCATTTCCGATAACTGAGATTTTCTCTGGGAAGAAAATACCTGATGGAATCAAATGCAATTTGAATTTTTTACCGTCGATAACGATAGTGTGACCTGCATTGTCACCACCTTGATAACGTGCAATCACTTCTGCATCTTGTGACAAGAAGTCAGTGATTTTACCTTTACCTTCATCACCCCATTGGGTACCAACAACTACTACTGATGTCATATTCTGTTCGATATTGATACGAAATCACCTAGCGAGCAAATAAAAACGATACTAACTTATCCAGCCTGTCGTCTCCATCTCCAAGCTAAAATTCGTATCTTCGTCCTTTCTCTACAACTTGGCAGGAATCTCACCTGCGAGTTTGTCTTACAATTCATTATATGACTTTTCTGCTTTTTTTTCAATATTCCACGGTAAAATATTATTTTTTCCGAACTTTTTTTGAAAAAGGGGCTAAATATGACAGTTTTTCTAACATAGTCTCAATTTTCTAAATATTCTTAAACTTATTGTACAAAAGTATAGCAATTCTTTGCATTTTCATAAACTTTTCCATAGAATAGGTATACATTACATACAATGGTAGAATTTGCCATAATAATAATTGAAAATCAACGGAGATACATAGATATGAACATCAATAGTTTATTACAAGATTCGTCTAAACATTTACCAATCTTGCAAGCAACTTTTGGTTTGGAAAGAGAAAGCTTGCGGATTAATCAACAAGGCAAAATTGCTCAAACAAGCCACCCAACCTGTCTTGGAAGTCGTTCTTTTCACCCTTATATTCAGACAGATTATAGTGAAGCTCAGCTGGAACTCATTACTCCTATCGGGCAGTCAACCAAAGATGCCCTACGTTTTTTAGGAGCCATTACAGACGTTGCAGGGCGCTCAATTGATAAGGATGAATACCTCTGGCCTTTATCAATGCCACCTCAAGTCAGTGAAGATGAGATTCACATTGCTCAATTAGAAGATGATTGGGAGCGTCATTATCGTAAACATCTAGCTAAGGTTTATGGCAAAAAATTACAATCTATGTCTGGCATTCATTACAATATGGAGCTGGGAAAAGATTTGGTCGCTGCGCTTTTCCAACAAAGCGGCTATGATTCGCTCATCACCTTTAAAAACGACCTTTATCTAAAATTAGCTCAAAATTTCTTGCGTTATCGTTGGCTTCTAACCTATCTTTACGGAGCTTCGCCAATCGCTGAACAAAGATTTTTAAGTCACAAATTAGCTCAACCTGTTCGTTCTATTCGAAATAGTCAGTTTGGTTATGTGAACCACAAAAATATTCAAGTTTCTTATCAAAGTCTTGAAAAATATATTACTGATATCGAGCATTACGTAACTTCTGGTCAGCTTATTGCTGAAAAGGAATTTTATTCTGCTATTCGCCTACGTGGTAGCAAACACATCCGTGATTATTTAACACAAGGCATCACTTACCTTGAAGTACGCTGCTTTGACCTTAATCCTTTTGATCATCGTGGAATCACCCAAGAAACACTTGATACTGTTCATCTTTTCGTTCTTGCTCTTCTCTGGCTTGATAGTAGCTCTGCTATTGACCAAGATATCGCTAAGGCTACTGAGCTTAATAATGTCATTGCTCTTAGCCACCCGCTTGAAAAATTACCACAAGAAGCACCTATTTCAGAAATCTTATCAGCTATGCAAGGCGTGATTGAACATTTTGACTTGCCATCTTATTACCAAGAATTGTTAAATCATGTCAAAGAACAAATCAAGAATCCTGAATTAACTATTGGAGGACGTTTACTAGAAAAAATTGATAATCTTTCATTAGAAACATTTGGTCAAAAACAAGGACAAGCTTTCCACGAGTATGCCCTTAAAGCTCCCTATGCTCTTAAAGGGTATGAATCAATGGAACTCTCTACTCAAATGTTAATGTTTGACGCTATCCAAAAAGGCCTTCACCTGGAAATCCTTGATGAGAATGATCAATTTATTAAATTATGGCATGACGATCATATTGAATACGTTAAAAATGCCAATATGACTGCTAAGGACAGCTACATTACACCACTTATTATGGAAAATAAAGTGGTTACTAAAAAACTCCTCGCTCAAGCAGGATTTCCTGTTCCAGCTGGCCAAGAATTCAGCGATAAAGACAGTGCGCTCCGCTATTTCTCACAAATCAAAAATAAAGCTATCGTCGTTAAACCTAAATCAACTAACTTCGGTCTGGGAATTTCTATTTTTAAAGAACCAGCTGAACTGACAGCGTATCAAAAAGCCTTAGATATTGCATTTTCTGAAGATGATACCGTCTTAGTTGAAAACTTTATCGCAGGTACCGAATACCGTTTCTTCGTTCTTGATGGTAAATGCGAAGCTATTGTCTTGCGCGTGGCAGCAAATGTCGTTGGCGATGGCAAACACACCATCGCCCAATTGGTAGAACTCAAAAACCAGAGTCCTCTTCGGGGCCGCGGTCACCGCTCACCACTTGAAATCATTGACTTGGGAGCTGTCGAGCGTCTCATGTTAGAACAACAAGGTTACACTCCTGATGATATCCCAGCAAATGGTGTCAAAGTTGATTTACGCCGTAACTCTAATATCTCAACAGGTGGCGACTCCATTGACGTGACAGATATCATGCCAGACGGCTATAAAGAATTAGCTGCGCAAATGGCTAGCGCTGTCGGTGCTTGGGTCTGTGGTGTTGACTTGATTATCCCAGACAAGACCTTACCAGCCAGCAAAGAAAATCCCAACTGCGCTTGTATCGAATTAAACTTTAACCCAGCCATTTACCTACATACCTACTGCCACGAAGGACCAGGACAAGCCCTCACACCTAAAATTCTAGCCAAACTTTTCCCAGAACTTTAAGCTCAAAAATAATCTTCGTCAAAGTACAGTCATTGCTTGTCATTATTCCCCTTTTTGCGATAAAATAAATACAATCTTAGATAGAAATGGATTGAATGAGTTTATGTCAAGACCTAGAAATAGTGCCGGAGGATTAATCACTATTATTATTGGCGTTATCCTTCTTATCGCTTTACTCGAAAGCTTACTTGAAATTATTATACCAATTGCCCTTATCGGTGGTATTGGATTTGGCGTTTATTATTTGGCGACCAAGCAATCACGCTTAGAAAAAGTAAATACCAAACAACGTCTTCAAGACTTAAAAGATAATATTCGCGTCGCTGATCGTCAGTCAAAACTTCTAGACAATTACCTCGATGAAAAAAACTACACACAATATGTCGTTGTGGCGCGCCAGCTATTGCCACAAATTCGTCATATTAAAAGTGAAGTTACTAACCTTAAGGCTAAAATGGACCTCAAAATCTATAAACGTGTCCTTAAAAAAGCCGAATCAGTCGAAAATGATATTCTCTTGCAACTGGATAAATTGGATATCTCTCCAACGACAGCAAATGCTTCTAAGGAAGAAACAGATTTACTAAAACTTGCTCCAGAGTTGGCTCATCTTTATAACAACATTCAGCAAGATCACCTTACCATTTTGAAAAAAATTGAAAAAGCTGATAACCGTGAAGAGCTTACTGCTCTGCATGAAGCTGATATGGAACGATTCCATGATATTTTAGATGGCTACCTCAAAATTAAAAGAGCTCCTAAGAATTACTACAATGCTGAGGAGCGCCTAGCAAAAGCAAAAGCTGCTATGGAAAAATTTGATTTAGCACTTGATGAGACCCTTAGAAAACTTAACGAAAGCGACTTGAAAGACTTTGACATTAGCCTACGCATGATGGCTGATGACGATACTAATTTGTAATTTAGCTCTGACAAAGGAAATTATTTATGGCTGATACATTTAATTTTGACATTGATAAAATCGCTGATAATGCTATTACAAAAACTGACAAAACAACAGAACTTATCGTAGCAACTGACACCGCCTCAACTGGACAAGTCTCTTTTTACGATAAGTTGACTCCTGAACAACAAACTGCTATTACCGCTAAAGCGCCAGCTTTGGTTGATAATTTTGTTGCTGACCAGAATGCACTGCTTGATTTTGGAACATCTGCTGTTGAAGAAGTTAACACGACTGTCAATCGCATTTTGGCAGAACAAAAGAAACTGGAAATTCCGCAAGTTGACGACCTGCTCAAAAATGCTAACCGTGAATTGAATGGCTTCATTGCTAAATATAAAGATGCTACACCTGCTGAGCTTGAAAAGAAACCGAATTTCTTCCAAAAACTTTTCAAACAAAGTAAAAATAGCTTGCAAGAATTCTACTTTGATTCACAAAATATTGAACAAAAAATGGATGGCATGGCTGCCGCTGTTGTTAAACAAGAAGAAACCTTAGCACGCAACATCGTCTCTGCTGAGATGCTGATTGAAGATAATAACAAATCGATTGAAAACCTTGTCGGTGTGATTGCTTTTATCGAAGCTTCTCAAACAGAAAGTGCTAACCGCGCACAAGCCCTTCAAAATGAACTGGCAACACTAGATAGTGCAACACCAGAATATCAAACAAAATCTGACGAACTAGCTCGGATGACTGAGGTTATCAATACACTGGAACAACAGCACACTGAATATCTCAGTCGCCTTTACGTGGCTTGGACAACAACGCCTCAAATGCGTAACATGGTCAAAGTGTCATCAGACATGCGCCAAAAACTTGGTATGCTTCGTCGCAACACCATTCCGACAATGAAATTGTCAATTGCCCAGCTCGGCATTTTGCAACAATCAGTTAAATCTGGTGTGACTGCTGATGCCATTGCCAATGCTAATAACGCTGCTCTTCAAATGCTTGCTGAGACTAGCAAGGAAGCTATTCCTATGCTGGAACGCACTGCTCAAAGCCCAACGGTTTCTATCCAGTCTGTCACAGCTCTTGCTGAAAGCCTCGTTGAACAAAATAACGGCATTATCGCCGCTATCGACAACGGTCGTAAACAACGTGCCCAACTCGAAGCAGCTGTCGTCAAATCAGCAGAAACTATCAACGACTCTGTCAAAATCCGTAACCAAAAAATCGTCGAAGCCCTTCTTAACGAAGGCAAAGAAAGCCAAGAAGAAGTCGAAAGAACAGACATTGCAGAAGAATAATAACAGTAAAAAGGCAAGGAAAACCTCGCCTTTTTTATCTTCTCATTTTTCACTGGATGATTACGCTTTACAGCTCACAATACTAGCCCATCAATTTTGCTTTGTGTTATAATATTCTTATGGATAAACTTATAAAATCAATTTCAAAATCTGGTTCTTTCCGTGCTTATGTGCTTGATAGCACTGAGACTGTCAGAACTGCTCAAGAAAAACATCAAACACTTTCTAGCTCTACAGTTGCTCTAGGTAGAACGCTTATCGCCAATCAAATCCTAGCTGCCAATCAGAAAGGAGACAGCAAAGTAACCGTCAAAGTCATTGGTGATAGCTCACTAGGTCACATCATCTCTGTGGCTGATACTAAAGGACACGTTAAAGGCTACATCCAAAACACTGGCGTTGATGTTAAGAAAACTGCTACTGGTGAAGTCATGGTCGGCCCATTCATGGGGAACGGTCAATTCGTTGTTATTACCGATTACGGTACTGGTAACCCATACACATCTTCAACACCACTTGTCTCAGGTGAAATCGGTGAAGATTTGGCTTTTTATTTGACTGAATCTGAACAAACACCTTCTGCTGTTGGACTTAATGTCCTTCTTGATGACGATGATAAAGTTGAGGTTGCCGGTGGCTTTATGTTGCAAGTTCTTCCAGGTGCATCTGAAGAAGAAATCAACCGCTACGAAAAACGTATCCAAGAAATGCCTGCCATTTCAAAACTCTTAGAATCTGATGACCACATCGAAGCTCTTTTAAAAGCTATCTACGGCGAAGACGAATATAAAGTTCTTGCTGAAGATGAAATTGGCTTTAACTGTGACTGTTCACGTGAACGTTTCGAAGCTGCTCTTGTCACTCTTGGCAAAGACGAGCTTAAAGCTATGAAAGACGAAGACCACGGTGCTGAAATCACTTGCCAATTCTGTGGTAAAACTTACAACTTCACTGAAGATGACTTGGAGGAATTAATCAATGACTAAACTCAGCTCATCATTTATGATTGGTGATGTTGAAATTCCTCACCGTACGGTTCTAGCACCCATGGCAGGGGTGACAAACTCTGCTTTTCGTACTATTGCCAAAGAATTTGGAGCTGGCTTAGTCGTAATGGAGATGATTTCCGAAAAAGGTCTCCTTTACAATAACGAAAAAACCCTTCACATGCTTCACATTGATGAAACTGAACATCCAATGTCTATCCAATTATTTGGTGGAGACGCGGATGGTTTGAAACGTGCAGCTGAGTATATTCAAGAAAATACAAAAGCTGACATCGTTGACATCAATATGGGCTGTCCTGTCAATAAAGTTGTCAAAAATGAAGCAGGAGCAAAATGGCTCAAAGACCCTGATAAGATTTATCATATCATCGATGAAGTCACTTCTGTTCTTGATATTCCATTAACTGTTAAAATGCGTACAGGCTGGTCAGACAGCGAACTGGCTGTTGAAAACGCACTGGCTGCTGAATCAGCTGGTGTGTCTGCTCTTGCTATGCATGGACGCACACGTGAACAAATGTATACTGGTAAATGTGACCATGAAACACTTGCTCGCGTCTCAAAAGCCATCACTAAAATTCCATTTATCGGAAATGGTGACGTGCGCAGCGTTCACGATGCTAAGTACATGATTGAAGAAATCGGTGTTGATGCTGTTATGGTTGGACGCGCAGCCATGAACAACCCATACATCTTCACTCAAATTAATCATTATTTTGAAACTAGTGAAGAGTTACCAGATCTTCCATTTGCCAAAAAATTAGACATCGCAGAAGATCACCTCAAACGTCTCATTGATCTCAAAGGTGAAAAAATCGCTGTCCGTGAATTCCGTGGTCTAGCTCCACATTACCTACGTGGTACTGCTGGCGCTGCCAAAATCCGTGGAGCCGTCTCACGCGCAGAAACAATCGACGAAGTCAAAGAAATCTTTAACAGTTTGCGATGAGAAAAAAAGTCCCTGAAACTTTCTCAGGGATTAAAAATAACCCCTACTGGTTTACCAGCAGGGGTTATTTTATTAAGCAATATCAAATTTGAGTTGTCCTTTAGAAACACCAATTTTAAGGGTATCTCCACTTGCTAGGTCGCCTGCTAGGATAAGTTCTGATAGTTTATCTTCGACTTTATCTTGCAGGGTACGGCGAAGAGGACGAGCACCCATTTCTGGGTCGTATCCAGCTTCAGCAAGGTATTTAAGCGCTGATGGTTGGAATTTAAGAGTGATATCTTTTTCAGCCAATGTTGCAATCAATGGTTTAACCATAATTTTAACAACATCACGCATATTTTCTTGTGTTAAGTGATGGAAGACAACTTTTTCATCAATACGGTTGATGAATTCTGGACGGTAAGCTTTCTTAAGTTCTTCCATGATACGTTTTTGCATAGCATCATAATCATGAGCCATGTCACGCGCCCCAAATCCAACTGTCTTATCATCACGAAGGGCAGTCGCACCAAGGTTTGACGTCATGATAATAATAGTGTTTGAGAAGTCAACTTTACGACCACGACTGTCTGTCAACACGCCATCATCCAAAACTTGAAGTAAGACATTGAAAATATCTGGGTGAGCTTTTTCAACCTCATCAAAAAGAAGCACTGAATAAGGTTTGTTGCGAACTTTTTCAGTCAATTCGCCACCTTCTTCATAACCAACGTATCCTGGAGGAGCTCCGTTAAGACGACTAGCCGCAAATTTTTCCATGTACTCAGACATGTCAAAACGAATAAGTGCTGATTCATCATCAAAGAGAAGTTCAGCCAAAGCTTTAGCTAATTCAGTCTTACCAACACCAGTAGGTCCCAAGAACATGAATGACCCAATTGGACGTTTTCCTGTGCGGATACCTGCTTGATTACGACGAATAGCACGGCTAATCGCTGAAATAGCAGCATCTTGACCAATCACACGTTTGTGAAGCTCTTTTTCAAGCGTCAAATATTTCTTGCTGTCAGCCTGTGTCATTTTCTCAACAGGAATACCTGACAAACGACTAAGAGTTGCCATAATGTCATCTTCTGTCACAGCTGTTGGCTTACGTGTCACAGCTTTACGTGATGCTTTTAGCAATTTTGTAGCTTTTTTGAAATCACCTTCTAAGATAGCTTGGTCAGCTGGAGTTAAGTCAGAAGGTGTTTCTTTTTTCACCAAACCTTGAACAGTTGCACTAGCTTCATCAAGCAAATCAATAGCTGAATCTGGTAGATTTTTACTTGTCAAATAACGGTGTGCAGCTTTAACAGCCGTCAACACAGCTTGATCAGAAATCGTCACATTATGGAAAGTTTCGTAAGATTTCTTAAGCCCAAGTAAAATTTGATAAGCATCTTCAACACTTGGTTCTTCAATCATAATTTTCGCAAAACGACGTGAAAGAGCCGCATCTTTTTCGATGTGTTTTTGGTATTCTTCTTGAGTTGTCGCACCAACCATGTGAAGCGTACCACGTGCAAGAGCAGGTTTCAAGATATTAGCAGCATCCAAAGTACTATCAATACCTGAACCAGAACCCATAATAGTGTGCACTTCATCGATGAATAAAATGATGTGACCATCTTCTTCGATATCTGAGATGATTTGGTTCATGCGTTCTTCGAAATCACCACGGAAACGAGTCCCCGCAACAACACTCATCATATCAAGCTCTAAGACACGCATGTCTTGAAGCTCATAAGGAATTTCACCATTAACAATACGCTGCGCTAGACCATAAGCAAGGGCAGTTTTACCGACCCCTGCTTCACCGACCAAGACAGGATTATTTTTAGTTTTACGGCTAAGTACTTGAACCATGCGAGAGACTTCTTTTTCACGTCCGATAACTGGCTCAAGTTTTCCTTGACGAGCTAATTCAGTTAAATCACGAGTGAAGTCTGATAATTCTCCCGCAGTTGACTGAGGTTTCATCATTTCTGAGAAAGCTCCGCCCATTGTAGCTTTTTTGGGTTTGCGAAGATCGTGAATAGCTTTGATTTTTTCTTTAGTAAATCCAGCATTACGTGACAATGATTTACGCAAATCAAGCAAGCGTGCTGAATCACCATCTTCTTTATTTTTAAATCCAGCAACTTCCAAAAGACGTGTCGCAAACAAATCGAGATTCAACAACATAGCATAAAGGACATGCTCTGTTCCGACTTCAGTGCTGCCAGTCACTTTGCAAATTGACTCAGCAAAAGCTAAGACGTCTTTTAAGGCTTTAGATTGTTCTAAGAACTGCACATTTTTCACATCTGACAATGGTGATTTTCCGAGCGCCAAAACTGCTGCCGCTTCGTACTCTTCGTAAGCAATCTTATTTTGGTATTCAGCAAATGTTAACCCTGCCACTGAATCATGAACAGCTACCATGGCTAAAAGCACATGCCAACTTTCTAAATATGGGCTTTCAAATCGCGCCGCCTGATACTGGGCGATACTGAAAACCTCCTGCATTTTCATTGAATATTCACTCATAAATGGAATCCTTTTCTATCTAATCTTTGTAAGATTTTTCGCAACATACGCGCACGAATTTCAGGAGCATCTTTTCCCAAAACCTCATCAGTCGCTGTTGCTAAAATCAGATTTCCTTCACGTTCACTAATAATTTTTTCGTCAAAAAGTAATTGAATCAAATCTGTAAAGACTTGCTCGCTGATACGTTCACCGATATTTGCCATAAGGTTGTCAAACATTTGGTGTTGGTCTGAAAATCGCACTCTAGCAATGCGAATATAGCCACCACCACCACGCTTACTTTCGACTGTATAGCCACGACTTTCTGTAAAACGTGTTTTGATCACGTAGTTAATTTGGCTAGGAACAACTTGAAAGGCATCTGCCAAGTTTGACCGCTTAATCTCAGCAATACCTGATTGGGCAAGTAATTGCTTGATGTATTCTTCAATACTATCAGATGTATTTTTTGCCATTAGCTTCCTCCTTTTCAAGATTAAAGACCATTTCAAGATGGACTCTCTTTGACTATAACTGACTAATATTATAACAAAAATATCACTTTTTATAAACGAAAATACACCAAATGACCTACCCTCGTAAGCTTTTCTCACCATTTAAAATAAATAGCGCTTATTAAGCAATAGTATTTTACTATTAGAACAGATTTTAGTTGAGTTTGTTTCCTAGATAAGATACAATTAACCTTGTAACAAATGAAAGGTTTCAAGTAATGAACTATATTATTACATTTTTAATCGGCATGGTCCCACTTATTGAGCTTCGTGGTGCTGTTCCTTATGCTATCGCAACTGGTATTCCAATGTGGCAAGCACTGATTATCGGGGTTGTTGCCAACATGCTTCCAGTTCCAATTATCTTCTTCTTTGCTCGCCGTGTTTTAGAGTGGGGAGCTGATAAACCTGTTATCGGCGGTTTCTTTACTTGGTGTTTGAAAAAAGGTCACAAAGGTGGTAAAAAACTTGCAGATACTGCTGGTGACAAAGGAATTTTCATTGCTCTTCTTCTCTTTGTAGGAATTCCAATTCCTGGAACAGGAGCTTGGACAGGAACACTTGCCGCTTCAATTCTTGACTGGGACTTCAAACGCAGTATTACAGCTGTTATGCTAGGGGTTATCCTTGCAGGCTTAATCATGGGAACACTAACCGTTCTTGGTTTGGGTGCTTTATCTTAATTTGAAAAACTAAGAGCTTGGAAATTCCAAGCTCTTTAATGTTGCACACAAAAAAAGAAGACCACTAAGTGATCTTCTTTTTATATTAGCAAGCTATTCTTATTTGTTAAGAGCTGCTGCCATTGTAGCTGCAACTTCTGATTCAAAGTCGTTAGCTGCTTTTTCGATACCTTCACCAACTTCGAAACGAGCGAAAGTAACAACTTTTGCGTTTACTGAATCAAGGTATTGTTCAACAGTTTTGCTGTCGTCCATGATGTAAACTTGTGCAAGAAGTGTGTATTGTTGGTCAACTTTAGTGTTGTCAAGCATGAAGCGAGCCATTTTACCAGGGATGATTTTATCCCAGATTTTTTCTGGTTTACCTTCAGCTTTAAGTTCTGCTTTGATATCTTCTTCAGCTTGAGCGATGATTTCATCAGTCAATTGTGATTTAGAACCAAATTTCAAGTGTGGAAGAGCTGGTTTGTTAACCATTGCACGTGATTCGTTATCAAGATCGATAGCGTGGTTCATTTGAGCCAATTCATCGTGGATGAATTGTTCATCAAGTTCTTTGTATGAAAGAACTGTTGGTTTCATAGCTGCAACGTGCATTGAAACTTGTTTTGCAAGAGCTTCGTCGCCACCTTCAAGAACAGTGATAACACCGATACGTCCACCGTTGTGTTGGTAAGCACCGAAGTGTTGTTCGTCAGTTTTTTCGATAAGTGCAAAACGACGGAATGAGATTTTTTCACCGATAGTTGCAGTTGCGTTAACGTAAGCTGCTTCCAAAGTATCACCTGAAGCCAAAGTTACTTTAAGTGCTTCTTCGTTGTTAGCAGGTTTTTGTTCAGCGATAGCTTTAGCTGTTTCTTTAACCAATTCAACGAATTGTGCGTTTTGAGCAACGAAGTCAGTTTCAGCGTTAACTTCAACAACTGCTGCAACGTTACCGTCAACGTAAGTACCAGTCAAACCTTCAGCAGCAACGCGGTCAGCTTTTTTAGCTGCTTTAGCCATACCTTTTTCACGAAGCAATTCAATTGCTTTTTCCATGTCACCGTCAGTTTCAACAAGTGCTTTTTTAGCGTCCATGACACCAGCACCTGATTTTTCACGCAATTCTTTTACTTGAGCTGCAGTAATTGCCATTTTTATGTCCTCCAGGATTTTTTTGTTTACCAAATAATAAAAACGAGACAGAGCGGTTTGCTTTCTGCCCCGTTTTAAAGCATATCAAAGACTGTTAAGCCTCTAATCTTATTCGTTGTCGCCTTCTACAACTTCAACGATTTCTTCGATTGAATCAGCTTTTGCTTCTGCTGCAAAATCAGCGTCAGCATCTTCACCTTGGCGTCCTTCGATAACAGCGTCAGCCAATTTAGAAGTGATCAATTTAACGGCGCGGATAGCGTCATCGTTAGCTGGGATGATAACATCGATATCATCTGGATCAGCGTTAGTATCAACCATAGCTACTACAGGGATACCAAGTTTTTTAGCTTCTTTAACAGCGATTTGTTCTTTGTGTGGGTCAACAATGTACATTACGTCTGGAATACGTGGCATATCTTCGATACCGCCCAAGAATTTTTCAAGACGAGCACGTTGTTTGTTAAGAAGAGCAACTTCTTTCTTAGGAAGAACTTCAAAAGTTCCATCTTCTTCCATACGTTTGATTTCTTTCAAACGAGCGATACGTTTTTGGATAGTATCCCAGTTTGTAAGAGTTCCACCCAACCAACGGTGGTTGATGTAGTATTGACCTGCGCGTTCTGCTTCTTCTTTAACAGCATCAGCAGCTTGTTTTTTAGTACCAACAAACAAGATTACAGCGTCGTTAGCAGCTGCATCACGAACGAATTCGTAAGCTGCGTCAGCCATTTTTACAGTTTGTTGAAGGTCGATAACGTGGATACCGTTACGTTCTGTGAAGATGTATTTAGCCATCTTAGGGTTCCAGCGACGAGTTTGGTGACCGAAGTGAACACCAGCTTCAAGAAGTTGTTTCATTGAAATTACTGCCATGAGTAGTTTCTCCTTTATAAAATGTTTTTTTCCTCTTCCAGACTTCATCTTGCAAATCCACTCACGATGAGCAACAGACTCACAATACATCCAGAATGAGTATTTGTTGCATAATACAACTATCATAGTTTACCATAAAAGCAAGCTATTGGCAAGCCATATGCGGCTTGAAAGAGTTTTTATTTTAGGCTTTTTGGAGCCTTTTGATAACTGAAAATAACCACTAAATTTTCACGATTTTTTCCAAGATAAAAACAAAAAAAGCTCGATTAATCGAGCTTACTTGGCATTATGAAGGCGGTAGACGGATTTGAACCGACGATCAAGCTTTTGCAGAGCCGTGCCTTACCACTTGGCTATACCGCCATAACAGATAATATTTTACCCTAAAATCAAAAACACGTCAAGCCTAATTCGTGAAATTCTGAAAGAGGTTTATGAAAATAAAAGAATTCACAGCTTTACCCTTGAAATTTCAACAATCTATGATAGAATACTAAAAATATTTGGAGGTGGTTTATGAAAAAACTAAGTCCTAACAGTCACATTCGCGTACTCAGTCCGTCAGATTCAATTGCTCGCTTGGGTGGATTTGAAGCCAATCTTTCTGCCAAAGAAACGTTAGAAAATCTAGGATTTCGTGTGTCATTTTCAGAACATTATTTAGAATCTGATATGCTCTATTCTTCTTCAATCAAGAGCCGTGTTGCTGATTTGCACGCTGCTTTTGCTGATGACTCTGTTGATGCTATTCTGACTACGATTGGTGGTTTTAATTCTAACGAACTGTTGCCCTATCTTGACTACGACTTAATTACCAAACGCCCTAAAATCATCTGTGGGTATTCGGATTCGACAGCTTTTTTGAATGCTATTTTTGCTAAAACTGGAAACCTCACTTACATGGGACCATCATATTCTAGTTTTAAAATGAAAGAAGGTCAAGATTACCAGAGCAAGGCTTGGTTAAACGCCATGACAAAATCAGCTTATGACCTTGTTCCAAGTCAAGAGTGGTCAAGCGACCCTTGGTATGACCCAACACAACCACGTCATTTTATGCCAACAGAATGGAAAATTTACAACGCAGGGAAAGCTTCTGGCACCATTATTGGTGGAAATTTATCTACTTTTGGACTTCTTCGCGGAACACCTTACGCCCCTCAAGTCAACGATTATGTCCTTTTCTTAGAAGAGGCAGAAGAAGATGACTATCATGATTTTGACCGCAATTTAGCAGCCATTTTACAAGCTTACCCCAATCCAAAAGCGGTGCTTATCGGACGCTTCCCAAAGGAATGCCAAATGACACCCGAAATACTACCTATATCCTAGACAAGCACCCACTTCTTAAAACCATTCCTGTCATGTATGACCTTGATTTTGCCCACACTCAGCCACTCTTTACAATCACTATCGGCGCCCAAGCAAGCATTGACACTGATGAATTATCTATCCATATCAAGGAATAAAACTCCCCTGTAATGAATCACAATTCAGAAAACTAAAGAAGTTACAATAAAAAATAGAATAGTTGATGTTAAAAACCTCAATTCAAAAATACGCCCTTTCGTTTTAAAACGAAGTGGCGTATTTATTTATCTTTCAGCTTTGACTAAAGGCAATCATTTTGTCTAGGATTTTAACCAGACGTTTTTCTTGATTTTTAGTCATTTTATCTTTAGTGGCATCATGGTCATCGACCGTACCAACGTGAACTTTAACATCTCCTGAACTATTAATTGCAACGACAAAAGGAACGTATAATTTGTCTTCTTTGGTATAAGTTTGAGAGAATTTTTTCACGATAGCATTGTCAGCGTCGCTATAATGTTTACCTCGAACATCGACTGTATAGGCTTTAACATGGTCTGCTTGTAATTCCTTGTCTAAGACAGGCAATAACTCAACACACCACGGACAGGTTGGAAAGCCAAAATAATACATGCCTTGTTCTTTAGCTTCTAAGCGACTAACCACATCATCTGGATTATCTTTAACCAGCTGAGCCGTTTCATCAACATAAGCACTTGTTCCGTTTAATTTATTGGTAACGATATAACCACCAACAAAAATAATCGCAAACAAAATGATAAAGAGACCAAGTTTCATTTTTTTATTTTTCACTATTTTTCTCCTTTTGAATTAGCTGAACAATTGACAGTAAAATCACCTCGCCATCTGCTGTGAATGGTAAGAGGTTAAACAGATTCATTAGACAAGTTACCTTCAATACGAGGGTGTAGTAATTTAGAGGGATTAAAATGCCAATTAGAGTTAACAGAAATGGGGATATAAAAGCAATTAAGAAATTGTCTAAGGGACAGTTTTGATTTCTATACTCCACTTGAAAAGCCAGAACACCAACGTGTTTAAAACACGCTTGGTAATGCAGTGCTCGTGCCACCAAGTAATGCAATATCTCATGTAATCCGACCGCAGCATAAACTGACAGAATCGCAATAACAACTAAACTAAACAAGTCAATCATGTTTCGTTTCGCTGAATTTATCAGTGAGATAAGTTAGAGCACAGACAAGGCAAAAATAAATGATAAATGCAATTAATGTTTGCCAAGACAAGCCAAATGTTGTGGAAATCTTGTGCTCAGTAATTTTGTTATCAATGGTGATGCCTAACAAAGTTTTTACTGAAGCTGACGATCCGCCAAGCTGAAATAATTTCCAAAGGCTTGTAAACACAACTAAGGCAGCGTAGGTCACTACACTAATCCCTAGACAACGACTAAAATCTTTCATATCTCAACCTCCTAAGAAGACTATAGTGAATACCTGCTAATAGGATAATAACTATCAAACCCAAGCTTGCGTTTTTCACAACAAGCGTGACTAAGATAAAAATAATCCCTAATAAAAACATTGACGTGGTCTCATTGAGATTTCCGCGTGATTTTGGAAAAAGATAGCCCAGCATCAAAGCAGATTGAGCAAAAGCAACTGACACCATCACTTGGTTAATAGTAGCTAAATGAAAGGCAAAGCAAATCAATAAAGGTATTTCCAACAATACAAGAAGCAAATACTGACCAAAGTATTCTTCCCATACTGTAATCCGCAGGAGATTATACTGATGTCGGAAATCCTCTGTGCTATCGCCATGTGAAAGTAATAATAAACCATTAAACGCAAGCAATGTTGGTAAGACTGCCAGAACTGCTTTTACACCACTCTGATAAGCCATAATGCCAATAACAATCACAGGAAAAATCAAATAATACCAATTTGTTTTATAACGAAAGGTGACTTTATCAAGAACAGGTACCTTAATAAAGCGACTGCGACTAGTAACTAAAGTATCAGCCAAAGGCAAATGCAAAAGCAAATAAACAGCGACAACTAGACAGCAAAAACTACCAAGGAATGCTCCTAGAATCAACTCATGAATGGAAAATGGAGAAGAAGCTAATCGTGATTCTAGTGCATAACGCCATTGAAAGAAATAAGCCAAACTAGTTATTAAAATTAGATTTGCTAGGAGTAGTTTAATCACAAGCAAGTGTTTTATCTGATTTTGCAAAAGCCTGTCTAGCCCTAAAGATAAGCATTCTAAGCTGATGATAACAAGAAAGAACGAAAAATGTTGACTAAGGAAAAACAAGCCAAAATCTCCCACAGAAGTTGTAACCAACTTGATAGCAGGCGTTGCAATGATCATGACTAATTCATAAATCCCAACCATTAGCAACAAACGAAACAAAGAGTAAGCCCTTTGAATATCACGCTTTCGAAATGGTAAAGCTTTAACGAAATACAAAGATGTCTTATCCAAAGCCAAGGTTGTCTCAACGAAAAGAAAGGACAAGCACCCCAAGACAAGAGTATTGCTGAAATAGCTAAAAAAGATTTGTTTTTGCCCAGTTTCCAAAATAGCAAGAGGAACATTTGTTCTGATGAATGATATTTTTGCCAGCTCTTTCATGTTGTAGAGATAATACAAAATATAAAGCAGACATAGGAAAGTGACAAAGGAACGTCTTACCCATTTTGATTTGAAAATTGGGCGATTTAAGAAACCTTTCAAAGCATTATTCAGAAACATTGTCATCAAAAGTTGCGTATCTTTGAATGAACGTGATTTTATCATGAACAGACTCCGTGCGTAACACCTCTGCTTCCAATTGACTAGCATCGCCAGTAAAAGGAACTAATTTCCCATTAGACATCAAAAAGATATGGTCACAAAAGTGATTGATTATGGTCATATTATGTGAAATTAAGACAAAACTGCGATAATCAAGTAAAGCCTGAAATAGTTTTACTGTAATCAAAGTGGTTTCAAAATCCAAGCCATTAAAAACTTCATCTCCCAAAACATAAGGAGCATTTGATAAGACAGCAGCGATAATTTGAACTTTCTTTTTCATCCCAAAAGAATAAGATTCTAAAAGCTGATTCTTAGCTTCCTTCAAATCATATAATTCAAAGAAAGAATCGACCTTATCAAGGTCTGCATTTGGATAACGCGCCAAAACGAATTGAATGTATTCATTTCCTGTCATGTAATCCGGAAGATAAAAATCAGATGGAATGTAAAAGACTTGCTCCTTGAAGGCATCAGATTGATTATGGTGACTATCAATCCAAATCTCTCCTTCACTCGGGCGTTTCAAACCAACGACACAATCTAGAAATGTCGTCTTTCCACTGCCATTAATACCAACAATAACACTCACTTGTCTTTCAGGAAAAGTCACTGAAATATCATTTAAAACCAAGCGCTTATATGTTTTAGATAAGTGTTCAATCTTAATCATAAATTCCTTATTCTAACACCTTCTCTTAAAAATAAAGAGAAGAGCGATATTATTTAGTACAGTTAAATGTTACGTGAATAACGTCAGGAACACCTAACTTGATTCCGCCAGCAAAATTCCCTGATTGTGACGTACAATAAGCCGCATAACCAATAACTGCAATGACAGAAACAAGAGCGCAAACTGCCCAAACCCACTTAACAGTCACTTTTGAAGCATATTTAGCTTGCAAAGCAACCAAGTAGTTATCCATAAATCCTAACATAATCTTATGTTTTCCTTTCAACTTTTTAAAAATAAGAGGACAAAAAATGCCCATAAAAATGGCAAATCACTCTTATCTATCAGGTGTTCTTTTTCGAAAAATAATTACCGATAATGTAAACTATCTAAACAGATTACACTAGCATCATATCATCCGAAAGTTAAGATTTCTGAAAATTGTATATTTGCTTAACAAAAAAAGTTTATTTGCGTATTTGCAAATAAACCGATTTTAATATTTTCGCTGATACAATGAAGACATAACATTAAGGAGGATACTACTAATGCTTAAACTAACCCTTAAACCATTACTTAAAACAGTCGTTCTGGTACTTCCATTCTTTGTATATTACCCGTAAAACCCATTCAAAATAATCAATCAGCCCCAAGTAATAACATTTATCCCTTCCCCTGCCCTAATAAATGTTGTTACTCACAAAACTTATGAATAATACGTAATATATAAAATTTGGAGGATACTTATTATGTTTACATTGAAAAAAACTGCTAAACAATTGGTTAAATATACTTTTATTGCCCCTGCTGTTGCAGTAACATTAATGATTGTATGGTTCTAATAAGTCATATATTATTACTAACTATTTTCTATAATTTACATTATCACAATATTCTAGATAAATTCATTCTTAAGAAAGCAACCATCGTAGGATTTCCAATTTCTTCAACACAGTCAATAAAGTGCTCTAATTCCGATATATCTTTAGAGTCACTTTCAATATGTGCAATGATTTTCCTTAAAAATTTAATAAAAGTCATTGCAAACATATCCTGATAGTTGATTATTTTTTCTAAAGCCTCAATAAAATAATTGGCTTGATAAATCCTACGATAACCAAGCAGCAACAGGATAAGATTCAAGAAAACGACTTCTGCATTTTTTTTGTGACTTGGCAATGACAAATAGACCTTATCTCTATCCACAAAAGCTTTTCCCAAAAAAATCAAATCTGACTCTGACAGAATAGACATAGTATTACAAAAAACAAGTAATTCATACTCTGTCCACTCTTCAATTTCATAAAGATAAGTAGTCAGAAAAGTCTTTTCTTCTTCTGTGATTTCATAAGTAGGATCGAGAGTGTGAATAGATGTTTTTATAATTAATTTATTCAATCGATTATAGACATCAAATACCTCGGTTTCCTTATCTGACTCCAACAAGCTACGCAACCCATCAATGTCTTGCTTATTGTATAGCTCTGCAGTCTTATTTACCAAATGATACAATTTCGGTTCTTGATAGTTATTAATCGCGTGGCCGAATTCTGAGAAGGTCATGTGGATTCCTGAGATGGCGATTAAGAGTTTGTCTGCGGCAAGCATGGATTGGCCATTTTCAAAACGTGAGAGTTGAGATACCGAAAGGTTTTCTCGTGCAACGTCTTTTAGTTTCAAACCACGCGCGATTCGCAGTTCGCGATAAAGTTCACCCAATTGCATTGATTTTTCGAGTTTCATACAGTCTCCTTTTTTGAATCTATGATTTTCAAATTCTCCCAGTAAGAAAGGTCTTTAGCTGTTATCCTAAACAACTTAGAAAAATCATAGTCTATATTTCTATTTTAAAAATCTAGGTATATTCTAGGTATACTAATGTTTATTGTATCACATTTTTAAAAAAGGAATAGCAAAAAACAAGAACTTGGTTAAACCAAGTTCTTGTTTCTAACGATTTTCTGGGTAATAACTTACCAAATAATCACACGATTTTCTGGTGCACGCCACATTGGGTCACCTGCTTTGATGTCAAATTCTTCATGGAAGTCATCGAAGTTTGGCAATGTGACATTGGTACGAAGTTTGGCTGGCGCATGCACATCAATGCTTGCTAGCATTTGCATGTATTCATCACGCGCCTTCATGCGCCAAATAGTTGCAAAATTGATAAAGAAATCTCGTGCTGAGAAATCGTCATCTTGTTTTGCAGCCTCAAGCGCACAAGCCACACCGCCAAGGTCAGCCACATTTTCAGAGACTGTCAATTTACCATTGACCTTAGCACCATAAGAATCTAACCCATCAAATTGTTCAACGATTTTATCGGTACGTTCTGTGAAGGCTTTGTAATCTGCTTCTGTCCACCAGTTGTTTAGGCTACCATTTTCATCAAATGAAGCACCGTTGGTATCAAAGGCATGTGAGATTTCATGAGCGATAACTGCTCCAATCCCACCATAGTTAGCTGATGAACTTTGTTCCAAGCTATAAAATGGAGCTTGTAAGATAGCTGCTGGAAAGACAATTTGGTTTTGTTGTGGGTCATAATAAGCATTGACCATGTGTGCTGGCATGTGCCATTCACTACGGTCAACAGGCTTGTTCCACTTGCTCCAGCTGTGTGCGATAGAAATCTTAGCGAGGTTACGTGCATTTTCAACGAGCGACAAAGACTCATCAATGATTTTCTTCGCATAAGTTTCTGGTAATTTTTCCGGATAACCAATATGAGGCGTGATGACATTGAGTTTAACAATCGCTTTATCACGTGTTTCTTTGGCTAACCAATCTGCAGATGCTAGACGTTTCTTGTAAACATCAATCATCGTCGCAACCTTATGCTCTACATCAGCTTTTGCTTCAGGTGAGAATTTTTGACCTGCATACCATAGGCCAAGAGCTTGGCTATACGCACCAGATGCTAGATAATAAGCTGCTTTCTTCTTATCCATGGCTTGTGGTGTTCCTGAAAGAGCACGACTGTAAGTCCCTGAAAGCACTCGAATCTCATCTGTCAAATAGCTGTTGTAGCTTGTCGCTGCTGAAACAATCAAATCTGCTTTAAGCAATTCCCAGTTCTTTTCAGAATAATATTCTGCCGCAAATTCTTTCCAAAAACGTTCTTCTGGAACAATGACTTTGTCAGGAATTTCCCCAAGAATTTGTGTGAAGATGCTATCCAAAGGAAGATTTGGTGCTAGTTTGGTAAAATCAGCCCAGTCATAAGGATGATAAAGCTTAACATACTCAGAAGATTCTTCGCGTGACAAGACATATTTGGCTAATTTGGCATCAAGTTCGATGGTTTTATCCAGCAAATCTTTGATTTCTTCTGCTGAAAAATCAAATTTTGCTAGCAATTCTTCTTGCATGTGACGCCATGTCGCTAACAATTCTTTTCCTTTTTCATTGTCTTCTGCGTAGTAAGTCGTATCTGGCAAGATTGTTCCAGGCGCTTCTGCCCATAGCACATTTAGCTGCGCATTCATGAAATCTGGCGCCACACCAAATGGAAATTCATTTGGTTTTCCAGCCATTTCAAAATCCGCAATTTGTCCGGCAAAATCTGCAAAAGAAGCCAATTTCTTATATTCTTCAATCAAAGGAAGAACTGGTGCTACACCAACAGCTTCACGTTTTTCATAATCTGATGTCATGCGGTGGAATTTAACAAAATTTTGCAAAATGCTATCGTCTGGAAGATTTTTACCAGCCAACCACTCATCCGTGGTTGCTAGCATTAAGTCTTCAATCTCATCAGCTAAATCTGAAAAACCACCAGTACGCGGTTTATCATCAGGAATGACAGCTGTCTTTTCCCATTCGCCGTTGACGGCTTCATAAAAATCATCTTGGTATCGAGTCATAGGAATCTCCTTCTAATCTGTTAAGAACATTCTATCAAAAATTCAGAAGAATAACAGTTACAAGGATTTTCAAAGATAAATTTCCAAGCTCTGCTTTTATCGCCCAAACAAAAAAATCCAAAAGCCAGCCTATCTCTAAGCCAACTTTTGGATAACTCACAACTTAGTATCGCAGTTTACGATAAACGGTAATCACCAACAAAAGCAAAATGAAGATAAAGATTGCTAAAATCGGTGCAACCAATAACGGTTCAACACGACTAGCCTCAGAAATCACACGCGCATTCTTAATTTTATTTGAAATACGGTGACCACGCACCAAGAGACGGTGACTATTAACACCATAAGGCGTACACGTCACCAAGGTCACATAATCTTGATTTGGGTCAATGGCTAGCGCTGAAACATCATCTGGCAAGACCGTCAGAATTTGGTCAACCTCATAAGTCAAGGTTTCATCTAAGACCTGAATCATGAAGGTATCACCATCAACCAAACGGTCGATGTCTGTAAAGAGCTTAGCCGATGGCAAACCACGGTGACCTGAAATCACAGCGTGTGTTCCCTTGCCACCAACCGGTAAAGATGTTCCAGGAATATGACCAACAGCGACCTGCAAAATCGCATCATCCGTACCATGGTAGATTGGCAAAGTCGTGTTAATCTTTGGAATTTCGACGTAAGCCATAATTCCTGTACCAGTCACATCAAGGGTTTTATTATAAACAGACTTCTCAGCATTTGATAAATTCAAATCAGGCATAACACCCTTAGCTAAGGTCTGATTATAAGCCTTGGCATCTGCTAACATCTTATCTTTCTTATCTTGACCCATGTCCTGAACCTTCTGGACATATCCTGCTACCGCTTCTGATTGGTGAAATGAATTCCAATAATCGCTAACTGTCGGATACAACAAGAGGGACAGCCCGATTATTAAGATAAAAATAAGTGAATTTGTCAAAAAATTTTCTTTGAACTTTTTCAACATACTAAAGAGCTCTCCCCAACGTTGCAAGAGTAAAGGGAGTAGAAAGAAAGCTTAATGCTACTTGCCACTCCCTTTGTCAGATTAACAAGGTTAATCAATTATCAATGCTTGCTAACCCAACGTTTACAAACTAATCTTATGCTTATTTAGCAGCATCCATACGTTTTTTAGTGATAAGAAGAATAGCTGCGACAAGAACAAGGATTGAACCAACAACGTAAAGGATTGTTGTACCCATACCACCAGTTGATGGAAGAAGTGAACCTTTACGGTTGACGATACCAGCAGTCAATGAACCGTCAGCTTTGTTAGCATCAAATTCTGCTACACCTGATGTGACATCACCTGAAAGTTTAGTCAATTGAGGGTCATCTGATTTAACATCGTATTCAGCGTTGATTGTGAATTCGATTGGTTTGATTGTGTTGTAACCATCTGGTGTAGTTGTTTCTTCAAGTTTGTAGTTACCAGCGTCAAGACCTTTGAATTCGAAGCGTGTAACTTCACCAGCTGAAATAGCTTTTACAGTGTTCCAGTTACCATCTTTATCTTTTTTATAAAGTGTGAATCCAGCACCTTTCAAAGCTTCATTATTTTCATTAAGTTTGTTAATGATTGTTTGGTAAGTGAAGACTTTTACAGTATCTTTTGGAGTTTTACCAGTGTCTTTTGGTTTAGTTGTACCACCACCAGTATCATTAGGGTTGTTTGAGTATGTCAATTCAACGCTGTTTGGGTTACCTGCTGAACCAAGAACAGCTTTATCATTAAGAGTTGCGTTGTATTCTACAGTAACTTCTTTATCGTCTTTTGAGATGCCACTAACAGCTTTTACGTCAGTAATGATAACAGAAAGTGTTGTTGTACCATCTTGATTTTCTGTTTTACTTACTTGGTATTGATCTTCTTTAAGAATTGTATTATCTGCTTTTACCAAAGTGATTTTATCAAAAGTTAAACCTGCAGACAATGTATCTGTAAATTCTACATAATAGTGTTCATAATCATCAATATGAATTGGAAGTGTTGCCTTCAATTGGAATGGAACTGTATCATTAATATCATAGTCAGCAGCATCTTGCCAATCAGTTGTTGTACCAGTTGAATCGTTAGTTTCTTTTACTTTCTTTTGAACAGTTGGTCTGTCGTTTTTAACTCGGGCAGTCACATCACCTGCAACTTCCATCATAAAACGAGTGTAAGCTGAATATTTATCATTTTGTGAAGCATCAGCATCTTTTACCAAGTAGTAACCAGGTGCACTAACTGTAAGAACAGCTTGTCCGTCTTTACTTTCTGCACTAGCTGCTGGAGTTTTAAGGTTAGCACCAGCTAGTTTTGAGAATGCTTTAGCATCATCTGAGTCTTCTTTTTGACCTGTAAGTTTATCGGCGATTTTAGCGGCATCTGATTCACCAGCATATGTGAAAGCATTAACATCATTACCCCATTGGATATCTGAAAGTGTCTTACCATCTGAAGCAAGCGTACCAGAAAATACTTGGTAAGCTTCGTAAGTATGACCATCTGCAACATGATCAATTGTCAACGTATAAGCGTATGCTTTCCCACCAACAAGGGCAAAAAGCGTTGCAGCCAAGGCTGCTAAGAATAATTTAAACTTCTTCATTATAAATTCCTTTTCCTTCTTTCTTTTTAAACCAAAAACTAAATTGTGTAAACTCCAAAATTGAAGTTACAACCTAAATCCTTACAGTAGTGAATCAGGCATCACCACCTTTACCAGGAACTCTATCATTAGGAGTCACCTCCTTTTTGATAATCT
Organism: Streptococcus sp. 45; assembly: GCF_900108865.1. Classification (NCBI taxonomy): domain Bacteria; kingdom Bacillati; phylum Bacillota; class Bacilli; order Lactobacillales; family Streptococcaceae; genus Streptococcus; species Streptococcus sp. 45. The sequence goes on along the minus strand of NZ_FNXZ01000003.1, from coordinate 123,287 downwards.
CTGTAAATTTTTAGGATGATTAATCCTAGGGAAAGCAGTGCCAAACTTGCACCAATCACATAGTGCATCTTCACACCACTACCACCCGTCTCAGGCAATTCATATTGCTTTTGAGATTTATTTTTAATGGTAATCTGACCATCCTCAGCATCCGTTGCCATATCGGCTGGATTTTTCGAACTGTCAGAACCATCAGAATAACTAGTATCATAACCAGAAACAGCTTGTTCACGAACATAGTAAGTAAAATCATACTTATTTCCACAAGCGTCATAACCAGAAACTGGTAAATTCTTATATGTTCGCGTCCAGTTATCAGCATGGGTCAATACTTCACCAGCTTTATAAACATACTCGAAAGACTGACCACATTGGTTAGTAGCTACCTGAATCACGTCATAAGTGATTGACCCATCCGTACGCTCAGTTTTAGTGCCGTCAGATTTTAACCATTGTTTCTTAACGGTTAAGTTCGTTTGCTTGATCTTTTTATTTTCAACATAAATCGAAGCACTCGTCTTAGCTAAGTTAACAGCTCCATATACCTTTTTATAATAATCATCATAAGCATCACATTCATTTGGAGAGTAGTAGAAATAATGCTTTTCTGGATTCTTAGGTAATTCATAACCAGGTGGCGCAGAGGTTTCTTTGAAATAATAGGCTTGATTATCTTCAAAATTTTCTTTTGGATCGGTCCAACCTACCGTAATCCATCCAAGAAACGGAACATAAACTTGATAACATTTACCTGCTTCCATCAGTGTTTTTGAAATCGAAATATGTCCATTTTCATCACTGACATATTCTCCGACGACTTCATCATTGCTATCATCACAATCACCATCAGCCTTATAAACCGTAAAGACCGCACCTTCAAGCCCTTTAGCATAGTTACTTGAATCAACTTTGTTGATAACATAGGCATGCTCAGTATCAATACCAGCATCAGTACCAATTCTTTGCCAAGCTACGGCGGTTGTCGTATCAGTAGAACCCTCACTAACTCCTGATAAAGTTGCCGTATTCTTAGGCCAGTAAGTAGCTGTCAAATCTGGATTCTTCTTAATCAAAGTATAATCATACTTCAGCTTATAAGCTGTCTCATCTTTTAGACTGATTGTTAAAGTACTTGTCAAATTACCCCAACCATCATCTGTCGACGACACTTTCCAAGACCAATCACTAGAGGGAACTTCTTGATTGCTGTCAGCATAATAAAGCTTAACGGAAGCTTGGTTTAAAGCAAGAGATATGTCCGTCCCGTAAATACTCATGACATCTGTCAAGGTTAACTTATCAGTACCATCTACTAAATCCTCAGCTTCTTGGTTAATTGATAAACTGTAGTGCAAGACTCGGTTGGTGTTATCCCAACTACCTGTCTTAGTAATTGGTTTGACAACTTGCTTGTCTTTACCAAAGGTTATGATTTGAGTTTGACTATCTGAGCCGTAATCTTTATTACCGTCAACAAGAACAGAAACCGTATTGGTTAAAGTATCCGTTACTTTCTTACCTGCTTCAGGTAACTTATCGTAAGCTGTCGTGTAAGTTAACCAAAAATCATTGTTATCACCAATGCTTTGTTTAAGGGTTCTACCATCAGTTGTTGAGAAATTCAATGTGACAACATTATCACTTGAAATAGTCCCATCAACCTTCATGTTCGTAGCACCCCACTCATATTGACCAGTTAGAGCTGAGATGTTATTACCAGAAATCGTTACAGGCGTTTGACTGTAGTGACGACCAAAAACCAAACCAGTTAGGTGAACACCATTTGGTAAATTATCCGTTACCGTCATGGCCTTAGCATCATCACTCAAATTAACCTTAACTTTCCAAGTAACAACACCATCCGTGCTAGTTTTCTTGGTAGTTGCATGATTTTCATCACCGTCCATTTTGATAACATTTGAATTATCAGTATGGTGATACTTAGCTTGGCTGGAATGGTCTGCAGAACTAATCGTATTCCAGAAATCAATATTAGCATTGCCATTTAGCTTAGCTGTTGACTGATATTGAAGAACAATATTTTTACTTGATTTGAAATCATCCGTTAGAATAATTTGAAACTCAGTATATTTAGTATTGCTATCTAAATCTTCATAGTTTGTATAACCACCCCATGAGTTTTGACGAGCTTCCAAAGTAAACTTGCTATCACCAAAGATTTTAACAAGCTTTTTATACAAGTCTTGCAACTGTGCTTTGGTGTACCAGTGAACTTCTGAATTTTGATTCCAAGGATCTGTTAGAAAATCCCTGAAATTCGTCCCTTTTTCAATCACACCACTTGCTGGCATTGTGATTTTAGTTTGCCAACTAAGTGTCTTGACACCTGTATCAGATGTGTCATTTTCTCCAAGAGATGTTTTTTCTAGATTACCATCACTTGGAACACTTGGTTTAGCAGAAGATGAAGTTTTATCACCATCATCATCTAAGGTAACTGTATTTGTCACAGTTTTTTTATTCCAACTTGAATTTTTAGCATCTGTTGTATAGGTAATTACATAGGTTTTAGTATTTGACTTTTTGCCTTTTTGACCACTAAAACGAATATAAGAGACCTTACTAAAATCCGTTATATTATCATCTAACTTATTATTATTAGAATCGTAGTAGCGATAAGTTCCAGAAGCACTAGATCCATCTTTCAAAGTAACTTCTATTGACTCAGCTTTCTTAAAGAAATCATCTTTTAAGGTAGCACCACCAATATCATTACCATCTGGGTTTACTGTGATTGTCCAAGTAATCTTTCCAGTCTTTTTATCGTATTTACCAGACTTTTTAATATCATTTAATTTTAACGTAACGCTAGTACTGCTACTTGCCTCACGTTTATCTTGATCATTTTTAGAAACAGCTTTGATAGTATTATTAACCTGTACAGTTTTACCCGCTGATAAATCAGCAATCTTATAACGGTAAGTGATTGTGTAAAAATGACCAATCGGATTACCATTTGAATCTGTTCCACCACTAACTAATTGTGGAAGAGTCAAGTTCCACTTTTTATTAGCCTTATCAAAGTTTGGCTTAGTAGAAACAGTTTCTGTTCCAGTCACATGACTTGTATCTCCAATATAAGTTGATTTGGTAATTGATACATTTGTAACATCAGCAATTGATACACCATCTGCTGTCAAACTATCCGTTAAATCAATATTACCCGGCGTTCCGTATTTAGAATCCACTGTAACAGTGTAATCGATATACGGTGTATCACCATCATATGAAACTTTTCCTGTTTTTGATGTTGATAAATCATAATTTTTAGTCACTTTTTCTGGTGGAATTTCAATTGTCACACCATCACTAAACTTGACCGTGTAGCTATCATGACTTGTTCTATGAGTTAAGCCAAAGACTGCTTCATAATCAATATAACCTGTTGACTGAACACCCTGTCCCATGCTAGCAACATAACTGTCTAAGAAAGAAATCAACAAATAATATTTACCAGACGAATCATCTTTTTTGAATTGGTACTTAAAAGCATCGGTATTATTATTATCACGTCCAGTGTATTCCGTACCAAGTTTTAAATCTTTACCAATCGCCGTATCATCTGGCAAAGCTAAGTAATAATGTTTTTCTTTAGCAACGTCTTTTTGATTAATCTTAAAATCCAAATGCAATAAGACGCTTAATTCTTCTGTTGATAAATCTTCTTGAACAGATTTTTCATTATAACTATACCCCGTCAAATACCCTGAAAAGTCAGCGTAGGTTACACCTGCTAGGGTGTAAGTTGAGAAGGTATTAGACTTGAAATCAACACTTTCGACGGCTCCGTCACCAGTTTCTTTAATGTCTGTATCTGTCGATTCAGTTAAATCTTGAACCTGATTGACATCGTTATCCACAAAGTGATACAACTTCCAACCAGCTTGTTTGTCATCGCTTGTGGATAAGTCATTTTTAAAAGCCATTGAAACTTTGACGTCTTTACTTGGTTCAACTTCCTTGCCATCATCTGTGACAAATGAAATATCGTAAGAGTGTGCTTGTGATAAGCTTTGTTTACTTTCGCTTAGAAGCGATGTTAACTTGTTATCAATGGCAGTCGTGTCAGAAACAGGCTTTACCTTTAATTGAACTGGCTCTGTAAAGGTATCTCCCTCATAAGAGACCGTTACCGTCACATCTGACGTTTCAGCAGTCAAAGTGCCTGCTTGTGACATGTCCTTCTTTTCTTGACTTGACTCAGTCGGACTGGCTTGTGAAGAAGCTTCTGTCTGGCTATTTTCTTTTTGGGAATCATTCGTCGTGGACTCAACCTGAGATGAAGCACCATCTGAGGATTGAAAAACAGATGAACTATTTCCCGTACTAATTGTTAGGGCTGGTAATATTAGTAAGTAAGTCGTACAAAAGACAACGACTAGAGATAGCACCAAAGCAATCTTTGCAATGATACTATCTCGGACTCGCTTTTTTACTAAAATTGCTAACCTTGCCCATAGCTTTAACATCCAAACTCCTTTCTAAACATAATTTTTGTTAACTTTCTAATCGATTGACCCCATTCGGTTAAGTGGCCAAATTCTTAAGCTTAGTTTCCCAACTAACTGTTCACTGTCTACTGGACCGACAGCTTTATTACGTGAGTCTACCGAAACCTCTCGGTGGTCTCCCATCACAAAGTACTTACCATCTGGTACTTGATAAGGTAACTCGATATTGGTTTCTCCATAATTTTTTTCACCTCTTTGTAGGTAAGGCTCATTAATTTTTTTCCCATCAACAGTGACATTTCCTTTTTTATCAATGTTGACCCATTGGCCTGAGGTTGCAATAACACGTTTAACCAAAACTTTATTGTTATAATAAAAAGCTACCACATCACCTTGTTTCAAATTCTTTTTACTAACAGAAACAACCATGTCTCCAGCTTTCAAAGTAGGAGTCATCGAATTTCCATAGATTTGCAAAACAGGTAACCAAATTGTCGCAACCAATACAGCCAAAGCTGCTACGGTTACTAGGGTGAAAACAGTGCTACGTAAGGTGCGCATGTAGCGCTCACGATACTTAATTTTTCCTAACTCTTTTGAAAGCTCCTCAGCTTTCGGTAAGTCAGCTAAGGCAATTTTCTCTGATTTTTTCTCAAATAGTGGTTTCATTTAAAAAGCTTAACCCCTTATGCCTCATCCTCAGTATTCTTTTTTGCATCCGCCATACGTTTGACGTTATAAAGATACGTGTCTGCCGCCGCCTGAGCTTCTTCAAAAACTTTACTAATTGCCAAGGCTGCTTCAGCGATGGAACCCGCATCAGTGACTTCTAGCTCACGACGCTCAAGTTTACCTTCAAGTTCTTTTACTTGATCTTGAAGCTCTTCAATTTCTTTAGCTTGCTCTACAAGCAGCTCAAACAAATCTGAACGACGAAGTTTTCTTAATTGTTTAGCATCAAGCACGTTAGGACCTCCTTTTTAGTATTCGTTTTCACATAAAACTCACATAATTTTAAATGTATATTTATTCTAATTTTGAAAAAATAAAGACTAGATAAACATTTTTTCATTTTGTCGTTTTATATATCTAGGCGTTTTGAAGAACATTATAATATTTTTTCGCGATTTTGAAAAGGGATTTTGTACAAGTGATACTTTTTTTAAGATTTTGTTTCCTAGTTCTAATTTTCTTAATATTTCGTCCTCTATCATTGTTAGGAAAGCTAACAATGATAAATATCTAAAGTCAAATATTGTTAATTTCGTAGGATTGATGTAGCTTAATTTTTAGCTTTATGTTACAATGCTAAATTGATTAGGTATAATTTTTGGTCTTTTCAGAAATATTACATCATTCAAGTAGAGGATTGTTTATGACAAATTTATCAAAAAAACACCAACAAGTTTTAGAAACTAAACACCGTTTATCAAAAGCACTTTATCTACTGATTACTGAACGACATTATGACAAAATCACTATCTATCAAATCTTAGACAAGGCCACTATCTCACGTCGAACATTTTATCGCTACTTTGATGATAAAGCTGATTTAATGGATTTCTGTCTAGAAAACTTTGTCAGAGGATATTATCTTCAACGAGATAATTTTATCTTGGCGAAAAAACCTGAAGATGTATTCTTAGTTACTTTGAATTTTATGTATGAAAACAAAGCCTTTATTTCATCACTTGTTGAAAGTGGGCACTTTTCATTACTAACAGAAAAATTCAATCAAAAATCTGCTCAAATCTATAAAACCATCAATCTGCCATGGTGTGTTGATGATACTGTAGATAGCAACATCGATTACATTTCCAAAGGTTTATTCGGTGCTTATCTTAACATCTTACAATTTTGGCTAAGTAAAGACGAGCCTGAAGAACCCGAACTCATTGCAAAAAACTTATCCCTTCTTTTTAATTCTATCCCTAGTTACTTCAATGCCCCTTCAGAAGAACATATAAAGATAAGAAATAAAAGATAGGGATATTTATTTTCTGAAATTTTCGTAATCATGCCTATAACTACATTTCTTGACACCTTTTTACCATAAAGTTGACAAGAAAAACGCTAACATTGACAGATTTACCGTTTCCATTTTCCTATAAGTTGACACTATGCCATTGTTAGTTGACAAGAATTCAATTTTTAGTTAGCTAAACAATCAATAATAGTATTAACTTATTCATAGTTTAAAAGGAAATCGTTCAGTAAAACTTACTTGATAAACTATTCTTTATTTTGTGTTCCCGTTTATAATAAGTCTCTTTGGAGATCTTAAATAGATAAAAGTCGGTAAAAACTTCTTTTTGCCGGCTTTTTTACATGAAATTTTCATATCATTTAAGCCTATTTTATTAAAAATGGTAAAATATCTTGAAAATTCGCTTATTTTTACACAATTTACACAGAGTTATTCACAAGCTGTGGATAAGTGTGGTTATATACTGGGGATAACTTGTGTATAAGCTAAGAACAAATGCCTTTATATCAAGCTTTGAGAGCTATCCACATTTTTGGAAAACTTGCTGTTAATAACTTCTATTTTTAGGTTATTTTGGGCAAAAAAAGGAGCCAATTCTTGAAAATCAGCTTCTTTTTCCACATTTATAGTAAGTCATCACGACTAACTTGTTCAAATTTTTGATCGCCATCATTTAATTTATCCCAAATCACAACTTTTCCGGCTTTCAAAGATTTCTGAACATCAATGATACGTTGGTTAGATGACCCACGGAATTGTAGCATCAAGTTTTTCTTAGTGATATCAAAGCGACCATCTACCAAAATATCAATTAGGCTTAGCATTTCTAGTTTATCTGGTGTTTCTTGCATCATTTCTTCCCAAGTATATCCAGTCCAAGACCAAATATCTTTTTCAGGAAGTTCACGGCGCACGCGCTTAATTAATGGCAAGAGAAAACCTGTGTTTAAGAAAGGTTCACCACCAAGAAGCGTCAAGCCTTGAACATAAGGCTGCGCCAGGTCAGCCATAATTTGCTCTTCTAACTCTTTCGTGTAAGGTTGCCCTGCCTTAAATGACCAAGTTGCAGCATTATAACACCCTTTACAGTGAAACATACAACCTGATACATAAAGGGAGTTACGAACTCCTTCACCATCAACAAAGTTAAAGGCTTTATAGTCGATAACGCGACCTTGACTTAATTCTTCTGACTTCCATTCACCAGGCTTGGGAGTATTCCAATTTTTTTCTTCCATCCTAGCCTTCTTTCTACCTTTTTATTTCTATTATACTGATTAATCAGTCTCCAAAGTTATCCAGTAACGCTCAACAGCTTCTAAAACATCTTCAAGCTGGCCACCATTGGCTAATATTACCTTACGACTACCTTCATTGTCATCATGACATGTGACCAAAGCTTTGGTGATATTCTTCTTCTTCGCTTCTAATAATCCTAAGCGTAGCTGTTCTTTAGCATATCCTTTACGACGTTCAGATGGACGGATAGAATACCCAATATGTCCACCTTGCTTCAAAAGATTCTCATTTAAGCGTAAGCGCAAATGCAAAAATCCTAAAGCCCTGCCATCATCAGAAAAAGACACAAACTGAACGGCTGGAACAAAGTTGGCAGGCACATTAATCCCCATCTCACTCAGGCGATTGCTTTCAAGCCAATCCTCGTAATCAAAGTTATCCACATCCCAGAAACCACCATCGTGGGCAGACTGGCTCATTTCAAACTCTTTCATCATCTCAATAACGGCTGCTTTATCTGATAATTCAGGTCTTCGTAATTGCATAAGCTTACCTCTTATTTACTTTTTTTCTTCGCTTTTTCCAAAAATTGTGCTTTCAATTCATTGACACGCGCTTTTTTATTACCTTTAGCAGTTGAATGTTTTTCATGAAAACGCTCAACCTGTTGCATGCCTTTATAATCTAATTGGTATTTTCCCACGATTTTTTCCTTTCTTCAAGTTTTTTATCAATATAATAAAGAAGCTGGGACAAGCGTCTCCAGCTTCAATATGTCATGAAACTGTCTAAACCATAATTATTGGCTAACGAGTCTTATTAACAACTCTTATCTTTGTGCATGTGGTAGTCACCAGGGTTTTTAATTGTTGATCCATTCATGTGTTTAACACGTGCAGAAATTTCTTTGTGACGACCATTAACCATTGGACGAGCTTGAGGGTTACCAAGGTATCCACAAGTACGTTTAACAACGTCTACTGATTTTGGATCGCTGTTGCCACAGTTTGGACAAACAAATCCACGTTCTGTTGGTGTGAAGTCTCCTTCAAAACCACATTTATAACAACGGTCGATCGGTGTATTTGTACCAAGGTATCCGACACGTGTATAAGCATAATCCCAAACAGCTTCTAGAGCTTTTGGATTTTGTTGAAGAACTGGGTATTCACAGTAGTGAATGAAACCACCAGTTGCACCAGCTTCTGGGTAAACTTTTTCAAAGTCCAATTTTTCAAATGGTGTTGGATTCTTACGTACATCATAGTGGAATGAGTTTGTGTAGTATTCTTTATCTGTAATATCTTTAACAATACCGAATTTCTTAGTATCAAGACGGCAGAAGCGGTCTGTCAAACTTTCAGATGGTGTTGAATAGATTGAGAAATGATAATCGTATTCATCTGACCATTTAACACAGTAATCTTTCATCTTACGGATAATGTCAACTGTGAATTCTTTAGCTTCTGGGTTAGTTTCCCACTCTGGTCCGAAGAAGACTGTTCCGACTTCGTAAAGACCGATGTAACCAAGTGATACTGTGGCACGACGGTGACGGAAAAGTTCATCAACGTTATCGTATTTACCAAGACGTTTTCCAAAAGCACCATATTGGTAAAGGATTGGAGCATTTGCTGGAGTAGCTTCTTTAACGCGTTCAACACGGTAAACAAGCGCATCTTTACAAATTCCCATACGTTCGTTGAAAAGTTCCCAGAATTTATCCATATCACCATGTGATTCCATAGCAATACGTGGAAGGTTGACTGTAACAACTCCAAGGTTCATACGTCCTGAGTTGACTTCAACGCCATTTTCATCTTTCCACCCTTGAAGGAATGAACGACATCCCATTGGCGCTTTAAATGAACCAGTCAATTCAACGATTTTATCGTATGAAAGCACATCTGGATACATACGTTTTGTTGCACATTCCAAAGCTAATTGTTTGATATCGTAGTTTGGTGTGCCTTCTTCAAGGTTAAGACCGCTCTTCAATGTGAAAATAAGTTTAGGGAAGATAGCTGTACGGTGTTCGCTACCAAGACCTTGGATACGAATTTTAAGAATAGCTTTTTGAATTTCACGTTCAAACCAGTTTGTACCAAGACCAAAACCAAGTGATGTAAATGGTGTTTGTCCATTTGATGTGAACAAAGTATTGATTTCGTATTCAAGACTTTGCATCGCATCGTAGATATCTTTTTTCGTTTTTGTACGTGCGTAGTCTTCGCGGCGTTCTTCAGCAACCCATTCCTCAGCATCTTTTAAGTGCTTTTTGTAGTTAAGTTCAGCATATGGTGCCAAGAATTCATCGATACGGTCTGCTGTACATCCACCGTATTGGCTTGAGGCAACGTTAGCAATGATTTGTGAAATTTGTGCTGTTGCTGTTTGGATTGATTTTGGACTTTCAACTTCAGCATTACCAATCTTAAAGCCATTACCCAACATTCCCTTGAAATCAATCAAACAACAGTTTGTCATTGGAGTATATGGGCTGTAATCAAGGTCGTGGAAATGAATATCACCTTTTTGGTGAGCATTGGCAACGTGAGCAGGCAACATTTTAAGACCGATTGATTTACCAACGATACCTGCAGTCAAGTCACGTTGTGTATTGAAGACTTCACTGTCCTTGTTAGCGTTTTCATTAACGACAGTTTGATCTTTGTTCAAAAGTTTATCAATCGAAAAGTTGATATCTGTCGCTTGAGAGCGTGCAAAATCGCGTTTTGTACGATAATTAATATATTCTTGAGCAATTGCGTATTCATTAGCTTCTAAAAGTTCATGCTCAACGATATTTTGAATTTCATAAATTTTGACGTTGTCTTTGAAGCGATCAAAAATTTCAGCGATGATATTATCTGAAATAGTTTCCAATTTTGCTTCAACAACTGGTGACATTTTTGTCACATTATTGCTTGCTTTAACCAAAGCATTATAAATTTTATCTGAATCAAAGTTTACAGAACGTCCATCGCGTTTGATAACTTTTACAGTAGGTTGTGCAGCAATTTTTTCTTTTTCTAATGTAATCATATGAACACTCCTTCTTACTCGTCTATTATAACACGGGACAAAAAAAAATCAATATCTTGTGGTCACTTTTTTTGTTGACCACAAGATATTGCGTTTTTCTTTATTTTTTATGATAGACGGTAAAGCCTGTAATACCGCCGATTTGGACCTCTTCATAGTTAGAAGAAAAATTATTTTTAAGTGAATCAGAAATTTTTTGGTCCTTATTGACCACAATATATGACCCCATATTTTGTAGCAATTCATCTTCTAAAACTTTTTCATTAGCAGATTTAGCAGTATTCACAACTGGAGATGTAAATTGTGAACTACTTGCTAGCTTACTATTGATTCCAATTTTAGATGAGTCATCCCAAACGTAGACAGTATCATCTTTAGTCGCATTTTTGGCAAGATAAGTTGCAATGATACCACGTTCACTATTGGCATTAGCAGATAAAACAGTGTGCACCAAAGGCTGCCCAACACCAAAGACAAGCACTAAAATTGGTAAATAGAAGTGACGTTTAAGATATAAACCAAAAATTCCAGCATTGTCTGATGCTTTTCTGCGACGGTGTGATGTTTTAGTCAAACTACGTTGATATTGTTCACCCAAAACGATAGCAGTCAACACCAAACCAAAAGGCAGTGCTGCCAATAAGTTATAGAATTGATAACTTTGTGTAAATAAATCAATCGCAAAGAAGACGATAAAGACTAGTAAAATAAGCCATTTAGCTACTTTATCTTCACCTTTGACAACTTTTCCAAATGACACCGCACCAAGCAAAAGCCCTGATGCCAAAGCCAGTACAAGTTGGAACAACAATGTCAAAATCAAATTACCGTCACTTACTGCAAAATTAGTAAATTGGTAAACAATAGCTTGTGTAATATAAGGTGACAATACTTGCGCATTCAAGATAAAGTATCCAGCTGTGTAAAAGACTAAAATAGTCCCGAAAATGATACACAACAATTGGTAAAAACCACGCGCAAAATGTCTTTGTTTCAAATTAAAGACGATAATTGTTAGGAAAGAAAGCGCCCAGAACACCAAAGTACGTGGTTCTAGAAGCATAGCTGCAGCGCCCGCAAATCCATATAAAATAAAAGCTTCATCCTTGATAATATCAGCAAAATATTTTGTTAAGAACCACAATGAGACCATAACAAAAGGCATTGCAAATTGGATAGGATACAAACCACCAAAACCAAGGGCAACATTAAGTAGATAAAAAGCCCCACTAAATGCCACTGCCACACGTTGACTGTTGGTGAAATAGTTAACCAATTTATAGAAATAAATTCCTGATAAATAGAAAGTAACGATTTGAATTGGAACTAACCACAACGTTGAACCAAGGTAATAAGCCAAGGCGATCACTGCATAATACAAGAAACCACCTGTCGCAAACATGTCTGTAAATGGAAGATGTCCTTGCGTAAACATTAATCCAATATAAAGATTTTGTGATTGTAGGCTATTTGCCATGTCTGTAAACATTGGCACGGCTACTGATAAGCAGCTCACCACAACACTCAATAACAAAATATAAAGTTTATGAGGTTGAGGAACCTTTGTTCGTCTAGAAGGTTCTAGATGGCTGCTAACTTCACCAATTTTACGAGATGATCGACTGTAAGATGATACAGCCGTCTGATCTACATTTGCTTGTTCTGATGTATTCACTTATTCTCTCCTTGAATTGTCATACTCTAAGTATAACAAAAACTAATCATTAGTCAATTTACTAAGGATAGCACAGTAAGCTAAAAGTTCCCTAAAACGGTGACGTGGCTTGGATTGGTAGCGTTTTAAGAAATCCTTTTCTTCTTTACTTAAACGACTGTTTTTGTCCATAAAATAACCTCCTTTATTTTACTTATTCGTAAAATAAAAAAAGCCACTTTTGGGCTTCCTTAGTACAGAGTTCAACACTAACAAAAAAGAGGCTAGGAATACTCCTAACCTCTCATCGTACAAACTTAGTCTTCATCCAAGAAGCTGTTGAAGACTTCTTCAATCATATCCCATTCAGCATCTGAATCTTCAGGGATTGGTTGAAGGTCACCTTCAGTACCATCTTCATTTTCAGTGAATGAGTAAGCTTGAATTTCAATTTGACCTTGTTCATCTTCTTCAGCACCTGCTGGTACCAAAAGAACATAGTTTTTACCGAATTCTTCGCGACCATCGATTGTCAAAAGAATTTCAAAAAGTGTTTCATTACCTTGTTCGTCTACAAGTGTAATAACTTCATGCTCGTGATCATGGTTATGATCGTGGTTATGGTTATGTGCCATAATTTTCTCCTTTAAATGAATTAATGATTAGATTAAAACATTCTATCTAAATAATTTTGCAAAATAAGCTGTGCAGCTAATTTGTCGATAACTTTTTTACGCTTACCACGACTAACGTCAGCCTGTTCTACTAACATACGTTCTGCTTGAACAGTTGTTAAACGTTCATCTTGATAATCTACAGGAATATTGAAAAGTTCTTTAATTTGGTCACCGTAAGCTTTACTTGCTTCTACACGAGGTCCTTCAGTATTGTTCATGTTCTTAGGTAAACCAACCACAAACTTATCAACTTTATACTGTTTAACTAACTCTCCAAGTCTTTCAAACCCAAACTCGCCAGCTTCTTCATCAATTTTGATAATTTCTACGCCTTGTGCTGTAAAACCAAGTGGGTCGCTAATCGCTACACCAACAGTTTTTGAGCCGACATCTAGTCCCATGATTCTCATTTCAAATCGATTCCATTTCCTTTGAGATAATAGCGGACAAGCTCTTCAACAATTTCGTCACGTTCGTATTTACGAATCTGATTTCTGGCATCATTGTAACGAGGCACATAAGCAGGGTCACCACTTAGGACATAACCTACAATCTGATTAATTGGGTTATAACCTTTTTCATCAAGAGAGCGATAAACCGTTGTTAAAGTTTCACTAATTTCTTTCTTGTTGCTATCGTCTAAATTAAAGCGTACAGTTTCATCTGTAAATCCCATACTTACACCTTCTTTCTAAATAGCTGTCACCAATTATTATAGCTTATTCACTAAGATTTCACAAGAATCTGACTTTATTTAACCAAAGTTTATTGAGATTCCAAAGAATTTTCAGTAAAAGTGGTCAGAAAAGCTGACATAAAAAGGATGTAAACTTTTTCATTTTTACACTTTTTTAAGATTTATTTCATACTAATTAAGAGTTAAAAAAAGACACCAAACGGTATCTTTTCTACTATTATATTACAATGCTGCACGAAGACGAGCTTCGGCATTTTCCACATTACGAATTGAGCGTGGCAAGAAAGCACGGATATCATCCTCTTTATAACCAACTTGAAGACGTTTATCGTCAATCAAAATTGGGCTTTTTAGGATACGTGGATTAGCTTGGATAAGGTCGATAACCTCACTTAAACTTAATTCCTCAATATCGCAGTCAAGTGCTTTTGCATAACGGTTTTTAGATGAAACAATACTTTCAATACCGTTTTCTGTTTTTGTTAATATCGCTAAGATTTCTTCTCGTGATAGTGGTTCTTTTCCTAAATTCTGTTCTTTATAAGGGAGCTGATGAGCGTTGAGCCATGTTTTGGCTTTCTTACAGCTTGTACAACTTGAAATTGTGTAAATTTTAATCATGTGCACTCTCACTTTCTATCCCATGATAGTTGTATTATAGCACACATACATAATGGAGCACATGGGACCTAAGACCTATTTTTTCGAAAAGTCAATTAAAAAGATTTATTTTTTTTGCAAAAATTAACGACTTTTGAGCCACAAATAACCAAAAAAGCCTGAAACGCATCGTTTCAAGCTTTAAAGTGCTTTCAAAATTATTCTTCAATTTCAATCGCATCATCCAAATCAAGAACAACTTCATCTACATTTTCAGTAGTTGCTGCTGATTCTTCAGAAAGTTTTGCTGCTTTTTCATCTTCAGTTTCTTCAACAAGTCCATAATGAACACGAACTTTGTGGTCGATTTCGTCAAAGATTTCTGGGTGATCTGCCAAATATTTCTTAGCATTTTCAGAACCTTGACCAATCTTCTCACCGTTGTAAGAGAACCAAGCACCAGCTTTTTTAATGATATCCAAATCACTAGCGATTTTAATCAATTCACCAGTGCGTGAAATTCCTTCACCATACATGATTTCCACTTCAGCAGTTTTAAATGGTGGAGCAACTTTGTTTTTAACAACTTTGATTTTAGTTTCTTTACCAATGTTGCTATCTTTTTGATCACCAGTACCTTTGATTTGTGTGTTTCCTCGCACATCTAGACGAACTGAAGAGTAGAATTTAAGGGCACGTCCACCAGGTGTAGTTTCTGGGTTACCAAACATAACACCAACTTTTTCACGCAATTGGTTGATAAAGATGGCAATTGTTTTTGTTTTATTGATAGAAGCTGATAGTTTACGCATAGCTTGACTCATCATACGAGCTTGCAAACCAACGTGGTTATCACCAATATCACCATCGATTTCGGCACGTGGAACAAGAGCTGCAACAGAGTCGACAACAACAAGATCAACCGCACCTGAATCGATCAATTTTCCAGCGATTTCAAGACCTTGTTCTCCTGAGTCAGGTTGTGACAAAAGAAGTTCATCAATATTAACACCAAGAGCTGCTGCATAAGCTGGGTCAAGGGCATGTTCAGCATCGATAAAGGCTGCGATACCGCCTTCTTTTTGAGCTTGTGCTACAGCATGAAGGGCAACAGTTGTTTTACCTGAACTTTCAGGACCATAGATTTCAATGATACGTCCTTTAGGGTAACCACCTGCACCAAGAGCGATATCAAGAGCCAAACTACCTGAACTCATCACTTGAACTTTTTGTTCAGCGCGTTCGCCAAGGCGCATAACAGCTCCCTTACCAAAATCTTTTTCAATTAATTTCAAAGCATCATCAAGTGCTTTTTTACGCTCATCACCGAATTTCTTCGTGATAGCTTCTGTTTTCTTTGTCTTTTTAGCCAAATTTTTCCCTTTCTGTTTGTTCAAACTAGCTCTATTATAGCAGAATTTAATCTTGTAATAAAGCTTGACGTACTAAGTTAAATGCATACAAACATGCAATATGACGCACATCTGAACGGCTTCGTCCACCTATGAGAACACGAATAGAATGAACTTTTTCTCTAGTAGCAATACCAATGAAAACTGTTCCCGCTGGGTGACCTTCTAAGCTATCTGGTCCTGCAACTCCTGTCAATCCAATCCCAAAATCAGCATCTGTTAACTTGCGAGATTGCTCAGCCATTTTCTCAGCTGTAAAGTGACTAACAACCCCGTGTTCTTGCAACTCTTCTAATGAAATCTGAAGCATTTTTGACTTTTCTTCAATGCTATAAGTCACAAAACCACCATTAAAGACTGATGAAGAGCCTGAGAAGTCTGCAATACTTGATTGAAATAGCCCTGCTGTTAAACTTTCTGCAGCTGTGATAGTCTTGTGTTTTTTCTTAAGCAAATCAAAAACAACACGCGCCAAACTATTGTCATCACCGTAACCATAAAGCAAATTCTCAAGCGGAATGCTATTTAAAGTCTTCTTAGAAAGAATTTTTTGCTCTAGCTGGTCTAGTTTTTCCTTAGCTGATTCAATGTCGTCTGCTTTCGTTGACAAACGCAGCGTTACTTCACCTGTCTTAGCATATGGCGCAATGGTTGGATCGGTTTGGTTGTCAATCAAATCTGATAAAACAGTTACCAGTTGGCTTTCTCCAATGCCAAAGAAACGCAAAACACGTGAATAAAGTTGCTTATGGTCGCTAGATAACAAAGGTACTAAATAATCCCAGACCATGGGCTTAAGCTCACTTGGTGGGCCAGGAAGAACAACATAAGTGACGCCGTCAACTTCAATCACTCCACCTACAGCCAAACCAGTGCTATTTTGCAAAGGAGTTGAACCTTCAATCAGTTGAGCTTGGCGTTCATTGTTAGCTGTTCTTGTAAATTGAGGACGTGTCGCAAAGAACTCATCTAGACGTTTACTTGCCTGTTCGTCAAAAACCAGGTTACGCCCTAAATATTTTGCTAAGGTTTGCTTTGTCAAATCATCCTCAGTTGGTCCTAAACCACCACAGAGAACAACTAAATCGCTACGCTTACTTGCCAAATCAATGATAGACAAAAGACGTTCTTCATTGTCCCCAACTGCCGTTTGGAAAAAGACATCAATCCCTAACTTAGCAAATTCCTCTGATAGAAATTGTGCATTCGTATTTGTGATTTGTCCTGTTAAAATCTCTGTTCCTACAGCGATAATCTCAGCTTTCATAATTGCCACCTACTTATCTATTCGTAATTTAGTTTTATTCTATCAAAAATTGCTGAAAATTAATGACTTTTTGCAAAAAATGACAGCCTAACTACAGAAAAAGGCTGTCAATAATCTTTACAAACTTGTCAATTTCTTTTTATCTTAAAAAACACACCCAAAAGAGCAAGAAATCCGACAGAAGCCATGAAATTAATAGCCATAACCGTCTCAACGGCAACCATTTTCACCATAAAACTCAACAGACAAAGTAAAAGGATGCTTCCCAAACGCCCTACTGTCGATTTAAAAGAGACCAAAGACGAAATATTCTCAATCGACACCATTTTGTTAAAGTGATAATTTAAGATAAATTCAATGACATAAAAAACAAAAATGAAGATAAAATAAGCTGGCAAGAAAATGCCTAAGTACCCTGAAAAGAAAGTTAAAGGCAGAAAAATGATCAATGGACTAAATTTAATAAGTCCAGCATGCTTCTTAATGCCTTCGATATTGATAGAATAGGAAAATAAGGTAATCACTTGAAAGGCAATGTAAAAAGCTGGGAAATAACGGCTACTGATTCCCTTGCTTAAGAAAAAGGACTGCCACAACTGAAAATGCGTCTGAAAGAAAATCTGCGTTAAAAAATCAAAAATAAGAATGACGCTTAAACGCGGTTGCCTGTGCAGCTCTTTAAAACTCTCTTGAATCTGCTTTTTAAGAACTGTGACATGACTTTCTTGCAAACCAAAAGACTTCGTTGTCTCCTTAAAAAAGAAAAAGCTAACCAAGGTTGAAGCCACTAAAAAAGTCGTTCCAAGGACATAAATATTGATACCGATGAATTGATAAAGGATACCACCTAAACTACTCCCAATTAGAAGCCCAATGATTTCCAAACGATTGCTAAGCGCCAAAAATCGTTGAAGGTCACTTTCACGGTGAGCCAGTTTTAATTGGTTAATAATATAAGCATCAAGAGTCCCACTATCCAAAGCAGCAGCTATTCCATAACAAAACCATGCTAAAAAAATCAGATAAAAATTACTACTAAAAAGCACAATCAAAAACATGACTATCAAGAAGACCTTTGATAGACTATAAAGATTTTTCCGAGAATAATTATCTGCTAACAAGCCACTTGGAAATTCAAACAAGACAATCGCAATGCTATAAGCTGATTGAATCAGCAAGATTTGTGACAAGGTCAACCCTTTAGCTAGTAAAATAACTGTCAAAATCGAGTGCGGCATGGAGTAAGCTACTGTCACTAAAAAATTTGCTAGCAAATAAACAAAAGTATTTCTCCTAATGCTTGTCATCATCTCCACCTACCCTTGATTTGATTTTCCTATTAAGATACAACCTTTTACAGGGAATGTCAACAATAAATCCTTATTTTATCAAACAATAGCACCAGTTTTTAAAGACAAGGTGTAAAGAAGCGTTGACGCTACTTGACACTGCTGTCAACTTTTTTAAAAAAACATAAAAAGCACCTGAATGACGTTTTCAGATGCTTTATCATTATTTAAAATCACAATCTACTTCATGGTCATTTACCAAACCTGCTGCCTGAAGAAAAGAATAAACACAAACAGGACCTACAAATTTAAAGCCACGTTTTTTTAAATCCTTAGAAAGTCTTTCAGACAAAGGCGTGCTAGCTGGAAAGGTCGCATAATCCTCCACCTCATTAATAAGAGGCGTAAAATCAACCCACTCCCATAGGTAGCGATCAAATGAACCAAACTCTTTCTGAATCTTGATAAAAGCTTTAGCATTTGTACGTGTCGCATAAATCTTACGACGATTTCGAACGATTGCTGGATTTTGAAGAAGAACCTCAAGTTCATCATCAGACATCTGCGCTACCTTTGCCACATCATAATCATAGAAGGCTTGGTTAAATGAGGCGCGTTTATTAAGAATGGTCTCCCACGAAAGACCAGCTTGATAAGTTTCAAGGCACAAAAGTTCAAACAATGCTTGATCATCATGCAATGGTTTTCCCCACTCCGTATCGTGGTAAGCAACATATAAAGGATTACTTTCCTTTACCCAACTACAACGTTTCATGTGAAACATCTCCTAAAATTCCTTGATTCTTAGCCTTTCATCAGCATCTTAAGGCTTGATTTGATGTATTGTTCTGCTGTTTCATTTGTGCCTTCAAAGAACTTACGAATTTTCTTAAGCTCTGCTGCTTTGTAGCCAAGTGCCAAAAGAGCTTCCATGGCTTCTTCAAGCTGCTCGTTTGCTGCCGCTTTGGTCTGAGAAACTTTGCCATTTTCCACAGAAACATCGACAAATTTTCCTGCCAAATCCAAAACCATTTGCTGAGCAGTTTTTTTCCCGATTTTCGGAAATTTCATCAAGTATTTGATGTCGCTTGTATCGATGGCATTGACCAAACCTTCATTATCATCCACTGCGATAATCGCTAGCGCAGTTGTAGGACCAATCCCAGAAACTGAAATCAGATTAAGAAAAACAGCCTTTTCGTCTTCAGTATGAAAGCCAAACAAAAGTTGAGCATCTTCACGAATTACTTGATGAAGGTAGACTTGGATATCTTGATTCATCAAATCTGAAAAGCTGTAAGGATTAGCAACATTAACAATATAGCCTAATCCCCCTGCTTCAATGACAATGTATTTCGCAGTAATTTTAGTTAATTTTCCTTTGATATAATCGTACATTTAGTATTTTCCTAACTCTCTTAAACTTGTGTGATTTTCTTGAATACGACGGAACATTTTTTCCATGTCTGACTTGGTAAAATTAACAAGTACTGGACGTCCGTGTGGGCAGTTATAAGGGTTCTTACATTGAGATAATTGAACAATGAGTTGTCGGGCTGAATAGTCATCAAGGGTATGGTTAGCCTTGATTGATCGTTTACATGACATCATAATCGCTAACTCAGCACGGTATTTCTTGACAGAAACTTCATTGGTCAACAGCAACATGTCGCACATTTCATAAACAGCTGTCTCAATCTCCTCTTCCTTCATCCAAATAGGATGCTCGCGAAGGATAAAAGTGTTATTGCCGTATGGTTCTAAATTAATGCCAACTTGATTTAGAAGCTCCATTTTTTCTTGAATTTTGATGAAATCTGCCCCAGAAAACTCAAATAGATATGGCATTAGCAACTGTTGTAATGAATCATCAACTTCGCCAATTTTGTCACGATAATACTCATACTTGACACGTTCCTGAGCCGCATGCTGGTCAATGATATAAAGCCCACCATTACCTTGCGCAAAAAGATAGGTGCCGTGCATTTGCCCAAAGTACTCTAACTCAGGGAAAGTAGAAACTTCCTCCTTATCAAGAATTTCAATCATGCGATTGATTTTCGTTTTATTTTTAAAATCAAGATCATCATGCTCATCATACGCTTGACCTGCCGCTGAACGCTGTGCATACCTAACTGAAGATTGCTTGTCAACTTGCTTGATAGCTTTGTCAACCTCATTAAATAACTGCGCTGGCTCTTCTTCAACCGTATCTGATTTAACAAAGAAATCATGACGTTCTTTATCATAGTAAAGGTCAGTTTGTTTCAACGGTAAGCTCGTTTGCTGAGGTTTTGAAAAACCACGAGTGCTTGACTTAGCTAGATTTTCCAGTGCATCTGGTATCAAATCTTGCTCACGCAAACTCTCTGCAATTGCAGAGCTGATTAAGCTCATCAACTCTTTTTCTTTTGAGATACGGACTTCTTGTTTAGTTGGGTGAACATTGACATCAGCAAGATAAGGGTCGATTTGAATGTCAATGACCGCAATTGGGAAACGACCAACCATCAATTTTGATCCATAACCATCCAAAATCGCACGGTTGAGCAAGAAGTTTTTGATGTAGCGACCATTGATTAAAATGGTGATGTAATTGCGATTTGCACGCGTCAATTCTGGTAAGCTAATATAACCTGAGACTTCAAAATCAAGGTCAGCATTTGAGATTTCAATCATTTTCTTAGCTGTATTTAAACCGTAAATACCAGCGATGGCTTGACGCAAATCACCTGTCCCAGAAGTCGTTGTCATTTGACGACCATCATTAATCAAAGTAAAGGCAATTTCTGGATGAGCTAGGCTCAAGCGATTAACCACATCAACGATATGAGCCAACTCTGATTGCAGGCTCTTCATATATTTGAGACGAGCAGGAGTGTTGTAAAAAAGATTTTCAACGGTAATTTTTGTCCCGACAGGTGTTGAAATTGGTTCTTGTCGCTCAATCTCGCCCCCCTTTGCCACTAAAAGCGTTCCATAGTGTTCATCAGCAGTCGCTGTTTTCACTGTAAAGTGGCTAATTGAGGCAATGGAAGGAATGGCCTCACCGCGGAATCCCAAAGTTCTGATACGAAAAAGGTCCGCTTGGCTTTTAATCTTACTTGTAGCATGGCGATGCAAACTTAAAGCCACATCCTCTTGAGAAATTCCCTCACCATTATCAGTGACTTGAATCTTCTTAAGACCTGATTCTTCAATCTCGATGGTAATCTGACTACTTCCAGCATCAATCGAATTTTCAACCAATTCTTTAACCACACTTGCCGGTCGTTCAATCACTTCACCTGCAGCAATCTGGTTGGCCAAAACCTCTGGCAACTCAATAATTTTACTCATAATTTATCTGATAGAATGCAGTTTTGAAGCGGCATTCCTTTTCCTTTCATTCAGGATTGTTTACCTTTAATTATAACACAAAGTAAAAAGGCAATCTGCTTTTAGATTGCCTCTTACTTTTATAACATGTTTTTCAATTCATAAATGACATTCATAGCTTGCATTGGTGTTAGATTCATCAAGTCCACTTTTTTAAGAGCTTCAATCACTTCTTGGTTACTTGAGTCATCTGCAAATAAGCTAAGCTGCTCTGCAACAGGTTCTGCCGCTTCTGCCTTCACTTGAGTTTTCTCTTCAGTTTCTGCTGTCAAATGAAGCTGCGCAGCACCTGATTCGAGATTGGTTAAAATACTATCTGCTCGTTGCAACAAATCTTCTGGCAAACCTGCAATTTTCGCAACGTGAATACCATAAGATTTGTCAGCTGGTCCTTCTGCGATTTTATGAAGGAAAGTCACATCACCATTACGTTCAAGCGTTGCAACATGGACATTGACAAGGTGTGTCAACGTCGTTGACAGAGCTGTCAACTCATGATAGTGAGTTGCAAACATGGTCTTAGCACCAATGTGATCGTGGATATACTCAATGATAGATTGTGCTAAAGCCATTCCATCGTAAGTCGCTGTCCCGCGTCCCAATTCATCAAAGAGAATCAAAGATTTTTCACTGGCACGTTTGATAGCTTGGTTGGCTTCCATCATTTCCACCATAAAGGTTGATTGACCTGAAATCAAATCATCCGCCGCACCAATACGTGTGAAAATCGCATCAAAAACGGGAAGACTGACACTCTCAGCAGCAACGTATGACCCCATCTGCGCCATGATAACCGTCAAAGCTAACTGACGCATATAAGTTGACTTACCACTCATATTTGGACCAGTAATCAGCTGAATATTGGTATTTCTGCCAAATGTGATGGTATTTGGGATATATTCTTGCGTACCCATGACTTTTTCAACAACCGCATGGCGACCTTTTTCAATCTTAATTTCATGGCTATCATTAAAGCTTGGACGAACATAATGGTTGTTTTCCGCAACCACTGCCAAACTTTGCAGAACATCGACTGTAGAAATAGCTTTTGCCAAATCTTGCAGACGTGAAATATAACGTTCCACCTGTGCGCGAACGCGCATGAAAATATCGTATTCCAGACTCGCTGATTGCTCACGCGCCTCAAGCATTTCACCTTCAATTTTAGCTAATTCTGCCGTACCAAAACGCTCTGAATTCTTCAAAGTTGCTTTACGGAAGAAGTAATCTGGCACCAAAGAAAGGTTAGAATTTGTTACATGGAAATAGTAACCATCTTTTTTATTGTAATCAATTTTTAGGTTTGTAATACCACTTGCTGCACGTTCTTTGGCTTCAATCTCAGCAATCCAGCTTGTCCCTTCGCGCATGACTTTACGATATTTGTCCAAAGTCTCATCAAAACCAGTTCTGATAATACTTCCTTCCGTAATCACTGCTTGAGCATCTGGGTCAATAGCAGAGCTAATCAATGACTCTAGCTCTGGTAAAGTGTCAATGCTGTTGACAAGCTTGTCAAGGTAAGGACTATCAAAAGATTCCAAGATAGCTTTAATAGTTGGCACTTGTCCCAAAGTGTGACCAAGTTGAAGCAAATCTTTTGGATTGGCTTTTCCAAATGACACACGACTAGCCAAACGCTCAATATCATAAACACCTTTTAGACTGTCCGTCAAATCACTACGTTCAAAGAAGTTGTCTAAGAAAACTTGGACAATATTTTGGCGTTCCTCAATTTGTTCTTGATTAACCAATGGACGATCAATCCAGTTACGCAACAAACGCATCCCCATAGCCGTCTTAGTTTCATCAAGCAACCAGTAAAGACTACCGTGCTTCTTGCTTGTGCGGGCATTTTCTAGCAAATCAAGACTTGATTTTGTCATATAAGACATTTGAAGATAGTCTTTGATTTCATAGTGAACCAGCTTTTGCAGGTGACTAAGTTCACGTTTTTGTGTCGTATGAACGTATTGAAGTAATTTTTCAGCAGCAGAAATCTCTAACGCTGTTAAATTCGGGTCAATCAAATGCATATCTTCATAGCGCTCTTGCTCAAACGATAATAAGAGATTGAGTTGTTTAACCAAGCTGTGTTGCTCATCTTCAGAAAGGTCATAACCAACCACGATTTCACGAGCCTTGAGGTTTAAAATCTCACTTTTTAGGCTTGTAAAATCAGACAAACTTGTCGCGTAAAACTCACCCGTTGACACATCCATGTATGCCAAACCCAAAGTTTTACCATCTGAATCAATGGCTACCAAGAAATTATTAGCATTATCTGGCTTAGAAGAATCAACCGCTGTCCCTGGTGTAATCACCTGAACGACTTCACGCTTAACCACACCCACTGCCTGCTTCGGATCTTCCATCTGCTCAGCAATGGCAACCTTATACCCCATCTCAACTAAGACATCAATGTATTGTTGGGCTGAATGATAAGGAACACCAGCCATCGGAATAGGATTGTCAGCATTTTTATTACGACTAGTTAAACTAATCTCTAAAATCTGTGCCGCCTTAACAGCATCCTCATAAAATAGTTCGTAAAAGTCTCCCATGCGGAAAAGTAAAAAAGCATCTGGATAGTCTTTTTTGACATCCAAATACTGTTGCATGCCTGGAGAAATTTTATCTTTTGCCATTACTTAACTCCTCGTTAATTTTCGTTTCCAAGCTATTTGTAATATATTGAACTAGGTCACTGGCATCCTGCATTTTTGCACGATAATCTTTGACAATTGGAAGGTCTGATAGTTCTTCTTGCAACTGGTCAGCTTGCTCACCAGCTTTTTTCTCAGCGTGCGCTTTATCAATCTTGTGAAAAAGCACAGCTTCCTGCTGGTAAGCCTTCATGTCTTTGACCAATTCTTCTAGTTCTGGAAAGTCCTTTATTTTTTCTTCAGCCTTTTGAAATTCGATGACGCTATCATGCTTTTTTATGACTTCTAGCAATCGTTCTACGGCTTCTTCATAGTTGCTCATAAGCCTGTTGATAAGTCACTTTCAAAAGCTTTTGCTGTTTCTTCATCTTTACAAATGACCAACAAAGTATCAGCGCCAGCCACAGTTCCTAAAATTTCAGCGATATCGCTGCTGTCAATCAAGTTGGCTAAAACATCTGCTTCACCAAGATTAGTATGTAACACCAACATGAAACCTGCACGAGCCACCTTTAGGATATATGAACGGATATTCGCTCCAAAAGTTGTCTCTGAAGTTTCAGACAAGCTGTAGTAAAGTTTTCCTGAAGCATCGCGCAATTTCAACAGTCCAATTTCACGAAGGTCACGTGACAAGGTCGCTTGAGTGACGTTAATGCCTTCTTCCTGCAAATGTCGCTTGATTTCCTCTTGTGTGCCGATATGGCCTGATTGAATCAAACGTTTGATTCGATTTTGACGTTCTATTTTATTCATTTAACTTTCCCTTTGTGTATATTTATCCTTAAAATTATACCAAAAAAATGGAATTTTTTCACCTTTCCTTGGGCTATCTTCCTTATAAAGTCTTAATTTTTTCTCCTTCAAACGTTTTCTTGTCACTTGCCTCGTTTATTTCTTATTTTTATGTTAAAATAATATGACTAACTAATTTAGGAGAAAATCATGGATACTAAACGTACAATTGCAGAACGCATTCACACTATTGTTCCAGAATTAGACCAAGAACAAATTGTTAATCTGCTTGAAGTGCCAAAAAATTCTGATATGGGGGACCTTGCCTTTCCAGCATTCTCATTGGCTCGAATCCTTCGTAAAGCACCACAAATGATTGCAACAGAAATTGCTGAAAAAATGGACACAGCTGGTTTTGAAAAAATCGAAGCTGTTGGACCATACATCAACTTCTTCCTTGACAAAAAAAGCATCTCTGCTGATGTCCTAGGGCAAGTTATCGCAAACGGAAGCGACTACGCTAGCCAGGATGAAGGACACGGCCGCAATGTTGCTATCGATATGTCTAGTCCAAACATCGCTAAACCATTCTCAATTGGACACCTTCGTTCAACTGTTATCGGTGATAGCTTGGCTAACATTTTTGAAAAACTCGGTTATAAAGCTGTTAAAATCAATCACCTTGGTGACTGGGGTAAACAATTCGGTATGTTGATTGTTGCCTACAAAAAATGGGGTGACGAAGAAGCTGTTAAAGCTCACCCAATCGACGAACTCTTGAAACTTTACGTTCGTATCAACGCTGAAGCTGAAACACAACCAGAACTTGATGAAGAAGCTCGCGAATGGTTCCGTAAATTGGAAGCAGGCGACGAAGAAGCTATCTCACTATGGCAATGGTTCCGTGACGAAAGTCTTGTTGAATTTAACCGCCTTTACAATGAACTTGGTGTTTCATTTGATAGCTTTAACGGTGAAGCATTCTACAACGATAAAATGGACGAAGTTGTCGATATCTTGACAGAAAAAGGACTTCTTGAAGAATCTCAAGGTGCCCAAGTCGTTAATCTTGAAAAATATGGTATCGAACACCCAGCCCTTATCAAAAAATCTGACGGTGCGACACTTTACATCACACGTGACTTGGCTGCTGCCCTTTACCGCAAACGTACTTACGACTTTGCCAAAGCTATCTACGTTGTTGGTAACGAACAGTCAGCTCACTTCAAACAATTGAAAGCCGTTCTTAACGAAATGGATTTCGAATGGAATGAAGACATCACTCACGTACCATTTGGACTTGTTACTAAAGAAGGTAAAAAACTTTCAACTCGTAAAGGTAACGTTATCCTTCTTGAACCAACAATCGCTGAAGCTGTTAAACGAGCTGAAGATCAAATCAACGCTAAAAACCCTAACCTTGCTGATAAAGAAGCTGTTGCTCATGCTGTCGGTGTCGGCGCTATCAAATTCTACGATTTGAAAACAGATCGTTTGAACGGTTACGACTTCGACCTTGACGCTATGGTATCATTTGAAGGTGAAACTGGACCTTACGTGCAATACGCTCACGCTCGTATCCAATCAATCCTTCGTAAAGCCGAGTTTACACCATCTGTAAACGACGTTTACAGCCTTGATGATGCTGAAAGCTGGGAAATTGTGAAACTTATCCAAGACTTCCCACGCATTATCAAACGTGCAGCTGACAACTTTGAACCATCAATCATTGCAAAATTCGCTATCAGCCTTGCACAAAGCTTCAACAAATACTACGCACACACACGTATCCTTGACGAAAGCCCAGAACGTGACAGCCGTCTAGCCCTCAGCTACGCAACTGCTACAGTTCTTAAAGAAGCCCTTCGTCTTCTTGGCGTTGAAGCACCAAACGAAATGTAATCATTTCTGACAATATATAAAAAAGAGAGTTGGAATCTGTCCACTCTCTTTTTTCTTGACCTTTTTGAGCTAAAATAATAAACTATTGCCATAATCATAAAGGAGATTTTTATTATGACAAGGGAAAATCATCTCATGGAAATGCTCAGTAAAGCTTATGCTAGCTTACCTGATAGCGAACCTCTAAAAACAGACATCTTTGCACTTGCTAAAGATTTGGAAAAGAACGAACACGATCAACTAGCACGTACCAAACTGGCTCACGCCATTTCTATATATTTGCTAACGCATAAACTCAAGACATCACCTGAAATTACAGCACTTTACAAAGAAATTGCTGACAGCCCTGAAAAATATAAAGGTCATGCCGCTACTGCTATTATGCTAGGCAGCCTCTTTCATCCATAGTCAAAAAGACCGTTTTAACGGTCTTTTATTATGCTTTCTTCTGGTCATTTAACCAATCAAAGATATTGTGATAGGTTTTCCCTGAGACCTTAGCTGTGCTTGTGCCGCCTTTTCCTTTATTGCTTGGAGAAAAGCCTGATAAATCTTTCGCACTTTTGATAGCAGAGATATCCTGCACCCCTGACACTTGGTCTTTAAAGAAATAAATCCAAGACAAATGCCCAATGTAAGAGACACCTTGCATGTCTGTTCCCTCGACACTTTCAAAGTAAGAAAACCACTTGTTCTCATCTCCACTATCTAGCAAAGTCTTATAAATAGGCAATGAATAATCCTTTGGATTGACAATAGTGTCGTTGGCTGCGTGAATAAACCACATTGGTGTCTCTTTTAGCGCTAGCATTTTTTTCTCATCAAAATAAAGGGCATCTTTACGAATGAAGCTATTAGAAAAAGGTGAAATGGCGTATGAACCATCAGCGTTTCTCTCATATTGATAATAAGAATAGGCTGCCGCTTGAGGAACTAGAGCCGCAAAATAACCAGAATTTGAAATAGCAAGATTAATCGTCATGTAGCCACCATTTGAACAACCTGCTAGGTAAATGCGATTGGTATCCACAGCAGGCGTACTCGCAACATAATTTTTGATGATATCCATCAGAATCTCTGTGTAACGCGAATCGCCAGCGCCAGCACCATTGGTCCCATCGCCCTCATCCATCCAATATGTTGGGGTTTGAACCGCTAAAACATAAAGTCCTTTTTGACCATTTGTTGAAAAATGCGATTGAATCTCAGGTCTTGCAAGAGCTACAACTTCATTTCCAAGAAGGGTAATGTCCGTGTCTACCCCACCTTCACCTTGACCATGCAGCCAGATTAACAAAGGAAAACTTTCTCCCGATTTTAAGCGCTTAGGCTCGTAAGCCACATAATGAAGGGTGAGTTTTTCTGTTTGCTTCGTTAATGGATTGAGGTAAGTCCCAGAATAAAAGCCACGCTTATTAAAGACATCAGTATCAGGTGATAGACGGTTATGAATAATATCATAGCTTCCAGATAGTTCAGCCACTTCACCGTCACAAATTACCTCTAATCCATTTATAGTAACTGGATAATCTTCCAACCAAGTGTTATGCAAGGTTTCTAGATTGTAATAAAATGGACAAGCTATAGCTGCATTTTTCTGACTATCAAAAGTCACTGGCATTTTGATAACTAGATACTCACTGGCACTGCTGACTTCTTGTCCCTTATCATCTGACAAGTACACTCTACTAATCTGACGTTCTTTACCTGCAGTCCTGACTAGGAGCTTATCAGCAACAACTCCTGACACTTTATGCGTTAACTGTACCAAAAGTTTTGGAACACCTGGTCCACATTCATAACCTTTAATAATCATGGAAACTTTGGCAATTGTGACATTAATTCTTTTTGCCATCTCAAATCACTCCTATACATTGTAATCGTTTTCTTTAGTTTATGAATTTTCCGCACTTATGTCAATCAAAAAAAAGACGGGTGAAATCACCTCGTCTTTTTGACTATTTATCGTAGTTCTTTCTTCTGATTTTAAAGTCAGAAGAAACAACTTCGTCAACATCTATAATGGAAATAAAAGCATCTGGGTCCAAATCAGCCATGATAGCTTTGACATCACGAACTTCACCTGGATTCAAAACAACGTACAAGATATTTTTTTCATTTCCTGAGTAAGCCCCTTGTCCATTTAGGTAAGTGACACCACGGTTAATACCATTCAAAATAGCATCCGCAGCTTCTTGCGATTTTTGGGTAATGATAATCATACCACGTACTGTATAACCACCATTTTGCACAATTGTTAGCACTTGACTGTACACAAAACTTGCTACCAAAGTGTAAAGCATGTGTTGTAAATCAATGTAAACAAGTGACGCTGTCAATACAAGAGCATCCACAAATAGAAGCGTTTGACCTAATTTAAAGCCAAATTTTTCTTCAATCACGCGTCCAATGATATCTGTACCACCTGTCGTTGCACCATATCGGAAAACCAATCCACTACCTGCACCAGCAAATAAACCAGCAACAACAGCAACCAACATCATGTCATTTTGCAGCACAATTTTCACTGGTACTTGTTGCCAAAACCAGATAAAGAAGGAAAGTAAAACTGTCCCATAAATGGTCAAGGCTAATGATTTTCGCCCCAAAACTCTAGCTCCCATGATAAACAAAGGAACATTTAAAATGAGAGAAGTATAAGCTGGGTCAATTTTATAAAGTGCATGGATAATCAAGGTTACCCCTGCAACGCCACCTTCAGCAAGAGCGTTTGCCATATTAAATTTAACAAAACCAAAGGTATACATTGCTACACCAAGAGCAATCAACAATAGGCTTCGTACTTGTCTAAGCTTTTGAGCCATATTACACTCCTCCTAAAACTGATTATTGGAAATTAATCAAAAGGTTAGTCATCAACAAAACGTCCAATAATATGAACATTTTCAGCAACCGAAACAAAGGCCTTAGGATCTGTTTTCCTCATCAAATATCTGAAATCATTGTACTCTTCACGAGTAATAATAGCTAGCAGAACTGCTTTCTTTTCATGATTGTAAGTTCCCTCAGCATTATTTATCTGTGTCACACCACGATGAAGTTTAGTGTGAATCATAGCGATAACTTTTTCTGGGCAGCTGGTTACAATCATTGCCTGCATTTTCTTTTGTTTTGTGAAAATCGCATTCGTCACACGACTTGAGACGAAAATAGTCACCATTGAGTAAAGGGCATACTGCCAACCAAATAGGATGCCCGCAAAAATCATGATGACGCCATTTACCATAAGGGAAATGCTTCCGACATCACGTCCTGTTTTTTTACGAATGGTCAAGCTGACGATGTCAGTACCACCACTGGAAATACGTGATTTCAAACTAAATCCAACACCAGTACCCATAACCAAACCACCAAAAATAGCATTGACAAGTGGATCAGTTGTTAGGGTAATCTCTGGAACAATTTGGATGAAGAATGAACTCATAGAAACTGTAATCAGAGTAAAAACGGTAAATTTATGACCAATTTTATACCAAGCCAAGATTAATAGCGGCAAATTAATGGCATAAAAAACGATAGAAATCGGTAATCTAAAACCAATCAAACGCTCGCTAATCGCTGACAAAACCTGTGCCAAACCAGTTGCGCCACTTGAATAGACATGTCCTGGTTGGAAGAAGAAGTTTACCGCGATAGCTGAAAGCAAACCATAAAAAAGAGAAGCGGAAATTTTTTCCGCGTACTTCTCTCTTGAAATGCTTTGCATCGTTTTTAAAAGGCCATATTTCTTAGCCCAACGGCTAACGATATACTTTGTTTTCTTTTTTAAAGATGCTTTTTTAATCATTAGTTATTAGTTTTAGTTGCTAAAGCCAATTCTTCTAATTGTTTGTCTGAAACAAGGCTAGGTGCTTGTGTCATTGGGTCAGTTGCTTTGTTATTTTTAGGGAAGGCAATAACTTCACGAATGTTGTCTTCACCAGCAAGAAGCATAACGAAACGGTCAAGACCGATAGCAAGTCCACCGTGTGGTGGGAATCCGTAATTCATAGCTTCTAGCAAGAAACCAAATTGGTCAGCTGCTTCTTCAGCTGTAAAGCCAAGAGCTTTGAACATACGTTCTTGCAATTCACGTTGGTTGATACGTAGGCTACCACCACCGAGTTCATAACCGTTAAGAACGATATCGTATGCAACGGCACGAACTTTAGCAAGGTCACCTTCTAATTCGTGAGCTGATTCTTCAGTCGGCAATGTGAATGGGTGGTGAGCAGACATGTAACGTCCTTCTTCTTCAGACCACTCAAACATTGGCCAATCAACAACCCAAAGGAAGTTGAACTTAGAGTTGTCAACCATATCAAGTTCTTTAGCGATACGTGTACGAAGTGCACCAAGTGTGTTGTTAGCTACTTCAAGTGTATCAGCAACGAAAAGTACCAAATCATTGTCTTCAAGTTGTAAACTTGCTGTCAACTTATCTTCAATACTTGTCAAGAATTTGGCAACAGGTCCGTTAAGAGAACCATCAGTAAATTTAACCCAAGCAAGACCTTTGGCACCAAATTGTTTTGCGAATTCTGTTAATTTATCAATGCTTTTACGTGAGTATTTATCTGCATTACCTTTAACAACGATTGCTTTTACGACTGGAGCTTGTGAGAAGACTTTGAAGTCAACATCCTTGACAAGGTCTGTCAAGTCTTGTAAAAGCATTTCAAAACGTGTATCAGGTTTATCTGAACCGTAGTTGTTCATTGCATCGTCATAAGACATACGTGGGAATGGCAATGTAACGTCGATTCCTTTAGTGTCTTTCATGACTTTAGCAATCATTCCTTCAGTGATATCTTGGATATCTTTGTCTGACAAGAATGAAGTTTCCATATCGACCTGTGTAAATTCAGGTTGACGGTCACCACGCAAGTCTTCGTCACGGAAACATTTAACGATTTGATAGTAGCGGTCAAAACCAGCGTTCATCAATAATTGTTTTGTAATTTGTGGACTTTGTGGCAAAGCGTAGAAATGACCTTGGTTCACACGACTTGGTACCAAGTAGTCACGCGCACCTTCTGGAGTTGATTTTGTCAACATTGGTGTTTCAACATCGATAAACTCTAAACCATCCAAGTAGTTACGGATTGAGTGAGTTACTTTGGCACGCAATTTGAAATTGTTAAGCATTTTTGGACGACGAAGATCCAAGTAACGGTAACGAAGACGGTTATCATCGCTAACTTCCACATCATCTTTGATTTCAAATGGTGTTGTTTTAGCGGTGTTCAAAACTGTCAATGCTGATACTTTCAATTCAACAGCACCAGTTGGCAAGTTAGTGTTTTCTTGTTCACGTTGTGCAACGACACCAGTTACTTCGATAACGAATTCGTTACGAAGGCTTTCTGCAGTTGCCATAACATCACTTGAAACTTTCTCTGGGTTGATGACTAATTGCATGATACCTTCGCGGTCACGAAGATCGATGAAAATAAGTCCACCGAGGTCACGACGACGTCCGACCCAACCTTTTAGAGTAATTTCTTGGCCAATGTGTTCGCTGCGAACACGACCAGCATACATTGTACGTTTCATTTGATATGATTCTCCGTTTTAAATTTATTCATTCCCATCTATTATAGCAAAAAGCAAAGAAAAACCCCACCCATGTGGGGGGAGTTTTTCAAATTCTTTTCTCATTAAGCCTTTTCATTAACAAAGAGCTCATAACTTTTTGCAAAGTTTGCTTTCTTAGCTTAATTTAGCAAGGATTTCTGCAAAGTTTGTTTCGATATCCGCGAAGCTGACTGAAACTTCTTCACGTGTTTTATTATTTTTAACAGTGACTTGACCTGCTTCGATTTCGCTTTCACCTAATGTAATGACTGTTTTGGCATTGAAAGCGTCAGCTGATTTGAATTGTGCTTTAATCTTGCGTCCAAGGTAATCACGTTCAGCTGAGAAGCCTTGGTTACGAATAGCTTGTACCAATTCCAAAGCTTTAATGTTAGCACCTTGTCCCAAGACAGCAATATAGGCATCCATTTCTTTTTCAACTGGTAATTCAATACCTTGTTTGTCCAAGATAAGAAGCAAACGTTCAAGACCAAGTCCAAAACCAAATCCAGGTGTTTCTGGTCCGTCAAAGTATTCAACAAGGCTATCGTAGCGACCACCTGCACAGATTGTCAACTCAGATTTATCAACAGTTGTGATGAATTCAAAGATAGTGTGGTTGTAGTAGTCAAGTCCACGAACCATATTAGTATCAATTACATATGGGATGTTAAGTGTTTCAAGCATTTCACGCACGGCATCAAAGTGAGCTTGACTTTCTTCATCAAGGTAATCAAGGATTGATGGCGCATTTTCAACAGCTACTTTATCTTCTTTTTCTTTTGAGTCAAGAACACGAAGTGGGTTTTCATCCAAACGACGTTGGCTATCTGCTGACAATTTGTCACGCATTGGTGTTAAATAATCAATCAAAGCTTGACGGTAAGCAGCACGGCTAGCAGCACTTCCTAGAGTGTTCAAGTGAAGTGTGACATCTTTAATGCCCAATGTTTGGAACAATTGGTAAGCCATAGCGATTGTTTCAACGTCTGTAGCTGGATTTGCTGAACCAAAACACTCAACACCGACTTGGTGGAATTCACGTAAACGACCAGCTTGTGGACGTTCGTAACGGAACATTGAGCCAATGTAGTACATTTTAACTGGTTTTTGAACTTCTGGTGCAAATAATTTATTTTCCACAAAAGAACGAACCACTGGCGCTGTTCCTTCTGGACGCAAAGTGATATGGCGGTCACCTTTATCATGGAAATCATACATTTCTTTTGTTACGATATCAGTTGTATCACCGACTGAACGACTGATAACTTCGTAATGTTCGAACATTGGTGTACGAATTTCACTGTAGTTGTATTTTTTGAAGGTTTCACGTGCAACAGCTTCGACATATTGCCATTTAGCGCTTTCGCTAGGTAAAATATCTTGTGTTCCTTTAGGTTTTTGTAATTTCATAAATAAGATATACCGGCACCAAATTTTTGCAAATTCAGCCCATTAATTCCTTTCTACTATTGTAGCTATTCAATCACTCTTTATTTTATCATAAAAAGGGCAGCTAAAGAAGAAGGGACTATTTATTTTTCGTATTTTATTAAAGCACAACTTGCCTGAAAACGTTAAATTGCCAACTTTTTCAATTTTTTTGTCAAGTAACTTTACTTTACAAAAAAGATATGTTATTATGTTAAAGTTGATTCAAAATCAAGAACAAATTAAAAATATTATCGGAGGAAATAAAACATGGCAGTACCTGCACGTCACACTTCAAAAGCGAAGAAAAACAAACGTCGTACACACTACAAATTGACTGCTCCATCAGTTAAATTTGACGAAACTACTGGAGATTACTCACGTTCTCACCGTGTATCACTTAAAGGATACTACAAAGGACGTAAAATCGCTAAAGCAGCTAAATAATTAGAAGGGAGATACCATGCGCGTAAATATTACACTTGAACACAAAGAATCTGGTGAACGCTTGTACCTTACTTCAAAAAACAAACGTAACACTCCAGACCGTCTTCAATTGAAAAAATACTCACCAAAATTGCGTAAACACGTAATCTTTACTGAGGTTAAATAATTGAATACAAAAACCACTTTAGCTTATTTGCTAAAGTGGTTTTTTATTGTCTTTCAAAAGATGATATAATATTACCTAAAATACTTAAAGGGATGTGGAGATATGTTTGCACTTATTATGACGTTGGATGATAACCTACAAGCGACTATTAAAGAGTTTTGGAAAGAGCTAAGTGATGCCCAATTATCTCAATACGCTTACGAAGTAACAGATAGAGAGCCACATATTACCTTAGCATCATTTGACGAAGGCACCACCAAAGACGATATCATAAAAGGGCTAGAAACTTTAACACTTCCTGATAAGCCAATTGATATTTCGTTTACATCTATTGGTTCTTTTATCAATGCTAATATCATTTTTCTTAGCCCTATAAAAACTCCACAGATGAGTAAACTTCATTTTGATATCCATCAGCAATTAAGTGATTCTCTCAGCAAGGACTCGCTTTACTCACCCAATAACTGGGTTCCACATCTTACAATTGCTAACCGAATTGCTGAAGATAAGATGGCTAAGACTTATCATTATTGTCTGAAGCACTTATCACTTTCTGAAGGAAAGATAATGGGAATAAAACTAATTTCTATTACACCTGACAATCAAGTTCAAGATATTTTTCAAAAAACATTCTCATAAAAACAATCTCCCCCAAGTAAGAGCTTGAGGGAGGTAATTTTTATTGTCTAAACTAATTAATGCTATAATGAGGAAAAAGGTTATTTTGGGGAGGTTTTATGAAAACTAGTCAGGATAAAAGAGGACCTGTTCTCATTTTTTTAGTGTTGTCTATTTTTTTCTTTATAGTTGCTGCAGTATTTGGCAAATCGTTATCGCCTTTTGGTCTAAAAATCATTTCATGCGGCTTCTGTCTTACCCTTCTTGGACTTCTTGTCTCTGCCTATCGATATGAATGCCAGCAATTTGAAAAAAGAGATGACCTAACACGCTTGAGAAGCTTTGGGGCATCTATCAATCCACACAGCCCTGCTGGTAAAATTATTTTTCTGCTAGCTCTTATTGTTGTCATCGCTATTTTTGCAGTTCTTCTATTTGCTAGTTGATTTTTCTTGATAAATGGCCAGAGTTTGATAGGGTTTTAGAGTGATTTTGTCTGAGAGTTTTGTGTCTGGGTAATTGCTTAGTAGCACTTTGCCAGTCTGATAACTTTCAGGCAAATCAATAGTAACATCCTTAGCAAAAAAGTTATTTAAAACTAATAGATTTTCATCGCCTAAATGACGTTCAAAAGCATAAATATTTGGATGATTTTGGTAAGCTGACTGATAATCACCTTCAGCAATAATTGGCATGGCTTTTCTAAGCTTAATCAATTCTTGATAGAAAGTGAAAATCGGTCCGCTTTTTTCATTTTCGACGTTAATGTCAGGATAAGTTTTTCCTGCTTTTAGCCATGGCGTGCCAGTTGAAAAGCCAGCATTTTCAGAAGCATCCCATTGCATGGGAACTCGGCTATTGTCACGGGATTTTGCACGAATAATTGCAAATGCTTCTGCTTCAGACTTGCCAGATTCCAGCAAGCTTTGATAAGCATTCAAACTCTCCACGTCGACGTAATCTGCCATGCTATCGTAATCAGGGTCAAGCATGCCAATTTCCTCACCCATGTAGATGTATGGTGTGCCACGCGATAAATGAATGGCTGCTGCAAGCATGGTTGCTCCTTCCTTACGGAAGTGCTCGATATCCACAAAACGGTTAAGAGCACGCGGTTGGTCGTGATTGTTCCAAAAGAGAGCTGACCAGCCACCACCTTGGCTCATGTCATCGCCCCAAGTGTGAAATAGTGATTTTAACTCTTCAAAATCAAACAGCTTTAAGGTCCATTTTTGACCATTGTCATAATCGACCTTGAGATGATGGAAATTAAAGACCATGTCTAATTCATGACTAGCTGGATTGCTGTATTGGATGCAGTTTTCAGTATTGGTAAAACTCATCTCACCCACAGTCATACCATCCTCATCTTGACCAAATGTTGCTTGATTCAACATTTTTAAATACTCATGAGCAATTGGACGGTCAGTGTATTCTGGCTTACCATCAAAAGCATCATTATCTTTCAACTCTTCATCTTTACCAATCAAGTTAATCACATCAAAGCGAAAGCCTTTAACACCTTTACTCCGCCAGAAATTAACCACTTTAAACAATTCTTTGCGAACATGTGGGTTGCGCCAATTCAAATCCGCCTGTGTCACATCAAATAAATGCAGGTAATATTTTCCAGTATCACCAAACGGTGCCCAAGCATTACCGCCAAATTTTGACACCCAATTCGTAGGATGATCACGTAAAATGAAGAAATCTTGATAGTACTTGTCACCCGCTAAAGCTTTTTGAAACCACTTATGCTCTGTCGAACAATGATTCAAAACCATATCTAGCATCAACTCAATCCCATGACTCTTGGCTTCTTCTACCAGCTCTTCAAAATCAGCCATAGTCCCAAATAAGGGATTTACAGCTGTATAATCTGAAATATCGTAGCCGTTATCACGTTGCGGGCTTGGATAAAATGGGTTGAGCCAAATGACATCAACACCTAACTCTTCTAGGTAAGGTAATTTTTCGATAATTCCTCGCAAATCACCTACACCATTTCCAGTCGTGTCTTTATAAGATTTTGGATAAATCTGGTACACGACTTTTCTTTTATCAAAGGTCACTTTTTACTCCTTTATGATAATTTACTTGCGGTGAAAATGGTCTCACCTCGTTTGACATCACATGGCAATTCTCTCGTTACATCTGTTTGAAAATCATTTTGATTTGTAACAATGACAGGTGTGTCAACTGAATAACCAGCAGCCTTAATCATCTCAATATCAAAGCTAATCAAAGCATCGCCTACAGCTACTTGGTCACCTTGCTTGACATGGGCTGTAAAGCCTTTGCCATCAAGATTGACCGTATCCATACCAATGTGCATTAAAAGTTCTACACCTTCATCAGAAATCAATCCAATAGCGTGTTTTGTTAGGAAAATGGCTGAAACCACACCAGCAACTGGCGCTACCAATTCTCCTTCAAGCGGTTCAATCACAAGGCCTTGCCCCATGACTCCTTGGGCAAAAACAGGGTCTGGTGCTTGGCTCAAACTTTTAGCATGTCCAAGAAGTGGACTTTGAATTGCAAGAACAGTACCAGCTGGAACTTCTGCATCTTTCTTAGCAGCAACGACAGCTTGTGCTTGTGTTGCTTGGCCACCTTTTAACTCGTCTTCAGCTTTTGTAAGGATACTACTTTTACGGAAAAAGTAAGTCAGCATAAATGGTACAACAATCGCAATCAGCATATTGATTGCAAAAAGCCCCATGTATTTTGCTTGAATAGATAGAATGCCTGGAAGTCCTCCGATACCAATGGCATTAGCTGTGATATTAAAGCTTGTACAGAAAAGACCTGCAATACCTGAACCAATCATACCGGCAACAAATGGGTAAACATACTTCAAGTTAACCCCGAAAAGGGCTGGTTCTGTCACACCAAGATAAGCTGAAATCGCTGCTGGCAATGAAATTTGCGCTTCACGTTCATCATGACGGTTCATGAAATAGAAGGCTAAAACAGCTGACCCTTGAGCGATATTTGACAAAGCAATCATTGGCCAAAGGCCAGTTCCACCTGCGTCTGCAATCAACTGCGTATCAATGGCATTAGTCATGTGATGCAAACCAGTGATAACAAGCGGTGCATAAAGTGCACCAAAGATAGCACCAAAGAGCCATTTCACAGGTCCTGTCAATCCAGCAAGAACAACCGCTGAAATTCCTTTACCAATTGTCCAACCAACTGGTCCAAGAACAGTGTGCGCCAAAATCAGTGCTGGAATCAATGACAAGAACGGTACAAAAATCATTGAAACCACTTCTGGAATGTATTTACGCCAAAAACGTTCCAGATAAGCCAGAGACAAACCAGCTAAAAGCGCTGGAATCACTTGAGCTTGGTAACCGATCTTTTCTATCGTAAAGAACCCAAAATCCCATGACCAGTTTGATGCAATTTCGGCAGCTGGTGTACTTGCCACGCTGTAAGCATTCAAGAGTTGATTTGGTGACACTAAGCAAATCCCGAGAACAATCCCCAAAATTTGGCTAGTTCCCATCTTACGAGTCACCGACCAAACAATTCCTACTGGCAAGTAATGGAAAATAGCTTCACCTGGCAACCAAAGAAATGAATTAACCCCTGACCAGAATTGAGAAACTTCAACAATCGTTTTCCCATTTAGAGCTGACCACTCCACACCTTCTAAAATATTACGAAATCCTAGAATCAACCCACCGACAATAATGGCTGGAATGATTGGTGTGAAAATCTCAGCTAACATTGATAACGCACGTTGAATCCAATTTTGATTCTTCTGCGCAGCTGATTTGGCAGCTTCTTTTGACACACCTTCAATGCCAGAAATGGCTGTGAAATCATTGTAAAAAATAGGAACATCATTTCCAATAATGGCTTGAAACTGCCCTGCATTGGTAAAGGTTCCTTTAACTGCAGGAATAGCTTCCAAACGCTTAATATCTGCTTTACTCTCGTCATTTAAGACAAAACGCATCCGTGTCGCACAGTGTGTGACTGCTGCAATATTTTCTTTCCCGCCAATAGCTTCTAGCATCTCACGGGCATCTCGATCAAATTTTCCCATATGTCTTCGGTAAAACCGACTCCTTCGTTAGTCTATAAATAGTCGCTAGCTTTCTTTACAAAAAACATTGTAATCGGTTTCTATTTTGTAGGCAAGTTGTTTGGCTAAAATCCATCCAAAATTTCTTGAAATTCCCTAAGTTGTATGGTAATTTAAAAACAACTTTTAAAATTACAGAGATTTTCAAAAAATATCATGAAAAAATACGAACAAATTTTTAAACAAATTGAACACGAAATTACATCAGGTCATTATCAAGCTGGTGACTTTCTACCAACAGAAAATGAATTGACCCAGACTTACCACATGAGTCGTGACACTATCCGGAAAGCCTTGAGTTTACTAGCAGAAGCTGGTTTGATTCAAAAAATTCACGGTTCTGGCTCACAAGTCATCAAGCGTGAAACCATTGATTTTCCAGTTTCACAACTCACAAGCTATAAAGAGCTGGTTGATAGTTATGGCATTGATTCCAAAACCAATGTCATTTCAATTGATAAACTGATTGTCGATGAAAAATTAGCTGCGCTGACTGGTTTTAAAAAGAATAGTTTAGTTTGGCGCGTGATTCGCCAGCGCGTGGTTGATGGCACAGCTTCTGTCCTTGATATCGACTACCTAGATAAGGCAATCGTGCCTAACATGACACGAGAAATTGCCCAACAATCGATTTATCAATACCTTGAAAAACAATTGCACCTGCTGATTGCTTACGCTCAAAAGGAAATCACCATTGACCAGCTCAACGACCGCGACAAGTTGTTACTAGACATCGGCGCCGAGCACCATGTCGTCTCTGTCAAATCAAAAGTCTACCTAGCCAATAAACAACAATTCCAACTCACTGAAAGCCGACATAAACTTGAAAAATTCCGTTTTGTCGATTTTGCCACACGAACTAACGAAAAAAACTAGTCAGCCAAAAAGCTAACTAGTTTTTATTGTCGACATTTCCGATAAAACATCACGCTTAGTAACATCACGATAAAGATACATACTGCAATTACTGGAGCAACTAGTAATGTTTCTACTTGGCTAGCTTCCGAAACGACTCTCACGTCATTTTTTAGTGTTGCTACACGATGTCCCCGCACCAAAAGACGGTGAGTGTTGACGCCGTAAGGCGTACAGGTAATTAGAGTGACATAATCCTGATTTGGGTCAATCCGTAATGCTGAAACTTCCTGCGGAAGCACCGTCAATATTTGATCTACTTGATAAGTCAACGTTTCATCTAAAACCTGAATTAAGAATATATCTCCTTCTACCAAATGATCAATATCTGTAAACAATCTTGCTGATGGCAAGCCTCTATGACCAGAAACCACCGCATGACTACCTTTTCCTCCTATAGGAAAAGATGTTCCCGGAATATGACCAATAGCTACTTGCAAAACAGTCTCGTCTGTCCCGTGATAAATAGGAAGTGTGGTATTTAACTTTGGTATCTCAATGTAAGCCATAATCCCTGATTTTGATACCTTGAAAGTTTCATTGTAAAGAGTTTTGTCGTACCCACTTACCTGTAAACTCGGTGTCACGTTTTGAGGAAGTTTTTCATTATAGACACGCGCCTCTTCTCGCAAACTATCCTTTTTACTCTCTTCCATATCCTCAACATCTTGCAAATAAGAAGCTACTGCTTTTGACTGATGAAATGAATTCCAATAATCACTAACTGTCGGATACAAAACCAAGGACAAACCAACTAGTAGCAAACTAATCAATATAGCTGTAGCAAAATTCTCTTTGAATTTTCTAAATCGCATTACATTTTTCTTTCTAAAAATAGGAAAGGGAGTGACTGTAACCAATCACTCCCACTATCAAGTTGACAAGGTTGTAAACAAGAACTTTACAAAAACAGTCCTTGGTGTAAAGTGTTAACGCTGATAAATAACCTTGCTTTATTGACTTCCTACGATAAAACTAGAGCCTATTATTACTTAGTATCCATACGTTTTTTGGTTACTAACAGGATACCAGCAACCAAAATAAGTGCCGAACCTAGCACGTAAAGGAGTGCTGTTCCTTTACCACCAGTTGATGGTAGACGTGCTCCTTTTTGGTTGATAATATCAGTTGACAAACTACCTTCAGTAACTGCTGCCGTAAAAGCAAGCTCACCACTGGCTGCATCTCCTGAAAGAGAGGTCAAAGCAGGATTGTCTGATAAGGTATCATGCTCTGCGGTTACTGTGAATTCAACATCATCAATTTTATTGTAACCATCTGGAGTGGTTGTTTCTGAAAGTTTGTAACTACCATCGTCAAGACCTGAGAAGGTAAATGTTGTTGCTTCGCTAGCTGAGATTGTCTTAACTTCCTTCCAAGCATCAGCAACTTTTTTGAAAAGGGTAAATCCAGCACCTGCCAAAGGTTTACTGTTTTCGTCAACTTTGTTGACAACAACTTTATAAGTAAAGACAATTACGGTGTCTTCTGGTGTTTCTGTAGTACTACCAGCAGTTCCTCGACTATTTGGGTTGTTTGAGTAAATCAATTTAGCTGTATTTGGGTTGCCAACTTTACCAATAACAGCCTTTTTATTAAGTGTGGCAGTGTATTCAACCACAATTTTAGATGAAGCCGTAACACCTGAAATAGTTTTTAGATTAGCTATTTTAAAATGCAATCCATCAGCAGTTTCAATGGTAAAGTTCTTTGTAACATCGTCTTTTTGATTACCATTTACAAGATAAATTTTAGCATCTTTGTTATAAGTTAAACCATCTGAGAGAGAATCTGTAATTTCAAAATAATAAGTTTCATAGCTATCGAAATTACTTGGCAAAGTAGCGGTCAATTGGAAAGGCACACTATCGTCAAAATCGTAATCAGCTGAATCTTGCCAATCTGTCTCCTCACCTTTACTATCATTTGTATCCTTGACCTTTTTCTCAAAGCTTGGAATATCAGTCTTTGGTGTTACAGTAACATTTCCAACAACTTCTAAGATATAGTTAGTGTAGGCTTCATTACTACCAACTGTTTTATTTTGCACAAGATAATACCCCGCTGAAAGGTCTGTCAAGCCACCAGCGTTTTGAAGGTATTTTCCAGCTTCCTTAGCAAATTCTTCTGCTTGAGTGACTGTAAAACCTTCTGCCCCTATCACTTCAGCAAGAGCTGCGGCAGAACTCACTTTGTATTTTTCTTGTAAAGCAGTTCGACCTGTTTCTGTAATGCCATCTCCCCATTTAATATTTGAAAGAGTTTTTCCATCTTCTGATAACGTTCCTGTAAAGATACGGTACGATTCATAAGTGCCATTACCACCGTTATCAACAGTGATGTCATAAGCCTTTGCTTTGCCAGCTGAAAAGGCAAAAACAAGAGCTAGCAAGGCTGCCAAAAATAATTTAATCTTTTTCATCATAAGTCCTTTCCTTTAAATCAATATAAATATTTACTTCAAGGCAGTTACTCGTCTTCGTTAAGCAACACCACCTTTGCCGTATATAAATGCTATCAACACCCCTACAACAATCAGTATGCATATTGCTCCAAGAACGTAGTACCAAATACCACCTTTACCACCCGTTTTGGGTAAAGCGTATCGTTTCTGCGCAGTATTTTTCATAACAATAAGAGCCGAATCTGAAGCCAAGGCAAGAGTCGATGGTTCTTCCGATACTTGAGCTCCATTATCATAACTAATGTCAAATCCACTAGTTGCATGCTCTCGAACATAGTAAGTATAAGTAACAGTCTTTTGAGCATCTGTTATTGGTAAATTAGAGTAAGTTTTTGTCCAATCATCTGAATGACTCATAGTCTCACCAGACTTATAAAACGTCTCAGTTCTTTCTCCATTTTCCTTTGTTGCGACTTGTATCACATCATATACAATCGAACCGTCTGCACTGCCGATTTCCTGACCATCTGCATCGAACCATTGCTTTTTAACCGTAAGATTAATAGTCTTGGCTTTTTTATTTTCAACAAAATCAGAACCATTATTCTCTGAAAGATTTGTTAATTTTGGAAGAGTTATTGGCAAAGCCGAAAAACTACCATCCTCATCCCAATAGAAATAGTGTTTAGAAGGATTATCTGGCAACTCGTATCCTGCCGGAGCTTGTGTCTCCTTAACATAGTAAATCTGATCTTCTTGA
Organism: Streptococcus sp. 45; assembly: GCF_900108865.1. Classification (NCBI taxonomy): domain Bacteria; kingdom Bacillati; phylum Bacillota; class Bacilli; order Lactobacillales; family Streptococcaceae; genus Streptococcus; species Streptococcus sp. 45. The sequence continues at coordinate 79,850 of NZ_FNXZ01000003.1, read as the reverse complement.
TAGTTACCCGAAGAGTAGACGATAGAAATAAGCCCTTTGGCATTTGTCTGATAAGTCGTCACGATTTCATCGTTACTATCATCTGAGTCACCGTCGTACTTATAAACAGTAAAGACTGCACCTTCTAAATCTAAGCCAAAATTATCCGCATCAACTTTGCTAATAATATAAGCTTTCTCAGTATCAAATCCAGAACTTGTTCCCGTTCTTTGCCAATGAACTGTCGTTGTGGTGTAATCTGAGCCATTTGCTACACCTTCAAGCGTCGCCGTATTGTGAGGATAATAATAAGCGGCAGCATCTTCATTTGGTTTTGTTAATTGATAAGAGTAATCAAGAATATAAGCCTTAGAATCTTTCATTGTCACCACTAAGGTGTGATAATGATTGCCCCACCCATCATCTGTTGAACTTATCTTCCAAGCCCATTCGCTGGCTGGAACTTCAGTACCATCAGTGTAGTAAAGTTTCACTGAATCTTGAATAAGATATTCAGAAATCACATTTGACCAATTATGCATAACATCCGTCAAAGTTATCGTGTCTGAGCCTTCAACTAAATCATCTGCTTGAGGATTGATTGACAAGCTGTAAGACAACTGACGTTTGGCATTATCCCATTCACCTGATTTAGCAATTGGTTTAACATCAGGCGTTGTAGAGTTCCCCTCATCTGAACTAAACGTTACTTCTTGCGTCTGATTATCTGAGCCATAATCCTCACCATTGACCGTAACAGAAACATTATTTGTGAGAGATTTGACTAACTTAGAACTGCCTTCTGTAAAAGCATCGTAGTGAGTTGTAAAAGTCATCCAAAAATCACTGTTCCCACCAACGTTGTTCTTTAAACTCTTGCCATCAGTTGTCGTGAAATCTAGCGTTACCACACCATCACTTGAAACTGTTCCGTTTAAAGCAATGTTATAGGTTCCCCAGCCGTTAGTTCCTTGTGTCAGCGAGTTGTTCTCAAAATTAGCATTAATTTGTCCCCAACGTTGACCATATGATAGACCTATTAAGCTAATACCTTCTGGCAAAGTATCCGTCACTACCATACTTGTAGCACTATCATCTAACTCAACTTTGACCATCCAAGTAACCGTTCCGTCAGCACTTGTCGTTTTAGTTGTTCCAGAATTACCATGGCCATCAGTTTTGACGACGTTAGAGTCCTTACTATAATTGTACTCCGTACTAACACTGTGAGTTCCTGATATGATGTGATTACTATAACGTTGATTAGAACTCTTCTCCAGGCTAATCATTGATCTATAATGAATCATGACATCCTTTGAAGATGTTTTATCAGCTGTTAGAGTCACTTTAAACTCTGTATAGTGAACATTATCTCTTAAATGGCTGTAATCCGTATAATCAGAATAAGATTGACGTGCCTCTAATGTAAAATTGTTCTTTCCTAAAACTTCTTCTAATCGGTGGTAAAGATCTTCCAACTGCGCTTTAGTGTACCAATGAACATCAGCGTTTGGACTCCACGGATCTTTCAATGTATCTGTAAACACTGTCCCCTTTTTAAGCACTCCTGAATTTGGCATTTTTATCTCAACATCCCAAACCACTTCTCTGACACCTGGTTCAGATAACTCCATGACCTCTGACACTTCTTTGGTAATATCTCCTGTTCCTGGAAGAGTTACTTCAGCTTCCTTACTCGTCTGGTCATTTTTGGTTGAGCTTTTGCCATCATCATCTAAAACAACTTTGTTTTTGATGGTACTATCGTCCCAGCCTACATCCGTAAAATCAACTGGCGTTGTGTAAGTAATGGTATAGCTATTTGTATTTTTACCATTTGTAAGGGCGCTGAAGCGAATGCCTGAAATTTTTCCATTCTTGTATTCGATAGTCGCACCAGCATCTGGTGAAATGGTTAGGTCACTGGTTGCCGCAAACATCTCATCGGTTAATCGGGCACCAGCAATATCACTTTGTCCCTCGTTCACCTTAATTTCCCAAGTAATGGTCCTATCAGCTGCATTGTAAGTGCCTTTTTTATCAACCTGATTTAGAGCTAAAGTTACTTGAGAACTACTTGTATGTGACTGTTTATCACTTGTATCTGTCTGCGAACTTGCACTCACCGTGTTATTTGCCGTAACTGATGAACCAGCTGTTAAACCAGAAATCTTATAACGGTAAGTAATGGTATAAAAGTGCCCAATTAGATTTCCACTAGCATCCACACCTCCTGAGTGCAATTGAGGAAGTGTCATATCCAAACTATTACTTGCTGCCTTAAACTGGTAAGTGTAAGCACTTGAAGTAAGAGTTTCTGTCGCAATCACATTTTCTGAACTGCCAGCGTAGCTTGACTTGGTGACACTGACAGAATCAATAGCAGCCAGAGAAATGCCTGATGCTTTCAGAATATCTTTTATAGCAATTGAACTTGGTGTGCCGTATTTCGAATCAACTTTTACGGTATAGGTTAAATAAGGCGTATCAGCATCATAAGTGACCGTACCTGATTTTGAAGTCGTCAAATCGTAATTTTTCTTAATCGAATCTTCAGGAATGGTCACAATCAGATCATCTGAATAAACAACTTGATAACTTCCATCATTTTGCTGGTAGTCACTACCGTAAGTAGCATCATATTTTATCCAACCTTTAGACTGTGTGCCATCGGTAATATCATTGACATAACTCTCAATAAAAGCAATCAAGATATAATATTTTCCCGTGACTTCGTCATAAACAAAGCGATAAGTGTAAGCATCAACTTGATTCGTATCCTTGCCGATATATTCTGTCCCAAGATTTATATCTTGCCCAATAGCAGTCCCATTGGGTAGTTCTAGATAATAATACCTATCTGCAACCAGATGAGCCTTAAAAATCGTGTAATCCAATTCCAAATCAACTGTCAAAACTTTTGTTGCTAAATTTTCTTCAACAGTTTTTTCATCATAAGAATAACCCGTTAAGTATTCTGTAAAATCTGCATAAGTTACCCCAGCTAAGGTATACGTAGAAAAGGAATCCGACTTAAAGCCAATACTTTTAACATTTTCTGAACTGTCCTGCTCAATATTGGTGTCACTTTCGTGCGTCAAATCTTCTACATGGTTGATATCATTACCAATGAAATGATATAACTTCCAGCTGCTTTGCAACTTCGAACTAGTTATCGCAGCATTGAACTGCAAGGAAACAGTGACTTCTTTTTGAGGTTCAACTTCCTGACCAGCCGCATTAATAAAAGAAATATCATAAGATAATGCCTTAGACAGGCTCTGCTTTGTTTCACGTAAAACAGTAGATATTTTTTGATTAATCTCTCCCGTGTCTGCTATCGGTCTAACTTTCAAAGAGACCTCCTCTGTAAAAGTCCCTTGCGTAAAATCTGCCACTACTGTTAGGTTATCAGCTGTTTCTTGCAACCGTCTAGCTTCTAAAGACGTATCTAAAGAGGTCTGACTGTCTTTCTGTTCTGATGTTTCTTGTTCAGAACTTGAAGCTTCCATTTGCATCTTTTCTTCTGAGCTTTCTAGTTGCTCGGTAGAAACATTTTCAGCTGATTGCACCAGAGCTGAACGATTATCCGTACTGACAGTTAGGGCGGGTAAAATTAAAGCATAAGTTGTACAAAAAACGACAATAATCGATAAAGCCAAAGCTATCCTTGCAATAACACTTTCTCTAAGCCTCAGCTTAAATCGAGTCATCAGATTGAGCCACAGCTTTTTCATAAGAACTCCTTTCTTTTGCTATAAATCCTTGTTACTCAATTGCTCCTAAGCGTGTTAGCGGCCAAATCCGAAAGGTTAATTTTCCAACGATTTGATCTTCACTAACCGTACCAACCGCCTTATTTCGAGAATCTATCGACACACTGCGATGATCTCCCATAACAAAATAATGACTATCTGGAACTTGATAGGGTAAATTAATATTAGTCTCTCCGTAAGCCCTTTCATGTTTTTGCAAATAAAGCTCTTTCAATTTTTTACCATCAACAGAGACATTACCTTTTTTATCTATGTTGACCCATTGACCAGATGTTGCAATCACACGCTTTACTAGAATCTTGTTATTATAATAAAAAGCCACTACATCACCTTGTTCCAGACGTTTACTATTGACAGAGACTACCATATCCCCAGCCTCCAAATTAGGTGTCATAGAATTGCCATAAATTTGTAGAACTGGTAACCAAATGCTCGCTACTAATACTGCTGACGCAGCCACTGTAATCAAAGCAAAAATCGTTCCTCTGAGCGTCCGAAAATAACGCTCTCGATACTTTACTTTGCTTAGTTCTTTTAATAGTTCCTTTGAATCAGGTAAATCACTTATGCTTATTCCTTGCGTCCTGACAGTACAAAACTTTTTCATTTTGACTACAAATCCTTTTTCGTTTCTAATGACTCCTAACAAACTCCTAGGCTTAATATGACAGCCTTTTTTCCGAATTAATTTTATCCTCATATCTAGTAAAAAGCTATCATTTTTTATTTACACAGCGTAAACCCAAAACCAATAAAATTAGAAAAAATATGGACACAATGTTAATTTATCAAGGTTTACAACCTGTAGATTAGCAAAAATGTCCAATTATCTTTCTTTTCTAATAATGAGAAAAACTCTTTTATTTTATGGTAAAATACAAACTATCATTGGAGGAAAACACTATGGCAAGATACACACGTGAAAAAATCATAGGTGCCTTTTTCGAATTAGTCGCAGAAACTCCCCAAAAGACAAACTTTACCATCTCTGAAATTGCATTAAAAGCTGGTGTTTCTAGACAAGCGATTTATCAGAAACACTTTAGAAATTTTAATGAAATTATCACTTATGTCGACGACTACATCATCTGGGAAATTCGCCAGTGGTGTCGTCATTATGACAAAGAAAAAGATGGCAATCCCATGGACTATGTCGCTGATAAACTGCTACCTTTTGTCTACGATAAAAGAGAACACTTAAGACTCTTACACACAGCTGCTATTACCCAACCATTTGAAGATACCATCGTATCTACCTACACTGAGTGGGCAATAGACATCATTCGTCCCCAAAGCGAAACCTTTAATCTCCCCAAAGACGTCTTAACCAAAATTATCGTGGAACAAATCGTTGTCATTATCAAAACTTGGCTCCTTCAAGAAGCACCTATGCCACCCCAAGAATTTAAAAAAGACTTTTTAAATTTAGCAAAAGCCCCTTTATATTCTTATTACACCATGGAAACACAAAAAAGCTAGAGACTAAGTCTCTAGCTTTTTGGATTCTACTCAAAACGAACACCGATTCTAATATCTGTATAAACAGTTCCGTTAATCTTTGAAGACATGAAAAAGATTGGTGAAGCTTCTTCAGCATCATCCTCAATTAACATAGCCTGTAGTTTTTCTAAAGCTTTATCAAAATCCTCAGGATTTGTGCTTGATATACGAACACCATACATGGTCGAAATTGAAAAATAACTGTTAAATTCTGCTAACTCAACTTCTTCTCCTAGATAGTCTTCATTCACAGGTAAATAAACCGTAATATCTAGCATACCATCATGACCTTCTACTTGAGGTTTGAATAAAACAAATCAGTCTTTAAGGTGTAACCAGCAGCTGTGATACTATCTAAGGCATCTTTAAAAGCAATCCCTATCTTATCTACCTCAACAGTATAATTAACACTCCAAACATTAGATAGCGTTAAGGTTTGATTGCGTCCTTCTAAAATCTCTGTCATTTCAATTTTCCTCCGGAATAATAATATCCGCAAATAATTGACCATAAACCGGTGTAATGATTAAAAAGAGTTTATCAGGAATAGCCAGACCTTCTTCTCGCATGTAATCTTTCATGCTATTTAAATGTTCATCAAGTCCTTCCTCAAAAGGCACTCGCTTGCGCACACCTTTTATTTCTAAGCTTGGTACATACGTAAAATCATCAGTTGAAGCAACCTCAGTGTTAATTGGAATATAAACATCATAAGTTTGTTTTTCTTCTTGATATTGTGACGGCGTAATTTCAAAAAATGTTGGACCATCTTTATAAATACCAAATTCAAATGGCAAATACTCTGTATATTCAAATAAAGCTGGCAACTGATCTACCTCAATACGAACCGTCTTTTTCACTAAATGTGTTTGCTTAATAATAGCTTTTTCAATCATTTTAACTCCCTTTTATTTAAATCTCTCTTTATCAAAATGTTGTTCTTGTAACGTCTCATTTAATGCATTCACTGCTTTACTTTGAACTTCTGAAGCTTCTGCCAAATCAGCACCTTCATCATCCTTGTGACGGAGTGGGTAGAAAGCCATGTACCATGCTAAATCTAGCATAATAGAACAAAACATTGCTAGGCCCCAGAATAGGTAGATAACATAATACTCTGAAACAAGATATGACATTAATAATCCAAACATTGCCAATAATAGAGGAGCTATGAAATAGGTGGTACTTACTATCTTTCTTAATTTAATCGAACGAAAATTACCATCTTTATCAGCAAGTACATAAGCTGCAATTGCATATAGGAAAATTGGATACAAGATAATGGAAGCTTCTTGTAAAATGATAAATTGTAAATTACCATCACCCCACGCTGTTGTTGATACAATTGGAGTTACAAAAAGTCCATAAATAAACATAAAATATGTTGAAAGTCCAACAAGAACCTGATTATTATGAAGAAAATCCCAAACTGTTAAAGATAAAGAAATCATCCAAATAATAATACCTAAGTAAAAAATTATTCTACTTAATACCATCGGGAGTTCAGAATCGCTCATAGTACCATAATACATTAAGAATATAAGAGGATATAAAATAAATAATCCTGATAAATTTCCCGAGCGAGACATTCCTTTTTTAACAGCCTCTTTTTTTCGCTTTTGCTGTAACTTTAAACGATCAATTAGTCCCATGCGACCATCAATCTTCCTTAATTTCATCTTTATCAAAATGTTTGTCTTGTAACGTGTCATTCAAAGCATTGACCGCTTGACTTTGAACTGTTGAATCAACAACCTCATCATCCTTGTGACGGAGTGGGTAAAGAATAAAGAACCAGCCTTTAATCAATGAATTAGCTAAAAGCATACTCACACTCCAAAATAAATAAGTACAATAATAATCTGAGATAAAATACGTTAAAGGCAATGCAACAGGAACAACTATTAAGACTGGTAAAGATATAAAATAATTAAATCTCTTCTTAATCTTATCTGATTGAATAATTTTTCCATCTTTATCTACTAAACTATATGCTGCAACAAGATAACTAATAACCGGCCATAAAATAATTGAGACTTCTTGTAAAATAATTAATTTTAAGCTACCGCCACTCCAAGCAGTTGTTGCAGAAATTGGTAGGGTAAAAAGTATATAAATTCCAAGTAAATACAGAGAAAGCCCTGTAAAAAATTTATTATGTTTGAAGAAGGCTAGAATAGTAATTAAAAACGCGACTCCCCATATAAAAATCCCAGCATATAATATTAATTTTCCTACTAAAAGTGATAATTCTGATTCACTCACTGTACTGTAAAACATAAAAAATGCTATCGGGTAAAAAATTAATAAAGTGCTGCAATTACTTGCTTGATTTACTCCGCTTGTTACACTAATTGACTGATACTTCAACAATATCTTAAAACGCTTAATTAAACCCATTTTGCCAGCCTTCCATTCCTTTTATAAAATCACCACAACCCTTGATAGTTGAATTTGCCATAGATTTTATATTACCTGTAATATTATATTTTTTATCCAATAAATCAATTCCTTTAGCCACTCCTACACCAACTGCTACTCCAACTAACCCTGTAGCAATCACAGGCGCTCCTGCCCCAATAACCATTCCTGCCAATGCCGCTCCTGCTGTAGCTGCAGCCGTACTTGCGACTCCTTTAACGGTAGCTTTAGCTGCATCCACGACAAAACCTGTCGCTACACTGGCTGAAACTTCTGCTCCATGTAACCCTTGTCTTTTAGCTTGGGTTTTATTTTTTTCAACATTACCAAAAGTCTCAACCACACCATCTACAACATTAAGAACAGCTACACCCTTCGCAAATTTTGAACCAGTTTTTAGAGCTGTTCCAATATTTGATTCCTTAAACGCTGTTTTCACACCTTTAGTGATTCTACCAGATTTCTTGGTAGCCTTAATCACATTTTTTAGTGTTTTTGTATTAAATGCTTCCTCAGCTTCAGAAATCACATTAGATTTTGTTCCTCTTACAACACCTTTCGCAATTTCTTTGGCTTTAGCTGCCCCTTTTAAGCCATCCTTTTCAATTGTTTTTAATGACTTTCTGACTTCTTTTGAATAATCCGTTTCACCAAGTGTTTTCATCATTTTTTCAAAACTCTTAGTCACTGTTTTATTGCCATGATATTGAACAATACTGTGTAACTTTTTCTTTTTTAAGAGTTTTACTTGTTCCAAAAACAAAATCCAAAACACGGTCAACAGTTTTCTCGGATTTTTTAATGATTGTATTTCCAAGTCGATCTTCTGAGAAACGATATTCAGCATAAGCTGAGATTGCCCACTTTTTAGCAGTTTTATAGTATTTTTTACCCACCAAGTAAGGTGCTGTGATACTACCAACAGTCGCTTCTATCATTAACACCTACAGAAAAAGCGCAAAAGCGCCTTAAAATCAATCAATCTGTTTTCGTGGAATTTTCAAATTTTCTTCCCACTCATGATAAACTTTTAAAAATCTGTCCTCTTCATCATCATGATAGCCCTCAAAAACAACTTCATCGATATTCTCATGTTGGAAGAATAATGTTGAATTTGTTTGAAGACCTGCTGGATAAAGAGCCCCCATATAATCTGCAAAGACTTGTTCACCAGTTTCTGGATCTTCAAAAATGGCCCCACGACCAACAATAACTATTTTTTGTGTTCCTTCTTCAAGATAAACAATACTTCCAAGTGGTAACAATTCTTTTGATTTATTCATGTTCTAGTAGCTCCTTGTGTTTTTTCAAATATTTCTTTCCATACCATTCTTCAAGAGATTTACCCTCCCATTCACGGTACTCTTCAGGGTATTTGAGTTTGTAATAAGCCTGTAAAAAATAGGGAGTTCCTATAAATATTACAACTGCAGGCATTATAATATTCATTATTAGTAATGCTAATAATATTCCAATATTCTCTAAAAAATTCGAATTTTTTCCTGAAAACATAGAAATTAATTGCTTAATAATAACAGCAACTCCTAATAGCCCCATACCATACATTGATATCAGCTTTGCTATTTTATCAATTTTTCTAAGTTCATTAGTCTCACTATATATTATCTTCCGAGCTCCTCTTAATTCTACCGATACCATAAAATATATTAAAATTATCCAGATAATCATTATTACTAAAACAATCCAAAATGGCAGATTAGAAAGTAGAAGTCCTAAAATTAGCAAATCTAATTCAATATATAAAATAACCATATAGGTAAAATTATGGAATTGATAACGATATGGTAAAATAAATACCTGACTGAAATACTTCCCAACGATTACAAACAATAACCATATACACAACAAAACCAAATAAACCTGCCATGTTAAGAAATTATAATTAGAAGGGTTAAGATGTAACCCATTTGATTGATTATTTGTTAATTCGGTAGAAGCGACTGACAATAAATAATTAAAACAGACTGGGAAAAGCAAAGTTAATATAAAAGCTTGCATTTTAAAACTAAATGTTGGCTTCCCGTTAATAACTTTCCGTGCTAATTTATCATGTTGCTCTTGCTGAAGTTTTCGAAATCCATCGTCTTCTAAATTAAGACTTTCTTCAAAACTTGCATTAAATATTGATTTTTTCATGTTAGTCATCCAACACCTACTGCCTTTCCAATTCCACTAAATGTAGTTGATATAGATTTACCAACAGTTTTAACTGTTTTTCCTATATTTTCTTTAGTTTTATCATAAAATTTCATTGTTAAGTCTTCAGCAGTATCCAGCACTCCTGTCTTATCAAGAATATATATTCCTAATCCAACACCTGCTCCCACAACTGCTCCAGGGAACCCTCCTCCAACCGCTGCTCCAATGGTTGCACCTTCCAACGGTCCTACACTTTTAACTGCTGAGAAGGTCCCAACAATAACACCTTTGCCGATATCTTTAGTCTTTGCAAATTCTTTAGCCCCACCAGAAACACCAGAAACAGCTACATCCGCAAAAGTTACTACCGTGGCAGCTTTCCCGGCAAATTTCACTCCTTTTCCTAAAATTTTAAAAGTTCCACTTACTTCACCACCAGTTTTTGCTGTTTCTGAAATAGCTTTATAAAATTTTGTGGATTTCAAACCTTCTTTTACAATGCTTTTTAGAGGATCAGCCACCTTTTTAGCACCATCAAATACTTTAGATGTCCCGGCAATCATTGCTCCTAATTTAGTATTTTTGGCTGCATTACCAAATTCCTCGTACTTCATTAATCCTTTAAGAACGTAAGTGGCAGCTTTTTCTCCTTTTTCGCCAGATTTTGCCAATCCCCACATAATTTCTTTAAAGCCTTCTGACTGTTTTATAGACTTAATAAATTTACTTGGTAAAAGTTTAAAAGCTTCACTTAAATATTTCGCCGCATCACTATCCATAACTTTTTGGAATTCTTTATAATAGTCGCTGCCCCTTTTCTCCAATGTTAGCAAAATTGGTGTTGGTAATGAATTTGTTTCTACCATATACCCACTGTATTTAGAATCATACAAATTCTTGGCGAGTTCGTTTTTTAGCTGGTCACGTCTAGCCTTACCGCTAACAACAAGCTTAGTTTCTTTAACTTCTGTCTTGAAAGCTGTTTTCTTGTAGAAATCTTTAGCTTTCTTGCTGGTGTATGAGCTACTTCCTAGGTTAGATAAACTTCCAATTTGCGTATTTTGTTCGTCTAGGATGTCGCCTGCTTCACTGGTGAAGACGGTATTATTGAAAGTTCCCATGTCTTTGATAGTGTTAGTTAGGACTTTCTTGGCTCCTCTAAATTCTGAAATGGCATCATCCGTTGTCACTTTAGTTAGTGTGACAATGTCTGCGACATCATCAATTGCCTTGTTAATCGCGTCAGAGCTTGTCTTTAGTTGCTCTAGCGGTGAATCAAATTTGTCCACCATTTGTTGTAAGACATCCGTGTCGATAATGGCAGAGTCGCTATTTTCACTCACAATACTCTTAAAAGTGCTAATGAGATTATCATAACCTTGTGAGATGACATCCAAGCTGTTCACATAGTTAGTTAACAAAGGCACTTGGTAATTAGTGATTTTATTGTCAATCGCATCTTTAACGTCACCTTTTAGAGCCTCTGAATTAGCTGCACTTTTTAGCTTTTTCTTTGCACTTGATAGTTGACTCTTTGTTTGGCTGATAGAGCTTTTGAGGCTATCGCGCTGCGCTATTACCTCGCTCATCTTAATCTTCATAAATCTCTCCCTTTGGATACAACGTTGAGAAAATTTTATCATAAAAATAAGCTCGACGTAACTCTTCATCACAATAATGCTTGTCACGCGCATCCGTATAACCTTCTGAAATCACACGTTTAACAAAAAGATTACTAATCAAAAGCGGTTGCGTCTCAAAATCCATGCCATACGGCCAGACATAGCCAATATAATCAGCATAAGCTGTCTGATTATTGACCAAAGCACGGCGTCCTGTAATAACAACATTAAAATCCATATTTTCTCGAGCAAAAGAACTCACCAATTCTTCAGGTAAAAGCTCCTTATCAAGCTCAACAATACTGCCTAAAGGATAAATTTTGCCAAATAACAAGTCCACGTATGATAAAAATGCTTGAAATAGTGGCAATGACAAGTCCAACTGACCATCTGGTCTGCTAATCGTCACCTTGCCTAAATCGTAATCAAAGGTAAATTCATAAGAGGCTCCAATAATTGGATGGTACTGATAAGCTTTTTCTTCATCCAAATAAGCCAAATGGCAAGCTGTAAAAGCATCTGGATGGCCTGAAAATACCAAAGCTAAGCTCTCCAAAAATTCGATATCCGCATCAGCAATTTGTAAAGATTTCAAAGCTTCTTTAAGCATTAGCAACCATTCATTTTGCATTATTTGCCTCCCTTACTACGTGTGTGCTCAGCTTCTTTAGCATCATCGTCAGCTTTATTCTTACCTACCTTGTACATTTTATCTGCATCATCCTTAGTAAAAGTCTTTAATTTCTTGATGGATGCATTAAACTTTTTGATGTTTTTATTAAAGTCAGGAAATGGTTTTAAGGTTGTCTCTGTAAATGTTAATGACTTCAGTTTACTAATGCCTTTTGTTGAAGAAGCAACGCCATCGGTCAGACTCTTCCACTCTTCTAAATCTACTCCCGTCTTTGCCATAAATTCTCCCCTTACATGCTACTTGCAGCCATACGATCGTACATCACAGCCTGTTGATCCCAACTACTAATTTGCGATGTTAGGCTTGAAATCGTAGTCTCCAGTTCAGCAATTTTATTATTAATAGATGTCAAATTATCATCTTCACTTGTCTTATAAGTTGATAACTTTTGAAGTGCCGCTGACATTTTTCCTTGATATTTAGCTTGACGGTCACCTACAAAATTTCCTGTGTCAACGTTATTTAAAGTCGACAAGGTCGATTTTTGACTAGACACTTGACTCAATTCACTAGTAATTTTAGATTTTGCCTTTTCCAATTTTTCTTTTTTGTCCATAGCAGCTTTGCGATTCGAACGCAAACTACTACTGTGACTACGACAAGTTCTAGCGCAGTCTTGATAATGCTTTGCATCTTGACTTCCCACAGTACTCTCCCTTTTTAAAATAAATGCAAGATAATCCAGATGCTAAAAGCACCCGGACTTATCATACTTAATTAGATTTTGGTTTGCTTGATTTCGTTAAGAAATATGTCACGATAATTGATAAAATACTTGAAACAAGAGCTGTCACAACAATCCAAATCTTATTATCTTTTTCTGCAACCACACCACTGGTTGTTTTTTTCGTGATGTTCACTGGATTAGACAAGAAATTCATGACTGCTTCATTATCTGTACCACCACTACGAGCATTTTTCAATACTTTAGAAAAGTTCGTAGCATATGTTGTGCTTTCTTGGATATTACCAGCTTGGCTGCTAATAAGTTTATTAGTATTTGCCATAGTATCATCAACATCTTTTTGAATCGTATTCACTTGAGAAACCAATTGTGTAAACTGGTCAGTCATTGTTCCCAATGCTTGGTAATTACTTGTTGTTGATTGAGCATTATCTGATGTTGATTTGACAAGTTCTGAAATACTGCTATAAAGAGCATCTCCACTAGAAGCATCCACATAAAGACTCGTTCCGTCTGCATTTCCACTGCCATAAGGAGCGACATTAAGTACCTTAGCTTGATTATGTGACCAATTTGAAAATTCCGCATTCAAACTATCGGCAGCTGAATTATACCAAGCCACTAAACTTTGTAAACCTTGTGCAAAGTAATTGCGAGGTAAACGCTCGTCAGATAAACCAGGTAAATCATTAATAGCTGATTGCAATTCAGTCATTTCATTAGTCAATTCAGTGTACAAAGTAAGCCCTGAATTTTTATAGTTATCAATATCAAGACCTGCAATATTATCGTACGTCAAATTGCCATACATTTTAACTACAGAGTTAGCTGATGGATTGGCTACATTGATTTTACTTAAATCAGTTTGGCCAGGTTCGCCGTATAAAGTTTGAACCATAGCAGCTGCTGTGCTGATATTGCTTAATTGCGCTAGAATAGCTTTTAAATCTTCTTTAACCAATGCCACATCATCTGCAGTGTCTGTCACAAAGGTTGTATAAGCCATTGGAATAGTACTGTCACCAATTTTCAAATTGAAGTTAATGGTATGAGTACCAACAGCAAGTGAATCAAAAGTATAGGCAATCTTCAAGCTTTGAGCGCTTGTGATCTGTTTACTTGTTGAGCAATCATCTGCAAATACAACTCTTCCTCCTGAAACGTCAGTAATGGCTACAGTTGTAGCATCTTGTTTTGTTTCAGTGCTTTCTTGAGAGTTTGTTTGCTTATCTTTTGATTCTGCTTCAGAAGCATCTTTAGCTGAATCAGTTACTTGTGTTGTTACTTGTGTTGATGTCGGTGCAACATTAATAGAAACTACATTTGACTGGCTAGGTTTAGCATCTTCAGCAGTTAAGAATGAATAAGTTGCTCCGCCAGCAGTTGTCACACCTTTTACTGCTTGGTATTGGTTAAGTAAGCCTAGTTTTGCTTGATAAGCAGCCACTTCGTCAGACGTGATAGCTCCCATGCTTTCTAGTTTTGAAAAGAGAGCGTTGTAATCAGCACTGTTAACATCGATACTTCCCATCAAATTAGCAATCTCTCCTTCATACTCTGATGGAAGAGTCCCGCCAAGTGAGCTCTTAATTTGATTAGCAAGAGCATCTTTTACTTGCTGATTAGTGATTTGATTTTGAACATCACCTTTAATAGCTGATTTACGGTCTTCTCGGTTACCAATTCCTAAATAATTATTTTTATCGAGCCCTAAGTCTGCATTGAAATATTGTTCAGATACTTTTGAGCGTGTTCCTTGAACCTGGTTCAATAAATCCATCAAGCGATTTCGAGTATTTTCAACTTGACTGCGATAATTTTCAATAATGCCATTATAATCTGAAATGCTATTAGCAAATAAATTATAAACGGTATTACCACCATTAGATTCACTTGTGATAGCTGATGGTGCGTAGAATTTATTTAAACTACTAAGAGCGTTATCGTTTAAGTTGTTATAAAGGTCTGTATCTGTTTTAAATTGATCTGAAATAGCTGTATTAGCGGTAGCGACATTACTTTTAGCAATATCTGCTTGAAGATCAACAAAACTTTTGACTTCTGGTAATTCCCCATTTAAACCATTACTTGTTGAGTTAAGCATTTCAAAAACGCCTTTGGTGAAATTCGCCTGACTATCTTCAAAGGCTTTGTTCCCTGATTGGAGAGCAGTCGCATAACTTGTTAAACCACCAAGGTTTTGACTAGCCGCATTTGATGGAGTGTAAATGTAGTTAGATAAGCTTGTATAGCTTGTTTCTTGGTCATTTACGATATTTGCAACATTTCGCTTGGCATCATCAAGATTTCCAATCACACTAGAGAAATACATTTTAATCACACGTTGATTAATCAAGTTCAAGTATGTGCCAACTTGGCTTTCAACATTTTTTTCTTTAACAGTGTCTGTTGATTTTTTAACTTTATAACCAATTTTAGCTTGTGACGGATTAAAACTTTCCAACTGAAGAATTTTGTCTGAAAAGTCGTTTGAAATATAAATAATGACATCTGCACTGCCATCACTATATTTACTTTCAGCTAAGCTACGTGGCATGGTAACCCAGTTCTCTTTGGAATCCCCTGCATTTGTTAATAAATTCGTGAATTCTTGACCGAAGTTATAATTGACATTATTTAAGTTACCACCTGCATCTTCATTAACCAAAGCAACGGTCAATTGCTCGTCTTTTTTAGCTTTATCTGTCACTGAAACTTCTTTGTCTTGCGTATAAACAAAGACTCCTGATGAAATTGCCAAAATAGAAATGAAAACACTAAATGCAATCACTACAATACTTGGTTTAATCTTAATTTTTTTCATTTTTCTCCTATCCCTTAGGTATTTTAACGCGAGAAACTTCTCTACCTTCAAAGAACTGCGCTTCATCTGATTCTAATAGAGGTTCTCCGTAACGTGTTCGACCTTTAATAATGGTTTGATCTGCAAATCGCGTACCAAACATTCCAGCTGGAATATTTGATCTCAAGCGTTTGTTAAATTCATCAAAGCGCGTTTCAATCGTTTTTTGATGCCCTTGGAAAATAAAGTAGATATTAACTTTGGCTGCTTTTTTCAAGATGGTATCCAAAACAGTGTTAGATAACATTAATTTATCATTGATAGCATGGGCCTCTGGTACATAGACGAAAATTGGTTGATTAACAGCTTCTGGCGAACGCGAAGCCATTTCTCCAAGCAAATCATTCATAACCGTACTGTAATTTTCTTCAGACGCTATCAAATCAAAACTATCAACAGCCCCTTCAAAACGTTGGTCTGGATCAAAGACGATGCGCTGCGCGTGTCCTTTAAAATAAGCCATATTCTTAAGAATAATTGCTTCAAACAAACGTGTTTGCGTTGGGGTGTCATCCATAATAACAAAATAACCATGTTTTTCAGGCACAAAACCGATAACATTTGTTGTTTCCTTATCAAAGGCAAGCGGTACTTGCAAATGATTTATCATTGTCATCGTATAAGCATTGCCATAGAAGTCAGAAAGGCTAATGTCATTTGGAAGCATTGGAATAGCTTTTGGACGTTGTCCAGTCCAAGCTTTATCCATTTCAGCCACCTCTTCTTCTAAGTGACGCAAACGCTCAATATCTTCATCACCTTCACTTGGAAGATAGATTTGGATCTCGTATGGCTTATCATCGTTCACCTGAGCACGTCCAAAGATTTCTTGTGGAATCAAGGCATTACGTCCAATAACATCCTTAACCGCATGGTCTTCAACCAAGAATAAAGCCATCTTAGTTGAAACGTTACTTGACATGCTAATCTTCAAGCTATTAGCTCGCAAAGCTGTCACAATCAGATAGCAACCCAAACTTGAACCTTCTCGTAAAATACGATTCATGCATGCTTCGATAACTTCCTCTTTTGGACTATCCTTAATCGCGTCAAAACCATCCATTACAGTAAGAATAACAGGTAGTTTTTCGCCAGTTTTTTGCTCATATTGAGAAAGACTTGCAACACTATATTCAGCAAATAAGTCTTTACGCATTTTCAATTCATTATCAATACGTTTTAAGAATTTTAGAAGTTTTTCTTCCTCATCCAGACGGGTCAAATCAGCAACATGGGGCAAATCTTTCAATGGTAAGAGCCCATTTGTTCCAAAGTCAAATAAGTTAAACTGGACTTGTTCAGGCGTATTGAGACGGGCAAAATTCATTACTAAAGTCTGCAAAGCAACAGATTTACCAAAACCTGGTGAACCATAAATAACAGTGTGACTCAACTCTTCCACATCAAAATTATAATTACGCTTAGCTTGTTCAGACGGTACATCCATCATGGCAAATGGCACAGCCAAACATTTTTCCTCAGACCAAGACATCTCTAAAACTGGAGAAACAATCTTAGTTTCCAATGGTGGCAACCAAGGTTTATCAGGAATTATCACTCCTGCTGTTTGCGAATAGGCTGAAATATAATCAACCAAAGCTTCTAGCTCTGTCTGTGTCTTTTCTGTTTGAACATTCAAGTCTTCTTCCAAAGAAAGGTCTTCTGTCAAAAGTTCGTATTGCCCCAAATCATTAATCAACCAAATACGATCATCGACTTCCTCTTGCTTCTCTGATTTGTTTGGTTGGTAACTTGCTCCACTCCAAGCAGATTGGAAGAGTTCATAAATTTCATTATTCCCGACTTGTAGGTAAGCACGTCCAGGTTCTACGATACTAGCAGCATCAGGTGTTTTTATGATTTCATTTGAATCTGACTTATCTGATACTTTCAAAGCCAATTTGAAGCGTGAGTTTGACCAGATTTGGTCATCAACAACTCCTGATGGTTTTTGCGTTGCCAAAATCAAATGAACCCCAAGTGAACGACCAATACGAGCAGCGGAAACCAACTCTGACATAAACTCAGGTTCATTAGCCTTCAACTCTGCAAATTCATCACTGATTAAGAACAAATGTGGTAATGGTTTTGTGGGATATTTGCCACCATCTGTGGCTGTTTTCCCTTGCTTATAAAGCTTCGTATAACCATTAATATGATTGACTCCAAAAGCCTCAAACAGACGTTGACGTTTTTGAAGTTCTGCTTTAATAGAAGCTAGCGCACGCGCACTGGCTGCACCATCCAAGTTCGTAATAACTCCCATAAGGTGCGGAAGACCTTTAAAGAGATTAGCCATTCCCCCACCTTTAAAGTCAATCGGCAAGAAACCAACATCTTCTGGTCCAAAATTAACAGCCAAGGATAGCATATAAGATTGCAAGATTTCAGATTTCCCTGAACCAGTTGTCCCTGCAACTAAACCGTGAGGACCATGAGCACGTTCATGCAAATTCAGCTCAACAATATCATCACGTCCTCGAAGTCCCAAAGGAACCGCTAAAGTCTTCGAGGTATCTGCCTTAGCCCATCGCGCAGCTAACTGCAAATCTTCAACTTTTTCAGCCTTATAAAGTTCCAAGAAAGTAACTGATTTAGGAATCGAATTCTTCTCGACTTCCACGTGATGTAGATTAGCCAAGGTTCTAGCAATCGCTTCGTAATTTTTACTTTCTAGATAAGGTGTGAAACGTTGTGCTAGATATTCTCCATTATCATTGATAATTTGACCCACATTTTGGTTTTGGTATTCCACCAAAGTTGTCACAGTTTCTGGCAAGAAACGCTGTGCTTCCTTAATCCAAATCACTGTAATTCCAAGTTCTGTCAAATCCTCAGCTAAATATTCATTTAGGCTATGTCCAACCAAGTAAGAATCATCAAAGATAGTCACTACATAATGAGGAGCAAAGCGAACATCTTTACTTCCCATTTCTCGTTTGAGTTGCATGCGTTTTTGAATAATTTGATAAAGAGCATTTAAAACAGCATCTCGGCTACGCGCATCATGAACAATACCACGAACATTACGTTCCTGAAGTTTGAAATGCGGTAAGAAACGCCATTGATACCAATTTTCTTGATAAGACTCCTCAGGCACCAAAATCACAAAATTAATATCTTGATAGCTATGAAAAACCGCCAGTTGCATCAAAAGATTAGAGATTGCTGGATAAGTTGTATCATAGGTTCCAATGATACCAACAGTCGCTTGGCTAAGAGACAAAGTAATCGGCACCTGATGTTGTTTACGATACTTTTCAACCGTCTTTTTAGCAAAAATAGCTTGTTTATCTTTACTTTGCTCCTTAAAGGAAGTTTGAAGTTTCAACTTCGTATCAATATCACCAGTCCCTAAAGACACTTGTAAAAAGTCAGCATTATAATTCATTCGTTCATAAATGCGAGAATCATAATCAAAAACCATCTTAGCTAAAGTGTCCATATCTGGTTGGTTGTAGTCTAAAATTTCTTTTTCTTCATTGTGATAATGACTTAATGTTGAGATTTGTTTTAAGAGATAGCGGTCATAATCTTCAACACGAATTAGTTCTTGCTTTTTATAATATTTCTTGTCTTGGAAATATTGTGTCAAAGTCATCCCAGCAGTGAGCAAACTAAAGCCGCCCATACCAAGCATCATCCAAGGATTTCTGCGACTGACAAGACTTGTCAAAGCAGTAATCCCAAACATCCCAAGTGGCGGAACAATCGCACGAAGCAAAGAATTACGTCCCATTGAACTGGCTTCCATAGGACTGTCAATGACAATCGCATCACTGTAAATGGTTGGTACAATACGAGGGCTTCTGTGATAATCTGGAAAATCACTCGGAAATTCACTCATCGGAGCTTGAAATAAGAATTTATCCATCTGGGTTAATTCTGGCTTGTTCCAAAAACGTGTTATCTTCCATTGGTGATGACGACATTCAATCAAATAGTCCTCAATAAAAACAGAATCACCCACATTAAATGATTGTGAAATATTATCACGGACACGCTTGCCATTAAGATAAACTAACGAAGTTCCTAAAGACTCAATATAAACCTTTTCTTTAGAAAATAAGACAACTGTCTCGCTATCCAAATGAATATCTGCCACATCAGATGATGATAAGACAAAGTCTTCATGTGGTGGATACAAGTAAAGCGTAAAAATATCTGTTTCAGGCTTCAAAAAATAATAATCTTCTGTGTCTCCAAGAACTTTCTGATTAGCTATCTTTTGACCATTTCTAAAAATCTCACCATCACTTAAACTATAGCGACTACCATCAAAATCCAAAGGAGTTGTTTCAGAAAAACGCATGTACAATAATTTATCAGACAAACTTAACAAAAAAGCTTGTGATTGATTGTCATCTCCCAAATAGTCACCAAGGTGGTGGTAATAAGTTACATTATCATTTTGATTCATAAATCATTAATCCCCATTAGATTGTGAACCTGATGTTTCTCCAAGTTCTTTAGAAAGCTTACTAATTTCTTTCTCGTATTCGTTAAGTTTCTTTTGCTTATCAGAACCACTCATTTTCGTATCAGCTTTCACTTTTTCATATAAATTCGTATAAGCGTGTAAAATCAACTGAGTGTCGCCGATATTTTGAGCCACATCAAGTGCTTTTTCCAAGTCACCACGTCCTAAATAAATCCAGTAATTTAAAATGGTTTCATCTGAAGACTGAGTAATCGTATTTAAAACAGCTTCCATTTGCTCAGAATTAAGATTATCCAATTTTACAAAACTAGTTGCCAAAACATACTTGGCCGATTTCGGCAGACGATTAATACCGTAAGGTTCTAAGATATCAATAGCCTTGTCATAATCAGTTGACATAAAAGCAGCTTGCGCATCAATCACAGCATTTTTCAGCGGTAAATCTCTCGAATATGACTTATAAGTAAAGAATCCTAAAGTCAATGTTGCTACTGCTAGAACAATTGCTCCGACAACTAACGCACGCCATTGTTTTTTATTAACTTGGACCTTACTTTCTTTATTTTTTTGCTCTAAACGATGACATTCTTCACTGATAAATTGATTAATTTCAGCAATCGAATGAAAGGCATTGATTTTTTCAGCAATCGACTCACGAACCGCATCGAGTCCTTCAACCGCTAATTCAAAATCGACCTTGGGCAACAAAATAGAAGCCACTAAAGCTTTATAAACCTTTAAGTATCGTTCTTGATTAAACACTTGAGGTGCTAAAATATGACTGACCCCATAGTGAATCAAACGAACATCATTACCTGAAACATAAATATTTTGCGGATGAAGGTAAACAACATTAAAGTCATTTGGTTTGACAGTCAGTGTCGCCACTTTTTGAGCTAAAGAATAACGCTCTAAATCTGTCGTTGCCTTAGCAATGCAAGTTGCTAAACTCTCTGAAAAAGCTGGCAACTCATATGCTAAGACCAACTCCCCATTTTCAGTCAATGATACTTGCGCCTTAACGTATTCTTTAATAAATTCTTGGCTCTTTCGATCATAATCACTTGGCTGCACAGTCACTAATAACTGATTGTCGTTTTCTACAAGTTTTAAATGGTTATCCTCAAATATCATAAGTTTTAATCTCCAAAATATCCCCATTTCCTAACGGAAAATTAACTAACATCTCGTGGCGATTTAAAGTTATCGCCTTATTTTTCAAGCAAAGTTCCCAAGCTTGATCTTCCTTTTCAACAAAACCCAGCCGAGACAAAATATGTAATTCTCTTAATAACTCTTCTAGCCTAATAAGAGACAAACCTCGCGAAATTCGTAAATCAATTTGCTTATCTTGATAAGCAATTGTAATATCAATGTTGTCGAATGCCATGACGTTTCCTTCCCAAATAAATTCCCAATCCTGTCATCAAAATAAAAAAGCAAAAAACAGCAATCGAATTCAAATACGATTTCTTCTGAGATTGGTTCTCTTTAGCAACTTTATAACTCTCATCAACATGATAATTAACAAATTGCTTTGACGTCACCTTCTCAGTATCTAAGCGATAATAAATTGTCTTTTTATTATCCTTCTTAAAAACAGAATGATTTGCAGTTGTTAGCATCTTCTTTTCTTTTTGATGTTCCTTATCAACAACTTCTTGTGTGCGATTTAAGAAAAGGTTCGGCGCATAAAGCTCCTCAATGCTATTACCTGCCGACTTCTGTTTCGTGTTAGAAATAGAGTCCGTATTTAAATTTAGATTGCCGTTTTCTGCCAAAACGACTGGTGTGCTTAAAAATAAACACAAAATATAAATCCCCATTATCCTTTTTTTCATTTTCCTAAATGTCTATATTAAAATTCCCTTTCATGTGTGTCTCATAATTATACCACTTTTTAAGCTATCTACCAATAGCAAAATAAGCCTTTTCACTCAAATATTTTGCCATATAAAACGATATCATAGGACCAATTTATTTATTCACCCGATGAAATAAAATTTATTTTTTGCGGTTTATACTTTACAAAAAAAAATAAAAGCGTATAATTTAGAAAAAAATAAATTTTAAAGGAGATTTTTATGGCCGCTATTAGCGTAACACCAGAACAACTTAAGGAGCAAGCTCAAGTTTACACTCGTTCAAAAGAACAAATTGAGCAAGCTATCCAATCTGTAAACAGCATGAACAGTCAAATTGCTGAAGAATGGAAAGGTCAAGCTTTCAACGCTTACCTTGAACAATACAACCAACTCTACACTCAAGTTCAAAAATTTGAAGAGTTGCTTGCAAGTATCAATCAACAATTAAACAACTATGCTGAAACTGTTGCAGAACGTGACGCACAAGACTCTGCTTCATTCGGACTTAACTAATTTGTTCTGGCAAGGTGGACTGGGAGACTGTTGAAAATATCATTAACAGAATCCACCTTTTCCAAAATTTAATTTTAACAGCTACTGTAAACCTAAGTTTACAGTAGTTTTTTATCTTTACACTCTATATTTTTATAATATATAAAATTTTTATATATTATACTTGACTTTTAAATTAACCTGATTTATAGTTTATATATAAAATAATTATATATAAAAATTTTATATATTGTCAGAAAGGAATTTGCTATGTATTTTCCAACTTCTGCGACGGTTATTGAATTTCTTATCCTAGCGATTGTCGATAAAGAAGATTCTTATGGTTACGCTATTAGTCACACCATTAAAAAAGTGGCTAATATCAAAGAATCAACGCTTTATCCCATCTTAAAGAAACTCGAAAAAGCAGGTTATTTAAACACCTACCAACAAGAATACCAAGGTCGCAAACGCAAATACTATACCACTACAGAAAGAGGTAAACAACAGCTCACCTTTCTAAAGGGTGAGTGGCAATTGTATATCACAAAAATCGATGACATTGTTGAAGGGAGATTAGAGGATGACGAAAAGTGAGTATTTGGCAAAACTAGATAAATACCTCAAAAAATTGCCAAAAGAGGATTATCTGGAAGCAATGGACTATTTCAGAGAATATTTCGATGAAGCTGGTCCTGAAAACGAAGAAGAAGTTATTGCTGAACTTGGAGCACCAAAAGATGCAGCTCATGATATTATCAGTCGATTACTCGATGAAAAAATCGTTGAGGATGAAAAATCCCCTAAAAACAGAGCTGTCATTATCTGGATTGCTATCTTAGCTATTCTAGCTAGCCCAGTTGCCCTACCACTCATTTTGGTGCTACTTATGGTTATTATTACCATTTTGGCGATTGGGATTGCCATTATAGCCATGGTACTAGCTCTAGGAGTTGCCCTTTTAACATCTGGCGTTTACATGTTGGTTGACAGTTGGTCTTACCTCAGTATCGCCCCATCAACGACAGCCTTGGGAGTTGGGTTAGGACTTCTATCACTCGGATTAGCACTACTAGCTCTTTTAGCTGCTGGTGCTGTTGGGAAATTCGCAGTAAAAAGTATCAGCAAATTAATTCAAAAAGCGGCAAGTAAAAGGAGAAAATCATGAAAAAGTGGACAAAAATTGTTTTAGGTATCGGGATTGGAGCTAGTTTAGCAGGAGCTGGGCTAGCTGGAATTGGTCTGGCTACTGGAGGTTTAACAAAACTCAACCAAAAATACGAAGTGAAAGCTAAAATCAAACATCATAAAACATCACTTGAACCATTTGATAAAATTGATATCAATGCAACAGCTTTTGATGTCACAATCGCAAAAGAAAACATTGACAAGCCTTTTATCTCCTACTCTGACAGTAAAAAACTTCCTGTTTCCTACCAAGTCACTAAAGATGGGACATTAGCTGTTAAACAAACAGGCAGCTGGAATGGTAACCACAGATCTTCCATTAACCTTATCAGTTTAGCTGACCTTATTAACCTAGCGAAAACTGGGACAATAACCAATAAACATACCATTATCATCTCTGTTCCTGAAAATACAGATATTCAGTCCATCAAAACTAACCTAAAAGTTGGTGACCTCCAAGTAAAAAATATCCATGCTAATTACGCTAATGTCGAACTCAACGCTGGAGATTTGGATTTTACCAATTGTACCTTTAAATCAGGAAAAAGTACTCTTTCTGTTGGGGATGCTTACTTCCAAGATTCTGATTTTACCAACTTCTCTCTAACAACTAACACAGGTGATATTGATATTGAAAATGGTAAATTAACCGACTCAAGTATTAACCTTTCAATCGGAGATTTTTCAGCCAATGCTATTTCATTTGAAGGTATAAATAACTTATCTAATTCAACCGGCGACATCGACATCACCTTAGCTAATAAAAACCTTACTGTCCAATCAAGCCACAGTATGGGAGACAGTGATATCTCAAGTTCCCTAATTCCTTCAACCAAAAACATCCTAAAAGTTGACGGTAATACCGGTGACATTACTATTAATTAAACTAAAAAGGTGCCGACACGGCACCTTTTTTATATCTTAAAATAAAAATGTTAATAAGGCTAAAATAGCTAAACCACCTTGTTTAATAATAATTTTTCGATCAGCAGTCACACTACCATAAAGAGCTACCAGAACAACATTCAAAAGGAAAATGACCACAACAGTTGCATTTCCTGTAAAGATACCGTAAAGCAAAAAAACAGCAATCAAACCATTATAAATTCCTTGGTTTTTAAATAGATTGGTTACAGATTCACGTTGCAGCTCTTCTTCTGACATGTTAAAGACACGCGCTGTTGCTTTAGACTGTGTCGCAAATGTCTCTAAATACATAATATAAAAATGTTCCAAAGCTACTAAAGCAGCTAAAATCAGTGTAATAATTGACATATTTTCTCTTCTTTCTCATAATCTACAGATTTTACACACCTGTAAACTCATCGTAAACGTTTCTAAATTAATCAACTTTTGTTAAGTATACAAAAGCTTAAGACATTCTTCAAATGATTTGCCTACAAAAAAACAGAGGATAGGAAACCTATCACTCTGCATCTTGTTTTCTATAAATGACAAGACCTAAGACCATGAAGGCAAGAAGGAAACCAGTTAGAACAGCTACTTCTTTGCCATTTGAGCATGTCATTGAAATTGTTTGACGTAATCCAGTAACAATGTATGACATTGGCATATATGGGTGAACGACTTGGAAGAACTTAGGACTAAGTTCAATTGGATATGAACCACCAGCAGAACCCACTTGCAACAACAACATAATCAATGAAGCGAATGAACCATAGCGATTATCCCAACCGACTAATGCTGTTACAAGAGCCATCAATGTCCAACCACTCAAAATAATGAAGAGTAGTGTTTGCCAACCGTAGTTAGCTTCAAATCCAAGGAATTGAATAGCAGCGTAAAGAATTACTGAACCTGCTGTTGAAATCAAACCATTGATGAACAATTTTTGTTTTGCCCACTCAAAGCGATTCTTAACAGGACGACCTGATAATGAATCAGCAAAGATAACATTTGTTGAAAGAGCAACAACCATAAGTGATACAGCAATCATGTAAGGCGCCATACCAATACCATTTGTTTTCACGCTATCTTTATCTTTAGCAGCTGTAGATACCGGAGCAGAAACCATTTTCGCATTCTTACTATCTACTGAAACTAATGATAATTGATGACTAGCATCAGATAATGAACTTGTCAATGTTGTCAAGCCATCTGTCAATGTTGTCAATCCGTTTGTCAATGTACCACTACCAGTAGCCAATTTGCTTGAACCAGAAGCTAATTCTTGTGCCCCTGATTGTAATTGCTTAGCACCACTATTTAGCTTATCATTGTTTGCAGCTAACTTGTTAGCACCTGATGCTGCTTCACTTGCACCGCTTCTTAACTCATCACTTTTAGAATCGAGTTGGTTAGCGCCATCTGCTGCCTGTTTAACGCCACCTTTAACCTCATCATTGTGAGAAGCTAATTGTGTTATTCCTCCAACTAATTTAGGACTATTTGAATCTAGTTTAGTTGCTCCCGCAGTTAATTGACCTACTGCTGCTGTATAGCTAGAAATACCTGAAGCCAAAGCTGGAATACCTTGATCTGATGTCAAACCTGCTTTAAATTGCGTTAAACCAGCTACTAATTGTTGACTTCCTGCACTAGCAGTTGAAGCATTCGCTTTTAAGGCAGCTACTTTATCAAGAAGAGCTGATAAATTCGTTAATTGTGCTGATAAATCTTCTTGAAGTGAGGCAAGCTGTGTTTGAATACCTGAAATTTGACTTGTTAAATTATTGGCAGTTGTTGCACCAGCACTATTAGTGATAGCAGCATCGATTTCAGCTTGTTGTTCTGAGCTAAGACCTTGGTATGTAGGAGTAGCTCGGACAGCCGCTAAATCTGAACTATTGATAGATGAAATTGCAGAACTCATACCAGATAGCTCTTGGCCTAATTGATTTAGCTCATTAAGATTTGCTTGTAATCGTGAAGTGTCTGGCAAGCTTGTATTATTTAGTTCATTTTGAGTGGCTTGTAAGCCGTTATTTAGGTTAGTCGCAACTGCAATTAATTGATCTAGATTATTGCTACTTTCTGTTTGTAATTGATTAATACCATCGATTAAATCTTTAGATTTAGCATTTAATTGAGTTAAGCCTGATGATAATTGACTGACACCATTAGCATAATCTGGAACTTTAACTGACAATTGCCCTACACCATCGACATAATCATAAATCTTACCTGATTTTTCTGTCAAACCTGATGATAACTGTCCTACACCATTGGTATATGCTGAAACACCTCCAGAGAGTTTGTCAAGACCAGGTGCTAATTTTCCAACACCAGCTGTATATTCACCAAGACCATTGGCAAGTGTTGTTGAACCATCAGCAAGTTGTTGGCTTCCTGAAGCGGCTTTATTTAGGTTATCTGTAATGGTTTGGCTACCTGATTCAAGTTTTTGACTACCATCAACTAATTGATTGCCACCATCGCTAGCCTTTTTCAAACCATCTTGAAGACTAGTCATACTTTTGAAGACTGCCTTCGTATAAGTCTTCGTGATATTTTCTGAAACGGTATCTTTAAGCTTAGTCATTGCTGATTCACTCATTTTTGAAGCGACAACACTACGACCTGCTGTTGTTTGATACTTAATGTTTAATTTCTTCGGATTATCCGTTAATAAGCTAGAGGCTTTCTCTGACAAATCTTCTGGTAATGTGATAACCATGTAGTAATCGCCATCTTTTAAACCTTTATCAGCTTTTTTCTGGCTGACAAAGTGATAATCAAGGGCTTTATTTTTAGACATACTGTCTACCATGTCATCGCCAATTTTTAAAGTTTTATCATTTAGCGTTGCTGACTTATCCTCATTGACAACCGCCACTGGCAAATTCTCTACATTCCCATAAGGGTCCCACATAGAGCCTAAGAATGACAAGTTATAAAGCGCTGGAACAAGCGCAACCCCAATCATTGTTACCCAAAGTTTGGGACTTTTAATAAGTGCTTTTAATTCTTCTAACATATTTTCTCCTAATTTAGACACACTGTTCAAAAATTATGATAAAATATATTATACAAGGATATGAAATAATTTCAAGACAAAAGAAGGAGATTTTGGACACTCTGTCTAAAAGTGTTCAAAAGAAATTGTTTATGGCACATGACAACCGCAAAGCAAACACTAAGAGGGCTATTCAAGAAGCTATGGTTAGCCTCTTAAAAACAGAAAGTTTTGATGATATTACAACGATTAAGTTGGCTAAAGAAGCTGGTATTAGCCGTTCTAGCTTCTACACTCATTACAAGGATAAATTTGAGTTGATTGATTCTTGCCAACAAACGCTCTTTAATCAGGTTGAATACATTTTTGAAAAGCACGAAGGCAATAAAGCTCAAGCCTTTTTGGAAATTTTTGAATTTCTAAAACGTGAGCAGCTCTTATCTGCCTTGATTTCAGCCAACGGAACTCGTGAATTCCAAGCTTTTATCATTAATAAAGTACGTATTTTCATTAATACTGATTTACAAGACCGTTTTGGCCGTGATGAATTAAGTCCTGTTGAGAGAGAATACAGCAGTATTTACTTCGCCTATGCCTTTTTCGGCCTTTGCCAATCCTGGATTGCTAAAGGTAAAAAAGAATCACCACGCCAAATGACTAATCTCATCCTAAAACTTTTGCCGCTTTAACAAAAACCACCATAAAGGTGGCTTTTTTATATTCAATAAGAAAACAAAAAACCACGGAAAAACCGTGGTTTTAAATACTTCAATAAACAGTGAATTAAAGCATTTTGTTGTAGTATTCAACGATAAGAGCTTCGTTGATTTCTGGGTTGATTTCGTCGCGTTCTGGAAGACGAGTCAATGAACCTTCAAGTTTTTCAGCGTCGAATGATACGAATGCTGGACGTCCAAGAGTAGCTTCAACAGCTTCAAGGATAGCAGGTACTTTAGCTGATTTTTCGCGAACTGAGATAACTTGACCTGGAGTTACGCGGTATGAAGGAATATCAACACGTTTACCATCAACAAGGATGTGACCGTGGTTAACGAATTGACGAGCTTGACGACGAGTAGTTGCAAGACCTAGACGGTAAACAACGTTGTCAAGACGACGTTCCAAAAGAACCATAAAGTTGAAACCAAGAGTTCCACCTTTAACTTTAGTAGCTTGTACGAACAAGTTACGGAATTGTTTTTCACCTACACCGTAAGTGAAACGAAGTTTTTGTTTTTCAGCCAATTGCAAACCGTATTCAGAAAGTTTGCTACGGTTGTTAGGACCGTGTTGACCTGGCACGTAGTTACGACGTGCTAATTCTTTACCTGTACCTGTAAGAGACAAGCCAAGGCGACGAGATTGTTTCCATGATGGACCTGTATAACGTGACATTTAAAATGTCCTCCTATAAAATAAAAATTTTGTAGGAAATAACAATTTAGAGAATCCTGATTCGTGCAGGTGACTTTCATCTAAACAGCCAAGATTACTTTTCCGACTTCTAGAAGCTTTTCTATAGAAAGAAAAACTGTAGAAGAGCCAACTGTTGACGAGCTTCATACTCTCCCGCTATTATTTCACACGGAATTTAGTTTAACATAAAAAAAAGGCTCTGTAAAGCCTTTTGTATGTTAATTCTTAGATAAAATTAATCAAAATAACGAATCAATGTTTTTTCAGTTAAAATGTCTGAATAAGTGTATGATTCAACGTATGAGTTATTAATCGCACCTGGAACATCAGAGTTTTCATTGTATTCAACGATAAACAATGATGGGTAAACTTCAGTCAAACGACCAATTTTATTTTTTTCACGTTTACGACCATTTTCGAGTGTCAATTCAACCAATTGACCTTCGTGGGCTTTAATATCTTCTTTGATTTTTTTCATTTTTGCTACATCTGCAAATGCATCACTCATCTTATCGTTTGCTCCTTATAAAAGTTTTTTTTGCTTAACGCTCTTCAAATTGCGCAATACTAGAGAATTTATTATATTCCTTTTGAAAGATTAATTTCACCGTTCCACGCGCACCTGAACGGTTTTTCTCTAAGATAACTTCAATCGTATTATCCTCAACAGCATCATCGCTTTCTTCACCTTCACGACGATAATAATCATCACGGTATAAGAAAGCTACAATATCCGCATCCTGCTCGATAGATCCAGATTCACGAATATCTGACAAAACTGGTCGTTTATCTTGACGTTGTTCAACACCACGAGACAACTGACTCAAGGCAATAACAGGAACCTTCAATTCCTTAGCCAAAATCTTCAATTGACGAGAAATATCAGAAACCTCTTGTTGACGGTTCTCAGGACGTGTCCCTGTAATCAACTGAAGATAGTCAATTACAATCAAACCAAGACCACCTTCGACCTCTTGAGACAACTTGCGGGCACGTGCACGAATTTCAGTAATCTTGATACCAGGCGTATCGTCAATATAGATTGGTGCATCAGCTAAAGCTCCCTGAGCAATGGTAATGTTATTCCATTCTTGATCGGTTAGCTGACCAGTTCTAAGGTTGTGAGAATCAACCATCCCTTCAGCAGCCAACATACGGTCAACCAAACTTTCAGCACCCATTTCCAGAGAGAAGATAGCTACAGGTCTATTTTGCTTAGTCCCAACATTTTGAGCAATGTTCAAAGCAAAGGCTGTTTTCCCGACGGCTGGACGGGCAGCTAGAATAACTAACTGATCTGGATGTAAACCTGTCGTAATCTTATCCAAATCACGAAATCCTGTTGGTAAACCAGTAACATCACTCGTTTGACGCGAACGAATTTCCAAGTTTTCGTAGTTAACTTTCAAGACATCCGAAATCTTACGGAAACCACTACGGTTGCTGTGCTCATTAATTTCAATAAGTGCTTTTTCAGCCCCCGCAATGACATCTTCTGAATCAGTTGCCCCTTCATAAGCAAGGTTTACAGTCTCTGTCAACCTAGAGATGATATTACGCAACATTGCTTTTTCAGCAACAATCTTAGCATAATATTCAGCATTGGCACTTGTCGGTACACTGTTGACCAATTCAACAATATAAGACAAACCACCAATATTTTGTAAATCACCTTGATCATCAAGAATCGTTCTTACAGTCGTTGCATCAATAGCCTCATTACGATCACTCAAAGTAATCATGGCTTTAAAAATAACGCGGTGCGAGTATTTATAAAAGTCATCTGGGCTAACAAATTCACGGACAGTAATGAGTTTATCTGGTGAGATAAAAATAGAACCTAAGACAGATTGCTCTGCTAACAAATCCTGTGGCTGAACTCTCAATTCTGGCTCTTCTGCCAATCTTTTCACCTCCCCTAGTAAGCTCAAATATTATTATGCTTCTTTAATGTTTAATTTGATTTCAGCAGTAACTTCTTTATGTAATTTCACAGGTACTTCAACAGAACCAATTGCACGAATTGGATGGTCCAAATTAATCGCACGTTTGTTGATTTTTAGACCAAATTGTTTTGATAATTCTTCAACAATTTTTTTAGCAGTAATTGAACCAAATGTACGTCCATCAGGTCCAACTTTTTCAGTAAACTTAACAACAGTTTCTTCTTTTTCAAGCTCAGCTTTAAGAGCTTTAGCTTCAGCTAAGACTTCAGCTTGAGCTTTTTCTTCTGATTTTTGTTTACCTTTTAATTCACCAATTGCTTGGTTAGTAGCTTCTTTAGCAAGATTTTTCTTAATCAAAAAGTTTTGAGCATATCCTGTTGGAACTTCTTTGATTTCGCCTTTTTTACCTTTTCCTTTAACATCTGCTAGAAAAATTACTTTCATCTCTCTGCCTCCATATTTTCTCTTAAATCATTTTCAATCACATCAAGTAAAGCACTCTCTGCTTGGCTCACTGACATATTTTCCAACTGACATGCAGCTAGTGTAAAGTGACCGCCACCACCGAGTTCTTCCATCATGCGCTGAACATTAATCTTACTACGGCTACGCGCTGAAATAGCAACTTTATTTGGAGCAACTTGCACCAAAACAAATGTCGCCTCAATACCAGCTAAAGATAGCATGGTATCAGCCGCCTTACTAGCAACCACTTTACTATAATTGACACCATCACGCCCGCTAGCGATGATAATGTTATCGTAAATTTTTCGGCCTCTAAGGATTAACTCATTAACCAATCGATATTCCTCAAAATCCGTTTGAGAAATATTTTGAATTTCAATACTATCACTTCCGTGAGCTCGAAGATAACTTGCAACATCAAATGTTCGACTTGTAACGCTAGCTGAGAAATTCTTCGTATCAAGCATAATACCAGCCATCAAGACACTCGCTTGAATTTTACTCAAACGCTTCTTAGCATTCTGGAATTGAATCAACTCTGTAACTAACTCACTAGCACTACTTGCTCCACTTTCAATGAAAGTTAAAACAGCATTTTCTGGGAAATTATCATCACGGCGATGATGGTCGACAACAATCACGTCTGTAAACTTATTGTAAAGCTTTTGCGATAAAGTCAAATCAATCTTAGAATGATCAACCATAATTAACAATGAGCGTTCTGTCATCATTGACATCGCCTGCTTAATAGTAATAAGTCGTGTCTTAGCATCTTCTTGCAATCTTTTGACGGCACGCGTAATATCTGGGCTCATCTCATCTGGATTGTAAACCACATAAGATTCTTCGTTGATATTACTTGCGAAGAATTGCATCCCTACAGCTGAACCGAGGGCATCCATATCAATATTACGGTGACCAACCACAAAGACACGGTCAACACCTTTGATATGATCTGAGATAGCTGTCATCATAGCACGCGTACGTGTACGTGTACGCTTGACAGTAGATACTGAACCACCACCAAAATACAATGGTTTCTTATGCTCGTCGTTTTCACAAATAACAACCTGATCACCACCACGAACAAGTGCCGTATTCAAATTCTGCAAAGCTACTTGTCCAATTTGTTGATGATTATCATCACCATAAGAAACACCCATACTAAGAGTTAATGGCAAATTATGTTCTTCTTTAGCTTGTTTTCGAAAAGCTTCCAAAACATCAAATTTATCGTCAATCAAACTACTCAACACAGCATAATCTGTGAAAAAGTAGAATCGATCCATGTTAACACGGCGATAAAAAATATTTTTTGACTTCGTAAAATTCGAAATGAAGTTGGCAATAAAGCTATTGATTTGTGAAATCTCAGCATCTGACAAATCATCTGTCACATCATCGTAGTTATCAATGGAAATAATCCCAATGACTGGACGCAAAAAGGCCGCATCTCCCAGCTGACGATTTCCCATAGATGTGTCAAAGAAATAGAAAATCCCAGTTGAAGAATCGATGTAAGATGAGTACTTATTGCCATTTAACTCAAATGTCTGAGTGGCGTCCCCTTCTCGCTTAGCCCCAATAATTCTACGAATGACATCATCCTCAAACTCTCCTTCTTCACTAGTGAAAATGAGCTCTGCGTATGGATTGAACCATTCTACCTCATTTGTTTCTTGATCAAACTGAACAACCCCTACTGGCATTTGTTCCAACAAGTGTTTTAAACCAACTTCTGTTTGGTTGTTTAATAATTCAATTTGTTCAAGTTCCGATAACTCGTAATTTTCTTTTTGGTAGTAAAGCAAAGCTACAAGTAAAGAAAGCGCCAAAAAGATTGCAGCTAAGATAGCTGACTCCGTCTGAAAAAGTCTGACACAGATAGCCAAGATGCCAAATAAAATAAGGCCAATCATGACTAAGTGGATAGTTGCAAATCGAAATCTTTTCATTGGTTAACCTCTTAGCTTACAATTATACCATAAAATAGGCTTAATTTATAGTAGGAAAGCAGAAAAGCAACCCCAGTCAATAAGGGTTGCTTTCTTGTTTTAATGATACTTAATCTTCTTGGTTACGATGGTGTTTTTGTTTACCTTCCAAGTAAACCATCAAGATAGAAATATCAGCTGGGTTAACCCCTGAAATACGGCTTGCTTGTCCGATAGTTTCAGGATTAATTTTCTTGAATTTTTGACGAGCTTCTGTCGCAATAGAATCGATATCATCCCAGTCAATATTAGCAGGGATGCGTTTTTCTTCCATGCGTTTCATTTTAGCCACTTGATCAAGTGCTTTGTTGATGTAACCTTCGTATTTGATTTCAGTTTCCAAAAGTTCAATTACTTTGCTATCCAGTTTTTCTTCCGCAGGACCGACAAAACTTGTTGCAATTTCATAATTGATTTCAGGACGACGCATGAATTCTTTTGCTGTCAAGGCATCTGTCAACGGTTTGAAACCGAGTGCTTCAATACGTGCATTAGTTTCCTTAACAGGTTTGATTTTAAGACTTGACAATCTTGTCAACTCATTGTCAAATTGACGTTTACGGTTCAAGTAACGTTCATAGCGTTCTTCATCAACCAAACCAACACGGTGACCAATTTCAGTCAAACGCATATCAGCATTATCATGACGCAAAATCAAACGATATTCTGCACGACTTGTCAACAAACGATAAGGTTCCAAAGTTCCTTTTGTTACCAAGTCATCAATCATAACACCAATGTAAGCATCACTACGTTTTAGAATCATTTCTGGTTTACCTTGAACTTTAAGAGCGGCATTGATACCAGCAACAATCCCTTGTCCTGCAGCTTCTTCATAACCTGAAGTACCATTAGTTTGACCTGCGGTAAAGAGTCCAGAAATTTTCTTAGTTTCAAGTGTTGCACGCAATTGGTGTGGCAAAACGATATCGTACTCAATCGCATAACCTGTACGCATCATTTCAGCATTTTCAAGCCCTTTAATTGAGTGAACCAATTCTTTTTGAACATCCTCAGGAAGACTTGTTGACAATCCTTGAATGTAAACTTCTTCAGTTTCACGTCCTTCTGGTTCTAGGAAAAGTTGGTGACGTTCTTTATCTGCAAAACGAACAATTTTATCTTCAATAGATGGGCAATAACGAGGACCAACACCTTTAACAATACCTGAGAACATTGGGGCACGATAAAGGTTTTTATTGATAATATCGTGGCTTGTTTGGTTAGTATATGTCAACCAGCAAGGAATTTGATCTTTGAGATAATCTTCATCATTTGACATGAATGAGAAATGATTTGGTTTTTCGTCACCTGGTTGAATTTCTGTTTCGTCATAATTGATAGAACTTGCTTTAATGCGTGGTGGTGTTCCTGTTTTGAAACGTCCAATTTCAAGTCCAAGTTCTTTCAAGTTGTCAGCAAGTCCGATAGAAGCCAAGCTGTTATTAGGACCTGATGAATACTTAAGTTCTCCTAAAATAATTTCTCCACGAAGAGCTGTACCAGTTGTGATAACGACAGCTTTAGCTGAAAATTTTTGATTAGTAGCTGTGCGAACACCAACAACTTTTCCATCTTCAACTAAAACTTCTTCAATCATTGACTGACGTAATGTCAAATTCTCTTGCTGTTCAACAGTATGCTTCATTGTACGAGAGTAAAGCGCCTTATCAGCTTGTGCGCGAAGAGCACGTACAGCAGGACCTTTACCAGTATTAAGCATTTTCATTTGGATGTAAGTCTTGTCAATGTTCTTACCCATTTCTCCACCAAGAGCATCAATTTCACGAACGACGATACCTTTGGCAGAACCTCCGATAGCAGGGTTACATGGCATAAAGGATAACATTTCCAAATTGATTGTTGCGAGCATTGTTTTACAACCCATACGAGCTGCAGCTAAACTAGCTTCTACACCAGCATGCCCAGCACCAACAACAATTACATCATAATTTTCAGCAAATTCATGTGTCATGATTCAATTACAATATCAAGTAAACCTTTGCCAATCTTTTTATCAAATTAAAATAATCAAAAGATTAGCTAAGCTACTCAAAGCATTCCTTTCCAAATATAAAATACGATTAGTAAAACAAAAAAACGATCAAAACCCTCGAAAACTGTGCGACAAAAACGCACAATTCTCATGAGCTTTGACCATCATGATTATTGTTATGATTATTGTATCAAATTAAGTTAAATTGTCAATTTAATCGCCAATAATTTTTCGAGCAATAGTTGATTTTTCCCATTAGTCATAAGATAGTTATAAAAACTTTCTCGGCATAAGATTTTTCGGAGAAGGTTTTGATCGAGTTGATCTAGGATATCACTAAAAGAGCGTTTGGTGATAGTCGCTAACTTAACCAAGTTGTCAGCGTCTTGCCGTTTACGTTTAGCGTCTTCTTTTGGATATCCACAACCGAACTCATCTTCAAATAACTTATCTAGAGTGTACTGTAAATTTAGCTCACCTGACCACCCAAAATTTAAGCCTAATGGCAAAGAAACAACATTGCCATTATTAATACGACCAAAAAGATAAGCATCTTGTGGTGTTTGAATAAAGCCACAACGCAAGCCAGGTAAACTATTACAAGCAAGCATCATCCCTTGACCAGATGAACAACCAGTCACCACAAAATCTAGACTTTGTGTTTCAATCAACAAGCTTACCATAACAGCCACTTCAACATATGAAAAGTTTGCTGTTTCATTTGGAAACATTCCAAAGTTAACAACTTCGTGTAGTCCCTTTACAGCTTTCTGCACTGATTGAAATAAGAGGTCATTTATATCTGACCTTGTACTCGCTTGAATAACTCCCACTCTCATAAGATAATCCCCTAGTATCATTCCCGAAAGCAAGTCTGTCAACCTTTCTTTACAAAGTTGTCAATTAGATGTATTGGCAAGCAACGCCATTTTTATAAGCCATATCGATGATTCCCCCACCTAGACATTCTTCACCGTCGTAGAATACAACAGCTTGACCTGGTGTGATAGCACGTTGTGGTTCATCAAAGACAACTTCTGCTTTATCACCTTTAACATGAACAGTAACTTTTGAATCAGGTTGGCGATAACGGAATTTTGCAGTAACTTCCATTGTAAATTCTTCAGGCATATCACGTGTAAAGTGAATACTTGAAGCATCAAGGCTAGTTGACATTAGTGACTCATGGTAGAAACCTTGACCAACGTAAAGAATATTTTTTGAAAGGTCTTTTCCGACAACAAACCAAGGAGCATTGTCGCCACCTTGTTGACCACCGATACCAAGACCTCCACGCTGACCGATTGTGTAATACATCAAACCAGCGTGTTCACCCATATCACGGCCATCAACAGTCATCATGCGACCTTTTTGAGCTGGTAAATATTGACTAAGGAATTGTTTAAAGTTCTTTTCACCAATAAAGCAAATTCCTGTTGAATCTTTTTTCTTAGCTGTTGCAAGTCCCGCGCGTTCAGCAATTTTACGCACTTCTGGTTTTTCCAAGTGACCAAGTGGGAACATTACTTTTTGCAATTGTTCTTGTGACAATTGACTCAAGAAATAAGTCTGGTCTTTGTTATTATCTGCACCACGAAGCATGTGAACTGTACCATCTTCATCGCGAGAGACTTGTGCGTAGTGCCCAGTTGCCACATAATCAGCACCAAGTGTCATAGCGTAGTCAAGGAAGGCTTTAAATTTGATTTCCTTATTGCACATTACATCTGGATTTGGCGTACGTCCTGCACGGTATTCCGCAAGGAAGTATTCGAAGACACGATCCCAGTACTCTTTTTCAAAGTTAACAGAATAATACGGAATGCCGATTTGGTCAGCAACAGCTGCTACGTCTTTGTAATCTTCGGTTGCTGTACACACACCGAATTCATCTGTGTCATCCCAGTTTTTCATGAAAACACCAATAACGTCGTAACCTTGTTCTTTCAAAAGAAGAGCAGTTACAGACGAATCAACGCCTCCACTCATACCAACAACAACACGTGTTTTTGAATTATCTGTCATGATAATCCTCCCATCAAGATATTTTTTTCGAACATAGGCTTGAAGGGCCCAGTTTTTCAAAAATCGATTTGAAGGTCGATTTTGAGCGCAGAAATCCACGCGAAGACTATTATAACATGAATTTCCAGTTATGTAAGGCATTTAGACTTATTTTTAAATCTTTTTCTCATTTTCTATGAAAGTAAGCGATTTATTATCGTTTACCCAATTCCTTTCCTTTGTTATAATAAGTAAGCATAGATTCTAGAAGGAGTAGATATGAAAAATCTAAAATTCCAATCCGTCTTTGATATTATCGGACCTGTTATGATTGGCCCATCAAGCAGCCACACTGCTGGTGCTGTTCGTATTGGAAAAATTGTTAACTCTATTTTCGGAGAAATTCCTGATTCCGTAACATTTCATTTATATAATTCATTTGCTAAAACTTACCGTGGACACGGAACTGATAAAGCACTCGTTGCCGGTATCCTAGGAATGGATACTGACAATCCAGATATTAAAAATTCATTAGAAATCGCTCACCAAAAAGGGGTACGCATTTATTGGGATATTTTAAAGGACAGTAATGCCCCTCACCCAAATACTGCTAAGATTACCGTTGAAAAAGGTGATAAAAGCATGAGTATCACAGGTGTATCAATTGGTGGAGGAAATATTGAAGTTACTGAACTCAATGGCTTCTCTGTTTCTCTTAAAATGAATACCCCTACTCTTATTATCGTTCACCAAGATATTCCTGGTATGATTGCTAAAGTAACAGATATTCTTTCTGAACACAATATCAACATTGCTCAAATGAATGTGACCCGCGAACGCGCTGGGGAAAAAGCCATTATGATTATCGAAGTTGACTCACGTGATTGTCATAAAGCTGTGGAACAAATCCAGCACATTCCGCACCTACACAATGTCAATTTCTTTGACTAGAAAGGAAAAGAATGTTTTATTCTATTAAAGAATTAGTTGAACAAGCCGATAAAGACTTTAACGGCAATATTGCTGAGCTAATGATTTCCACAGAAACAGAATTGAGCGGACGTAGCCGTGATGAAATTATTCATATCATGAAGAAAAATCTTCAAGTCATGAAAAATTCTGTTACTGATGGACTCACTCCTAGTAAATCAATTAGTGGGCTGACAGGCGGAGACGCTGTCAAGATGGATGCCTACTTAAAATCAGGTAAAAACTTGTCTGATACAACCATTTTAACAGCTGTCCGAAACGCAATTGCTGTCAACGAACTAAACGCCAAAATGGGACTTGTCTGTGCAACTCCAACAGCAGGCTCTGCTGGATGCTTACCTGCTGTCTTAACAACGGCTATTGATAAATTAAACCTCTCTGAAGAAGAGCAGTTAGAGTTCTTATTCACTGCTGGTGCCTTTGGACTGGTTATTGGAAATAACGCTTCTATTTCTGGTGCTGAAGGTGGCTGTCAGGCCGAAGTCGGGTCTGCTTCAGCCATGAGCGCAGCTGCTCTTGTCAAAGCTGCTGGAGGCTCTGCTTATCAAGCTAGTCAAGCTGTAGCCTTTGTCATCAAAAATATGCTAGGCTTGATCTGTGACCCTGTCGCTGGTCTTGTCGAGGTTCCTTGTGTCAAACGCAACGCACTTGGATCTAGTTTTGCCTTAGTTGCCGCTGATATGGCACTGGCTGGCATTAAATCACAAATTCCAGTTGATGAAGTTGTTGATGCCATGTACCAAGTAGGATCTAGTTTACCAACAGCCTTTAGAGAAACTGCTGAAGGTGGTTTAGCAGCCACACCTACTGGTCGTCGCTTACAAGCTAAAATCTTTGGTGAATAGACGATAGTATTCGAATACTATTTGTTTGGTTCCTTGCTAATTGACGTATTTGTCAATCATTGTTGACAAAATTTACAGGAGAGTAAACATGAAATCTATCTTATTTGACCTTGATGGAACACTAGTAAATTCAAGTCCTGGTATTAAAGCAGCATTTAATTATGCCTTTGAAAAGTTACAACTACCTTTACAAACTGACAAACAATTGTCAACATTTATCGGACCACCTC
This sequence comes from Streptococcus sp. 45, assembly GCF_900108865.1. Lineage (NCBI taxonomy): Bacteria > Bacillati > Bacillota > Bacilli > Lactobacillales > Streptococcaceae > Streptococcus > Streptococcus sp. 45. The sequence goes on along the minus strand of NZ_FNXZ01000003.1, from coordinate 40,362 downwards.
TAGAAGTCACTTTCGGTCATTATTTTGAGCAAGCTGACGAGGTTAATCATGCTATCAAAACCTTTAGAGATTACTATGGTGAAAAAGGAGTCCACCAAGTCTCTCTTTACACTGGTATCGCAGAAGCTCTACAAGAATTAAATGACTTAAATTACTCACTATTTGTTACCACAAGTAAGCACCAACCTATGGCTAACTTGATGTTAACAGAGCTTGGTATTATTTCACACTTTAAAAAAGTCTATGGGTCTACTCCCGAGCACTTCCACAAAGCTGATGTGATTAAGGCCTGTCTAACGGAACAAGGCATTCAAGCGCATGAAGCTGTTATCATCGGCGATACAAAGTTTGATATGATTGGTGGACAAAAAACAGGAGTTCGAAGACTTGGGGTAACCTGGGGATTTGGTAGCCTAGAAAGTTTACAAGAACATGGAGCAGAAAGTATCTGTCACCATCCATACGATATTAAAAAAGCACTATCATCTTTATAGGATGATTAGTGCTTTTTCTTCTATTAAATTAGTATCCCCAAGCTGACAGTCCTTGAGTATTGTAAACTTTAATTGCTGTTGCAATTTGATCTTGAACTGTTGCAGTTGATCCCCAACCTGGCATAGTCTGGAATAAACCAGATGCTCCTGAAGCATTGGCAACCGTTGGATCTCCATTAGATTCACGTGCAATGATAGCTTCCCAAGTTGATTGTGGAACACCTGTTGCAGCAGCCATTTGGGCAGCAGCATCTGAACCAACAGCACCTGCTGTATTACCATTTGAAGCTACTGATGGTGCCGTTTGGGCTGTCGTTGAAGATGGTGTAGGCGCAGCAGCTACAGTCGTTGTATTATCATTAGCTGGAGCAACCTCAGCATAACTTGCTTCTGATTCTTGAACCTCTTCGGTAGAAGATGCCTCAACTTCTTCAGTTTCTTCTGATGAGCTACTGCTAGACTCTTCTGATTCTGCTGTAGTTGAACTGATACTTGTTGATGACACTTCAGAGCTTTCAGAACTTGTTGACACAGCTTTCGCAGCTCCTGCCTCTGAACGAGTTGTAATAGTTTCTGCGAATGCTTCTATTTTTGGAATAAGGACAACAACCATCGCTACAACTAAAATAGCTCCAAGGATGCTGACAATAATATTTCTAATTTTTCTATGTTTTGCTTTAGTAATCCTACTATACATGTTAAATAAATATATACCTCTCTAGAACTCCTGTTTCCTATCATATAATTTATTTATTACTCTCAGATTGAAAATATGTTAAAAATATTACAGAGATATTGAAATTAACATCGTTTTTACTATGAAAACGCTAAAATTCAAGCTTTTGTAGACATAAAAAAGCTTGAAGATAAATTCTTCAAGCTTATCTATCTAATACTGGTAATTCGCTAAATAGTAAATAATATTAACTCTAAGAAAAGTCTCTTATCTTAGTACCAACCGTTAGCATTCCAGAATGCAAGGGCTGCTGACCATGAACCGTAACGTCCTGCTACGTATGAATCGGCAACGCGTTCTTGGTTTTCAGCTGACAAGTCTCCGTTTAGGTATGACATTGTCAATTGGTAACGACCATAGTATTGACCGTTTTGAGCTGTGTAGCTACCGCTTGATTCGCGTTGAGCAATGATTTCTTTAGCTTGAGCATCTGAAGTACCCAAGTTTGATGAGTAAGAAGTAGTTGTTGTTTCAGCTTGTGCTGCTGGTGCTGCTGCCGCTGAGTTATCAGTAGCTGCTGGAGCTGCTTCTACGGCTGCAGTTTCAGTTGTAGTTGCTGCTGGTGCAGTAGCTTCTGAATCTAGTTCCAAGATTTGACCTACAGTGATGAAGTCAACGTTAGCGATTTGGTTAGTTGAAGCCAATTTTTCAACTGTAGTGTTGTAAGTTACAGCAATTTCAGAAAGTGTATCACCTGATTTTACTGTGTATGAATCAGCGTTAGCAACTGCTGGGGCAATAAGTGCTGCTGCTGCGGCTACACCGGCAAGACCAAGTTTAATAGATTTCGATTTAGTTTTAAAAATATTTGTTTGCATTATATGCTCCTTTTTTGTTTCAAAAATTAGTACAGGCTATATAATACAGACTTAATGTTACTCTGGCTTTAGAGTTATATTAAAAATATTACAATTAGATTCTTATAATATAAAGAAAACGCCTACAGATTAGGCGTTTTAGCTTTCTTTAAGATAAAATAAGAGAATTCCTAAAATTATGACAAGCAAAATGGTCACCGAATCTTTGATTTTCCATTGTAAAATTCGGTATTTTGTACGTCCATCTCCACCTTGATAGCCACGTGCTTCCATAGCAAGAGCCAAAGCATCCGCACGTTTAAAGCTTGAAGCAAAGAGCGGAATAAGGATTGGAATGATTGATTTAACCTTTTGAATGAGATTTCCTTCACCAAAATCAACCCCACGCGCTCGCTGAGCTTTCATAATACGTGTCGTATCATCCATCAATGTTGGGACAAAACGTAAACTCAAAGACAGCATTAAGCCGATTTCGTGAGCAGGAACCTTAAAACGAACAAATGGCTTCAACAATGACTCCACAGCATCAGCAAGGCTTAAAGGCGTTGTCGTCAAGGTTAATAGCGTTGAAAAGAAGATAATCAAAACAAAACGCATGAAAATTAATATTGCTTGATTAAACCCGTAGCTAGTAATTTTCAAAATACCAAATTGGAAATAGGTCTCACCACCGTGTGTAAAGAACATTTGAAATAAGGTCGTGAATAAAATAATTCCAATCATCGGACGAACACCCTTTAAGAAGAAACTAAGTTTAATCTTCGATAGAAAGACAACTCCTAAAGTAAAAGCAATCATCAATAGATTGGTCACAAGGTTATTGGCCCAGAAAACAATGATAATGTATAAAATCATTGATAGGAGTTTACTACGAGGGTCTAGACGATGAATTAAGGAATCTCCAGGTACATAACGACCAAGTATTAATTTATCCATGTTTCACCACCTCTGCAAATTCTTCTATAGTAATTGGTAAAGTATCTAAATGTAAGCCGCGTTTGACAAGTTGCTGAGCGAATTTCGTAATTTTAGGAACACCAAGTTGTTTACTTTCAAGAAATGCGACATCTTGGAAGACTTCTTTAGGATAACCTGAGCGAACCAATTTACCACCTTCAAGAACATTAACATAATCAGCATAATTGGCAACATCATCCATTAAATGAGTCACTAAAACAATTGTCATGCCATTTTGATGCAGTTCTTTAAATAAAGTCATCAATTCACGGCGTCCTTTAGGGTCTAGGCCAGCTGTCGGTTCATCTAGAACCAAAACCTCTGGTTCCATGGCTAGAATCCCAGCAATAGCCACACGACGCATTTGACCACCAGATAGCTCAAAAGGATTCTTTTCAAAAAATTCTTCATGAATTCCTACCATGGCAAGTTTTTCACGCGCTAACTGTTCAGCTTCTTCTATAGAAACACCAAAATTTTGTGGTCCAAATGCCACATCCTTAAGAACTGTTTCCTCAAAAAGCTGACTTTCAGGAAATTGAAAGACCAATCCAACCTTTTTACGGACGGGTTTTATTTCCTTATTTTTTGAGTTTGCCGTAATCTTAATATCATCAACAATAACAGCCCCTTCTGTAGGGACGTTAAGACCATTCAAAAGTTGCATGATTGTTGACTTACCTGACCCAGTGTGGCCGATAAAGGCTGTATATGAGCCTTCTTTTATAGTAAGATTAATGTCAAAAAGGGCACGCCCTTCAAAAGGTGTCCCCGCTTGATATGTATAATTTACGCCTTCAAGAGTAATTCCCATAACTGATCTTCTAATTCCTTTTCCGTAAGATAATTCTCTGTAAATTCAAACCCTTTGTCTTTTAAAGTAGAGATAAGATTGGCTGAAAAAGGAATATCCAATCCCAAAGTCAATAATTCTTCTCCTCTAGCAAAAAGTTCGCGTGGGGTTGAGCTTGACTCAACTTTTCCTTTTTTCATGACTAAGACACGATCACTAAGCGCAACCTCATCCAAGTCATGAGTGATCGACACAACGGTCATATTATATTGGTCGCGAATCTCTTTGATTGTTTGAATTAATTCTAAGCGTCCTTCTGGATCAAGCATACTAGTCGCTTCATCCAAAATAATAATATTAGGACGCATAGCAATAGCACCTGCAATAGCCACACGTTGTTTTTGTCCACCTGACAAACGAGCTGGTTCACGGTCTGCAAAAGCTGACATGCCAACTAATTCAAGGGCTTCTTTGACACGTGCTTGCATCTCTTCTAATGGAATTCCCTTGTTTTCTAACCCAAATGCGACATCGTCTTCAACTGTCGCACCAACAAATTGGTTATCTGGATTTTGAAAAACCATTCCAATTTTATGACGAATGTTCCACACGTTTTCTTCAGTTAAGAGTTCTCCCTCAACAAAGATTTGACCTGATTCAGCTGCTAAAAGCCCATCAATTAAACGAACTGTGGTTGATTTTCCTGAACCATTATGGCCAATAATGGATAACCATTCTCCCTGTTTCACGTGAAACGATAAATCATCTAAGGTGTAATGTTCTTGATGATCAGTATATTTGAATTTTAAATGTTTGACGTCAATACTATTTGTCATTTAAATGTGTCCTTAAAGAGGAATCCTGCCCCTTTGAAATAATCATATCCTGAGTAAATTGTGAAAATCAAAGCGACATAAAGCAAAAGTGTTCCAATCATTGAAAAATGCAAAAGTAAGAAAATAATTGAAAACATTTGAGTAAATGTTTTGATTTTACCAGGCATAGCAGCTGCTAAAACTGTTCCACCATTTTCAACAAGTAGTAAACGAAGACCAGTTACTGCTAACTCACGACAAATAATAATCGCAGCAATCCACGCAGGAACCATTCCCAATTCAACTAACATAATAAACGCTGTCATCACTAACATTTTATCAGCCAATGGATCGGCAAATTTACCAAAGTTTGTAACAACTTGCCATTTTCTTGCAAGGTATCCATCTAAGTAGTCTGTAATACTTGCTAGCGCAAAAACAACTGCTGCAACAGCATGTCCAGCTACGCTATTCCAGATACAAAGAATCAAGATAAATACTGGAATCAAAACAATGCGACCTAATGTTAACAAATTAGGAATGTTTTCTTTTTTTGTAAAATCGATTTTCATTTTCCTACCTTATTATTGAATATTAATTGTAATGTAACTTAATGTTGTACTTGTCAAAGCTGATGTATCTACCGCTTGACCATTGATTGAAACGTTAACACCTGCAGTGACTCCTAGTGTAATCACAGATGTTTTTGTACCTGCAGGAAGGGTTGCTGAATAGCTTGAAACTCCTGTTGAAGAAAGAAGTGTTCCAGCATCGCCAGCTTCTGAATTGCTTACAGAAACCCAACTGCTATCAGCACCAGCTAAGCTGATGTCAACTGTCAAACTATCTGTAACATTTGATAGATTAACCGTTAAATTACTTCCGCCTCCTTCAGTTTCCATCTTCAATGATTTTTCTTCAGATGAAGAAGATTCACTGGTTGATGAACTTTCTGGAGTTGATGAGCTACTTGATGATGAACTATGAACAACAGAGTAGCTTGGTTTTGCTTGATTGCTATCGCTTTGAAGCTGTGTCCAAGTGACAAATGAAACAAAAGCTAAAATTCCTAAAGCAACTAAGCAAAGCAGAATAATCGGAAGATAAGTTGCTGTTTTTTCTGAACTTTTATAACGACTTGAACGTGAACCAACACCAAAATCATCTGTCTGTTCAGGTTTAGGCTCAGGTTTAGGTTTAGAAACTGAAACTGGAGCTGTTTTAGCTACTTTTTTATGACTTGGTACGATTGTAATTTTCTCATCCTCAGCAACTACTGGTGCTGTTTCAATACTTGATGCAAATACTTGTGCTCGATAGCGCTTTAATAGTTCTGCTGCATCTACATCTACCAATTCCGCATATTGTTGAAGGTAAGTTTCAACTTCATCTTTAGGAATTAATTTAAATTTTTCTAACTCTAATGCTAAAAGATGTGGTGAAGGAATTGCTGTTTTTTCTTCAACATCTTCTAGTGTCAAGTTTTTGGCAACTCGACCTTTTCTTAAGATTTCACCAATCGTTTCTTCTCTCATACAAGGTTTCCTTTAATAAAATATAATCAGATTTATTATAGCAAATTTTAACAAGTATTTCGATTTTATTTTGGAAGGATTGTGAATTCTGTCGCGTCTGATTGACTTAAGAAATCATTTCCTCTTTTAAGAACTTCTTCAAAACTTAAAGTCTTTAATAGTTTAGGAACCGATAGATAAGTTTCCTCATCAGCAAGATGATTGATAAATTGCGCTGAAAGGTTATCAATTGAATCTAGACTCTTGAAAAAGTCTCCATACAATTCTTTTTTAACAATTTCAAAATGTTCTTCTGACAAATCCTCCAAATCACTAGACATTGCTACTTTACTTAAATATTGTCGCAGATTCGTTGCCATAGCAATCGGTACTGAAGTATCTAAAGAAATAATCAAAAATTGGAAATTTTGATAAACTTCAATCTCAAAATCAAATGAGTCATCAATCTGACCATTTTCATAAAGTTCTTGATAACGTCTTGAAGTCCAACCCAAAATCATCGCAAAAAATAATCTCAAGGCTAATTCTTGACGCAAGGTAGATTCTCCTTCTGATAAAGCAGGGCCTCTTAAGCCAATAGCTAGTTTAGGTTGTGTCACTTCCATTTGAACCGATGCCTTCGGCACAACAGATTCGTAAGCCAATTCTTGACGCTCAAGATGATGAGCTGTCTTATTTTTTCCCTTTTGACTTTCTTGGATTTGCTTAAAGATGTCATCCTTATCAAAATTGCCAACGACTAAGAGTGTCATCTCCTGTGGAGAATAAAAGACATCATGATTTTCTTTCAAGTCCGCTACTGAAATATTGGCAATACTTTCTTGAGTTCCAGCAATATCTTGAGCAAGAGCAGTTTTAGGATATAAATTTTCAAGAATTCCTTGATAAAGTCGATAATCCGCATCATCTTGATACATGTCAATCTCTTGACCGATAATCGATTTTTCTCGCTCAATTGACTCATCTGTAAAGGCAGTATCTGCCACAAAATGCTGCAACAAGTCTAAGTTTTCATTTAAATGATCTACCGTTGAAAAATAAAAACATGTTTTGTCAAAGGTTGTAAAGGCATTACTGTTGGCACCGGCATTTGTAAATAGCTCTGAAACATCTTGACCATCTTCCAATTCAAACAACTTATGTTCTAGAAAATGAGCAATCCCCTTCTCATAGCATTTTTCACTTTTATCTAGTGTAAACTTATTGTCAAGGGAGCCAAAATTAACAACCAACATCCCACAAGACTCTTGAAAATCAGTCTTAGGAATCAAAAAAACTTTCAATCCATTTTCCAGTACAGCAGTATACAAAGTTTCACCAATTTCAGGGAAAACTTTTTCAACTAATTTTGTCACTTACTTTCCCTCCAAAAAATACAGTGCTTGCAGTTTAATCTTTCTAGTTAGTTGCATCACATCAGCTTTACTAACCTTGTCAATGTTGTCAATCATATCGTCAACGCTGTAATGATTCTTCAAATATTGACCGTTGTAACTACGCTCAATTAATACTTTTGGAGAGTCTCCTGCCAATCTTAAATTGACTTGTAACATTTTCTTCGTTTGCTTAAGAAGGGCTTCTGAAAAGCGACCTACCTTAATCGTTGAAAATTGTTTGTTAATTAATTGCATCGCTCGATTGCGATTCTTCTTGTCAATACCAGCGTAAACATTCAGTAAACCTGTAAAGATATCAAAATGACTTCCGATAGTATAAGCAAGTCCTTCTTTCTCACGAACCTCTGTAAATAAACGAGAATGAGCAAAACCTCCAAACAAACCATTAAAGACAAGAAGTGTAAAGTAATCCTTGTCACCATATCTAGTTGGGAAAGAATAACCTAACTGCAAAACAGACTGATTAACTTCTCTGACTTCTAATTTTTCTTGAACAATGTTGCTAAATTCTTGTTGGTAGTCAAATACTAAATCTTTTTGACGGTCTTCAAAAGGAAATCGATTGAACAATTGTAACATGCGATAGTCATCAAACTCTCCCAATAAAAAGATGTCCAAGCGATCTTCACGAAGCATTTTCTGAAACTCTTGAAAAGCCGTGTAAGAATTTTCAGCGACTGCTAATTCAGCTGTCCCATATTTTGATGTTTGAAAAGCTGGGTTCGTAAAGAAAAGTTTTTTAAGACCTAGCTCACTACTATAAAAACTATCATCCTTATCAGCTTTTAAATAATTAATTAAGTTCGCTTGCTCAAGCTCAAATAATTTAGACTGATATTGCTCAACTGTTACAAGCGGTGAGAAAAGAACTTGATATAAAAATTCAATCACTTCTTCCAAGAGATTTTCTGTAGTCATCACATACTGATTCTTCATGAAAGTTAGTTCAATATCAACAATATGAACCAATCCCTTAGTTGATACCTTGGTTGACAAAGTCGCTCCATAAAGGCTTGCCAAACGCTCTCTAAAACGCTGTGCCGTCGGGTATTTCTCATTAGCCGTTGCTAAAATCTGAGCCACCAAAACACGTCTGGCTACCGTTTTTTGGCTGAACTCTCCTGAAAATCGAAAGGTAATATGGTTCATTTTGAATTTTTCATTTTTGATTAGATGTAATTCAACACCATCAACTATTTTCATTACAAATTCCTTACTAAAACACTTTATTAGCTAAAATTATACCACGTTTATGTTATAATTACTTGAATTATAAAATGGAGAAAACGATGGAATACAAATTATTTGATGACTATATTACCTTGCAAGCTTTACTAAAAGAACTAGGTATTATCCAAAGCGGTGGTGCTATTAAAGCCTATTTAGCAGAAACAACCGTTCTCTTCAACGGCGAGGATGAAAAACGTCGCGGTAAAAAAATTCGTCTCGGTGATGTTGTAAGCATTCCAGAAGACGGTATCACTATCGATATTATCGCGCCAACAGATGAAGAAAAGAATGAACATCTTGAAGCCTTAGCTGAAAAAGCTCGTGTTGCTGCTATCGTTAAAGAATTAAACGCTAAAAATAAAAAAGATAAGAAACAAAAACAAGCGAAAAAACAAACGAAGCCAACTAAAGAACGCAAACCCGTTCGCTTCCCAGGAACTTAAGCATGTGGATTCAAAAAATAGCCTTAAAAAATTATCGCAATTATTTAACCAATGAGCTTGAATTTTCTCCCGGGCTAAATGTCTTTATCGGGAAAAACGCTCAAGGAAAAACAAATTTCTTAGAAGCTATTTATTTCTTATCTTTAACTCGCAGCCACCGTACACGCTTAGACAAAGAGCTGATTCATTTTCAAGAAAAAGAACTCCGCGTCTCAGGTATTCTGCAACGCTCAACTGGGACAGTTCCTTTGGAAATCAATCTATCAAGTAAAGGACGAGTCACTAGAGTTAATCACCTCAAACAAGCTAAATTATCCGACTACATCGGAGTGATGACAGTCGTCTTATTTGCACCTGAAGATTTACAACTTATCAAAGGAGCACCTAGCCTCCGTCGTAAGTTTATTGATATTGATTTAGGACAAATCAAACCTGTCTACCTATCTGATTTGTCTAATTACAATCATGTCCTTAAACAACGTAACACTTACCTAAAAACCGCTGAAAAAGTTGACATCGACTTTTTAGCAGTCCTTGATGAGCAATTAGCTGATTTTGGTAGCCGCGTCATGGAACATCGCTTAGATTTCGTCTCTAATCTCGAAAAAGAAGCCGACCGCTATCACTATGCCATCTCTAATGGCCTAGAACATTTAAAAATTCGCTATCTATCATCTGTGCCATTCCAAGAAAAAAGTGAAATCAAAGAATACTTCTTAAAAACTTTGGAAAAGAATCGCAAACGTGATATTTTCAAAAAAAATACCGGCGCAGGTCCTCATCGTGATGATTTAGAATTTTTCATCAATGACATGTCTGCTCATTTTGGTAGCCAAGGACAACACCGTAGCTTGATTTTATCTCTTAAAATGGCTGAGATTGAACTTATCAAGAATGTCACTGGTGATTACCCAATCCTTCTTCTTGATGACGTTATGAGTGAACTAGATAACTACCGACAAACAGAGTTATTAAAAATGATTATTGCTAAAAATGTTCAAACCTTTATCACAACAACAAGTCTTGAACATTTATCACAACTTCCAGAAGAGTTGAAAATTTTCACTGTTAATCAAGGAAATATTGAAGAAAACTAAAAAAGCTGGCAAAAGCCAGCTCTTTTTATGTTTACAATTAAATTGACACTACTGTCAATGATAATTAGTAAGATTTAACAATTCCTAGTAAGACTGCACCAAGAACAAAGCATGCAATACCAATTGCCAACCAGCGCATTTCTTTGCGTGTTTTTGTTTCACCCAAGAAGAGGATACCACCCATAATAGAAATAATAACACCTAATTGTGAGAAACTAAAGGCAATAGCAAGACCTGCTTTTGCAGCTGCAAGAAGCATGAAGATGTTACCAACACCCCACATCAAACCAACGATTGCGTTTTTGATAACAACTGTTTCAAATTTAACGTTAAATTTCATGAACATAACAGCACCAAGTACCATACCTACGGCCATTGGGAAGATAACAGCTAAAGCATCGAATTTCATGATGTTGTTAAATAGAATAGTGTAAGAAAGGTAACCAACTGTTGAGTAAGTCAAAGCACGGAAACCTTTACCAAAGTCAGTAAGTTCGCTAGTTTCAACTTTTTCAGCATCTCGTTTACTTGTAAAATAGAATCCGATAACCAAAAGAAGCAAAGCAATAATACCAAGTGTGTATTGAACTGGTTTGCCCCATTCACCAAATACAATGGCACCAATCAAGCTACCAAATACAAGTTGAGCACCACTTGACAATGGGTTACCTACTGAAACACCCATGTATTGCATTGCGCGGAATTGACCGTTTTGACCCATAGACCAAAGCATACCACCAATAATCCCGACAACCCAAAGTGATACTGACATTTCTGGTTGAACAAACAACCATACAACAAAGGCAAATAAAAGCGCCCCTAAAGTCATTCCTAATGTTTGTTGATCTGGTTTACCTCCAATTTTGTTGCTGACAAACCCGATACTTCCCCATGCTACCATGGGAATTAATGCAAATAAAATACCCTGCATTTTTTCTCCTTTACGATATGTTTTACAGATTAGTAAACGTTGTTTACACTGTTGTAAATATATAATTAACTATTCGCTTTTTATGAAAACGCTTTTTCAGAAAAGTAAAAGAAAATTTCATGTTTTTTGCGAACATAGTTACATATTCTACCATACAACATAGCATTTTGTAAAGGCCTACACAAAAAAATCTCTGATAAGTTTACGAACTTATCAGAGATTTAATTATTAATCTCAGTCTATCTTAGTGTACTGAGTAGTTTGGCGCTTCATTTGTAATTTGAACATCGTGTGGGTGACTTTCAATCAAACCAGCTCCTGACATTTCAACAAATTGAGCTTTTTCATGAAGAGCTGAGATATTTTCAGCACCAACATAACCCATACCAGCACGAATACCACCAAGAATTTGGAAGACGATATCGGCTACAGCACCTTTATAAGCTACACGACCTTCAATTCCTTCTGGAACAAGTTTGTTAGCTTCGTTAACAGAACCTTGGAAGTAACGATCGCTTGAACCTTTCTTCATAGCTGCAATTGATCCCATACCACGGTAAGTTTTAAATTTACGACCTTGGTAGATTTCAGTTTCACCCGGTGCTTCATCTGTACCAGCGAACATAGAACCAAGCATTACAGCATTACCACCTGCTGCCAAAGCTTTAACGATATCACCTGAGTATTTAATACCACCATCGGCGATAATTGTTTTACCATATTCACGCGCAACAGCTGCTGCGTCATAAATAGCAGTAATTTGAGGAACACCGACACCTGCAACGACACGAGTCGTACAGATTGAACCAGGACCAATTCCGACTTTAACAACGTCAACACCAGCTTCGTAAAGGGCACGTGCACCTTCTGCAGTTGCTACGTTACCAGCAATCAATGTACGTTCTGGGAAGTGTTGACGAATTTCAGCAATTTTACGAAGAACACCAGCTGAGTGACCGTGAGCAGTATCGATAACAATGGCATCTGCACCTGCTTCAAAGAGGGCTTCAGCACGCTCGAATGTATCTGAAGTAACACCGACAGCACCTGCAACCAAAAGACGACCGAATTCATCTTTAGCGGCATTAGGGAATTCAATAACTTTTTCAATATCTTTGATAGTGATAAGACCTGACAAACGTCCAGCTTCATCAACCAAAGGCAATTTTTCAATACGGTGTTCGTGAAGAATGCGTTCTGCAGTTTCCAAATCAGTTCCAACAGGAGCTGTTACCAATTTTTCACTTGTCATGTGTGCTGAAATTGGAGCATGGTAATCTGAGATGAAACGCATATCACGGTTTGTGATAATCCCTACCAATTTACGATTTTCAAGGGTTTCAACAATCGGAACACCACTAATGCGGTAACGTTGCATCAACTCTTCTGCTTCAGAGACAGAATGTTTAGGTGTTAAGAAGAAAGGATCAATAATAACACCATTTTCTGAACGTTTTACTTTACGGATTTCTTCTGCTTGTTCTTGAATTGACATATTTTTGTGAACAACACCAAGACCACCCGCACGTGCAATAGCAATTGCCATTTTACTGTCAGTAACAGTATCCATAGCAGCTGTCACGATAGGAATGTTCAATGTCAAATTTTTTGCAAGTTTTGTTTGCATGTTAACTTCATTTGGAAGAACATGACTTTCAGCAGGAATGAGTAGTACGTCATCAAAAGTGTAACCTTTTTTCAAAAATTTAGTGTCCCAATTTGACATTAAATAACCCTCTTTTCTATATATTTGTAGGGGATTTTTAACCCTAGCTAATTTTTTATTGTTACTATAATAACACGCTAAATTCATTTGTCAACAAATTAAATTCAATTTTTTTCCAAAAATTCTTTCCTATATTAGACTGATTATTTTTGCAATTCTCATTTAAAACACATGTTACTAATTGCCAAAAAAACTCCAAGGCATTTGCCTCAGAGTTCTGTCGATTTTAGAAGTAGTTAATCCCCATAGCTGCTTTAACTTCAGCAAGAGTTTGCCCTGCAACTTCACGCGCAGCTTCGCTTCCTTTTTCAAGCATACGGAATACTTCACCCATATCTTTTGCATATTCTAAGCGACGTTCACGAATTGGTGCCAATTCACGTTCAAGAATCTCAAGCAAGTAACGTTTTGTTTTCACATCACCAAGACCACCACGTTGGTAGTGTTCTTTCATAGCAGCAATCTCTGCTTGATCTTCTTCACGTCCAAAAATATCAAGGTAATGGAAAACCATGTTTCCTTCAATTTGTCCTGGATCTTCAACACGAATGTGGTTAGGATCTGTGTACATGCTCATTACTTTTTTACGAACAGTGTCAGCATCATCAGACAAATAAATACCATTTCCAAGAGATTTAGACATTTTCGCATTACCATCTAGCCCTGGCAAACGACCAGCTGCTTCATTTTTAGGGAAGATACCTTCTGGTTCAACCAAAACATCTGTTTTATAAGTGTGATTGAAGCTACGTACGATTTCACGTGTTTGTTCAATCATTGGTTTTTGGTCATTTCCGACTGGCACATAATTAGCTTTAAAAGCAGTAATATCTGCGGCTTGTGAAATTGGGTAAACCAAGAATCCTGTTGGAATTGAGCTACCAAATCCTTTTTGAGCAATTTCTGTTTTAACAGTAGGGTTACGTTCTAGACGTGACAATGAAACAAGATTCATGTAGTACATTGTCAATTCAGCCAATTCAGGAATTTGACTTTGAATGAAAATCGTTGATTTAGCTGGATCAAGTCCTACTGACAAGTAGTCCAAAGCAACATTTCCAACTGATTCTCTGATAATCTCAGACTCTTTAGCGTGGTCTGTCAAAGCTTGTTGGTCTGCCAAAAAGACAAACATATCATACTTATCTTCATTTTGTAGAAGAACACGATTTTTTAGACTTCCAACATAGTGTCCTAGGTGCAATTTACCTGTTGGACGGTCACCTGTTAAAATAATTGGTTTTGCCATATTATCACCTCAAAATTAATTTCAAAAGTAAAAAATAGCCCCACGTAGTTAAACTACGTGAGGGCGTTGTCAATACGCGGTACCACCTCAATTGATAGAACTAGCCTACCATCTCTTACCACTATATAAAAATTTACACGGTTCATGTAAAGATTATTCTCTTTTACCATCAGCCCATTCATGTAAGCTTACTACTGATTCACAGCACCATCAGCTCTCTAAAAGTACGCGTTTACATTACTCTTCTGAATCTTCTTCATTTTATGAAATTCTGGGTTCTTTGTCAAGTTTGTACAGCATTTTGAGCTCTTTTATGCTCGAAGAATAATTATACATTTTGTGTTTTAATTAAATTAGAAAGATTAAAACTAGCATTTTCCAAACACTCCTTTTGCCCAAAAATCTTGACGTTAAGCTGCTTCTTTGCCATAATATAATCGTTTGTTTTGTTATAAAAAAGAGGATTAACTATGAAAAAAAGACTGATTGATTTTGCACTCGTAACTGCAGGAGCTTTTATTGCCGCTGTTGGCTTCAATTGCTTTTTCCTTGAAAATCATATTGCATCTGGTGGTGTGGTCGGCTTAGCGGTCAGCTTGAAAGCTTTATTTGGCTGGAATCCTGGTAACTTTGTTATGATTACCAACGTTCCTTTATTGTTAGCTTGTTGGCTTTTCCTTGGAAAAGAAACTTTCTTCAAAACCATTTATGGGTCATGGATTTATTCTATTTTTGTCAAATTGACAGAAAATCTACCAAATCTGACTCATAATCCGCTACTAGCTGCTCTGTTTGGAGCTATTATCTGTGGTTTTGGTTTAGGAGTTGTTTTCTGGGGGAATTCTTCAACTGGTGGTACTGGTATTATCACCCAAATTCTCCATAAATACACACCGCTTCCTTTAGCAGTAGCCATGACGATTGTCGATGGTTGTAGTGTAGCTATGGGATTTATCGCCTTTGATACTGACACAGTAATGTATTCGATTATTGCTTTACTCGTTATTGGATACGTGGTAAATAGCATGCAAATCGGTGTTACTTCATCTCGTAACTTGATGATTATTTCACCTAAAAATGACTTGATCAAAAACTATATCTCAACAGAAGCTGACCGTGGTGTCACTGAAATCCCTGTTACTGGTGGCTTTTCTGGCGACCATCAAACCATGTTAATGACAACCGTTTCTCGCCAAGAAGTCCCTCGTTTAGAAAAAAATATTCAAAAAATCGACGAAGCAGCCTTTATCGTTGTTATGCCCGCAACACAAGTTATGGGACGTGGTTTCAGCCTTAAAAAATACTACAAACTCAACGAAAAAGACGCCATTTTACCAATGTAATCCAAACGTAACTCAAAGCCCCACTTCTCTAATTGAAAATTGGGGCTTTTTCATGTACAATGAGCTTATAGATAAATAATATGAGGTGAAAAATTGCTTACAGTTTCTGATGTATCACTACGTTTCAGCGATAGAAAACTGTTTGATGAGGTTAACATCAACTTTACAGCTGGAAATACCTATGGTTTAATCGGTGCCAACGGTGCAGGAAAATCTACATTCCTAAAAATCTTGGCAGGAGATATTGAACCAACAACAGGTCATGTTTCCCTTGGTCCAGACGAACGTCTATCTGTTCTTCGTCAAAATCACTTTGACTACGAAGAAGAACGTGCGATTGATGTCGTTATCATGGGGAATGAACGCCTTTACAATATCATGAAAGAAAAAGACGCTATCTACATGAAACCTGACTTTTCAGATGAAGATGGTGTCCGCGCAGCAGAATTAGAAAGTGAATTCGCTGAGCTTGGCGGTTGGGAAGCTGAAAGTGAAGCTTCACAATTGCTCCAAAACCTTAATATTCCAGAAGAACTTCACTACCAAAACATGAGCGAACTTGCTAATGGTGACAAGGTGAAAGTTCTCCTTGCCAAAGCTCTTTTTGGTAAACCAGATGTTCTTCTTCTTGACGAACCAACCAACGGTCTTGATATCCAATCAATTACTTGGTTAGAAGATTTCTTGATTGACTTTGAAAATACAGTCATCGTCGTATCCCATGACCGTCACTTCTTGAACAAAGTATGTACACACATGGCTGACCTTGATTTTGGTAAAATCAAACTCTACGTCGGTAACTATGATTTCTGGAAACAATCATCTGAACTTGCTGCTCGCCTGCAAGCTGACCGTAACGCTAAAGCAGAAGAAAAAATCAAAGAATTGCAAGAATTCGTTGCTCGCTTCTCTGCCAACGCTTCTAAATCAAAACAAGCTACTTCTCGTAAGAAAATGCTTGATAAAATCGAACTTGAAGAAATTGTTCCATCAAGTCGTAAATACCCATTCATCAACTTCAAAGCTGAGCGTGAACTTGGTAAGGACCTTCTAACAGTCGAAAACTTGTCTGTTAAAATCGATGGTGAAACAGTTCTCGATAACATCAGCTTTATCCTACGTCCAGGTGATAAAACAGCCTTCATCGGACAAAACGATATTCAAACAACAGCTCTTATTCGTGCATTGATGGATGATATCGAATACGAAGGAACTATCAAATGGGGTGTTACAACAAGTCGCTCTTACCTTCCAAAAGATAACTCACGTGATTTTGCTTCAGGTGAATCAATCCTTGAATGGCTTCGTCAATTTGCTTCTAAAGAAGAAGACGATAACACATTTCTTCGTGGATTCCTAGGTCGCATGCTCTTCTCTGGAGATGAAGTTAACAAATCAGTTAGCGTTCTTTCAGGGGGAGAAAAAGTGCGCGTGATGCTTTCTAAATTGATGCTTCTCAAATCAAACGTTCTTGTCCTTGATGACCCAACTAACCACTTAGACTTGGAATCAATCTCAAGCTTGAATGATGGCTTGAAAGACTTCAAAGAATCTATCATCTTTGCGAGTCACGACCACGAGTTCATCCAAACACTTGCCAACCACATCGTTGTCATTTCTAAAAATGGGGTGATTGACCGTATCGATGAAACTTACGATGAATTCCTTGAAAATGAAGAAGTTCAAGCAAAAGTTAAAGAACTTTGGAAAGACTAATCATCATGTCGTAATCTAAAACGACATTACCATATTTTACATTATAGAAAAGAAACAGGTTGGGATTATTATCTCAACCTGTCTTACTAACATTATGAAACTAAAATCTTTTAAACTAACAAATAATACCATTTACTACCTAACAGCTTTCTTCTTACCTTTTGTAATTTTATTTCTAGCCCTTTTGGCTGAAAATATTTCCTTTAATGGTGAGACAACTATTTTAGCTAGTGATGGCTTTCACCAATACGTTATTTTCGCTGAAAATTTACGAAATATTTTACACGGTTCAGATAGTCTCTTTTATACCTTTACCAGTGGGCTGGGATTAAATTTTTATGCTTTAATCAGCTATTATCTTGGTAGTTTCTTCTCACCTTTTGTCTACTTCTTTAGCTTAAAAAGCATGCCCAATGCCATTTATCTCTTTACATTGTTAAAAGTTGCTTGCATGGGATTAACTAGCTTTTATAGCCTACGCCAACTGTATCCAAAGGTATTAAAACCATTTACCGTTATCCTCTCAAGCTCATATGCGCTGATGAGCTTTGCTATTAGCCAGATTGAGATTAATATGTGGCTGGATGTTTTCATCCTTTTGCCGCTCATTATTCTAGGACTTAACCGATTACTAAATCAGAAAAAATTCATCTTATACTACCTTACTTTAACCATTCTCTTTATTCAAAATTACTACTTTGGTTATATGGTTGCCATTTTCCTAGTGCTTTATTTTCTTGTTCAAATCAGCAAGGAAAGCCGCTTGAAAGTAATTGGACGTCAATTTGTAGACTTTACAGTAGTGTCAATCTTAGCTGGGGTATCTAGCTGTGTCATGCTGCTACCTACTTACTTGGACCTGTCAACGCACGGTGAGAAATTCTCTACCTTTACAGAATGGTTTACAGAAAATTCGTGGTTCCTAGACTTATTTGCCAAAAACTTTGTTGGTGCTTATGACACAACAAAGTTTGGCTCAATCCCTATGATTTACGTAGGTATTTTCCCTTTAATCTTAGCTATTATCTTCTTTACCATCAAGTCAATCAAATGGCAAACACGTTTAGCTTACAGTATTGTTTTACTACTCATTATTGCTAGTTTTTACCTTGAACCATTAGATTTAATGTGGCAAGGAATGCACTCACCAAATATGTTTCTGCACCGTTATTCTTGGGCATTTTCACTAATGGTGATTCTTTTGGCCGCAAAAACGTTGTCACGTCTCAAAGAATTAACTGTTAAGCATTACCTTATTGGTATTGTTCCACTAGGACTTGGCTTTTTAACTACGGTACTGCTCAAAAATCATTATCAATTTTTAGAAGCACCACAAATCATTATCACCTTTTCTTTCTTAGCTGCTTACACCATTATATTAATTAGCTACGCTAAGCAGTATTTAACATTTAATTTATTCATTAGCTTTACACTTCTCTTTACAGTATTTGAAACTTCACTTAACACCTATTATCAAATTACAGCCCTAAATAGCGAATGGGTCTTTCCTTCTCGTCAAAGTTATGAGCTTAATTTGACAGATACTGAAAAACTCATTCAAAAAAGTCAAAAACTAAACACGACATTTTATCGTACCGAGGAGCTCCTTCCTCAAACAGGTAATGACAGCATGAAATACAATTATCATGGTATTTCTCAGTTCTCATCTATTCGAAACACGACATCCAGCAGCACACTAGATCGACTTGGTTTTAAGTCAACTGGAACGAATCTAAACCTTCGTTATCAAAATAATACCTTGCTAATGGATAGTTTATTTGCTGTCAAATACAATCTTTCAGAAACTGATGTCAACAAATTTGGATTCCGTTACCTTGATAACTCTGGTAATACATCACTATATGAAAATCAATACGCTAGCCAATTAGCAATTCTAACCAATGGTCTTTACAAAGATATTGACTTCAGTGTCAACACGCTTGACAACCAAACTAACTGGATGAACAATCTCACTGGCTTATCTGAAAAATACTTCACGCGTGTGGCTTCCCAATTATCAGGAGGAGCTAATCTTCTAAATGGTCGTGTAACCACTAGTAATGACGGACAATTAAATTCGCATGCTGATTATAACCTTACTGTCGCTCCTAATACGCAACTTTATATCAGCGTTCCAAATATCACCTTCTCTAATGAAAATAGCCAGAAGGTCCAAATTACTGTCAATGGTAAAACGGCAGAATATACAACTGATAATGCCTACACTTTCTTTGATCTTGGATATTTTGAAGATAGTCAAACTTTGCATGTTACTCTTTCATTCCCTGAAAATAACCAAGTATCCTTTAACCAATCAAACTTTTATGCCTTAGATACGACAAGCTATCAAAAGGCTATGGAAATCATTAATCGCCAAAAGGTTAAAGTTACTACCAATAAAAACACTGTAACAGCTACCTACAAAGCCGACAAGGCTTCATCACTCTTATTTACTATTCCATACGATAAAGGTTGGACAGCTACTCAAAATGGCCAAAAAATCACTTTATCAAAAGCTCAAGACGGCTTTATGAAAGTTGACGTCAAGTCTGGAAAAGGCAAAGTCGTTCTGACTTATCTGCCTACAGGCTTTAAAGAAGGAGTGATGTTATCATCAGTTGGACTCCTCCTATTTATCTGTTACAATATCGCGAGAAAACGAAAAAAATAAAAAGTATCCAAGGGATACTTTTTATTTGCCTAATTATTTGGAAACCATAAATACAGATTATAAGCACCAAAAGAGCTAGAACAATTGTTCTAGCTCTTTTTAAGCAATAAAAAATCCTAAGTAAAACTTAGGAAGGTGTCTTATCACTCCGGCAGTAGGACTCGAACCTACGACATCATGATTAACAGTCATGCGCTACTACCAACTGAGCTATGCCGGATAAACAAAAAAACTGCTAAGCAGTAGTTTTATAGTCCGTACGGGATTCGAACCCGTGTTACCGCCGTGAAAAGGCGGTGTCTTAACCCCTTGACCAACGGACCAGAAGTTTTAGGATTTCCCCTCAACACTCTTATTATTATACCAGATATTTTTTCTTTGTCTATAGTTTTTTTCAATTTTTTTTACTTTTTTTGAAGTTTTTTTGCACTAAATTATCGCCAAAAAATTCAAACAATTTTAACGTGCTAAAAAGCCTTTAATATCAAGCATTTACAGGTGAACTTTCGGTAAATAAGAAAATTGTTTACTAGTAAAAAAGTATTTTTTTCTTTTACCTATTCTTTACTTTTTAAAAACCACCCAGGCTAGCGTAAAGTACGATTTTTAGTTGACAGAAAAGCTGTTATTTTGATAGAATGATTAAGTTGATATGGTCTCATAGCTCAGCTGGATAGAGCATTCGCCTTCTAAGCGAACGGTCGCAGGTTCGAATCCTGCTGGGATCAAATCTTAAGCCGGCTTTAGCCGGCTTTTTTATTTTCTCCACTAGTAGTGTTTCACATGAAACTAGAAAAAGCAGTTCAAATTGAACTGCTTTTTACTTATGATAAGGACTTCCTTGTTGTATCATGAAAGCTCGATAAATTTGCTCAGATAAAACTAGGCGCATTAACTGATGAGGTAAAGTTAGTAAACCAAAACTCATTTTGAGATTTGCACGTTTTTTTACCTTGTCAGCTAGACCTAGACTACCTCCAATGACAAATACAATGTCTGAATAACCTCTCAAAGTTGCATCGGCGATAATCTTACTAAATTCTTCTGATGGGAATTGTTTACCTTCAATAGCTAAAACAATGACGTAATCGCGCTCAGAGATTTTAGCTAAAATACGGTCACCCTCTTTTTCCATGATTTGGTGATTTTGCGCCTCACTCGCATTATCTGGTGTTTTTTCATCGGGCAACTCAACAATTTCAAATTTGGCAAAGCGACTCATGCGTTTACCATACTCCGCAATACCATCTTTTAAGTATTTTTCTTTTAATTTTCCAACAGCAATAATTTTTACTTTCATGCCTTCTATTTTACCACATATTCACAAGCTTTTCACACATTATCCACATGTTAACAATCTAGAATGAGGCTTAATATCGCTATAATTTGGGGATTTTTGAACAAGTTTCAAAAGTTTTCCACAACCTGTGGATTACTTTATTTTTTTTCCCTTTTAAGGTATAATTAAGTCGTTTTTTATATGCTATCTGTGAATAAAAAAAGGGAGGAAGAGACGTGAAAAAAATAAAATTTCGAAAAGTCAATTACAAAAAAATCCTTAAACCACTATCCGTTATTTTAGTTGGTTTCATCGGAGGAGTTGCTGGAACCCTACTCATTTTGAATATGGCTGGCATCTCTATTAATAATGTTAGTGGTTCAAGTACAAAAACCACAACAAGTAAAGTAAGTTACTCAAATACTAATGATACGACAAAAGCTGTCGAAAAAGTGGGAGAAGCAGTCGTATCAGTCATCAATTATCAATCAAATAGCTCTTCAAATGATTTGTATATGCAAATGTTTGGTGGCAATTTAGATAATAACACTAATAATAATGGCTCAGATAGTGATTTAAGCATCGCTAGTGAAGGTTCTGGGGTTATTTACAAAAAAGATGGCAATTCTGCTTACGTCGTTACTAATAACCACGTTGTCGATGGCGCTAGTCAAATCGAAATCATGCTTTCTGACGGTACAAAAGTAGTTGGTGAATTAGTCGGTGCCGATACTTACTCAGATATCGCCGTTGTCAAAATTTCTTCTGATAAAGTCACAACAGTAGCTGAATTTGCTGATTCAGATAAAATTACTGTTGGTGAAACAGCCATTGCTATTGGTAGCCCTCTAGGTACTGATTACGCTAACTCAGTAACCCAAGGGATTATCTCAAGTCTAAGCCGTACAGTCACAATGACTAACGATGATGGCGAAACAATTTCAACTAATGCTATCCAAACTGATGCTGCTATTAACCCAGGTAACTCTGGTGGTGCTTTGATTAACATTGAAGGACAAGTGATTGGTATTAATTCAAGTAAAATTTCTTCTACCTCAGATTCTGGATCAGGTAATTCTGTAGAAGGTATGGGATTTGCTATTCCAGCTAATGATGTGGTTAAAATTATTAATCAATTAGAAGCAAACGGAAAAGTTATCCGTCCAGCACTTGGTATCACAATGGCTAACCTAAGCGATTTGTCAACAACAACAATCAGTCGCCTAAATATTCCAACTAGCGTCACAGCCGGTATCGTCGTTGCTTCAGTTCAATCAGGTATGCCTGCTGAAGGAACACTTAAAAAATACGATGTGATTACAGCTATCGATGATAAAGATGTTTCTTCTATCACAGATCTTCAAAGTGTCCTTTACGGTCATTCAACTGGAGATTCTATTAAGGTAACCTTCTATCGTGGTACTGACAAGAAAACAGAAACTATTAAACTAACGAAAACAACACAAGACCTCTCTTCTTCATCAAATCAATAATTTAATTTAAAACTAAAAACTAATGAGGCTGAGCTTCTCAGCTTCATTTTTTAAAGGGAAAAACTATGATTGAAACACTTAATCTCATACCTATTGACGATATTGCTCCAAATCCTTACCAACCTCGTTTGAAATTTAAGCAAGAAGAATTAGAAGAGCTTTCTCGCTCGATAAAAGCAAATGGACTTATACAACCAATAATCGTCCGTAAATCAGATATTTTTGGTTATGAACTCATTGCAGGCGAAAGACGCCTCAAAGCTTCAAAAATGGCTGGTTTAAGCGAAATTCCTGCAATTATAAAAGACATTACTAATCAAGAAAGCATGCAGCTTGCCATTGTCGAAAATTTGCAGCGCTCTGACCTCAATCCTATTGAAGAAGCCAAGGCTTATCAGCAATTACTCGATAAAAACCAAATGACTCACGAAGAGTTGGCACAATTTATGGGAAAATCACGACCATATATCACTAATTGCTTGCGCTTATTGAATTTACCGACGATTATTTCTCATGCCGTCGAAAAAGGTGAACTTTCTCAAGGACACGCGCGTGTGCTGCTGACACTTAAGGACGAAAAAGAGCAGGAGAAGTGGTACCAAAAAATTCTGAGCGAAGATATGAGCGTTCGCAAACTCGAACAATCTGTAAAATCCGTCAAAAAGAAAAAAACATCTTCTAAAGTAAGCAAAAAAGATATTTTTATCCGTCATCAAGAAGAAGAATTATCAAAATTATTAGGTCTCCCTGTCACCTTATCACTTTCTAAAAGTGGCTTTAAAGGAGACTTACAATTACATTTTCAATCAGAAGAAGACTTAAACAGAATTATCAACAGGCTAAAATAGCTTGTGAATTTCTCTTTTTAAATTTCATAGTTTTCCACAAGAAAAAGCGGCCAAAATCACTGATTTTAGGCCTTTTTCTGTGTTGTCCACACCCTGTGGAAAACTCCTATAAACAGTGTGGATTTTTTATTTTCACAGTTGTGGAAAACTTTGAGATTTTATGTTAAAATAATTTATGAATTATCCACAAAAAGGAATAGACTATGACTGAAAATGAACAAATTTTTTGGAATAGGGTCCTTGAACTGGCAAAAAGTCAACTAAAACAAGCAACTTATGAATTTTTTGTTTTAGATGCTCGATTAATTCAAATTGAGCAAAATACGGCGACGATTTACCTAGATCCTATGAAAGAACTCTTTTGGGATAAAAATTTAAAACCAATCATTTTAACGGCTGGTTTTGAGGTTTATAATGCTGAAATTGTCGTGAACTATGTCTTCGAAGAAGATTTAGCTAAGCAAGCAGTAGAAGAAGCAACTTCCCAAGTTCTCCAAACACCACAAAAAAACCACCTGCCCCAGGTTGATTCAGATTTAAATACAAAGTATACTTTTGACAACTTTGTCCAAGGTGATGAAAACCGTTGGGCCTTTTCTGCGTCTTATGCCGTTGCGGACGCTCCAGGGACTACTTACAACCCTTTATTTATCTGGGGTGGACCTGGACTCGGAAAAACTCACTTGCTAAATGCCATTGGTAATGCGGTATTGCAAAATAACCCCAAAGCGCGTGTAAAATACATCACAGCTGAAAATTTCATCAATGAATTTGTTATCCATATTCGATTAGATACTATGGAAGAATTGAAAGAAAAATTCCGTAATCTTGATGTTTTGCTGATTGATGATATTCAATCGCTCGCCAAAAAAACATTATCTGGTACGCAAGAAGAGTTTTTCAACACTTTCAACGCTCTTTACGATAACAACAAACAAATCGTACTGACCAGTGACCGCACGCCAGATCATCTCGACAATCTGGAACAACGTTTGGTCACGCGCTTCAAATGGGGCTTGACAATCAATATCACGCCGCCTGATTTTGAAACACGCGTGGCAATTTTGACCAATAAAACTCAAGAATATGATTTTGTGTTCCCGCAGGATACCATTGAATATCTTGCTGGTCAATTTGATTCTAACGTCCGTGACCTAGAAGGTGCTTTAAAGGATATTAGCCTTGTCGCAAGTATCAAAAAAGTCCAAACCATCACCGTCGACATTGCTGCTGAAGCCATCCGAGCACGTAAGCAAGATGGTCCGAAAATGACGGTTATCCCAATAGAAGAAATTCAAAGTCAAGTTGGGAAATTCTACGGAGTCACTGTCAAAGAAATCAAAGCTACTAAAC
This sequence comes from Streptococcus sp. 45, assembly GCF_900108865.1. NCBI lineage: Bacteria > Bacillati > Bacillota > Bacilli > Lactobacillales > Streptococcaceae > Streptococcus > Streptococcus sp. 45. The sequence continues at coordinate 15,438 of NZ_FNXZ01000003.1, read as the reverse complement.
GTACGCAAGATATTGTTTTGGCACGTCAGGTAGCCATGTATTTGGCGCGTGAGATGACTGATAACTCTCTTCCAAAAATCGGAAAAGAATTTGGTGGCCGTGACCACTCTACCGTTCTTCATGCCTATAATAAAATCAAAAATATGCTGGCTCAAGACGATAGTTTACGAATCGAAATTGAAACCATCAAAAACAAGATCAAATAAGCATTGTGGATAAGTAGCAAAAAAATATGTGATTTATCCACAGGTTGTTAACAACTCTTATTCCGCGATTTTTATAGCATTTTTGGAGTTATCAACAGTATAAACAAGACCTACTACTACTACTAACTTAATACTTATAAATTAAAGGAGTTATCTTCATGATAAAATTCTCAATTAATAAATCCTTCTTTCTTCAAGCATTGAATGCTACCAAGAGAGCAATCTCTTCGAAGAATGCAATTCCTGTATTATCTACTATCAAAATTGAAGTTCAAAATAGTAATATCACCTTAACAGGTTCAAATGGACAAATTTCAATTGAAAATACTATTCCAACTTCTAATGAAAATGCAGGTCTTTTGATTACATCACCAGGTGCAGTTCTATTAGAAGCAAACTTCTTTATTAACATTGTTTCAAGTCTTCCAGATGTTACTTTAGATTTTGAAGAAATTGAACATCACCAAATCGTTTTGACAAGTGGTAAATCAGAAATCACTCTTAAAGGGAAAGATGTTGACCTTTACCCACGTCTTCAAGAAATGGCTACTGAAAATCCTCTTGTTATTGAAACAAAATTATTAAAGTCAATCATTACCGAAACAGCTTTTGCAGCTAGCCTTCAAGAAAGTCGTCCAATTTTAACTGGTGTTCACATGGTGCTTAGCGACCACAAAGATTTCAAAGCGGTTGCTACTGACTCACACCGCATGAGCCAACGCAAATTAACTTTGGACAATACTTCAAACGACTTTAACGTTGTTATTCCAAGTAAATCTCTTCGTGAATTTGCAGCAGTCTTTACAGATGATATCGAAACAGTAGAAGTCTTCTTCTCAGATAGTCAAATGCTTTTCAGAAGTGACTACATTAGCTTCTATACACGTCTATTAGAGGGAAATTATCCTGATACAGACCGTTTGTTGACAAATTCATTTGAAACAGAAGTAACCTTCAATACAGGTGCTCTTCGTTCAGCTATGGAACGTGCTCATTTGATTTCAAATGCCACACAAAATGGTACTGTTAAGCTTGAAATTACAAATAACAGCGTTTCAGCACACGTTAACTCTCCTGAAGTTGGTAAAGTTAACGAAGAATTGGATATTATTGATCAATCAGGTAGCGATTTGACAATCAGCTTTAACCCAACTTACTTGATTGAAGCTCTTAAAGCCTTGAAGAGTGAAACAGTTGTGATTCGCTTTATCTCACCAGTTCGTCCATTTACGTTGATGCCAGGTGATGATGCTGAAAACTTTATCCAATTAATCACACCGGTTCGTACAAACTAAAATTCTTTAAGGAAACTTTAAGGATGAATTCGTATACTATAATCATCCTAAAACTTTTCTTTTTCATAATCTCCAGCAAGGGCACTGTCTATACAGTGCTCTTGCTTTTTATGTTATAATATTTCTTGATATGACACTTTATATTATTGCTAATCCTCATTCAGGAAATCGTAGTGCCAAAGAAGTTATTACAAGGTTGAAAAATGAATTGAATCAAGAGATGGCTGTTTTTCTGACGCGTTATCCAGATGACGAAGAAAATCAAGTCAATGATGTTTTAGAGACCTTTCAACCTGAGAAAGATAGATTATTGATTCTTGGTGGTGATGGTACCTTATCCAAAGTTTTATATTACCTGCCAGCTGATATTCCCTTTGCGTATTATCCAATGGGGTCAGGAAATGATTTTGCGCGTGCTCTTGGATTGAAAAAAGAATTAACACACCTTATTGAGTCGACTAAGCAAGCTCCAAAAGAAATTACGGTTTATACTTACCAAAATGGCTTGGTTTTAAACAGTTTAGATTTGGGGTTTGTTTCTTGGGTTATTAATCATGTTGAACAGTCTCAGCTAAAAGCTAAACTGAACAAATATCATTTAGGAAAATTGACTTACATCCTAACAGCGATTCAATGCTTGATTAAGAAACCAGCTTTTGCTTCACTTTGTCTAGAGACAGAAGCAGGAGAAGTCCTTGAACTTAGAAATCAGTTTTTCTTTTCGCTGGCTAACAATACTTACTTTGGTGGTGGTGTTATGATTTGGCCCCATGCCACAGCTTATTTGGAACAGCTAGACTGCGTGTATGCCAAAGGTGAAACCTTGTGGGAACGTGTGCTTGTTTTATTAAGTTTAGTTCTTAAAGTGCATGAGCATTCCCCTTACCTGCAGCATCATCCCTACAAAAGTGTGACCATAAAAAATCCTGAAAAAAGTTTAATTGAGATTGATGGTGAAATTGTGTCGCTTGATGAAGTCACACTAATGCCGCAAAAACGTTATATTTATTTGTAAAGGAGAAATCATGTACGAAATCGGAAGTCTTGTTGAGATGAAGAAACCTCATGCGTGTACTGTTAAAGCAACTGGCAAAAAAGCCAACGAATGGGAAGTCGTTCGTATTGGAGCAGATATTAAAATTCGTTGTACAAACTGTGATCATATTGTCATGATGAGCCGTCATGATTTTGAACGCAAGTTGAAGAAAGTATTATAATATTTAAAATCATTAAGTCTGCGCATATAGCGGGCTTTTTTAAGTGATTTTATGCTATAATAGTTGTGATTGAATAAATTTAACGGAGACTAATAAAATATGGCTTTAACAGCAGGTATTGTTGGTTTACCAAACGTCGGAAAATCAACTCTTTTTAATGCGATTACTAAAGCAGGTGCGGAAGCTGCTAACTATCCTTTCGCGACAATCGATCCTAACGTTGGTATGGTAGAAGTTCCTGATGAACGCCTACAAAAATTGACTGAGCTTATCACCCCTAAAAAAACAGTCCCAACAACATTTGAATTTACTGATATTGCAGGTATCGTAAAAGGTGCTTCTCGTGGTGAAGGTCTTGGTAACAAATTCCTTGCTAACATCCGTGAAGTTGATGCGATTGTTCACGTTGTTCGTGCTTTTGATGACGAGAACGTTATGCGTGAACAAGGGCGTGAAGATGCCTTTGTTGACCCACTTGCTGACATCGATACTATTAACTTGGAATTGATTCTTGCTGACTTGGAATCTGTTAACAAACGTTATGCGCGTGTCGAAAAAGTAGCACGTACACAAAAAGACAAAGATTCTGTTGCAGAATTTAACGTTCTTCAAAAAATCAAGCCAGTGCTTGAAGATGGAAAATCAGCTCGTACAATTGAATTCACAGAAGATGAACAAAAAATTGTTAAACAATTGTTCCTTTTGACAACAAAACCAGTTCTTTACGTAGCAAACGTTGATGAAGATAAAGTTGCTAATCCAGACGACATCGAATATGTGAAACAAATTCGTGAATTTGCAGCAACTGAAAATGCTGAAGTTGTTGTTATCTCAGCACGTGCAGAAGAAGAAATCTCTGAACTTGACGATGAAGATAAAGAATTCTTCCTTGAAGATCTTGGCTTGAAAGAATCTGGTGTCGACCGTTTGACTCGTGCAGCTTACCACTTGCTTGGTCTTGGAACTTATTTCACTGCAGGTGAAAAAGAAGTTCGTGCATGGACATTTAAACGTGGTATCAAAGCACCTCAAGCAGCTGGTATCATTCACTCTGACTTCGAACGTGGATTCATCCGTGCAATTACAATGTCTTATGATGATTTAATCAAATACGGTTCAGAAAAAGCTGTTAAAGAAGCAGGTCGTCTTCGTGAAGAAGGGAAAGAATATGTGGTTCAAGATGGTGACATCATGGAATTCCGCTTTAACGTCTAAGCTAACTAATAATTGAAAATCAAGTGAGGTTGGAAAAAATTTTTTCCAGCCCTTTTGACATTTGAAAGGAAAAAATAATGGTAAAAATGATCGTAGGTCTGGGAAATCCAGGCAGTAAATATCACGAAACACGCCATAATATCGGATTTATGGCAATTGATCGTCTAGCTAAAGATTTGAATGTGACTTTTTCAGAAGACAAAAACTTCAAAGCAGAAGTTGGTTCTGCCTTTATCAATGGTGAAAAAGTGTACTTGGTCAAACCAACTACATTTATGAATAATTCAGGAATTGCGGTACATGCTTTGCTGACTTATTATAATATTGCCATTGAAGATTTTATGGTGATTTATGATGACCTAGATATGGAAGTCGGGCGTATTCGTCTTCGTCAAAAAGGCTCAGCTGGTGGTCATAATGGTATCAAGTCAATTATTGCACACACAGGGACACAAGCGTTTGACCGTATTAAAGTTGGGATTGGACGTCCTAAACAAGGTCGCTCAGTTGTTGACCATGTGCTTGGAAAATTTGACAAGGATGACTATATTACAGTCACTAACACACTAGAAAAAGTTAATGATGCTGTTCAATTTTATTTACAGGAAGCTGATTTTGTAAAAACAATGCAAAAATTTAATGGGTAAATCTATGAATATTATCGATTTATTTAGCCAAAATAAGCTAATCCAAAGTTGGCATGCAGGCGTGTCTAATCTTGGTAGACAGCTTATTATGGGTTTGTCAGGAGCAAGTAGAGCTCTTGCTATAGCTTCAGCTTATCAAGCTAATGAAGAAAAAATAGTGATTATCACCTCAACTCAAAATGAAGTTGAAAAATTGGCTAGTGATTTATCTAGTTTGATTGGTGAGAATAAGGTTTATACGTTTTTTGCGGATGATGTTGCTGCTGCAGAATTCATTTTTGCTTCGATGGATAAAGCTCATTCTCGCTTAGAAGCTTTGAATTTTTTACAAGATAAAAAACAATCAGGTATCTTGATTACGAGTCTAGTTGGTGCTCGTGTTTTGTTGCCAAATCCTAAAACTTACTCAGAAAGTCAATTGAATTTTCTTGTCGGAGAGGATTACAACCTTGACAAGGTTGTAAAGGTCTTGTCAAACGTTGGTTACCAAAAAGTTTCTCAGGTTTTGAATCCTGGCGAGTTTAGCCGACGTGGTGATATTGTCGACATCTATGAGATTACGGCAGATTATCCGTACCGCTTGGAATTCTTTGGTGATGAAGTTGATGGTATTCGTCAATTTGATGCACAGACTCAAAAATCTCTTAGCAATGTTGAACAAGTAACGATTTATCCAGCGGATGAGTTGATTTTGTCAGAAGAGGACTTTGCTAGAGCTAGTCAAGCTTTTGAGAGGTATCTTGAAACTGCAAAGGATGACCAACAAGCTTATTTGAGTGAACTTTATGCAGCCACACAAGAGCAGTATAGACATCAAGACATTAGACGTTTTTTGTCTCTCTTTTATGCTAAAGAGTGGACACTTCTCGATTATATTCCAAAAGGGACACCAGTCTTCTTTGATGATTTTCAAAAGTTGGTTGACCGCAATGCCAAGTTTGATTTAGAGGTTGCTAATCTATTGACAGAAGATTTACAACGTGGTAAAGCTGTGTCAAGTTTGGTTTACTTTGCTGATATTTATAAGGAATTACGTCAATACCAACCAGCAACCTTCTTTTCAAACTTCCATAAAGGATTGGGAAATCTGAAATTTGATAAATTACACAATTTCACCCAATACCCGATGCAAGAATTCTTTAATCAATTTCCGCTTTTGATTGATGAGATTAATCGTTATCAAAAATCAAAAGCTACTATTTTAGTTCAATCAGATACCCCACACGGTTTAGAACGTCTGCAAGAGAACCTGCAAGAATATGGTTTGGATTTGCCGATAGTTGATGCAAATGATTTACAAGAACATCAAGCGCAATTAGTAGTCGGCAATTTATCAAATGGTTTTTACTTTGCTGACGATAAAATTGTTTTAATCACTGAGCACGAAATTTATCATAAAAAAGTCAAACGTCGCATCCGTCGTTCAAATATCAGCAATGCAGAACGTTTGAAAGATTACAATGAACTTTCTAAGGGTGATTATGTGGTTCACCATGTTCATGGAATCGGTCAATTTTTAGGAATTGAAACTATTGAAATTCATGGGGTACACCGTGACTATTTAACGATTCAATACCAAGGATCTTCAACGATTTCTCTTCCTGTGGAACAAATTGAAAGTCTATCAAAATATGTTTCTGCTGATGGTAAAGAGCCAAAAATCAATAAATTAAACGATGGACGTTTCCAAAAAACGAAACAAAAGGTTTCTAAACAAGTTGAAGATATTGCTGATGATTTGTTGAAACTATACGCAGAACGTAGTCAACTGAAAGGTTTTGCCTTCTCACCGGACGATGACTTGCAAAAAGAGTTTGATGACGACTTTGCTTATGTAGAGACAGAAGACCAACTTCGTTCTATAAAAGAAATCAAACACGATATGGAAGAAGAAAAAACGATGGACCGACTTTTGGTTGGTGATGTTGGTTTTGGTAAAACAGAGGTTGCTATGCGTGCCGCCTTTAAGGCTGTTAAAGACCACAAACAAGTAGCCGTTTTGGTGCCGACTACCGTGCTTGCTCAGCAACACTTTACAAATTTCTCAGAGCGTTTTGAGAATTATCCTGTAGCTGTTGATGTGCTTAGTCGTTTCCAAAGTAAAAAAGAGCAGACAGCCACTTTGGAAAAATTGAAAAAAGGTCAAGTTGATATTATTATCGGAACTCACCGATTGTTATCTAAAGATGTAGAGTTTGCAGATTTGGGCTTGATTATTATCGATGAAGAGCAACGTTTTGGTGTCAAACACAAGGAAAAACTAAAAGAGCTTAAGACTAAAGTTGATGTCTTAACCTTAACAGCAACTCCAATTCCTCGTACACTTCACATGTCTATGCTTGGTATCCGTGATTTATCTGTGATTGAAACACCACCGACAAATCGTTACCCTGTTCAGACTTATGTCTTGGAAACTAATCCAGGTCTGATTCGCGAAGCTATTATTCGTGAAATTGATCGTGGTGGTCAAGTTTTCTACGTTTACAATCGCGTTGACACGATTGATCAAAAGGTTTCTGAGTTACAAGAATTGGTGCCTGAAGCAAGTATTGGATTCGTTCATGGTCAAATGAGTGAAATTCAGCTTGAAAACACCTTGATGGACTTTATTGAAGGTGTTTACGATGTTCTCGTTGCCACAACGATTATTGAGACAGGTGTTGATATTTCTAACGTCAATACCTTGTTCATTGAAAATGCTGACCACATGGGCTTGTCAACCTTGTATCAACTTCGTGGTCGTGTTGGTCGTTCAAATCGTATTGCTTATGCTTATCTCATGTATCGTCCAGATAAGATTTTGACCGAAGTCTCTGAAAAACGCTTAGATGCCATCAAAGGATTTACAGAGCTTGGTTCTGGATTCAAAATTGCTATGCGTGACTTATCTATTCGTGGTGCAGGAAATATCTTAGGTGCTTCACAGAGCGGTTTTATTGATTCTGTCGGTTTTGAGATGTATTCTCAATTATTAGAAGAAGCGATTGCTAAGAAAAAAGGTAAATCTCAAGCACGTCGTAAGAGTAATGCTGAGATTAACCTACAAATTGATGCTTATCTTCCAAGTGAGTACATTGATGACGAGCGTCAAAAAATTGAAATTTACAAACGTATCCGTGAAATTGAGAGTCTTAAAGATTACCAAAGTTTACAAGATGAATTGATTGACCGTTTTGGAGAATACCCAGATCAAGTCGCTTACCTTCTTGAGATTGGTCTTGTGAAATCCTACATGGACAATGCCTTTACAGAACTTGTTGAACGTAAAGATAATAATCTTTTGGTGCGTTTTGAAAAAGCTTCGCTACAACATTATTTGACTCAAGATTATTTCGAGGCTCTTTCTAAGACAGATTTGAAAGCTCGAATCGGTGAGAACCAAGGAAAAATTGAAATTACCTTTAATGTTAGAGGTAAAAAGGACTATGAAATTTTAGAAGAACTCCAAAAATTTGGTAGCATGCTAGCTGAGATTAAAGCAAGAAAAGCTAAAGAAGACTAAATGTCAAAGCCTTTTGACAGTAGAAAGCTAGTTTAGCAAAGAGATTTTATGGTAAACTTTTTGGTAAAGTTTAGACTGGTATTGTCAAGGAGGTCAAAATGGAATTTGAACGCAGATTAGCTGAATTGAGAAGAGAAAAGAATCTCTCTCAAGAAGAGTTAGCAGAAAAACTCTATGTTTCACGTCAAACAATTTCCAATTGGGAGAGGGGCAAGACTTACCCAGATATCAATTCACTTTTGTTGATGGCTAATTATTTTGATGTTTCCTTAGATCATCTAATTAAAGGAGATGTTGATATTATGAAACATCAGGTTGACCAGTCGCAATTTAAGAAATGGCTTATCCTTGGAGGAATTTCTTGGTTTATTTTTTCAGTTGCGTTTGGAACACGTTATTTATTTGATAAAGGGCAAGTAGTTGTCATTTTGACTTTATTAGCATTGCCAGTTGCCTATTCTCTTTTTCAAATATTATATATTGTAAAAAATCGCGAACTTCAGACCTATACAGACATTCTTAATTTTTTTAATCCAGAGAAAAAGGTTAAGATAAACTTTTTTAGAGAGATATTGTCTTTAGTTTGTTAACTGTCACTTGGCTTATTTTCTTTGTTGGAGTTGTTGTTTCTACCCTAGTTTTTTATTAAAACACCGTCTATCTAACTTTATAGAACTAAGAGAGCATAAGCTCTCTTTTTATTACATTATCTTAACAAACAGATTGAAAACATCTATTTTCTGAAAAAAAGTGATAAAATAGAAAAGATTGCGAGGTAGAATATTATGAGATTAGATAAATATTTAAAAGTATCCCGTATTATAAAACGCCGTCCAGTTGCTAAAGAAGTAGCTGATAAAGGGCGTATTAAAGTAAATGGTATCTTAGCTAAATCATCAACTGATTTAAAAATTAACGACGAAGTTGAAATTCGTTTTGGAAATAAATTACTGACAGTGCGCGTTTTGGAAATGAAGGATAGTACCAAAAAAGAAGACGCCACTAAGATGTATGAAATTATTAATGAAACAAGGATAGAAGCGGATGGAGAAGCCTAATATCGTTCAATTGAACAATCAATACATCAATGATGAAAATACCAAAAAACGTTACATGGAAGAAGAAAATCGTAAACGTAATCGTTTTATGGGATGGATTTTGATTGTTGTTATGTTGTTGTTTATTTTGCCAACTTACAACCTAGTTAAAAGTTACCAAACATTACAAGAGCGTAAAGATAAAGTTGTGTCACTTCAGAAAACTTACGACAATCTTGTTGTAGAAACAGACGCTGAAAAAGTTTTGGCAAATCGCTTAAAAGACGAGAACTACGTTGAAAAGTATGCTCGTGCAAAATATTATTTATCACGCTCAGGCGAAACGGTTTACCCATTGCCAAATCTATTACCAAAATAATATGGAAAATTTAATCGAAACTATTGAAAAATTTTTAGCTTATTCTGATGAAAAGCTAGAAGAATTGGCTGAAGAAAATCAAAAATTACGAGAAGAAAATCATCAATCAACTAAAAAAGAATGAAAGGAGGAGCCAATGAAAAAACTATTCGCAGTGATGCTAATACCATTTTTCTTGACTTCTCTTTCTGTTGTTAGTACCGAAAAAAATGTTGATTTAAGTAATGCAGCAAAATACCAATTGACAGCTGGTGTGGCAGCATCGACAACTTACTTTGATGCTGTGCCCTCAAATCCAGTCCTTGCTAAAACTAGCGAGATTTATAAAGATAGTAATCTAACAGTTGTTTCTAGAACAATCGCTGCTAATAGTCAATTGGATATTGTTAGCATTCTGATTAATGATAACTCTCAACCTGTTTTTGAGTTATCAGATGGTAACTATATTGAAGCTAGCCGCCAGTTGATTTACGATGATGTTATTCTTAGCCAAGAGTCATTGTCAGAAAACTACTGGCTAAAGGATGGTTTTCAAGTTTATCAATCACCATATGTTGTTGGAACACAAGAAGCAAAAACAGATTTAACTGCTTATCAAGCAGTAACTGTTTCACAAAAAGCGACAACTCATCATGGAACTTATTATAAAGTTGATGGTAAAGGATGGATTAGCGAAGAAGCTTTGTCTGATACTGATAATCGTATGGAAAAAGTTCAGCAGGTTCTCAATCAGAAGTATAATAAAGGTAACTATTCCATCTACGTTAAACAACTGTCAACCCAAGAAACAGCAGGGATTAATCCTGATACAACAATGTATGCAGCTAGTGTTGCCAAATTAGCGACACTGTATTACGTTGAAGAAAAAATTCAGGATGGCAGTGTTAAGATGGATGATAAACTAAAATACACTGCTGATGTGAATACCTTTGCTAAAGCTTATAACCCAAGCGGTAGCGGAAAAATTAGCAAAACAGCTGATAATAAGGATTACAGCGTTGAAGATTTATTAAAAGCTGTTTGTCAGAACTCTGATAACGTTGCGACAAATATTTTAGGTTATTATGTCGCTAAACAATATGGTGAGCATTTCACCTCAGACATTAGTGCTGTAACCAATACTAATTTTGATATGAAGACACGTGAAATGTCTTCTAAAACAGCTGCTGATTTAATGGAAGCTATTTATCAGCAAAATGGCGAAATCATTTCGTATTTGTCATCAACTGCTTTTGACAATGCACGTATCTCTAAAGATATCAATGTTCAAGTAGCTCACAAAATTGGTGATGCTTACGACTACAGACATGACGTTGCTATTGTTTATGCTGATCAACCGTTCATCTTATCAATTTTTACCAATAATGCTTCTTACGACGATATTTCAAATATCGCTAATGACGTTTACAATATTTTAAAATAAGTGATGTCTTATGTATGATAAATTAGTAAAAGAAATTCAAAAAAAGGCTTATTTTGCCAAACATAAAAAAGTTTTAATAGCTGTATCAGGTGGAGTAGATTCTATGAATCTGCTACACTTTTTGTATATATACCGAAAAAAACTCGGAGTAGAGATTGCTATTGCTCACGTGAATCATAAACAACGTCTTGAGTCAGACACTGAAGAAGCTTATTTGCGAGAATGGGCAAAAGAGCACCAAATTCCGATTTATGTAGCCTACTTTTCTGGGGCTTTTTCGGAAACAGCTGCGCGTGATTTTCGTTACAAGTTTTTTAAAGAGTTGATGGCTGAGCATTCTTATACAGCACTTGTAACAGCACATCATGCCGATGACCAAGCTGAGACGATTTTTATGCGACTGTTACGTGGCAGTCGTTTACGCCATTTATCAGGAATGCAAACCGTGAATGCATTTGGTGATGGTGAATTGATTCGACCATTTTTGGCGTATTCTAAAAAAGAGTTACCTGATATCTTCCACTTTGAAGATGATACCAACCGCTCTTTAGACTTTTTGAGAAATCGTATTAGGAATCGCTATTTTCCAATTTTAGAGGAAGAAAATCCTAAATTTAAACAAGCCCTTCGTTATCTTGGAAATGAAAGTCAGCAACTTTTCCAAGCTTTTCAGGATTTAACAAAGGATATTGATCCAACAAATTGCTCTCAATTTTTAGCTCAGACTCCTGCAGTTCAAGCTATTCTTTTTCAAAATTACCTTGAAAACTTTCCTGAATTGCAAGTGTCTCATGGACAATTTGAGGAAATGTTGCATCTTTTAAGAAATAAATCTAATGCTAACTATCATGTGAAATCAGATTACTGGCTAGTTAAAGATTATGAAACATTTCAAGTGAAAAAAATCAGCCCTAAGACCGATGGGGAACTAGCTCAAAAGATGCTAGAATATAACAGTATAGTCAATTATGGTCAGTTTCAATTTCAATTTGTTAGCAAAGATAAGGAAGGCATAGCTGTTTACAGTTTAAATCCTATTCTTTTGAGAAAAAGACAGGAAGGTGACCGCATTGATTTTGGAGATTTTTCGAAAAAATTGCGTAGGCTTTTTATCGATGAGAAAATTCCAAGTCAAGAACGTGCCAATGCCATTATCGGCGAGCAGGATGGAAAAATTATTTTTGTCCAGGTTGCTGATAAAACTTATTTGAGAAAACCCTCTAAACATGATATAATGGAGGGCAAATTGTATATTGAAAAAATTAGAAATAGGTGATGTCATGCTTGAACAAGATATTGAAAAAGTGTTGTATTCTGAAGAGGAGATTATTGCCAAAACCAAAGAATTAGGCGCACAACTTACAAAAGACTATGAAGGTAAAAATCCTCTATTAATTGGTGTTTTGAAAGGTTCTGTACCTTTTATGGCAGAATTGATTAAACATATCGACACACATGTCGAAATTGATTTTATGGTTGTCTCTAGCTACCACGGCGGAGTAAAAAGCAGTGGTGAAGTAAAAATCCTTAAAGACGTTGATACGAACATTGAAGGTCGTGATGTTGTCTTTATCGAAGATATTATCGATACAGGTCGTACTTTAAAATACCTTCGTGATATGTTCAAATACCGTAAAGCAAATTCAGTAAAAATCGCAACCCTTTTTGATAAACCAGAAGGTCGTGTTGTTGACATCGAAGCTGACTATGTCTGCTATGATGTTCCAAACGAATTTATTGTAGGGTTTGGTCTTGACTATGCTGAACGTTACCGTAATTTACCATATGTTGGCGTTTTGAAAGAAGAAATCTATTCAAATTAGTAGAAAGTCGTTAGTTATATATGAAAAATAACAAAAATAATGGCTTTGTAAAAAATTCCTTTATTTATATTCTTGTTATTATTGCGGCTATTACCGCATTTCAATACTATTTGAGAGGAACAAGTACACAAAGCCAACAAATTAATTACTCGACTTTGGTTAAACAAATTAAAGCGGGTGATATTAAATCGATTACTTACCAGCCAAACGGTAGCATTATTGAAGTAAGTGGTAAGTATTCGAAACCTAAAAAAACTAAATCAAGTGCCTCTCTTCCATTCTTAGAAGGAAATAACTCGACATCAGTCACTGAGTTTACATCAATTATTTTACCAAGTGATTCTTCTATTGATACACTTACTAAAGCAGCTGAAAAAGCAGATGTTGATGTGAACATCAAACAAGAAAGTTCAAGCGGAGCTTGGCTATCTTTGGCGCTAACTTATCTTCCACTTATCTTAGTGATTGCCTTCTTCTTCATGATGATGAATCAAGGCGGTAATGGTGCTCGTGGTGCGATGAGTTTTGGTAAGAATCGAGCTAAGTCACAAAATAAAGGTGATGTTAAAGTAAGATTCTCTGATGTTGCTGGAGCAGAGGAAGAAAAACAAGAACTTGTTGAAGTTGTTGATTTCTTGAAAAATCCTAAGAAATATAAAGCTCTTGGTGCTCGTATTCCAGCTGGGGTCCTTCTTGAAGGCCCTCCAGGAACAGGTAAAACATTACTTGCGAAAGCTGTCGCTGGTGAAGCTGGCGTTCCATTCTTCTCAATTTCAGGTTCTGATTTTGTTGAAATGTTTGTGGGTGTCGGTGCGAGTCGTGTTCGATCACTCTTTGAAGATGCTAAGAAAGCTGAACGTGCGATTATCTTTATCGATGAAATCGATGCTGTTGGTCGCAGACGTGGTGCTGGTATGGGTGGCGGAAATGATGAACGTGAACAAACTCTTAACCAACTCCTTATTGAAATGGATGGTTTTGAAGGAAACGAAAACATCATCGTTATTGCCGCAACTAACCGTAGTGATGTCTTAGACCCTGCTCTTTTGCGTCCAGGACGTTTTGACCGTAAGATTCTTGTAGGAAGTCCAGACGTTAAAGGACGTGAAGCTATTCTTCGAGTACATGCTAAAAACAAACCATTGGCAGAAGATGTTAACTTAAAAGTTGTTGCACAACAAACCCCTGGATTTGTCGGTGCTGATCTTGAAAATGTCTTGAATGAAGCTGCCTTGGTTGCTGCACGTCGTAATAAAACTAAAATTGATGCTTCAGATATTGATGAAGCCGAAGATAGAGTTATTGCAGGTCCTTCTAAGAAAGACCGTACTATTTCACAACGTGAACGTGAAATGGTTGCTTACCATGAAGCTGGACACACAATCGTTGGTTTAGTGCTCTCAAGTGCTCGCGTTGTCCATAAAGTCACAATTGTCCCTCGTGGACGTGCTGGTGGATACATGATTGCTCTTCCGAAAGAAGATCAAATGTTACACTCTAAGTCTGATCTTAAAGAACAGTTAGCTGGTTTGATGGGTGGACGTGTTGCAGAAGAAATCATTTTTAATGCTCAAACAACTGGTGCATCAAATGACTTCGAACAAGCAACTCAATTAGCTCGTGCAATGGTAACTGAATATGGTATGAGTGAAAAACTAGGTCCTGTTCAATATGAGGGTAACCACGCCATCATGGCTGGTCAAGTTTCTCCGGAAAAATCATATTCATCACAAACAGCACAAATGATTGATGATGAAGTTCGTGCGCTTCTAAATGAAGCACGCAATAAAGCGGCTGATATTATCAATAATAATCGTGAAACTCATAAACTTATTGCTGAAGCACTTCTTAAATATGAAACACTTGATGCTGCACAAATTAAATCTATCTATGAAACAGGTAAGGTTCCTGAAGAATTAGAAAACGATACAGAAAAAGCACACGCTCTTTCATATGATGAAGTCAAAGAAAAAATGGATGATTCTGAAGAATAATCTACATAATAGGTAGAAAACAGTCAGAAAAGACAAAAGAAGGCTCGTAGAGCCTTCTTTTTTTATCTCCCAATAGAAAAGTAGTGCTCAAATAATACGCTTAAAAACGGGCTTATTAGCTGCTAATATGGAGGTAGCTAGAATAAATCAAAAAAGCTAAAAAAACTGTTGACAGAGGAAATGAAGTTTAGTATACTAAATAAGCTGTTGTTTGAAGCAGCAAACATTTCAAAAGGCTTTGAAAAAAAGTTAAAAAACTTCTTGACAAAGCGTTGAAGAAATGATAAACTAATATAGCTGTTGTTCGAGAGGGCAGCGGTAACAAATTTGAAAAGAACTTGAAAATTTCTTGAAAAAAGATGTTGACAAAGGATTTCAAATTTGATAGAATATAGAAGTTGTCTCGAGTGAGACAAAGACCTTTGAAAACTGAACAATACGAACCAAACGTGTGGGTTACGGAAGTAACCTGTCAAAAAACGATAAATCTGTCAGTGACAGAATGAGAACAAGATTAAATGAGAGTTTGATCCTGGCTCAGGACGAACGCTGGCGGCGTGCCTAATACATGCAAGTAGAACGCTGAAGACTTTAGCTTGCTAAAGTTGGAAGAGTTGCGAACGGGTGAGTAACGCGTAGGTAACCTGCCTACTAGCGGGGGATAACTATTGGAAACGATAGCTAATACCGCATAACAGCA